>JALYRX010000061.1 GCA_030855105.1 Bacteroidota bacterium | reverse complement strand
TTGTAAATTAGAATTTTGATTTTTTTACAATTCCTAATAATGATCAGCGGATATCAGTAAAATCAGCCTGCCTTGCCGTCAGGCAGGTGTTATCAGTGTCAAAAAATTATTGTGTACAGAAAAGAAATGAAAAGTTTCAAATTATAAGTTGCAGGTTTCAAATTACCTGTCTGCGACAGGCAGACAAATTGCAAATTATATTCAGGTATTAATCTTATCATTAATCAATTAAATAGATTGGGATAAAAATAGAATAAATCTGTGTTACAGACATGAAAAAATAAAATCTAATGATTCGAATTTTAGCTTTAAACTTATTTCTGCTTTTGACAACAGTTCAATGTAAAAGTAATAATCCAAATATAAAAAATCATTCCGGCAACAAATTCAAAGACAATGAACCACGCATTACGGATGTTCAGTTAAAGAACAGCGCACCCCGGGAAAATTTAATTGATTCAGGACCGATCGTAGGAGCAGTCACGGAAAATTCTGCTATGTTTTTAGTGAAGCCGGAAAAATCTTCGATAATAAGATTTCAATTGTCTGAAGATTCCTCATTCAGCGAACCTTTTTATACCGAAGAGATAAATTCCGATCAGACAAATTTTAATTTTACAAAAATTCCTATCGGCAATTTATCACCCGGAGTGAAATATTTTTACAGGGCTGTGATAGACGGTTCTGTTACAGACCGCTTACATTCGTTCCGGACATTTTCGGATGAAAATAAATTTAATTTTTCATTTGGTTTCGGTTCTTGCCAGCAAGGTTACGGAGCCACAACTCCCGATATTTTTCCTGTAATTGCAGAAGACTCATTAAGATTTTTTATTCAGATGGGAGACTGGACTTATCCTGATTTTGGAACACCCGGCAGAGGTTATAATGAAACTTTAGATAAGCTTGAGGAAACTTATAGGATCAGATATTCATACAGTTATCCTTTTAATAACAGCGTACTGAGTAAACTTCCGGTTGTATATTTATACGATGATCATGATTTCGCCGGCAATGATGCTGACGGCACAAATATTTATAAAGCGAATTCTGTAAAAGCATACAGCATGTTTTTTCCTCATTACAAGCTCGGCAATCCCGGGAACGGTATCTGGCAGAAATTTCGTTTTGGAGATGTTGAATTTTTTCTTCTTGATTTGAGAACACAAAGGAGTGCAAATAGTAATGCTATAGATGCAGCCGGAAAATTTAATCCTTCAACAGGGCACTCAATTTTGAATGGATTTAAAATTGAAGGTGAAGATCAGAAGACATGGCTTGAAAACTCGTTAAAGAATTCTGACGCAAAATGGAAAGTTATTATCTCCACAGTAATTTTTAATCCGAAATATTTAGATGCATTAAAGGATGAACGGTTAAGTCAAATGTTTCCTAGAGTTCAAAAAGGAATTACCGATAAGTGGGCAGGATTTCCTGAGGACATAGATTTTCTGGTTAACATCATTAATAGCAATGATATCAAAAATGTAATAATGGTAAGCGGAGATTCACATTCTTCATATATTGATGACGGTACGAATTCCGTTATCCCGGAGATAAGCAGTTCCAATCTTGATACAAAGAATTCAAAGCTCGGTTTGCTCACACAGCTTGCCGGTTACAATATATGGAACCAGGGAAGTTATAATGATGACGGGCACGCATATGGAAGAATAAGTTTTTATTTCGGTGATGAAGATTATGCTGTACTTGATGTTATAGACCAGACAGGAAAAATTGTTTTAAATTACAGATTGGATGCTAAGTGATTTTTATAATTACGAGAATAGCAACCTATGCTTTTTAAATTAATTTTGTTACAACTGATAACTATAAATTTGTTTTTAGGACCGGATGCTCCTACGCTTTATAAATTATTTATTATTCCGTAAACCGGTAATTTTTTTTTTGAAAAATATCATATAACTCTTCTAATTTATTAGATTGATCGGCACATTTTTTTGAAAGCATATATATCAGAATTAAGTATACAATATTTATTATGATTAAAAAAATGTCATTTTCTTTATAAAAACTCCAGCGATTAATAAAAAGATTAGCAATATGATTTAGAAATAACAATATCGACATCACAAACGGTATATAGACAATATGATTGCTTAAAAATACTATAATTTTTTCTACTGTTGATTTTACATCTGTAACTTCTCCGGGATTATTGTAAATCTCATTCATATAAAGAACATTATAATGATATTTTCTTCTGGTATAATTAATTGCTTTCAATATTTTCGTTCTGTGATTATTTTTATCCAAATAATCTTTAAAGAAATTCTCGTCGGCATTATCAGTATATCTTTTTGTAACAGCAATAAAAGCGATTTTAAGATTTCTGACTTTCCTCATTAACATATACTTTAAGATAAGTAAAAGAACGATGAATGAAAAACCGGCAAATATTCCAAGATCAATGATATCAAAAGTATTTCCCAGTATTGGAATTTTCACTATTTGAAAATTACTAATATAATTACTATGTAATAACTCAAGAAGGTCCTTATTATATTCCAAGCTTCGCGTCAATTCGGATTTATCTGTAGTATCCTTTTTGTCTAAACTAATTTCCAAATCTTTAATTGTTTCCCGAATGTATTGTAAACGCTCGGCTGGATAATTGAAAGGTTGTGTATTCCAGAATTCCGCGAAAGAAAGTGTGCTGACTATTACTATAATAGACCAGACACTACGTATGTTGCCTGATGTAGAGTTAGAGACTTCGCATAACTTATCAATAGATTTGTCAATTTGCAAATCAATCCCGGTAATGTCAGGATTTTCGTTTGATAGTTCCTTTTCAGAATTTGTTTTCATATTTTAAGGGGAATATGTATTTAAAATATTATTTTAAAATGAAACTAAAGCTGAATTTCAAATGCTGAAAATTTCATACCTGCACTCCCAATCCATACAACTCCTTTTTCATTTTGACTAATCAAATTTTCCTTTAATGCTTTTTTTATTGAACTCGGAACTGAGACAGTTGCAAGATTACCCAAATCGGAGAATGAAGAACATATTAAAGATTGTATTCCCGCCTTAAAAGATGCATCCCGAATAATTTTTTTAGAGACCGAATGCGGAAAAATAATTTTCGGTTCGTAATTTAATTTTTTTAGCAAAGACTGCAAAACACTTATTGACGGATTTATACCGTCCTTTATAAGTGATGAACTGTAAGCATAAAAACTCAATGGCTGGCAAAGATTACCATTCAAATCGCTCATATACTTTTCATAGTTTGGAAGTGGAACAGTGCATGATTCGGCATGCTGTGCATGTTCTAAAAATTCAAAATTATTATTTACAGAAGCATCTTTTTGAAAGATGCATGCAGATGCACCTTCTCCCAAAGTAAATGAAGCCGACTTCCATCTTAATTCATCATTATCTTTAATCTTAAAATTATCAGGCAGAACTGCGCCCTGACTGTCCATAGGAAATTCCGAGTTAATTATTAATACTGATTTTACGGATGAAGAACTTATAAGAAAAGAATTTGCTACCTGCACTGCGGAAGCCCAGCCCATACATGCGTCTACTATATCGAAACTCCTGACATTAAGCAAGCCAAGTGCCTTACATATAAACGATGCATTTGCGGGCTCAATAAAACCCCGGTCAATACTTGAGTAAATTACAAGGTCAATATCATTTTTTTGCAGACCCGACATCTTCAAAGCATTCTCAACACTTTCTATAATAAAATCTATGGGCTTTTCATTTTCCTGTCTCCAAAAGCGACTGTTGATGCCAGTTGTTAGAAGCAATCTTCGCACAAAAATTTCAAGTTCATCAATATTGTTATTGTAAGAAGATCCGCTGTAATGTTTTACTAGCTCAATAATATTTTCATTCAATACTTTTTTGGAAGGTATTTGACAATCAATTCCTGTTAGTTTCATTAAAAATTTAATATAAGGTTTTTACAATTGAGAATTGGTTAACGTTTTAGATAGTCCCTGCAATATAGGAATTACTTTTCTGATCAACAACAATGCTCCAGCCGAATTCATTTTTACCATTATCATAAATCGAAACCCACTGCTGTGCTTTAAGCAATGAAGCTGAAAAGAAAAAAAGAAATAATAAAATTTTCCATTGTTATATCCTCCGATATCAACTTCATGCCGATAATTATTGGAGAGCTAAAGCTAATATACAGACAGTTCGGAAGTTGAATTTTAATTTATTTATTTGCTCTCGATAAAAATTTGCTTTACAAAGATAAGCTATTCATCGAGTATGCTCAAGGATTTTTTCATTAATCATTTTTAAGATTAATCAAATCCGTTTAATAAATATGGTTGAGATAACATTTTGAGAGGAAAATTATAGTGAGGGTTTAAAATTCAAATTTTAGAAAACCATGTTGGAATATGTTTTTAATTCAACACATATTCTTTTGGATCTGCTTTACCTGTGATTTCAACACGAAGACCTGTTGGCGCATTTATATTGTATACTACAAAATCAATTGTATTAATACCATCCGCGAACCCGCTTCTGATCTCAAACGGAAACATTCCGTGATATGCTTCTATCGGTGTAAAATAGCCGGTGCTTTTATTATTAATTAAAATATCCAATCCGTTATTATCAGTAGACCACAGCCCTGCTATAATAGCTGTCCCGGCTTTAAATTTAGAAAGGTCGAATTGAATTCTGTAAACATAAGTTCCAACTTCATTGAATTTGCCCGCATCAACTCTCGGTGCGATCCATTTCGATCTTTCATTGTTAAAACACCAGTGATATGCATCCATAGGAAATCCTGTCGATAAAACAACCTTCGCATCCGGACCGGGAAAACTAATATCAGCACTTGATAAAATTCGGTAATGGAAATCCGTAGTGCCGTCGGGAAGAACATTATATTGATCATCTACTCCGGTACTGAATAAATCAGGGATTGTTATTGGTTCGGCATAAACAGCTTCGGAGGTAATTAATATTATAAGAATAAATATTTTAAACATTATTTTTTTTATTTAGCAAAGTTATAATAATTAATAATTTTTTGAAAGACTAAAACAATAGAGGTCAAAACAATTACAAATTACAAATTTAACGCTCATTAATTGTGTCAAAACTTCCGAAGTCTTCAAAAATATGCCACATCCGTCCAAAACGTTTTAAATATAAATTTCATTTTTATAATTGATTTAAATTATCCCCCTAACCCCCTTCATGAAGGGGGAATTAAAGGGGGGATTTCGGATTCAAATTTAAAATTATGTCTTGATATCAGGGGTTCGAAACCGGATTCGTAAAAATAAAACGAAAATAAAATGAATTTGAAGAAAAATTATTCTTCATAAATTTATTTTGGACGGCAATGATAGTATTCCATCATATTTAATTTCACATTGAATAACCTGTATAATAAATTTATTTTGTATGCAATGGACAAACAATTTCTAGAGAAAATATTTAACTCTTCAAAAGATAAAAAAATATTCATCATTGGTGATATCATGCTTGACAGGTATCTGCTTGGAGATGTTAACAGAATTTCCCCGGAAGCTCCCGTTCAAGTCTTTGATATTCAAAAAAGTGAACACAGATTAGGCGGAGCAGCGAATGTTTCATATAATGTCCGGACTCTCGGTGCAAATCCTTTTCTTATCGGAGTGATCGGGGACGACAATGAAGCCAATATACTGATAGATGCAATGAAAGATTTATCTATTGAAACGAACGGATTGATAAAAGAAAATCACAGACCCACAACAAGCAAGACAAGAGTAATTTCAGAGTCTCATCATTTGCTTAGAATAGATAGTGAATCAAAGAATGACATTTCAAGTGATACTGAAAAAAAAATATTATCACTGCTCGAAAAAAATATAAATGAAATCGGAGTCATAATTTTACAGGATTACAATAAAGGTGTACTCACAAAAAATCTAATCTATAAAGTATCGGAATTTGCAAGGAAAAATAATCTCAGAGTTCTGGTTGATCCGAAGTTCGATAACTTCTTTGAGTTTAAAGAATCGTATCTCTTCAAGCCCAACAGGAAAGAGCTCGAGGATGCACTTGGAAAAAAAATTAAAAGCCCGGAAGATATTGACAGCTTCACCGAAGAGCTGATACGGAAATTAAATTGTCAGAATATTATTCTCACGCTTGGTGAACACGGCATGATGATTTTTGAAAACAGCAACGGCCGGTTGAAAAAAGAAAAGATCGGGACGAAGGCGCGGAAAGTTGCTGATGTATCGGGAGCCGGCGATACTGTTATTTCAACAATAGCAGTGTGTCTTGCAGGCGGTGCGAGCTTAAGAGATGCTGCAGTAATTTCCAATTATGCTGCCGGAATGGTTGTGGAAGAAGTTGGTATTGTCCCTATATTCCGGGATGCATTGATAGAAAATATTATAAAGGAGTAAACTTGATACCGGCAATCGAAGAGTTTAAAATTATACGTGAGAAGATAAGAGCCGAAAATAAAAAAATTGTCTTTACTAACGGCTGCTTTGATATATTACATAAAGGACATATTTCATATCTTAACGAAGCGAAATCGATGGGTGATGTGCTAATCGTCGGTGTTAATTCCGACAGCTCTGTAAGAAAATTAAAAGGTGAAGGCAGGCCGGTAAACAATGAAAATGACAGAGCATTTTTATTGGATAATCTCAGAAGTGTCGACTATGCAATTATATTCGATGAAGATACACCATATAATTTGATAAAAGAAATTCTGCCGGAGTATCTTGTAAAAGGCGGTGACTGGAAAGAAGATGATATTATTGGTTCTGATATAGTAAAAGAAAACGGCGGGAAAGTTGTGAGCCTTAACTTTCTTGAGAACTATTCAACAACAAATATTCTGAATCAGATTAAAAAATAGCAACCCTGTCAGGTTTTCAAAATAATTTCAGGGTTTGATTTTTTAAAAATAAACCTGACAGGGTTTAAATAAATGTAATTATAAATAAGAAACAACTTTTGAGCTCTAAGGAAAAAAATATAGACGATAATAATAAAACTCCGAAAAAGAAAAGCTTTACCGGAAGATTCTTTAAATGGCTTTTGGTTTTATTCAGTTCGCTGATAATTCTTATTCTCGGAATTTTATTTTTCATTCAAACAGACCTCTTCGACAAATGGGCATTGGGATATGCATTGGATAAAATCAATTCTTCCTTGACTTCGAAGGATGCAACAATTTATGCAGAGTCATTGACTGGAAATTTATTAAAAGGATTTGAGCTGAATAAAGTTGTTGTCAAAGTAAAAGAAGACACACTTCTTAAGGTAAATTCGATAAGCGTCGGTTATAAAATAAAGGGTTTGCTTGATAAAGAAATTTTTGTTCACGACCTTGTACTGAAAGAGCCGCAAATAAATCTTACTAAAATCAGAGACAGGAACGACAGCCTGAAGTGGAATTTAAATTATCTTCTTGAGTCTGAAAAAATTGATGAAGATACAGCCACATCTGAGTTCGAATGGGGAATAACCGCGGAGAGAATTGTAATTGAAAACGGTGCAGTCAGAATTTTGGAAGAAAAAAATTCCAGTTTACCGATAAGAGAAATTGTAATGCCGAAGCTTGACACATTTGAGACAGGAAAGTTTGACATGCAGAATCTGAATTTAATTCTATCAGCAAAATATTTTCCGGATTTTAAAGATATTGATATAAAAAGCATGACGTTTAAAACAAATTCCAATTTTAATGTTAATAAGCTTAACCTCGAAGCAGATATTAATGAAAAAAATTCTATTACCGAATTAAGTAATTTCGAAGTTACAACAGATCGTTCGGATTTTGTGATCAATGAATTATATATGGAAAATCTCAACCCTTTTGACGGGGTAGATTATGAAAGTTTTTATGATAACGAAACTAAAATTAATTTAGATTCAAAGCAGTTTAATTTCGCCGACTTAACATTCTTTTTTCCGGATATTAATTTTCTTGACAGCACAGTGGGTTTAAAGCTGGTCGCAGATGGGAAATACGGGGATCTTAATATCAGTCAGCTTGATTTGCAGACACCGAATTCGAAATATTTTTTTGGAGGAAATGTGAAGTATCTTAATGAACCTTCAAAAATTTATTTTAATATTAGCGGACAAAATATCGAAGTTAATGGCATTGATACAAAAATTATACTGCCGGGATTAAAGATTCCAAACTATAGCTATCTCGGTAAGGTTTACATTGATCATCTTACATATGTAGGTGAGCCTGAAAGATTTACATCTGATTTTGATATTAGAAGCACGGCTGGAAATGCCAGGGGGAAAGTTAATTTTGATCTGACAGGGAACGTGCCAGGATATAAAGGAGATCTCATTACAAATAATTTTAACATTGGGCGAATCGTTCAGGATAAATCACTTGAAAGCAGTATCAGTGGTGAGTTTCGGTTTGATATCAGAGGATTTGATTACAAAACTGCGGCGGGAAAATTAAATTACAGTTTGAATCGGACAAAATTCTACGGGCAAAACATTTCAAAATCCGACGGTCAGCTTAACTTTAACAGGGGCAGTATTAATCTTGACGTGAGTTATAATTCCGATGCAGTTAAAACAAAAACAACAGGAAAGATAAATATTTCAAATCCCAAAAATATTTCTTATGACCTGAAAGGAACTGCGTCCGGTTTAAACATTTCCGCATTCACAAAAGATAACAGCCAAAACAGCAACTTGAATTTTGACTTTGATATAAACGGAAACGGATTCAATCCCAATAGCATGGCAGGAAGCTTCAAGATCAATATGAATCCTTCAACATTTGCAGAATTCACAATACCCGCGAGTCCTTTAGATATAGAGATCGGTCTTGACGGGAGCATAAAAAAACTTTCAATGACCTCTGATTTTGCTGATATCAGTGCCGAAGGTGAATTTGATTTTAATACTTTGTCCGCAGTTCTCGATAACAATATAGAAAAAATAAAATCCGCTTTAACATCGGGAATGAATACAGATTCAATTCAATCAAATGATCCGGCAGGTAATTCTTATGCTCCTTCATGTGAAAATCTAAGCATGAATTATTCTATTAATATAAAAGATATGACCCCGCTTTTTACATTAGTAGGAATTGATTCTTTATTGTTTGCAGGCAAACTCGACGGAAGTATCAGCGACAGCTGCGGAATGTTTAACTTTATCACTGATGGTGTAATTGATGAATTTCGTTTTAAAGATTCCCTTATAATTACAAAGGACGCACTTTTAAAAGCAAGTATTAAAAACAATATAACAGGTTATGAGCAGTCTCAACTAAATGCTGATATAAATTTTTCAACAAACAAGCTGATCGTCAGTAAATTTCTCCTCGATACGACTTTTGCCGATATTAACTTTATTAATAACGAGAATAAATTTTTAATCCGTACAATGAAGGATTCGACATTAAGATTGTTTACAGAAGGTAATCTTCAGGATTCATTAGTAGTAAATTTTGATTCGCTTGCTTTTAAATACCAAAACTTTTTGGTGACAAACAATAAAAACTTAATTGTAAAATACAACAGCGTTGACAGCAGCCAGTCAATTGAATTCAGACAATTTGCGCTTAACAATCTTGAACAGAAATTATCGGTGCAGGGATTATATTCATTGACCGATACAAGTGATGTAAAAATTTCTTCGGGTAATATAAGCTTATCAACATATCAGAAATTATTCAACAAAGATCTCGATACAAACAATATGATTTCCGGGAAAATCCGGTATTTTGATTTGTTGTATAAAGGAACTGCTGAATTTCCTGTCTTGCAGCTTGATGCGACTTCTGAAATTTTAAGATTCGGCTCAACGAAGCTCGGAAGATTTGATGCAACAATAAAATATAAGGATAATGAGCTTACACCAAATGTCGTTTTTTATAATGAGCGAAATACAGGCAGTTTTACTCTTGATGGAAATGTTCCGATGTTGATTACATTTTCCGATGAGAAGGTAGACAGCCTTCAGAGAGCACAGAGACTGGCAGACAAAAATGTAAATCTAAATGCCACTGCAAAAAATTTCCAGCTAAAAGTCTTCCAGCAGCTTCTCCCGTATACTGCTGATCTGCAAGGAATACTCGACGGCAAAATAAGCCTGCTTGGAACTGTACAAAAGCCGGAGCTTATTGGGAACATGGATATTAATAAAGGTAAATTTTATGTGACGCTTACAAAGATGAATTATAATTTTTTTGCGAAGGTAGAATCTCAAGAGGAAAATCTTGTTATTACAGACTCAAGGATTTTTACAAGTGAAGAACCTTCAAGATTTATTTCCACCTCGGGATATATTGATTTTACGGGGCTAACTTTAAACGATATAAATCTTGAAATGTCCGGCAACTTAAAAGCATTTGACAAAGACAATGGAATGACCGAATTGGGAATTGCGGGTGACCTGTGGATAGGAAGCGGAAGACCGACTATTAAATTAAAGGGAACGACGGGAAGATTTGATTTAACCGGAAATTTAATTTTGGTAAAAGGGAACATTACATTTAATCCATTCATTCAGGAAGCTTACAATATTTATTCGGATGATTTTAATTATGGTGTGATAATTGATTCGGTAAACACTAACAAGGAGACAACTAAATCTATATTAATGGAAAGCCCCGATAGTGTTGTTATACTTACCGGTTTAGACCTGAATCCATTTGATAAAATTTTATATACCACCGGGAACACCGAATTGAAAAAAGTTGCCAGGGAAAAATCAGGACAGTTTTTTTATAATGTATATGTAACAACGGGTGAAAATGTTTTTCTTAAATTTATTGTAAATGAAAAATCACAGCAGGAATTTTTCGGAGAAATAAAAACCGACTTATATGTTGACAATAAAGATAATGGCCAGATGTCCGGAAGAGGTGTAGTAAATTTAGGTGACAATTGTTATTATAAATTTTTCAGGAAGTTTGACGCTTCGGGGAAAGCGACATTTACAGGACCCATAGCAAATCCTGAGCTTTCCATAGCTGCAGAATACAAAGGATACGCAACCAACGAATCAGCCGGGGAAGGTGTATTAAACGTAGAAGATGTATTGATAGAACTCAGAGTAGCAGGCAGAGCAAGTAATCCAACATTAACAATTACAGTAGACCGAAATGGAGTAAAAGAAGCAGGCAGCAATGCAACAAGTGACGCACTGTCATTTCTTTTGTTCGGGAAGTTTTCAGACCAACTTTCATTTAGCGAAAGTTCAAGCTTTGGAGCAAATCTCGGAGCGTCATTTCTCTCGAATTATGTTTCCTCATCAATAGAAGAACTGTTTCCTTTTCTTATAAACACTGACGTTAATTACGTTGATTCCCGGACGGGAAGCGTTGCAGAGAACACGGATATAAGATTTACTGCATCCGTTGGAGATGCCATTATTCGATTCGGCGGACAGGTATTTAAAGGAATTGCCAACACCGACATTGTTATTGATTATCCTTTAAATAAATTATTCAAAAAAGGGTTTTCAAATAATTTAATATTGCGACTTGAAAGAGTTAATGACCCGTTATCTACGGAGTACGATCTGTCATTTACAAACGGTTCAAGAGTCGGAGCATTACTTTATTACAGATTAAAATTCTAAGAGTATCAAACTTCATTCGGACATATTATCTTTCCTGAAAAAGAACAGCGGCACATCATACAAATTAAATTCAATTTTAAAAAAGCTCCATTTAAAGCCTTCCTTAAGAGATGATCTTAAAAGGCAATTGAAAGAATTGGTTGATGAAAATAAAATTGAAAAAGAAAATAAATATTATAAAATAAATTTGAAAAAAACAAAAGAGCAGAGTACCGGTGACAACCTAATCGGAGAAATTGATTTTGGTAAAGACGGAAGATTCGTTGTAAGACCGTTAACTAAGGAAAAAAATAATGACAATTTAAAAATTGCAGACAGCAAATCATTCAGATTGAATATCAGGGATAAGATTGAATATAAGCTGGTCAAAGGAAAAGACAGTTCAGGAGAGAAGGCAGCAGAAATTTTGAAAATTCTGACTGAAGCCAAAAAATTTGTCAGCGGAAGATTTGAAGATCATAAATCTTACGGCCTGGTATATCCTGATTCAAAGGAAATCAAAAAAGAAATTATTATTTCACACGAAGATTTTAACAAAGCACAGGACGGTGATAAGGTTTACATTGAAATCATAAATCCCGAGGATTTGAGAGATGAGAATTCGGACTTAAGAGCGAAAATTATTGAAGTTCTTGGAAAAACAGGTGAAAGAGGAGCCGAAGAAAAATCAATCATGAGAAAATACAATCTCGAAAGAACTTTTCCGAAGCCGGTAGAGAAAGAAGCAAAGGAATTAAAAATTGAATATGATCTGAGTGACAGAATTGATTTGCGGGATAAAAATATTTTCACGATCGATCCTGAAGATGCAAAGGACTTTGATGATGCTGTTTCAATTGAAAAGCTGGATGACGGAGGCTATTTGCTGGGAGTCCATATAGCAGATGTTTCACACTTTGTAAAAGAGAATACACAGCTTGATAAAGAAGCACTGAGAAGAGCAACAAGTGTTTACCTTGTAAAGAATGTCATTCCGATGCTGCCGGAAAAAATATCGAACGACCTTTGTTCTCTGAAACAGGATGAAGACCGTCTGACATTTTCAATAATGATAACTCTCACCAAGCGATGCGCATTGAAGAGTTTTGAAATAAAAAAATCAATTATAAAAAGCAAAAGGAGATTTACGTACGAAGAAGCGCAGAAAATTATAGAAACAAAGAAGGGCGATTTTTCTGAAGAGCTGCAGCTTATGTATAAAATCAGCAAGTCAATCACTCTGATAAGATTGAAAGAAGAGAGTCTGGATTTCGATTCAAGCGAAGTAAAATTTACATTCAATAAAAAAGGCGAGGTCGAAGATATCATTGTAAAAGAAAGATTGGAATCCATGAGACTCATTGAAGAGTTTATGCTGCTTGCAAATAAGTGTGCAACGTTGTTTGTAAAAAATCTTTCCAAAGAAAATAAAATCTATTATCCTTTCGTATACCGTGTTCATGACATTCCTAATAAAGATAAGATGAAAGAGCTGTCCGAATTTGTAAAGCAGTTCGGTTACAACATTAATATCGAAGACAAGAATTCTTTAAGAAAGCTGCTTACCGAAATAGAAGGAAAGCCGGAAGAATTTATTATTAATAATTTATTGATCCGTTCGATGGCAAAAGCTGTTTACACTACAAAGAACATCGGTCATTACGGATTGGGATTTAAAGACTATACGCATTTCACTTCTCCTATAAGACGCTATCCGGATTTGATTGTTCACAGACTTTTACTGGATTACTTGCACATACATAAAGATATAAATAATGTAATTCAGCATTACAACCAAATACTTCCGGAGATCTGCAAACACTGTTCGATCATGGAGCAGAATGCCGAATCTGCCGAGAGAGAATCCGTTAAGCTTATGCAGACCGAATATATTGGCAAACACATTGGTGATGAATATGAAGGAATAGTTTCCGGAATTGTTCAGTTCGGAATGTTTGTCGAGATAATGGATATACTTGTCGAAGGTATGATAAGGTTCAGAGATATCGAAGATGATTATTACGATTTCGATGAGAAGAACCATATCGCAAAGGGAAGACGGCGCGGAAAGACTTTTCGAGCCGGTCAGAAGGTTAGAATAAAAGTTATGCGTGTTAATAAGGAAGCGAAGAAGATTGATTTTGTATTGGTGACTACGCGAGATGGGAAACGTGAAACGCGAGACGGGAGACGGGAGACGTGAAACGTCAAATGTTGACAGTGAAGAATTACAGTCGGTTATGAAAATAACATTTGACAGGATAATAATTTTTGGAAAAGATATGGAAGGACTTAAAAATTTTTACATAAATAATTTTTCTCGCCGGCGTTGGTGTTGCCTGCCTGCTGCAGGCAGGGTGACCAAAAGGTTTGCATGAAAGATTTAATACATTACAAATATGTTTGATGCAAACTTTTAGGAACACCAACAACGGCGTGAAAAACTACTACTTGGTACAGGTTCGGACGAGTTGAATATCCCAATCCTGCTATCATAATACCTTGCTCCAAAATAATCATAATTATTTTCTTTATCTCTTTCATTCAAAGTAAATTTATGAATACTCTCATCGCTGTCATAAGTCATGTCGTCAAGGATATATCCCCACATATCATAATCCTGTTCGCATACAGTATTACGTTCTTCGTCTAATACAGCTCTCACTGAACTATGATGATCTTTCATATAATAATATTTCTTACTGTTAACTAACTTTCCAACATTGTCTAGACCATACACATTCCATTGAACACTCGTTGAGTATTTGTAAATTGCTAAGTCTTTTCCATCCACTCCGCGAATGTAAAACTCATTTTTGTGTAATACCTCAATTATTTCCGGGATTAATTCTATTGCCGGTTTCATCATAGAAGTACCTTGTAGGCATATGTATAAGGTCTTTATCATCCCACCAGCACGTGGAAGCTACACTGATAGCAGTAAATTTTTACGGGAAAAATTTGTAAATATCTTTTCTGTGAAGAAATCTAATCAAACTTAGTTCATTGTTAGTAATCTTAATCCCCAATCTGTAATTTCCAATTCTTATTCTATAATAATCGTGTATGCCGGATAATTTTTTTATGTTTGTGATTTCAATTATTGAATTTGAAATGCGGAGTTTTGAGATTGCCTTTTGGAGATTTTATAATGAGATTTTTATCGTTGATCTTATCTATATCTTTGAGAAAGGTTTTTTCGACATGAATAATCATCTAATAATTCTTACCCTGAAGTATTAATTTTTTTATCCATTACCTTCATTAACTCGTCATAACTTACATAATCTTGCTTATCGCCTTCTTCAATTGCTTTAATAAACGCTATATCTTCAACAGCATGTAATACTGCTTTTTCGATTAAATATTTATAAATATGTTTTATATCAATGTCATTTTGATTTGGAATTTGGGAATCTGGATTTGGGATTTATTTGATTTTGGATTTTGGGTTTACAATTTTGGTTTGGCTTCATAAACTCTGGTATATTAGCAATGACGAAATCAAAATAAAACACTCAAACTCAATTCATTCACCACACTCCCACTCCACACACTCAATCAACACACTCCATACACTCCATACACTCCATACACTCCATACACTTAATTAACTTTAATAAACTCCTCTATAATGTTATATTTGAAAAAATTTTATTAAATGTCTCATAAACTCCTCGGCGATTCGGTTCAAATAAAAGAAATAAACGTAACAATAAAACAGGTCGCACCCACGGATGTAAGTATTCTTATCACAGGTGAAAGCGGGTCGGGAAAAGAAGTTGTGGCAAATTCCATTCATGATTACAGCAAGAGAAATGATAAACCTTTCATCATTGTCAATTGCGGAGCAATTCCGGAAGGAATTATAGAGAGCGAATTATTCGGTCACCAGAAAGGCGCCTTTACCGGCGCGATCGAGGAAAGACGCGGGTATTTCGAAATGGCAGATAAGGGAACTATATTTTTAGATGAGATAGGAGATATGCCTTTAGGAACGCAGGTGAAATTTTTACGGGTGCTGGAAACGGGAGAATTTATGAGAGTTGGCGGTAATAAAACTATAAAGGTTGATGTCAGAGTCATTGCTGCAACAAATAAAGATCTGTCCGAAGAAGTTCTTCATAAAAACTTCAGAGAAGATTTGTTTTACCGTTTAAGGTCAATTAATATTTATATTCCGCCTCTGCGTGAAAGAAAATCAGATATAAAAATTCTGTTCGATAATTTCATTGACGGTTACTGCAGATCCAACAATATTAATTTCAAAGGTATCGAGGATGATGCAATGCAGTTTCTTTTGAATTATGTCTGGAATGGAAATGCAAGAGAGCTTAAAAATTTTTGTGAAAGCATCATAGTTCTTTATCCCGAAAAAAAACTTTCACTCGAAGATGTAAAAAAGCATTTGCAAATAGACACTAATGACCCGAGCAGGTCTCTCCCGATTTTATTTAATAAGCCAAAAGAAAGTCCTGAGAAAGATTTTTTGTTCAGAGCACTATTGGAGCTCAAATCGGATATAATTGATATAAAAAATTATCTTGGTCATCTTGATAATAAGCAATTCTCAGACGATAATAGAAATGGAGATTTTTCAATTCCGAAAGAAAAGTTTATGAACATGACTATGGATGAAATTGAAAAAGAAGTAATTATTTATCTTCTGCAAAATAACTATTGGAATGTCGAGAGAGTTGCAGTGATATTAAAGCAAACCCCGAGAAATATTTACAGGAAAATGAAATTGTATAATCTTAGTAAAGAAGAAAAATGGAAAGAGCTGTAAAAATATTTTTGTTTTTTTCCATTTCGCTGGTATGTTATAGCTGTGGTGTATATGGCTTCAGGGGAAACAATCCTCCTGAAGGAATTAACTCGATTGCTATCCCGACCTTTATTGATGTCAGTGGATTCTCTGCACCGACTCTTGCTGAAAATTTTACACAACGGCTAAAAGATAAAATTATCAGCGACAATACCTTCAGAGTTGCGGATAAGAATATTGCCGATGCAGTTTTAAACGGTACGATAACAAATGTGACTGATGAGGCTCTTGTGATTTCTTCCGGTGATAATGTCCCTGAAGATGTTTCCAGGAGAAAAATTACAATAACAGTGAATGTGAGCTTTGACAATCTTAAAAAGCAAAAAAACATTTGGAATAAGAATTTTGTAAATTACGGAGAATACCGGTCGTCAAACAATTCATTCTCTGAGCGCTCTGAAGGAACAGAGCTTGCAGTCATGAGAATTACAGAAGACATATTAATTGATTTGACGTCCAATTGGTAAATCCGTTAAAAACAAATTAAGATAATTATTACACATTCGAATTTTCGTTGACTGTATATAATTGAAAAAATAAAAATGATAACAATTGAAAGTATAATACTGGCAGCATATATAATCTCACTGAGCATACTTTTTTTCTTTGGCGCTCATGGATTTAATATGATCTATTATTATTTCAAGACTTTTTCTATGAGAACTGTTGATCTGAAAGAAGAAGAATTGTTTATGAATGAATATCCTGTTGTTACAATTCAGATACCTCTTTATAATGAGCAGTATGTAATTACACGATTAATTGATTCTGTATTGAGAATGGATTATCCTATTGATAAGCTTGAAGTTCAGATCCTGGATGATTCGACGGACGAGACCACAAAAATTATTGAAGAGCATATCAAAAAATATGCTGATAAAGGTTTTGATATCAAACACATTCACAGAACTAACCGTGAAGGTTTTAAGGCAGGCGCATTAAAGATCGGGCTTGAAACCGCAAGAGGAGAATTTGTTGCAGTATTTGATGCGGATTTCATTCCGAGGAAAAAATTCCTGAAAAGGACCATACCATATTTTTATAAAGAAGAAAAACTTGGTCTGGTGCAGACACGATGGGAGCATCTCAACCGGGAATATTCTTTGATGACGAAGACTCAGGCGATTGCACTCGACGGTCATTTTGTAATTGAGCAGGCAGTCAGAAACCGTGCCGGTTTTTTTATTAACTTTAACGGAACAGGCGGAGTCTGGCGAAAAGAATGTATCTTCGATGCAGGCAACTGGGAGGCGGATACTCTTACCGAAGATCTTGATCTTTCGTACAGAGCTCAAATGAAAGGATGGAAGTTTAAGTATCTTGTTAACTTTACTTCACCTGCGGAATTACCTTCAGATGTTTTTGCATTGAAGTCACAGCAGTTCCGATGGACTAAAGGAGCAATTGAAACTGCAAAAAAAATCTATCCGAAGGTCTTAAAATCAAATATGTCTTTAAAGCTGAAGTTACAATCCTTCATTCATCTTTACAGTAATCTTGCATATCCTTTTATCCTGATAGCTGCGATACTGAATCTTCCTGTAATGCTGATAAAGCTCAGCGGCCAGTACGATTCAGTGTATAAATTTATGTCATTATTTATTTTTGCGTTCATAAGCTCTTTTATTTTTTATCTTTATTCTCAAAAAGACGTATATCCCGATTGGCAGAAAAGAATAATATACTTCCCGGTTTTCCTTGCAGGCAGCATGGGCTTCTCAGTTAATAATACCAAAGCCGTGTTCGAAGGATTACTGGATAAGAAAAGTGAATTTGTCCGGACTCCAAAATATCAGATCATGAATAAGAATGATTCGTGGGAAGGAAAAAAATATGTAAATAAAAAATTATCATTTACAACTTACATCGAGGCGTTTATGGCCGTTTATTGTTTTGCCGGAGTTATAATTGCAATAGCGACTGCACAAGTTGCAGCGGTTCCCTTTCAGCTTATGTTTTGCGGAGGTTTCGCAACGATTTCAATTTTATCTATAAGACAGGTCATGATCTCGAACAAAATTCACGCACAAAAACTTGTTTTGGATGCAAAATAATTTAGACAAATATACACGGGAAGTAAAATCAAATTTAAATAAAAATTTTCTCTCCCCGCTTTTTATTCGCTTGGCAAATTTACTTTATGCAAATGAGCAATACGAAGAATGTATTGCAGTTTGCCGGACAGGACTGGAAATTTATCCGAACTATCTGACCGCAAAATTAATTTTGCTGAAGGCATTTTTAAAAGCGGAATATCTTAATGAAGCCGAGATTTTGTTCAAAGAGATCAAATCAAAAATTACAAATCCGGATTTGCTGGCAAAGTTTAAAAACAATATTCAAAGTCTGAAGACTATATCAAAGCAGGAAAAAATTTATTATTCAAAATCAACAAAGAATAAATTCGATTACAAGTCCTTCGAAAAAAGATTTCATCTCCAGGAAAATCTTTTTTCGAACTTCTCGCTGAAAGACATTATTAATGACAATACCGTATATGATTTTGAAAATGATAACGAGTTTGTAAATTTTATAAATCAGTTTGAGACTTTCCATTTTGAGAAAAGTATTTTGCCGGCTGAAAAAAATACAGAGCTTCCGGCAAAAAAACCTTTATCATCTGATAACTCTGATGAACTTCTCAATAAAATAAAAATTGTAACCGAAACTCTTGCCGATATATATGCAGGTCAGGGAAACTACAAAGATGCTTTCGATGCCTATAATATCTTGCTTCGTGCAGGTTCGGGCAACAGCAAAAGGATAGAAGAAAAAATTTACGAGCTTGAAAGGAATATGCTTAATTAAAAGTATGATAAGATTTAGTTTTCCGGTAATGACGGCTTTACCGAAATAACTTTCTCTCTTTCCATAACAACACTCCCCTCTTTAAATCCTTTTTTCTTTTTTACAAATTTTCTTTCACAATATGCAACAGGGACTGATGATGCTTTCCTGGCTTTGCTGTAATAAGCTGCAATTGAAGCAGCACTTAGTATTACTTCTTTTGGAATATCTTCCTTTTTATTGCTGACCTTCAAAACTGTGTGAGAGCCGCTCGAACCGCGAACGTGAAACCACAGGTCGTTCTGAGCCGAATGTCTTGTTGTCAGCAGGTCATTTGATGCGCTGTCTTTTCCTACCCAGACTTCATACTTTTCATTCAGCTTAAATTTTCTAAACCTCGAAGTTTCATCATTCTTATTTTCTTCCGATTTCTTTTCTTCCTTAATCAATGTTTTGTAATCATTTAAGTTGTTTATTTTTTGAAGCTCATCTTCAGTCTTTATCTTTTCTTTTTCAAGTGAATGTATTTTTGATCTCAGCAGATCCACAGAGCTTTTCTGTTTTTTATATTTATCAAAATAATTTTGGGCATTCTCAACAGGAGTTAAGTTATCTTTTAATTTAATTTCAATTTTTTGTTCTTCTACGGTTTCATGCAAATATTTTTTGTCACCTTTTTTGATTAGCTGCAGGTTTTGCAATATTGCATTCCCAAAAGACTTTAAGCTTTCGGAATCCTCACAGTGGCCAAGCTGAACATTTAAGCTTTGAATCTTTTTCTTAAGATTGGAAATTGTTTTGTTGTGTTCATCAGACTTGTTTTGTTTAATTGAAATAATCTTTCCTTCCCGGAATTTCGATCTCAAATATTCAGTAGTTAAAGAAATAATATTTTCAAATTCTCTTAAAGTATAACCCTGCAAATGCTTTAGCTGAATTAAAGAAAAAATAAACTCAGTTTCTCTGTTATACAAATAATATTTGGGATTTTTTAATTCGTCATTGATATTAAATAGCTCTTTTTCTATTACAGCTTTGCTTTCAGAGCTTATTAATTCTTTTCCGTTTAATTTTTTTCTGAATAAAATTTCTTTTAAAAATATATCACCGTAAGTTCTATGATCCTGCTTAAAGTATTTTTCAATAGTAAAGTCCGTATTATCTCCGGATATTGTTTTTGCTCTTATGGGAAAAACTTCCGAAATGTTTTTTTGATAATAATCATCTTTGTCCTTGAAAGAATTTATTACAATTAAATCTTTAACAATGAATGTATTTGCCTTGTTGGAAAAAAAAGTAAATATGATTTCATGTTCATCCTGTAATTTAAAAACAATTGCCCTGTCATCATTGTACAATGCAATATTTAATATTTGTTTTCCATAAACTTCTTCAAGAAGATTAGCAAAATTTTTCTTAGCTTTGGAATAGTTTCCTTTTAATACCAGATAGATCATTCCCTTTTCAATAGAGTATTCTAAAACCTTCGAATCTTTTTTTCCTTCATTAATTATATTTATGAATAATTTATTTTTCTCTTGTGTATAGATTTCATCAATAGAATATCCGGAAATGTTTTCATTCAGATAGTTTGCGACTTCACGGATTGTAAAATAATTATTCAGCATGGAGCAATTTAATTTTTTAATCTTTTCATTTAAAGTTAAATCAAGTCTTTTTGAAGTCTTAAAAGAATTTCAAATAAAGACAAAAGTATGCGTTTGAGTTGAATTATTTATGATTTATTTTTAAGGATTTAGGTAAGAAGAAGAACTTAGTTAACAACATAGGCACATAGAGAACATAGAACATTATTTTAGATTTATTTTTTATTATGTGCTCTATGTTACTATGTGGTTAACACACTTTTTCCGGCTGTCACAGGACGAATTTGAATTCATTAATAAATCTTTGAGGTTTCATTTTGAAACATCAAAAGCAAAAGTATTGCGACAGGAATTGTTAACTAAAAATCTCACTACAGAGTCACAAAAGACACCAAATCAAAAAAAATCCCAGCTCTCTTTTGAAAACCGGGATAATCTAAAATGAAAAATCTCAAAATCTAAAATCTCATCACGCGTCTTTCAACGCTTCAGCTCCTCCGACTATCTCAAGAATTTCTTTTGTAATCGCTGCCTGTCTTGCCTGATTATAAGACAATTCTAATATCTTTAATAAGTCGGATGCATTCTTTGTTGCTGTTTCCATCGCAGTCATTCTTGCGGCTTGCTCTGCTGCATTTGACTCAAGAAGTATTTTCCAGAATTGAACTTTTAATTGTTTAGGTATAAGCTGTTTGATAATCTCCGTTTGTGAAGGCTCATAAATATAATCACCGGTTTTCTTTTTACCCGGTTCGGTTTCGCCTTTCTTCAATGGAAGAAATTGTTCTTTAGAAACAACCTGCTTCACGACCGATTTAAATTGGTTATATATAATTTCAACGATGTCAAACTCTCTTCTCTTATATCCTTCGACCATATAGTTAACAATTTCATTTGATTGTTCAAGAGTAAGGTTATTAAACAGGCCCTGGTAATTTGTTAAAATATTTAGATCTCTTTTCTTTAAAGAATCAAATGCTTTCTTTCCGACAACTATAACCTTTGTATTATCTCCCAGCCCCTTTGCATAGTTATAACCGTATTTAATAATATTTGTATTGAATGCCCCAGCCAAACCTCTGTCTGCAGAAACTATAACTACAAGTCTCGTCCTGATTTCTCTTGTATCTAGAAGTTCATCGATCCCCTCTTCTGCAACGCTCACAAGATCACTCAAGAGTTCATTGATTTTTTTCGCATATGGTCTCGCTGCAATTATCCTGTCCTGAGCTCTTTTAAATTTCGCAGACGCAACCATCTTCATTGCCTTGGTAATCTTCTGCGTTCCTTTTACGCTGCCTATCCTGACTTTTAATTCTTTGAGTGTTGCCAAACGTTAGTTTATAAAGTTTATAAAGTTTATAAAGTTTGTAAAGTTTGTAAATTCCATGCTATAACGTCTAAAAAAATTCTTAATTCATAATTCTTAAAATCGTAAATCCAAAATTGTAACTCTTAAATCGTCACAGTACTTTTAAACCTATCTGTAAAATCTTTTAAAAGACTATTCAGCTTTTCAGTAATCTCAGGAGTAAGATCTTTTGTATCTCTAATACTCTGCAGCACATCGCCGTGCATATTTTCTACTTCCTGTAAAAAATCATCCTGGTATTTTTTTACATGCGGAAGTGGAATTTCATCGAGGTAACCCTTTGTTCCTGCAAAAATAATAACCACCTGGTTTTCGATAGGCATCGGTGAAAACTGCTTTTGCTTTAATATTTCCACAAGCCTTTCACCTCTTCTTAGCTGCTGCATAGTTGACTTATCAAGATCAGAACCGAATCTTGAAAACGCTTCAAGCTCTCTGAACTGTGCAAGATCAAGTCTCAAGGTTCCCGCAATTTTTTTCATCGCTTTAATCTGAGCATTGCCTCCAACCCGCGAAACCGATATACCGACGTCGATAGCAGGTCTTATTCCGGCATTAAAAAGATTTGACAAAAGATATATTTGTCCGTCTGTAATAGAAATTACATTTGTCGGAATGTATGCGGATACATCTCCTGCCTGTGTTTCAATAACAGGTAATGCTGTAAGACTACCTCCTCCAAGATCATCGGAAAGTTTTGAAGCTCGTTCAAGCAATCTTGAATGAAGATAAAATACATCTCCCGGATATGCTTCACGTCCCGGAGGTCTTCTTAATAAAAGCGAAACTTCCCTGTATGATGCTGCTTGTTTTGTGAGATCATCATATACTACAAGTGCATGCCTTCCGGAGTCTCTGAAATATTCACCGAGAGTTGCGCCCGCAAACGCAGCAATATACTGCATCGGTGCAGGGTCGGAGGCAGTTGCGCAAATAACTGTTGTATATTCCATTGCTCCTGATTCCTGCAAACTTTTTACAACCTGTGCAACCGTAGAACCTTTCTGACCGATTGCAACATATATACAAAATACTCCTTTGCCTTTTTGATTTATGATCGTATCGATCGCTACTACCGTTTTACCGGTTTGGCGGTCCCCGATAATAAGTTCTCTTTGTCCTCTTCCAATCGGAATCATAGCATCAATAGCCTTGATACCGGTTTGAAGGGGCTCTTTTACCGGTTGTCTTTGAATTACACCAAGTGCTTTTCTTTCCAGCGGTAAAAATTTATCTGTGCTAATTTCTCCTTTACCATCTATTGGCTGACCGAGAGGATTAATAACTCTTCCGAGCATCGCTTCACCAACAGGCATCGAAGCAATTCTTCCCGTTCGCTTTACCAGATCTCCTTCTTTTACAAGTGATGATTCACCAAAAAGAATACAGCCAACATTATCTTCTTCGAGGTTAAGGGCAATTCCGAATACTCCGTTTGGAAACTCTATCAGTTCACCCGCTTCACATTTTGATAATCCGTAAACACGCGCAACACCATCACCTACATACAACACTGTTCCAACGTCGAATACATCAACTTCGGTTTTAAATCCCGAAAGCTGTTTCCTGAGTATCGCCGATATTTCGTCTGATTTTACTTCTGCCATTTATTTATTTCTCCTGAAAATTTTATTAACGAATTTATAAACATTTTATACAAATTTATTTTTATTTAGTAAAAAAATTTTAGCAATTCTTATACATAAAAGATCATAATTATCATTGCATCATTTCATCTTAGTTTAAATTAGTTTAAAATAAAGTCACCCTGCTTGAATTTTTCTTTTAATCTTTCAAGCTGTCTCCTGATACTCGCATCCAATATAGTATCATTTATCTTCGCAACAAATCCGCCTATAATTTTCTTATCAATCTCAAAGCTTAATTCACTTTTCAATTTTGTATAAGCATCAATTTTCTTTTTCATGTTAGACTTTTCCTCATCGCTTAATTCAACAGAGGTTTTTACTAACACATCAACAATACCTTCTTTTTCTTTTCGCAGGTTAATAAAATCTTCGAATATTCCTTTAGTCAAAGATTCCCTTCTTCTTGAAACCAATAAATTTATAAATGTCATAGTCAGCTCCGAAAAACTTGCTCCGAAAATTTCCTTTACCACATCAAGCTTTTTAGCTTTACTGACAATCGGGCTTACAAAAAAAAGTTCGAGGTCTTTATTGGAATTGATAAGACTCAACCCATCGGTAATATCCTTTACTACTTCATCAAGCTTCCCCTGGTCTTCGGCGACTCCGTAAAGAGCTGTTGTATATCTTCTTGCGGCTTTTGTTATCATACTTTATTCTTTATTAAATTAATTACTGAAGTTACGCAAAATATTATTTTGACTTCCGCTGACCACCCCAAACCCCCTCCTTAGTAAGGAGGGGGCAGGGGGAGGTCGTTAAATTCAAGAATTTTGAGTGTTTAGTAAAAACATTTTTGATTTATTTATCTTACTATAATCTAAAATCTATCCTTTGCGTAACTCAGTTAATTAGACGGTATCTGCGAAATAAAATCGTTTACAATTTTCTTTTGCTTCGCTTCATCAAGATTTTCATTAATAATCTTCTCGGCTGCTTTTATCGCAAGTTCCGAAACTTCATTTCTTAAATCAGCCATTGCAGATTCTTTTTCCTGTGTGATCTCAATCTTCGCCTGTTCAAGAAGCTTTCTTGAATCTTCCTGAGTCTTCGTCATTTGCTCGTCTCTAAGTTTATTTGCAATTTCCTTTGAGTCATTAATGATTTTCATTGACTGTGTATTTGCATCGGCAAGAATTTTTTTGTTCTGTTCAATCAAATCTTCCGAATCTTTCTTAAGCTGCTCTGCCTGTTCTATTGCATCTTTTATTCCCTGCTCCCTTGTATGAAGAGCTGTTAACAATGGCTTCCATGCAATTTTCTTCAGAATGAACAAAAGAATTACGAAAATGATAATCTGCCAAATGATCAATCCGGGATTGACGGATAAAAGCGACGGTTTATCATGGGCAGCCGGCTCGCTGAACAAAAATATTACAGAATAATTATATAGTAATGAAAAATAATAAATCATTATCTAAATTTTTTAAAGTTAAATTAAGTTGTTTCTTATTTATTAAAGAGCAAAATATATTTATATTTTTTGCTTCATTAATATTATTTGTAAAAATTAAATGTTACCCTTTGGTTGCCAGCAATATACAGATAACCAAACCGAACAAGGCAACACCTTCTACAAGAGCTGCTGCAATGATCATTGTTGTTCTGATTTCACCAACTGCTTCCGGCTGTCTTCCTATAGATTCCAACGCTGATCCTGCGAGTCTGCCGATTCCGATTCCCGCTCCTATAACTGTTAGACCGGCACCAATACCGGCTCCTAAAAATGCTAAATCCATTTTAGATTATTCTCCTTTTTATTTTTTATTATTTAGAAATATTTTTTATAATTTTATTGTGAATGTAAACTTTTCTAAAAATCTAACATCACAAATCAAAATCTTTAAATCCCAAATTCTAAATTCCAACACCCAAATCTTGTAAATCCAACATCGTAAATCCAAAATCTTTTAAATCCCAAATCCCCAATCCCCATTCCCAAATCTCAATGGTGCTGCATTGCCATATTTATATACAAAGCCGAAAGAAGTGTAAAGATATATGCCTGAAGCAATGCAATAAAAATCTCAATTAAATAAATAAACAAAGCAAACGGAACTGCAATAACCGAACCTGCATACTCCATTACAAAGATCAATCCTATCAGTGAAAATATTATTATTGTACCTGCGGTAATATTTGCAAACAACCGCATTAGGAGTGAAAATGGTTTTGTGAATAATCCAATAAACTCGACAACAATCATTATCGGCAGTACAAACACAGGCACACCCGGAGGTATCAATGCTTTCATATAACCGCCGAACCCGTGAGCTTTTATTCCTTTGTATTGTGTAATTGCAAATGTGATGAGTGCTAATGCAGCCGTGACATTTATATTTTTTGTCGGCTGTGACATAAATGGAAACAAACCCAGAAGATTGGAGATCATGATAAAAAAGAATAAAGTAAGAAAGAATGGCATAAGCTTCAACCCTTCCGGTCCCAGATTTGGAACAACTATTTCATCTCTTATAAAAACCACCAGCGACTCAACTACATTACCTATTCCCCGCGGAACTCTCTTCTTTTTATTGCTCGATACTGCATACATTAAGAAGCAAACCAAAATGATAGCCGCAAGAAACATCATTACTGTGCTCTTGGTAATGGAAAAATCTATATTGAGCCCGAAAATATTTACCGGCTTAAACTGTGGCAGATATAATTTTCCAAGAAAGTAAAAATCTATATAATTATGATCAACTATTTTTTCGATAACGTCAAATTTCTCTTCACCTTCATGAATAATCTTATCACCTTCCTGCTCTAACTTCTTAACTTCACCTTCCTGAGCATAAGAAGTTGTTGACATGTTAACTAAAAGTAAAAAATAGATTATTAAAAAGGAAAGCTTTAAAAGAATTGATTTGTGTTTGTTTGTAGCCGAGACTTGTTTTATATCCGAAATTTTTATCAATTGATTATAATACGTAGTTTATTTTTTATCAGTACTTCCCGAAATGTAATTTATTTCTAAGATCAAAAAAATTATGTAAAAGAAAAAAAACGATATTGCCAAACTTATCTTTTCTATTTTTAAAACATAAATTAAAAACAAGAGTAACAAAGTAATTGCAAAGACCCTAACAACAAGACTTAACAGAACCTTATTAATAAATCCCGTTCCTTTCTGCCTGACCGATCTTGTCACAACTAACCCGCCTGCCATTACATTCAAGAAACTCAGCAACCAGCCAAATATCAATGGAGCAATGTAAATCTTTAAATCAAATATAAATATCAGTGAAAAAGAAAGAGCAAGTATTATTGAACTTAAAAGAACAACCTTGTCTGTGAATTTTTTAAAATCCAAAGATTCAGTATTTATTGTATTTAGGATTTTCTTTTTTATCATCTGCAGAAAGCTTTTTAATCTTTAAATAAAAGCTGTAGAAGCCGGCTGCAAAACCAATAAAAGTAAGTATCAAAGTAAAGAGCACTGTTGTATCGAATTTATCATCAAGCCATTTTCCCACAAAGAAAAAAACCAAAATGGTTATGACCAATGTCATACCCAAACTTGAATATGCTAAAGTTTTGGAATCAGTCTTAATAAGGGGTTTACTGAGAAAGTCTTTTAATGTACTCTTACTCTTGTTAGAATTAACAGAATAATCAGATTTCTTTTCTTTCTCATCCATATTAAATAACAGTATAATTCAGTATAATAATAAACAGCGATTCGGGTTGCGAATACAAAATTAACGAAATTGCGTTTCAAAATCAATTCGACTTTTGAGGGATTTGAAAAAAATTCGATATAAATTTTAAGCACATTCTACGCCGGTGAGACTATTTTATTAGTTTAAGAATACTTACCACATCTTGCCGAAATTTCTCTAAATCTTTTGCTTGTTTTGCTAGTTCTCCAAACTCTTTCGAATCAAATGAAACACAAATGTTGTTCAAAATTGTTCGAAAATCTTCACAATGATCATAGAGCTCTTTTCCTAGCCAAAACCGATTTTCTTGAATAGAAGCATTTACAACTTTGCCTTGCTTTATCGATTCGTCTATATACGGACGAAGTTCTTTCTCGCAAATAAAAGACAATTTTTCTTGAAGTATTTCACGCTCCAAGCGGGATAAGAATTCTGCAGTATCGGCAAGTTTGGGTTGCTCGGTTTTTGATTTGGGATTCGCATCTGTGGATTGTGAAAATTGTTTTGTTAGGATCTGATGAAGTCTGTAGAACAAGTCTCCAACCAAAGAGTCCCACCTATTCATCTCTTTCCATTCACCTGCGATGTGTTTCACTCGTTCTTTCGAGATTTCCGTCCACAATGCCTGTCGTCCTTTGTAAGCTTCAAGCATTCTCTGTCCTAGGAACCCAACGACTAAGATAAGCACGCCAATTGCGACTTTATCTATCAGCATCAAAATAAGTTGTTCAAAGTTCATGACTTCCCCATTAATTTAACTTAAATCTCCTACGAAAATACGATGTTGCTTCATTGTAAAGCCCCTCAATTGAAACATTTAAATTCATGACACAAAAAATTTGTGCTCTGATTTCACCCGGGAAAAAACCATTGTAATGAATATTAATATAAACTTTACCTTCAATCAAGTTTATTTCCTGAGCGGCAGTTATTGTATATGTATATTGTCAGCAATTTTAAAACATCAATCATTGAATACGTTGCCGTGGCTTTAGCATCATATAATTTAGAATTAGAAATGTTTTCATAAATGTTATTCGATATCAAAGCTAAAATCTATATTACATCTAAGGTCTCACAACACTCACAAAATTAAAAGCATTATTGTCAGCTATACTATAGTCTGTCAAATCAACAAAACTGTCTCCGTTCAAGTCGCTTTTTACATATCCCGAAATAAAGTTAAAAGCATCATTAACAATCAGGCTTCCTTCTGACAAATTAATTGTTCCGTCTTGATTTACATCTCCACTGTAAATTGCAAATCTGTTTGGAGCTGTGTCAACCTGCAACATATTATTGGCAAATGCACTTCCTGCTGACACTGTAAAATCATATTTCAAATAAGATGTAAATGGAGCAAAATGAATACTAAACATAACCGCAAACGAAGCAGAATTGGGTTTTCTGCTCCATGTCTCAATAGAGTTTCTATGTTTCAACTGTATGTAAACCGGAACCCCGTCTGTAACATTATTAAAAACAAAATTGGCTTTGCCCGAATCATTCAACAAACTTTTTGAAGAATCAAGAATCGTAAAGGTGAATTATTATTTCGAATATAAACTCTCATTGTATCAGGGATCATTAAATTGGTTGCCGGATTATAAAGTCCCTGTACAAATGATGTAAGTGAAAGAACACTTTTTCTATTTAACTGATTATTAAATTGTATTTCCCATCCGTAAAGGGTTCCTAAAGCAAAGAAAAATTTGTAACTTTGTTAACTGAGGTTTTTGCAGAATTATATTGGTATAAACATTAATACCCATTTTTTTTTTAAATAAAACTATTTTTCAATTATTATTTTGTTTCCGAATATTTTGAACAACTTACGTCGCATTCATTTCACTCAAAGGTAATAACTAATTTTCAGTTGAAAAAATGAATAGAGGCTCCTAAGTTTGTAAAAATAAGTTTTTGCAAAAAATTAAATTAAAAACGAAGGAGACACTCTAAAAATGTTAGTTAAAAATAGAAAAATTAAAGAAGAAAAATTAGACTTTGTTTTATCCCAGGAACTTGAAGTAAAACTTGAACTGCTTCAAAATCAATTAAAGTTGAGTCAGTTACTGATAGAAAATA
>JALYRX010000108.1 GCA_030855105.1 Bacteroidota bacterium | reverse complement strand
GATATGGTGAAGTAGTAATGAAGATTGAAAATAATGTTATGACAATGATTGTAGTAAGTCCTAAAAAAATATTTAACTAAGTTCTTTGTAAAAAATAATTTCTAAGTAAGTTCTATCAAACAAGTTGAGGAACTTTGAAAATTAGCAGTGTTGCTTTTTTTCAAGGTTCCTCTTTTTTTTAATAAAAACAAAAACCGATAATGGAAAACCCCGAAATAAAAACCGAAAATAAATCAAACGAAACAGCAGCAAACCAAAACGGAACAGCTCAAAACGGAACAGCTCAAAACGAAACAAACTACACAGATACAAAAACTTATTCAGCAGATGAATACAAACAGATTGCAAGTGAAAAAAAAGCAATTGCACAGCAGGTAAAAGATTTACAAGCACAGATAAAAAAAAGAGAAGATGATGACTTAGTAAAGTCGGGTGATTTGCAAGCACAATTAACAGCAGCAAATACAAAGGCAAGTGAACTTGAAAAGAAAGCTGAAGAGCTGGAAAGTTTAAGAACGGAAAAGCAGGAACTTGAAGACGGTGTAAGAAAAGATTTAACAGCTAACATGAGCAAAGAACAAAAAGAATACTTGAAAGATAAATCAATTTCAGATATCAGGGCTTTCATTAAAATTGCAGCAGTTAAATCGGCAACAGATAACGATTCAGGATATAGAGCGACTTCACCGAATGATATTAAATTATCAAATGCAGATGAAAAAAGAAGAACCGAAATGGGGTTGACAGCAGATCAAATGATAGAATTTAACAATAGAATAAACAAACCAAAAACTTAAAAAATATAAGGAGTTAAAAAATGAAATACGGATGTATAACAGGGTCACATAAAAGTAAAGAATATCCGGTAGCAGCTTCACAGCTATTTAACAGATCAGCTGGTGGTGCCTTTGTAATTATGAATGCTTCGGGACATATTCAATTAGCATTAAGTGCAACAGCCACAATATTTGGTTTTGCAATTGTGCCGCTTGGTTTAGCACAAGTCCCGGGAAGTTCGACAAGTGCAATATGGCAATCCTCAGCAACAGCAGGAGCGGACAGGTTACCGGTTATAACAAATAAAGACGCATTATTTTTATTGAAAGCAAGTGTAGCACCTACACAATCACAATTAGGGGACGCAGTCGACTTAATCGGAGTTAATGATGGAACGGTTCAGCAAATAAATCCGGCAGCCGGTGCTACGGATGTTGTAATAATTAATGCTTTGGGAAGTGATACTCAATATGGCGGAGTATCAACCGATGTAGTAGTAAAAATGAATCCTGCGAAATTACAAGCAGACTAATAATTTAATAATTTAAAATTCAGGAGATTAAAATAAAATGGTAACTTTAAGAGCGGATTTTATCGGTGCATTAAAAGTTGATTTGTATGGAACATTCTTTGAGACATATCAACGCTTTGATACAATGTATGATAAAATTTTTGAAGTAGTTCCATCAACCGGAGCTTATGCACAGTCATTCGTTACAACCGGGATGGGAGATTTATTAGAAAGACCCGAAGGTGATGATATTGTTTTTGAAAAGTTAGGCGGCGGTCGGATGGTGATAGGAAAGAATAGAACATTCAGCAAAGGTATTGAGATAACACAAGAAACAATTGAAGATTCATCCGAAGAAGTAATAAGAAATTTAGTAACTGATAAAATTTCTATTGTCGCGGAGTCTTATGTAAGAAGTAAAGAGAAATGGGCAGCAAGATTTTTTAATAAGGGCGGGATAGTTTTAGGTGATAATATTTTTAACAATACCGTAGCAGGAATTACTGACCCGACTGGGAATCTAACTTATGACGGGAAACCGTTTTTTAACTTAGCAGGTAATCCAAGAAGCTCGTTAGGCGGCGGAACATATTTTAACGGTCATGCTTTGGCTTTGTCAGCAGCTAATCTTCAAGCTGTTTATACTAATATGGTAGGTAACGCTAACAGAGATGAGAATGATGACTTTATTGATGTTAAACCGACTACATTACTCATTCCTCCAGGATTGCATTTTACTGCAAAGCCTATTCTTGAAAGTGAAAAGGTGTTAGGCAGTAATAATAATGATCCGAACCCAGTTGCAAACTTGGTAAATTTAATGGAATGGAGTTACTTAACGGATGCTGATGCATGGTTTTTAGGAGTCCCCAAAAGAGGACTGAAGTGGACAGATAGAAGAAAGCCGGTAATTGATATTTACCAAAATCCTATTAATAGAAATTATCTTGTAACAGTTGATGCAAGATGGGGAGCGTGGATGGATAATTTTAGA
>JALYRX010000093.1 GCA_030855105.1 Bacteroidota bacterium | reverse complement strand
TAGCATATCCTCCTTCATCATCAATGTTAATTATTCCGCTTTTATCAACCCCTGATTCTTCTAAAACTTCTTCAACTTCCTGGGCAATAAATCCATATTCGATTTTTTGTGTTTCATCGTTATTGCGCGTGTATGAAACCGGTCTTAACTTGGAAATAAAATTTAAACCAAGATTTGAATTAAGGATGTTTGACTTCAGTCTTTTGTCGCTGCATACAGTAAAATTAACCTGGCCGCAGATTTGGGTAACTGTTGTATTTCCTATTCTGACCTGATTGCTGCCTGTATTGAACGGCACCTGAGCATCATTTCCGATCGCGATGTTATTACTTCCTGTGGTGATATTAGAACCTGCATTATATCCCAAAGCTGTGTTAGAATCACCGGTATTGAAAACTAATGAATGATATCCAACTGCTGTATTACCACTGCCAATGGTGTTGGTATATAAAGACTGAAATCCCAATGCCGTGTTATAATAAGCACTGTTGGAATATAAAGAATTGGTTCCGACTGCTGTGTTGAACCACCCTATTAAGTTGTTAGCCAAGGCACCTTTCCCGACGGCTGTATTATAACGACCTGCGGAGTTGGAATATAAAGACTGATATCCAACAGCTGTGTTTTCCAATCCACTAGTGTTAGAAGATAAAGAAAGATTTCCTAATGCTGTGTTAAGAACTCCAGTAGTATTGGAATATAAAGAATTCAATCCCACAGCTGTGTTTTGAAAGCCACTAGTGTTAGAAAATAAAGAAAGAGTTCCTAATGCTGTGTTAAAAGCTCCGGTAGTATTGGAATATAAAGAACTCAATCCCACAGCTGTGTTATTATTGCCGGTGGTGTTGGAAAGTAAAGACCTCCATCCCACAGCAGTGTTATTACCGCCGCTGGTGTTGGAATATAAAGCCGTTTTTCCTAAAGCCGTATTTGAGCTTCCAGTGGTGTTGAAAAATAAAGAACTACTTCCCACAGCTGTGTTATTATTGCCGGTGGTGTTGGATAATAAAGAAGCGATTCCGACTGCTGTGCTTCCATCGCCGGTGGTGTTACTAAGTAAAGAATTTGATCCCACTGCTGTGTTACTAAATCCAGAGGTGTTGGATTCTAATGAACTATATCCAACAGCTGTGTTACCATAGCCCGTGGTGTTGGTAATTAATGATCCCACCCCCAAAGCTGTGTTATTATTGCCGGAGGTATTGCCTCTTAAAGAACCCCATCCGAGCGCTGTGTTACTAATACCGGTGGTGTTGTTAACTAAAGAATGGAATCCAACTGCTGTGTTATAATTGCCCGTGGTATTGGAAAATAAAGATTGATAACCAACAGCCGTGTTATCAGTACCTGTCATAGTAAAATTACCCGAATTAATTCCTAAAAATGTATTATTTGTTCCGTAGTTATGTAAAAATCTATCGGGTCCTTTAAATATTATACCCAGACTTGAGCTTGTCGTATTCACAAGCCCGAGCGATCTTAATATATTCACATGGCCTGTCGACTGGCTTAGGGTCAAATAATTAGTTGACGCATCTTTAATTGTAAACACTCCGCCTGTGCCGAGCGTATTGGTGATGTTTTGCGAAAAAGCTGACGATGCAAACATTAGAAAAAGAATTCCTAATTTGCCGATGAAGTTCATTTTTGTTTTCATTTTCTTTTTGTTTAATTTTTGTAAAAATGTTTATTAGTATTTATTCTTTTCATTTTTTATTTTTGTTGCTAATCAAAGTATGCTTAACAGAAGTCATCTCATTTAGCATATTCCTCAGATTCACTATTTCGTCTTTCATTGATTTTAATGATTCCACTTCTGAAGACAACTTTTCGTTTTTCTGATTTATAATTTCATTATTCTTTTTCAAAACATCATTCTCTGTCTTTAGCTGTTGTATTGCTTTTACATTCTCTTCTTTTAATTCCTGTATTGCTTTTACCATCACGGGTAAAAGATTTCCGTATGTAGCTTCAAGCTTTTCGGGATTATTTTTCAAAACAAGGTCAAGCCATTCGGCATTTTCAGTTGTCTGAACTTCATCAAGCTCCTGGGCAATAAATCCTGCTGTCGGAGCTTCCTTTATCTTGCTTCTGTCTGAAATATTATTTTCATACCACTCTCTTTTATCCCAGTTAAATTGACGCGGCTTTACTTTCATTAAAAAATCAAGTCCCAGAGTTAAGTTTTTAATATTCTTCTTATCTCTTGCATCTGAAAGAGCTGTGATGGTTGTTGCAGCACAGCGAAGGGTCATAACGTCGCTATTACCTAATGTTATTTCGTTTGTAGCTGTAGCTGTAGTTGGTTGAGCAGTCCAGCCGATACAAGTCAGATTATTGCCCCCGGTAATCGAGACACCAGCATTCCATCCCAAAGCTGTGTTTTTATCGCCAGTATTGTAATATAATGAATGATATCCAACTCCGGTGTTACCCGTGCCAGTGGTGTTGGAATATAAAGACTGAAGTCCCAATGCTGTGTTATAACTGCCACGGTTGGAATATAAAGAATACCATCCGACTGCTGTGTTGAAATAGCCGTTGTTGAAAAACAAGGCACTGTTTCCTACAGCTGTATTATAATTACCCACCGTGTTAGAATATAAAGTTTGAAATCCCACAGCTGTGTTATCCCTTCCACTAGTGTTGGAATATAAAGAATTGTTCCCCACTGCTGTGTTTGTAAATCCTATTGAATTTGAAACTAAAGAATTCACTCCCAAAGCTGTGTTATAATCACCGGTGGAGTTGTTATATAATGAGCCGTGTCCCACCGCTGTATTGAACTGCCCGGTGGTGTTAGAAAGTAGTGTCTGGGTACCTAAACCTGTGTTATATGCTCCGGTGGTATTTGAAGTTAAAGACTGAAATCCAACAGATGAATTAAAACTACCGGTGCTGTTGTTAGCTAAAGAAGAGATTCCCACAGCAGTATTGCTTTGACCGGTGGTATTGAGATTCAATGAAGCACTTCCTACAGCTGCGTTATAAAACCCTGTAGTGTTGGAATATAAAGACCGAAATCCCAAAGCTGTGTTCTCATAACCGGTGGTGTTGGAATATAAGGACTGCAATCCCACAGCCGTGTTATTATTGCCGGTGGTGTTGGAATATAAGGAACTCAATCCAACCGCTGTGTTTTTAGAACCGCCGGTATTGAAAACTAAAGAAGTGAATCCCAAAGCTGTGTTAAAATTGCCAGTGGTGTTGGCAGCTAATGAACTATATCCCACTGCTGTGTTTTGCACGCCAATGGTGTTGGAAAATAAAGACTTCAATCCCAAGGCTGTGTTATAATTGCCCGTAGTATTGGAATATAAAGAATGCCATCCGACTCCCGTGTTTTCAACTCCGGTCATCGTAAAATTACCGGAGTTAATTCCTAAGAATGTATTATTTGTTCCGTAGTTATGCAGAAATCTGTTTGCCCCTTTAAATATTATACCCAGACTTGAGCTTGTCGTGTTCACAAGCCCGAGCGATCTTAATATATTCACATTGCCTGTCGACTGGCTTAGGGTCAAATAATTAGTTGACGCATTTTTGATTGTAAACACTCCGCCTGTGCCGAGAGTATTGGTGATGTTCTGTGAAAAAACTGAGGATGCAAACATTAGAAAAAGAATTCCTAATTTGCCGATGTAGTTCATTTTTGTTTTCATTTTTAACTATGATTTAATGATTAAATGATTTTTATGATTTTAAAATCTTACATGTATATTATTTATAAACTTATACCATTTGAAGCCGGCGTTAGTGTTTTCATTTTTCCTCTCCTTTGCTAACTTCCCCTATTTTAATATTATTTAATTCCACTAACTCACTCAGTAATTTATTTTGTGTTTTTTCTAATTCAAGTAATCTTTGGTTCACAACTTTGTCATTATTCTTCAGTTCAAAGTTCTCCACTTTTAACTTTTTATTTTCCACTTTTAACTTTTCACCTTCCACTTTCAGCTCCTGTATTGCTTTTACCATAGGAGCCAGTAAATCATTATATCGCAGCTCATATTTCCCGTTATCATCTATGTTTATCATTCCGCTGTTATCAACTCCTGATTCTTTCAGGACATCTTCAATTTCCTGTGCTATAAATCCGTATTCAGTTCTTTGCTTTTCATCGTTATTGCGGGTGTATAAAACAGGTCTGAGCTTAGAGATAAAATTCAAACCAAGATTTGAGTTAAGGATATTTGACTTCCATCTTCTGTCGCTTGTTATGGTCCAAGCAACCTGAATGCCGGCATAGCCAACTGATGTATTCCCTATTCTGACCTGATTGCTGGATGAGCCGGACGGCACCTCAGCATTATAACCTATACAGGTGTTATTATTGCCTGTAGTAATTGCAGAACCTGTAGAATATCCCAAAGCTGTGTTACGATCTCCAGTGGTGTTGCCCGATAAAGAACCCCATCCCAAAGCTGAGTTATCTATACCGGTGAAGTTGGAAGACAAAGACTGATATCCTACAGCCGTGTTATTGATGCCGGTGACGTTGTCAAATAGAGATGAATATCCCACAGCTGTGTTACGAGTGCCTGTTAAGTTCTCATCTAAAGACGCAGATCCCACGGCTACGTTAAAACTGCCTTCGGTATTTTTATAAAGAGAACCATTACCCACAGCTGTGTTATAATCACCGGTAGTATTGTTATATAAAGAACTGATTCCCAAAGCTGTGTTACTTATGCCTGAGATATTAAACCTTAAAGAACTCCATCCAACAGCTGTGTTGGCATAGCCAGTGATGTTGGATAATAAAGAATTCCCTCCCAAAGCTGTGTTTACCCCGCCGGTGGTGTTGGAAAATAAAGAATTCCATCCCATAGCAGTGTTATTATCACCGCTCAAGTTGTTATTTAAAGAACCGTTTCCCACAGCTATATTTTGTATGCCGGTGGTGTTGGAATATAAAGAATGGTAACCCACAGCCGTGTTATCATAGCCGTCGATGTTGGAATATAAAGACTTATATCCAAGCGCTGTGTTATAACCACCGATGGTGTTAGAAACTAAGGATTCATACCCCACTGCGGTGTTACGAGTTCCGGTAGTTAGACTTAAAAGAGAATTATACCCAATTCCAGTATTATAGATTGCAGTTGTCAATGTAAAATTCCCCGCATTGATTCCTAAGAAAGTGTTGTTTGTTCCGTAGTTATGCAAAAACCTGTCTGGTCCTTTAAATATTATACCCAGACTTGAGCTTGTCGTATTCACAAGCCCGAGCGATCTTAATATATTCACATGGCCTGTCGACTGGCTTAGGGTCAAATAATTAGTTGACGCATCTTTAATTGTAAAGACACCATTTGTGCCGAGTGTATTGGTGATGTTTTGTGAAAAACTTGACGATGCAAACATTAGAAAAAGAATTCCTAATTTGCCGATGTAGTCCATTTTTGTTTTCATTTTCATTGGGTTTAATTTTTGTAAAAATGTTTATTAGTATTTATTTAGAGACTGCTGAAAAACTCTTTGCTGTCATTCCAAGTGCTAATTCCGGCTTGGGCTTGAAAATACAATTAAAAAACTCACTGATAAAAACAACATTATGTGTTTCATAATTAAGACAAATAAGTTGCCGTAAACTTTTTTTGAAAAATAAATTACCAGATAAATAAACTCTGAAGGAACTCTTTCAAGTCAAAGATAATAATTGAAAAAACGATATTAGTTTTTCGAATGAAATCGGAATGATAGATATAGATAGCAGTATTGAATTTTAGATTTAATTGAAGAAATTAAATCTCAGTCAAATCATATTTGTATTCCTGGCTAAAATTAGCTTAGTGAATCTTAAAAATATAAATTAGAAATAAATAGGTAAAAAAATATACCCGAAAAATAAAGGAATGTTTTATTTCTGCTTTTTAGTGATCAACTGCTGATAACAGGATCCATTATATTTATAATTACAATATCTCAAAAAATTTCAGCTATAAAAAAAGGCAGGTCATCATGATAACCTGCCTTCATATATTGCCTGTAACTTTCTTTTATTTTACTAAAGTCATTTTCATAACTTTGTTGAATCCTGCTGCGTCCATTCTGTAAAAATACAATCCGCTTGGTAAATTTGAAGCAATGAAATTATGAGACTCGGAATAAAATGCGGAGCTAAAAGAGAAACTTTTTTCGGATTGTCGGGAATAGGTGATTTGATTGTAACCTGCTCTTCGGTCTATTCAAGAAACAGGAGTGTTGGCGAACAAATCGGTAAAGGAAAAAAATTGAAAACCATTTTAACAGAAATGAAAATGGTTCAAGAAGGGGTAGCAACTACAAAAGCAGCATTTGAATTATCAAAAAAACTTAACATTGAACTTCCGATCACACATCAGGTCTATAATATTCTCTTTAAAGACAAAGACCCTCATAAAGCAACTGAGATTCTTATGAAGAGAAATCTGAGAGAGGAGATTTGAAAACTGAAATTCCCACTTATTAATTTCTTTATAAATCCTGCCCAATTATTATTTCAACAATTTCATCAATGTGAAAGCATAGATTCCACCTGACTTATTTTATATAAATAATCAGGGTCAATATCCAACGGTCCTGGTTTTTCTGTTCCGTCATAATCTTTTATTGTAATTCCATTTTCCCAATATAATGTAGTGCCGTCACATTTCACTTGTGAAAATCGCGCTTTGTCTTTTAGCTGATGATATGAGTTTTCTTTAGATTTGCTGAATATAAATTCCTTTAAATCTAATTTTCTTATTTCATTATCACTCCATAAGCAAGTAATTGTATAGTGCTGCACTTTTACTATTTCTTTTATCCATTTCATAATATTATTTTTTCTCTAATGGCTTAATTTTTTTAAATGTCTGAATTTCGGCTCTTAAGTTATTAAAATTTTTTAATAATTCATCTTTATGAATATCATTCCACTCTTGAATATATTTTAGTTGCTTTGCAGGTAAATTTCCTTCCAATATCCCCCCGGTTAAAATTTCTATAATTGCCCTGTATTCATTATAAACCGCATGAAAGTGTGGAGGATTATGATCATGCCCAAACATTTGTATTACAATTCCATAAAATCTGCTTATCTCTGCCATCGTCTCTTTTTTAATTCAAAATTTCAAATTAAATTAATTATAATATTTTATAATAACAAATATTAAATCGAACTCATAAGGAATTTGAGATAAAAAGCCGTAGATTTCTCACACGGCTTTTCAATTACAAATTACAAACTTTACAAACTTACAGCTTTACAAACTTACAAACTTTCACCCCACCCCGACCCTCCCCTTGAAAAATAAAGGGGAGGGAGTTACAAACTTTAGAAACTTTAGAAACTTTACAAACTAACAACTTACTTTGCTGGGGAAGCAATTAGTGATAAAGGAGTTATCTTCCCCACAAAGTTATATGCGTTGTTATCTGCTATAGTCGCATCCGCTAAATCAACAACATTATCACCATTGACATCAGTGTTTACATAACCTGTAATAAAATTAGAAGCATCATTATCAATCATG
>JALYRX010000092.1 GCA_030855105.1 Bacteroidota bacterium | reverse complement strand
GGAAGCACACGAACGATTGGCAGCACAAAATGGATTAAAGGTACAGGAACGAACGGGACAGCAGATATTTCAGCTACTATAAAAGGACGTTCTGTAAAAGTGGAGGTGAAGATAGGAACAGACAAGCAAAGTAGTTTTCAAAAGAAATATCAACTGGATATTGAAAATGCAGGCGGTTATTATTTCATAGCCCGAAACTTTCAGGATTTTTATGATTGGTATTTACGATTAGTATAAAAACAAAAGCCCGCTAAACTTTCAGGTACAGCGAGCTTTTAAAAAAAATAAAGATGAACAAAGATACATATTTCAATTTTCCTATCTGTTTAATTGATGGAATGTTTGAAGATAAATTAAAAGTGCTGAATAATATTTTTGATTATACCATATATGCGAAAGCGGTATCACTTGAACATGGAAGCATGAAGGATAAAGTGAATGAAACATTGAAATATTTTGGAGTTACTGCAAACGCTACAAGAGTTTTAGACAATGGTAAAAAGTTATTCAATAGCACACCGAAAAAAAGCCCGAAAGCCAGCATTAAGAAGGATTTATACTTTGACTACTATCAGCATGAAAAGACAGAGTTTGAAATAGTTGTTTTGTGCGGTTTCCTTGCGATTAGAAGTATTCTATTGTTCAAACCATACTGCAAGGTTACTGACGATTACATGTTAGTTAGAATGGCAGGCAGAGCCACAGTAAAAGAAATTGAGAATTTGCCCGAACCATTGAAGAAATATATTAATCGTTATCATTTAGATAAAATTAAAAAGGAGTTACGCAATTGGAAGCTGAAACTTTACGGAAAACATACCCGGGGTTTTTATGTGTCATTTGAAATGGAGTTAAAAGATTTAATTTTTGAAGTTGAAAAAAAGAGAAAAAAATACATTGAAAAGAATTACCAAAATACCGAAGCGGAGGCACGAAAAGAAGTACTACGAAAGTTATACGAACCAACAGCAAAAATAACGGACATTATAAAATATAACATGGAATTAATAAAAGCCAAAGCCGATGGAGATTATAATTTAGGAGGATTGAACCCGGAGAGTTTGGAAGCAATGAAATATATTGTTGCAAAAAAATTGATGCCTGAATATGAATTGACTTTAAGCCCTGACTTTAAAAACTTAATTAAACGAACAGCGCAACAATGCCAACAATAGCAAGGAAACATCACCATAACAATACCTATATAGTAAATCAGCATCATGACAGCATCTATAATAAGAAAACAACAAAGAGTGTTAAAATACAACAACGACACAACAACATCACATTTACAAACTTACAGCACCTATAATAATATCTTTTAATAATATCTATTAACAATATTTTTAATAATACCTTTTAAAAAAATCTTTTAATATGTTGAAAAATTAAATTTTTTCTTTTTTTCAAAAATGAATAATAAACAAAAATGATAAATCAATTGATAAATACAATAAAATACAATGGCGTTTAAAAAAGGAGAATCCGGAAACCCAAAAGGAAAGCCTCAGGGCGCACAAAATAAAATCAGTTCACAGTTACGTGAGTTTTTAGGTGATTGCCTAATTGACAACCAACAAAAATTTAAAACAAGCTTATCAAAATTAGACGATAAAGAATTTACAAAAATATATTTAGAAATGATGCAATACGTTACTCCGAAGTTAAGGCAGACCGAAGTTAAGGAAGTGCCTACATTGGAAGCGTTTTTAAGCATGAGCCCGGAGGAGCGAAAAGAATCAATTGAACAATTAAAAAAATCGCTGAAACATGAATAGTAAAACAGAGATAAAACAGCAAATCGAAACGCTTGAAATCTTAAATAAAGATTTTATTTCCAAATACCCCGAAGGCAGCAGAGTTCAATTTTCTCAAATTATAGATGCTGTTTATGGGAAAGAAGACCAGGTTACAGGGAACTACAATTGTACTAGTTACGATAAGCGTAATGGAAGTAAATATAAGCCGAATGACTGGCAAGATATAACATGCGAAGAAGCAATAGAAATATGTAAAGGGTTTGATTTTGCTATCCTATCAAATGGGGCTTGTTTAATGGTTTTTAATTATGGAGAAGAAAAAGGGTAATTATGAAAAAGAAAGAGGAAATATTAAAAGAGATTGAAGTATTGGAATTACTCAATAAAGAAGTGCTAAATCACCACCCGGAAGGAAGCATGATAGTATTTAGTTCGAAAAATCTTATAGATAATGAACCGGATACCTTTACCTGTAATTGGTACGACAAAAAGGGAATTGGCTTCCCATTACAAAATATAATAGAGAAGCCCAAAGAATGGCAAGAATTAACACTTGAAGAAACATCAAAAATTTGTTCAATGTTTGATGAATCTATTGTTACCCACAGAGTGAGCGGAATAGCAATAAATCATAATTATTGCGAAGATATAAGAGGTATTAAAATGAACTATACAGAGGATTCTAATTAATTAATTGGCAGAATGGTACAATTTATTATCACTTAAGAAAGTTGAAGTAGATGTAAATTTATTTGAAATGCCGGCTCCTCAAATTATTTTAAACAAATGAAGTTAGAATAGTTAGGGAATAATATCTATAATGGTATTTCGGGCAAGAACAGGTACTTCATGTTAAAAATTAAAAGGAATATGCAATGGAAACACCAGAACCATCTAAATGCAATGAAAGAGTATTTTTCAATTTAATTGATTTGTGTTGAGTGATTTGAGAACCAACAATATTAACTATGGAAAAAGCTCCTAATATTCCAGAGCAAACATATAAAGTAATTACATTGTTTTTTTTATTTTCAAGATCATCACTGTACTTTTTATAATCAATATTGCCTTGATTATCATAAGTAATTTGAATTGGCTCTTTAGCAGCAAGGAAAGACCCATAAATTGCGCCTGCGCAACCCAATCCGAAAGTCGCAGCTACGAAGCATTGACCATTATATTTTTTTCTTAACTTTTTTAAGTCTTGTTTTAAAATAAGAGTATCAACGGGAATGCGAGTAGGTACATTTAAAATTTTTGATTTTAATTGGTCGTATTCTTGCTGAGATATTAGATTGCTATCTTTTAAAGACTTTGCATTCTTAAGCTTTAAAGTTAATTCAGAATCAATTATTGGAGTCCCTGCAATCTCTTTAGTTTTAATTTCACCCGGTTTAGTTTTAATCCCACTCATCACATAATATTTAATATCATCCACGCAGATATATTTATTTTTTACAGACACCCTTGCGATGTAATCATAATAAATCCAGTTCTTTTCAACTTTGGTAATTTTGCATTTAATAGAATCCCCCTTAATGGTAACTATCAAATCTTTTAATTCTTGAGCCTTAGCGGAAATGCTAAGAAAGGTCAATGTCAGAAGTAATAATTTTTTCATTTTTTTTAGATAGTTTCAAATGTATGTAAATAAAATTTAGAACAAATATACAGCAGTGACTTATAGGACACCTTAATAAATATCAAATATCAGCAAGTTTGCTGAATGAAGCGTGAACATTTTTTAAAGAAAGTTGCAATAGCTGTAAAAAATGGTAGGACAAAAAAGGGCTTAACGCTATTTGATTTGGAAGTAATGACTGATATTAGTAAAAGGCAACTTATAAGAATTGAGCAAGGAAAGGCAAATTTAGCGGCTTATACACTATGTAAATTGATTAATGCCCTCGATATAGATTTTAAAGAACTATTGACCTTTCCCCTGCAAAATAAAGAGTTTTAGTCGATACCCTCACTTCGATAGATTCGCATGGTTTGGACTAAATGTGGACTAAATCAATAAATTAAAAACCGTAAACGCTTTTAAATTAAGTGTTTACGGTTTTCGTTTGCGGAGAGGGCGGAACCACAAATAATCAATACGTTCAATTTTAAAAAATCAATGAAATAGCTGAATAGTTCCATAATATCAATAATTACAATGCTTTTACAAATGTAATAATTATTTAATTAAATTGAACTAAATGCAATAATGTGGACTAATGGTGGACTAAATATGGATTAAGTGTTTATATTTGCATCATGGCAACTATAAATTATTTCATTCAGAGCAAAAACAATCCTGCCGGAATCTATGTAAGGTTAAGAGAGGGGCGCAATATTGATGCGAAGGCAAAAACAAAATATGCGATTAATCCGAAAGACTGGAGTACTACCAAAGGGCAACCAAAAAATTTAGATAATGTAAGTTTTAAAAAACTACATGAAGACCTTATAAAAGAGAGCACCGATTTATTAAATCATTATAATAAAAGTGTAAAAACACATACCATTAATACACAATGGTTAAAAGATTTCATTAGCCCACCGATAGAAGCCGGAGCAATCCCAAACAAACTAATTGAATACTTTGATTATTATTCCCTACATAAAAAAAGCACTATTGGTGCTTCTACACATACAAAGCTAAATGTAAACAAGCATCTTGTAGAGAGATTTCAAAAAACAACTAAAACAGAATATTTTATAAAAGATGTAAATGCAGATTTCAAACTAAAATTTGAAGAGTATTGTGTTGAACAAAATTATGCTCAAAATACCATTGCCCGAACAATAAAATTTATAAAAACCATTTGTTACCATGCCCGAAACAATGGAATAGAAGCGCATTTTCAGCTTAATAGTATTAATTCTAAAATTGAAAAAGTAGAAAAGATATTTTTAACAATTGATGAAATAGATAAAATTCAAAACAAAAAATTAGAATCTGAATCTTTAATTAATGCAAGGGATTGGCTAATAATATCATGTGAAACAGGGCAAAGGGTTTCCGATTTTATGCGATTTAAGAAAGAGCAAATACGGTACGAAGGCAATGTGCCATTGATAGAATTTGCTCAGGTTAAAACAGGTAAAACAATGGCTATTCCTTTAAGTAAAAAGGTATTGGCAATACTTGAAAAACGAGAAGGTGAATTTCCTCGACAAATAAGCGACCAGCGATACAATGAATATATCAAAGAGGTATGCAAGATTGCTAAATTAACCGAAAGAATAAAAGGCTCTAAGCCAAAAACAGAAGACAAAGTAACACGCAAAGAAAGCGGAACTTTTGAAAAATGGGAACTGATCACTTCGCATATTGGCAGACGTTCATTTGCTACTAATAACTATGGACGTATTCCGACATCATTATTAATTAATGTTACCGGACATTCAACAGAAACAATGTTTTTAGAATACATAGGAAAGACCGTTACAGAAAAGGCAATTCAATTAGCTGAGTACTTTTAATACTTATAACATGAAAAAAGAAATTGATTTAAACTTTAATAACATTTATACTAACCCATTAAATAAATTAGATGCAATTGAAGCTGTAAATATTTTTTTAGGATTACCTGAAATAGAAATAGAAGGCAAACCAATAGAATATAAACGTATTGATACATTTGATAAGGAACAATTAAAAAAGCTTGTAGGCATGAAGCTATCGTTGTACTTTAGTCCTAATGCAAGCCAATACAATACATTTAAGGCTTTTATTGAAGACCAAATAAGAGTTGCCAAAAGAAAGCAAGACTGGTTTAATAAGCATTTGGATCACGAAATTTATTATTCATTAAATTTCTATATTGAATATTTAGAAAAATTAGAACCACTTAGCGAGGCGAAAAAAACTGAAATATACACTTCAATAATTCCTAATGGCTTATTCTACGAAAGTGAACTTCATAAAAACGTTATTAATGATAGTACAAATCGTTTATCTGAATTTTTTTTAACTGAGAATGATTTTATTGATGCTGTAAAAAGGATACTACGCTTTAATAATTTACGATTTATTAATGATATAAAGAACTTAAAAGAACCCGAATTTACAAAGGAGTTGAACATTCAATATAATTTGTATAGTAGACGTGGAAGGGATGTGTTCCAATGGCTACAACATACCCAAAGACTTATAATTGAAGGATTAATTATGAGTAGGGTAGAAAACAGATATTTATTAAGTGCTTTTGTTGAATGGTATAATATGAAAATAAATCAAAATTCCGAACATAACGAAAAGATCAAAATTTCAGTTAAGTTAATAGGTTTAAATGAAGATCACCAGAAATCATTAAATAATGAAAATATTACTTCGCCTGTATTTATTCACATTAAAGATGTTTTAAAGAATTCCAATATAACTAAAGAGCAAGCAAGAGATATTTTATTAGATACAAAAGGCACATGGAGTAAGGAGTTAAACAAGAATGTAATCGAGCCTATCATTAATTATTTAGAGCGAATTGCACCTCTTCAAAGTGGAGTCATTAAACATGAAAAAACTGACGCCAAAGTCCCCGAAAATCCATTCCCGAAGATATTTATAAACTACAAAGGCTTTCAGATTTTTGAAGCCTTTAAGACTGAAATAATTACTGATGCAACCGAATATGCAGATTATAGTTTTCTTTTTGACAACCTAAAAAAAGATGAATTTATACATGATATGAAACATAAAACATTTATTGAATTTTTAGGGAAAGAATATGAGGCAAAATTTACAGCTAATTACAAGCAGTTTAAATATTCCGAAACTAATCATAAGAAAGCAACTTACGCACGCTATAAAAAGCAATTTCAATAATGTTTTAAGGCTATACTGCAAATAGTACAATCTTAGTACATCTCCATACTACAAATAAGATACTCCCCGAATACACCTTTACCTATTGATAATTTAAAACAATAGGACATGAAAAACGTAACACCCAATGAAGTAACTTTTGACAATATGCCACAGGCAGTTGCAAAAGTTTATGATGAGGTTTTTTTAATTAAGAACCAATTAGCAGAAATCAAAAAAGATTTTGCACCGAAAGTCCCAACCGAATATTTAACACGCAATGAAGTTGCTGAATGGCTCAAATGCGATCTTTCTACAATCCATAACTGGACTAAGAAAGGCACATTAATTCCCTATGGCATAGGTAATAGAGTTTATTATAAACGTAATGAAGTAGAAGCGGTATTGATACCATTCGGAAAAAACAGGGGGGCTGACAATGTTTAATAAATTCACCTCCACCAAAGAAACTAATATTTTTGCTTTTTTACGTATTGTGCCAAACTTAAAAACCTTAAGCCAACAAAGTGTAATTACGCTTGCAGAACGTTTTATTATAAGCCCCGAATCATTCGCATTATTAATTAATATAGCAACTAATGGAGGGTGTTTTAATGAAAACTAAAGGCATTGATATACTCAAAGAATTATATCTAAATAAAAGTAAACTCCGGTATCCTTCTATTCCAAACTATGCAAGATGTACACCGAACTATTCACATAAAACAGCCAACGGATTAACAAAATGTATTATTGATTTCATTAACCTGAATAATGGACAAGCCGAACGGATCAACAATACTGGTCGGCAAATAGATAACCGGCAAACTGTACAGGATGTTTTAGGAAGCACACGAACGATTGGCAGCACAAAATGGATTAAAGGTACAGGAACGAACGGGACAGCAGATATTTCAGCTACTATAAAAGGACGTTCTGTAAAAGTGGAGGTGAAGATAGGAACAGACAAGC
>JALYRX010000012.1 GCA_030855105.1 Bacteroidota bacterium | reverse complement strand
TAAAATAAAAACAGTGTAAAAATCACTAACAAAAAAATAAAGGCAGAATAAAAAAATTAAAAAAAAGTTATAGTGTGACTGTATAAAATTAAAAAGAGGTTTTTAGAGGAGCCCTTAATTGATTTATGAAATCAAAAAGAAAACTTATTCTTGTTTTTTTAATTACAATCTTTTTCTACTCTTTTCAAAATAGTTATTCGCAGGGAATTCCAAGTTATACATTACAAGCTGTGAATGGTGTGTATGCCCCTGATTATACTAGTGTAACATTTGATTTAGTTTTAACACACAACGATGCAACTCCATATGAATATGCAGGTGCACTGTACATGATGGCAATTCCAGAAGCGTTTGGTACTATTGCACCTGGCCCAGCAACAGCCGGGGGTGGTTATCAATATGAATTAGTTGGAGGAGTACCTGTAACAGATTTTCCAGCTCCTCCTGCAACTCAATTTATCCCAAGAAATCCATCAGCAGTATTAGCAACAGTTAATGGAGTTCCTTCATATGAATTAAGGTTAGCAGCAAATGCATTACCTGGAGCAGGAAGCGGATTTATAATGCCACAAGGAGTTCCTTTCCTTATAATAAGAATGAAGATTGTAGCAAGTACCGGAGTATTGAATCCAGATTTCGGAAATTTAATTTTCAGAGACAGCTGCACACCGGGTCCACTTTCTTTAACAAGAACAAAACTAAATGCATACGTAGGAACAAATAACCAGGAAATAACCAGATGCGCAAATCACTTTGTTGACTCAAATTTCTTTCCTCCCTATCCGGTAACTTGTAATTTAAAAATTGCGATAGAAGGACTTTATAATCCGGTTACTGACATGCTCAGAAAAAAAGATTCTGTTAGTGCTTATTTAAGAAACATAAATTCTCCGTATCAAATAATTGATTCTGCAAAGGCACTTATTGATTCAATTACATTAACAGGAAGTTTTCCTTTTCCTAATGCTGTCTTTGGGACATATTACATTGTAGTAAAACATAAAAACAGCCTTGAAACCTGGAGTAAATCAGGAGGTGAATTTTTGTTAAACGGTTCAACTAATAATTATGATTTTACAGTTTCCTCATCACAAGCATACGGAAATAATATGGTATTAAAAGGAAGCAGGTATTGTATTTACAGCGGAAATATAAATCAGGACAACATCATAGATTTAACTGACATGTTTCTTGTTGACAACGCTGCATTCAATTATACCGGCGGCTCGGCAATTACAAATCTAAATGCAGACAATATAGTAGATATTGACGACCTTGCTATAGTTGACAGGAACGCAAGAAGCTTTATTACAGTACAGAAGCCGGGAGCAATATTAAGTTCTGGAAAAAATATGAAATATAATTTTGAATCTTTGTACGGAGAGAAAAGATGAAATTCAAATACCTGTTTTTAATTCTTTTTGTTTTCATCATAAAAAATATATCCGCACAGACACCGGCTTACATTTTAAAGGCGACAAACTTTCTAAAAACTTCACCGAACAGTTTTGTATTTGATATTTATATTCAACATACAAATGCTCCTGCATATTTTGAATATTCGGGAGGACAATATTTTTTTGATATAAATCCGGCTATAGCAAACGGAGGGACATTGACTTATACTTTTGCCGGACCTGATACCTCGGCATTACCTGTTAATCTTCGTCCGAGAAATCCACAGGTTTTCGGCTCGCAGCTCCGGTTAGCAACAAATACTTTTCCTGCGCCGGGAGCAGGATTTATTATGACTAACAATGGCAGCCCGGGCACAAAGATAGTTAAAATGAGAGTTGCTACTACAGCTTCTTCTTTTGCAATTGTTCCGGTTAACTTCGCATGGAGAAATCAGGAACCCGATCCTTTTACAAAAATTTATGCTTATGTTGGAACAGTGAACACCAACATTACAACTTCTTTAACTCATACAATTGATTCAACATCTTTGTATGGTTTTCCGAAATATAATCTAGTAGCTAAAAATTTTACCAAGTTAGCTTCCAATTCAATTCAGTTCGAGATATTCATTAAGCATACAAATCCGCCAACTGTTTTTGAATATTCCGGAGGTCAGTATTATTTTAATTTCAATCCGTTAATTGCAAACGGAGGAACGCTTACTTATTCTTATTCCGGAGATACTTCTGGTCTTCCGCAAAATCTGCGTCCAAGAAATCCGCATGTTTTAGGTAATCAATTAATACTTGAATCTAATATTATTCCCGGTGCAGGCGGAGGATATATTATGACTAACAATGGAGGTTCCGGTACAAAGATTATCAAAATGAAATTATCGACTTCGTCATCTTCCTTTGCATCAGTTCCATTGTCTCTTTCGTGGAGTAATCAATTGCCCGAACCATTTACAAAAGTTTTTGCATACAGCGGAAAAATAATTTTTGCAAACACAAATATATCAACACCTTCAACTCATTCAATAGACTCATCAAATGTAAACGGAGTACCGGCTTATAATCTTATTGCCCGCAATTACAGACTCAAAGCGCTGAATGTTTTGGAATTTGATATTTATTTAAAGCACACCAACTCCCCTACTGTTTTCGAATATTCAGGCGGTCAATATTTTCTTGAATTTAATCAGGCAATTGCAAATGGCGGAACGATATCATATAATTACGCGAATGATACATCAGCTCTTCCATTAAATTTCCGGCCGAGAAATCCGCAGGTAACAGGCTCGCAGTTAAGGTTGGCTACCAATACCTTTCCGGCTCCCGGAAGCGGATACATCATGACAAATAATATTGCGCCCGGAACAAGAATCGTCAGGATGCGGCTTTCGACGACTGCAGCAACATTTGCAAACAATAGCTTCGGACTAAAATGGCGAAATGAATCTCCTGATCCTTTTACAAAAATATATGCTTACAATGGCTTTCTCGGAACTGTGAATACAAATATTTCCACACCCGTAACTCATTCTATAGATTCAAACTTAACATATACAGTTTATAATATTAAAGTAGCCGTAGAAGGATTGTACCGTTCGATACAAAATAAGCTTTTCAAAAAAGATTATGTATCTGCTGTGCTGAGAAGTAAAAATTCCCCTTATCAAATCATTGACTCTTCTTCAGCTGTTGTTGATTCAATTTCTTTCAATGGTACTTTTATATTTCCTGTGGCAGCAAGCGGAAAATATTATGTTGCTGTAAAATATATTAACAGCATTGAAACGTGGAGCCGTGCGGGAGGTGATACTTTGACAGCAGGCGGCATTAATAATTATGATTTTACAAACGCCGCTTCAAAAGCATTTGGCAATAATATGGTTTTAAAAGGTTCGAAGTATTGCATTTATAGCGGAGACGTGGATTACAGTAATTTTGTTGATATCTCAGACATGTCTAAAATAGAGAATGACGCTTATAATTTTTTATCCGGTGATGTTATAACGGATTTAAACGGCGACAGAGCCGTTGATCTGGATGACCTGTCTATTGTAGATAACAACATATATAATTATGTAGGGACGATACGACCGTGAAGTCAATGGTCAATAGTTAATGGTCAATGTTCAATAGTCAATGGTCAATAGTCAATGGTCAATGGTCAATGTTCAATAGTCAATAGTCAATGGTCAATGGTCAATGGTCAATGGTCAATCGTCAGTGGGAATAGTCAATGGTCAATGGTTAATGGTCAATGGTCAGTGGGAAATGGTCAATCGTCAGTGGGAAATGGTCAATGGTCAATAGTCAATAGTCAATAGTCAATGGTCAATGGTCAATTAAATTTATGAAAAATCCCGTAGGGATTAAATATTGGTAACAATAAATGAGATACTAAATCGTCCCGTAGGGACGAAATATAATGCCGTCTATTTTAATGTTCAATCCCTATGGGATTCAATAATCCATTCAATGGAGTGCTGTCCAAAATAATTTTTAGTAGTAATAAAAACCAATAAAGTATATCTTAATCATTAAATTTTTTCTAATCATTCAAATAACCCCACCCTGCCCTCCCCTTAGCAAGGGGAGGGTTTGGGAGGGGTCTTTAATAGAATTTCTTTTGGTAATCGGAGAATAAAGTTATTATAGAATTGTTTACTAATATTTTTCAGCAAAGTTTTGGACGGAGGTGATTCAAATGGAGATAGAGCTGTAGATTTAGATGATTTGGCAATTGCCGATAATAACGTATTCAACTACGCGGGAACAATCAGACCGTGAGCTCAATGTTTAATGGTCAAATGGCCAATTGAAAATTATTATTGTATTAATTGAACATTGTATTCTAAGACTTGTATTTCAAAACTGTTTAAATTAATTTACACGAGTTCTAAAATTAAATTAAGGAGAAAAATATGAAACCATTTTTAAAAATAATCTTTCTGTTTTCAATCCTCTTTTCTTATCTGGAAGGCAGTTACTCGCAGGGAATTCCAAGCTATAAATTAGAAGCAAAGAACTTTGTATTGGTTGATCCGATGAAGATTACTTTTGATATTGTTCTTACACATACCGATGCAAATACATTTGAGTATGCCACAGGCCAGTATTTTTTTAGGCTTCCTCAATCCGTAGGAACGATAGCCCTTGGCAGTCAATCAAATTCAGGATACACCTATGATTCAGCCGGAGGGACTTATATATCGGATCTTCCTATAAATTTTATTCCAAGGAGTCCGTTTGTTGCTTCGGTCAATATCAACGGAGTTCCCTATTATGAATTGAGATTAGCTTCAAATTCATTACCTGGTGCCGGAAATGGATTTATATTTGCTCAAAACGATCCGAAGCTCGTTGTTCGGATGAAATTAAAATCAAGCACGCCCTTTGTTTTATCAAACTTTGCTTTTTTAATAAGAGATAGTTGTTCGGATAATCCTGTATCAACACTAAGAACAAAAATTAACGTGTACATCGGAACAGCAAACACGGAAATAACAAGATGTGCAAACCATCATGTAGATTTTTCGGGAATTTTTTCAATAACATGCAATATCAAACTTGCCATTGAAGGAATTTATGATTCGTCAAACGATAAACTTGTAAAGAAAGATACAGTTACTGCTTATTTAAGAAACGTAACTTCACCGTATCAGGTCATAGATACCGCAAGTGCTATAATTGATTCAAACACGTTAACCGGAAACTTTACTTTTTTAAACAATGTAACTCCCGGAAAATATTACTTGGTTATTAAACACAAAAACAGTATCGAGACGTGGAGCAAAGCCGGAGGAGATACCTTGATAAGCGGTTCAAATAATAATTATGATTTTACAACATCTGCATCACAAGCTTATGGAAATAATATGGTTTTGCGAGGTTCAAGATATTGTATATACAGCGGCGATATAAATCAAGATTTAATTATAGATATTTCCGATATGGCACAGGTAGATAATGAGGCATTCAATTTTGTGATGGGATACAACCTTGCTGATCTTAACGGTGATAATTTTGTCGATCAAAATGATTATGCAATTGTTGATAACAATCGTCTTAAACAAGCAAAAGCGCCTTTGTATGGAAATGATATGAATTATTAAAATGTTTTTTTAAAAAGTATGATTTGATCCGCATGACCTCTATGTTTACTATTAGGACATTTGTCCTATGGTTCAGCAGGGAATCCTGACCAATGAGAATTCAATCCTGTAAATACATTTTATTCATTTAAATCCCGTAGGGATTTTATGTTGGTAGAAAAAGGTTTCTTGTGCTTTTCTTGCTACCAATATTTGATCCCTTCGGGATTTTTTTAAATTCAAAAAATCCAAAGATAAAAATTTTATTTAATTTATTTTCCTTAGACTTGTTTTTAAAAAATTCAGGAATTAAATTTTACCAATCACAAATTATAAGTAAACTATATTTACTGCGAAATATATTTTAATATCTTTGAACCCGGCATTGCTCAATTTCCTGCTTAAAACATACAGATTCAAATTACTTTAAATAAAATTTTATACAAGGAGGTGCCAAATGAAATTGTTTTATAAATTCTTATTTGTTTCAATTATTTTATTGTTGAATGTAAAAAGTTATTCTCAAATACCCGAATATACATTGGAAGCAAAGAACTTCGTACTTGTTAATCCTTACAGAATAACTTTTGATATAGTTTTAACTCACACCGATTCAGATACATATGAAGTTGCGGGGTGGCAATATATCTTCAAAGTCCCGCAGTCATTGGGAGCAATAAATGGCGGAAGCGGAACAAACTCAGGGTTTCAGTATGATTCATTGGGAGGTCAGCCGATATCAGATTTACCTGTACATTATTATCCAAGAAATCCTTCTGTAACAACGAGAATAATTAATGGCATTCCATCCAATGAATTAAGACTGGCGTTTAACCAATTACCAAGTCAATCATATTCATTCTTCCTTGCGCAAAATGTTCCTTATCTTATAATGAGAATGAAAATAATTTCATTCATTCCATTTAATCTTTCAAACCTGAATTTTGCATTCCGTGACAGCTGCACTGACTCACCGGTTTCAGTTCCTACAACAAGAATAAGTGCAGTCGTTGGAATCGATTTTATCGAAATTACAAAATGTGTTAACCATACCGTAGACATTTCCGGAATATTACTTCCCCCGATAAGCTGTGAAATAAGATTAGCTCCGGAAGGTCTTTATAATTCAATGTTAGATAAACTTAACAGGAGTGAAACTGTAACAGCATATTTGAGAAATCAATTTTCACCTTATCATATTATAGATTCCGCACAAGCTTTAATTGATTCAAATATTCTTACCGGCAATTTTCAATTTTCAACTGCAACTGCAGCGGGGACCTATTATATTGTCATCAGGCATCGTAATACTATCGAGACTTGGAGCAAAGATGGCGGAGAAAATTTAGTCAGGGGAAATAACAATTATGACTTTACTTCCTCCGTCTCCCAGGCATATGGCGGTAATATGATTCTAAAAGGAAGCAGATATTGTATCTACAGCGGAAATGTAAATAATGATATGATTATAGATACACAAGATTTATTATTGATTGATAATGATTTATTTAACTACGAAACAGGCAGTACCGTCACTGATCTTACCGGGGATAATTTAGTTGACCTTGAAGACATGGCAATTGCAAATGAGAATGCTGCCAATTTAATAATGGTCGAATGGCCAGGGCTTAACTTTTGATATAAGTAAGCGGCTGCGAAATTAATTCTTAAATTAATTTTTACGAAATAAAAAACTTAACATAAGAGAAAAAAATATGAAACAATTATTAAAAATTATTTTACTTTTTTCGGTTGTTTTATCTTGTTTTGAAAATACTTATTCGCAATGGGGACCGATTCCTTCATATGCGATAAACATAAAAAACCCTTTTCTTTCAAATGGAAATAAAAAGTTAACATTTGATATTTATCTTACAAACACTTCGTCAGATTACTCTGAATTTACAGGTGCAACCTATAGTTTTAAACTGCCACAATCTTTTGGTGTTTTGGGAATCGGATCAGGAGCAAATTCAGGATATCAGTATGATTCAGTAGGAGGAACATTTATCTCGGATTTTGATGTATTTTTCATTCCAAGAAATCCTTCAGTCGCTGCTATTACTATCAGTGGAGTTCCGTTTTATGAATTGAAGCTATCAGCAAATATTCCCTTACATGCTGTATACAATCTTTCTCCTAACGATCCAAAACTTGTTATACGAATGAAATTGATTTCTAATAATCCGTTTGATCTATCTAACCTTTGTTTAATGTTCCGGGACAGCTGCAATGATAATCCCATACCAACCAATCGTACTAAAGTAAAGTTTTTAATTGGGACAAATAATGTTGAAGTCACAAGATGTGTAAATCATTTTGTAGATTTTCACGCTCCGGTTTATTGTAATGTTAAGCTTGCCATCGAAGGACTTTATGATCCGGTTTTAAACATACATAATAAAAAAGATGATGTAACTGTTCACTTAAGAGAAACGATTTCACCCTATCAAATCATTGATAGTTCAAGCTCTGTTGTTGATTCAAATACTTTGAGCGGAGATTTTACTTTTTTAAATACCATTTCTCCAAATATATATTATATTGTGGTAAAATATAAAAACAGTTTGGAGACGTGGAGCAGGAACGGGGGAGATACAATCTTCCAGGGAAATAATACTTATGACTTTACCGACTCGTCATCTAAAGCTTTTGGTAATAATTTAGTTTTAAAAGGAAATAAATATTGTATTTACAGCGGAGACATAAATTACGATAATTACATTGAAATTACAGACATATCGGCAATTGATAATGACGTTTTTAATTTATCTCAGGGAGATCTTATCACAGATCTCGATGGAAACAATATTGTAGATATTCAGGATCTTGCAACAGGCGATAATAATGTTTCAAATTATGTTGCTGTAATTAATCCATAAATAAGTTAAAAGTTCAAAGTTAAAAGTTGGAACGGAAACCCTTGCATACTCGATTCAAATATTCTTCACAGCTTAAGTTAAATAAATTTTTTCTCACGGAGTAACTGCTCCGACAAAATTAAATCCGTTATTATCTGCTATAGCCGCATCGGAGAAATCAACCAATCTGTCCCCGGTCAAATCGCTAGCCTGATATCCTGACGCAAAAATTTTTACGTCATTTTCTATAAATCCTACGTCGGCTATATCTACAATACCATCCTGATTTACATCACCGCTGTAAATGCAATACTTTGATCCTTTAAGCACAAGATTATTTCCATAAGCTTTCGAATTTGAACCGGTGAAATCGTAAAGATAAACACCACCCGATATAAAAGACTCCCCTCCTGCTGTACTCCATGTTTCTACACTGTTCCTATGCTTGGTTGAAATATAGTAAGTACCTGCAGTAACATTGTAATATATGAAATTTCCCATCAGGTTTACCGAATCAATAACTGCAGTTGAAGAATCAACAACATTGTATGGTGAATTTATACTTCTTAAATATGCTCTGACAGTATCCTTAATATTCAGTTTATTTGTTTGAGTATTATAAAACCCTTCGATAGCAAGCTTAATATTCAAAGTAAGATTAACTTCGTCTCTAAAAGCTCTGTATGAAGCTACACTCTGAGGAAGAGACATTTCTAAAGCAATACTTCCTGCGGAAGTAACCTCTGTCATTGTCGGATTTGTTCCTCCCCAGCCTATCAAGGTATTTCCGTTTTTAAGTCTTTGAACAGAACCACGGTTTGGTCCGTAAATGACGGGTGTATTTCTATACTGCCATACTAAAGTAGCAATTTTATTTACTTCGTCTAATTGATATTCTAAAGCTCTTGAAAAAAGAGGCGGGCGAAAATTTCCGTTATCATACAATGTAATGTTTCCGTTCGAAATTCTTCTTATATGATGCTGGTATTTGAACGGGAGTGTGTCATTTACAAAAGTGAATTGATTGTTTACTCCTCCCAATCGCCATATCATCGCTCCTGTTGTCCTGTTTATCTTTGTTATTTCGTTTAAATGTCTTGAAGAGATAAGCAGGTTGCCGTCGTTATCCAGCTCAATTGCATTACCGTGAACACAATCAATAGATGCTGCAGTCAGATTTACATGAATTGCATCAACAATTGAAAAATGATCCCAGCTTCGCCATTGAAATATAACGTTTTTATTTACATCTATTTCCTGAATGATTAAGCCTGTCACGATAGCATTAGGATTACCACCCTGTACGATTACACTCATATCAACTATCTGAGGATCATAGCTCATTAATAATGCATTTCCATTATTCAAAAGTCTGAATTCGTGGCCGTCTGTTACATATCCGTTTCCGCAATCGAAACTGTCAACTATATTATACTGAGAATCTTCTGTAAAATATTTTCTGTCCACAACTGTGCGATAATATGAAATTAGTCCGTTTGGTTGCTTAGTGAAATCCGTTACAGGAGCTTCTCTTGTATAGTGTGTGGTTCCGTCATTGTTTGCTATGATAAAATGCGAAGTGTAAGGATTCACTATACTGTTATCCAAAAATAAATGTCCCGCAGAAGGATTATTGGAAATTGTTACTGTAAGCTGAGGTAAAGTACTATAACTATCAGAGTAAATGTAATTATTGTCTGATGAATATCCGGATTCATCCGACATATTTTTGTTATGATCCCATTCCGGTTTATTAATCTGGGTTTGAAAAGTGTATGTTAATCTGTTATTCGAAGTAAATGAAGTTTTAAGACGGTTGAGTTTTACCGAAATCTTTTCATTAAATGCAAATGGCTGATGGGGTTTAAATATTAATCTTTTCTTATCTGCCGTAAGGATGATTTCGCCTGTGTGAATTCCGCTTAAGGTCCCACTTACATCTATGAGCGAACTCAGGTTAGAGCTTTCTATCGTTTCATCAAATCCAAGAATTATACAATTGTGTATACTGACATATAACGCATTTTGAACCGGCTCAACGTAAACTATTTTTGCATTCAAATCGAAAATAGAAAATAATAATATTACAGTAAGTATTGTAGTTTTCATAAACTTAAAATTTGATTTTTAAATTATTTCCGCTAAAATATACGAACAATGTAAGAAAGAATATGTAAATATTTATATTTTATTTTCGTCAGTGTAAATTCTTCCGGCTATTTTTCTACTAAAATTTAACAACTATTAGAAATTTGTGATATTAAAATGAGTATCAACGTATTGGGTAATAAGGTAATAAGGTTGTCAATTATTTCGTTATTTTTTCTACTAAGGTTTTAAAAATCCAGAAATTTGCGATAGTAAAATGAAAATTAACCTTAGTAGAAATAATTATTAATCCAGAACTAAACCTTATTGGTTTATTAGAATAAAGTAAGGTTGTTAATTTGTATTGTTATTTTTCTACTAAGGTTTTTAAAAATATCAGTCACGATAATTTGTGACTGCAAATTGAGTTTAACCTATGTAAAAAAATGTTATTTTTACCTTAACTAATTACTTTATTTATAAAGAATGAAAATAGAATATAATAATCTTTACACGCATTTTATATTAACCACCCTGCTTCGGCAGTCACTCATTCCTGAAAATAGCCGAGAGCGCATTGAGAAATATATTACCGGTATTGTTAATAATAAAGCTTCTCACCTTTATGCTATATACGCTAACCCTAACCATGTTCATTTCCTCGTTTCCCGTTCACCGGAAATACCAGAGGAAGAATTGGCAACAGTAGTTGTTGACAAGATTTTTTAATGCTTATCCTTTCATAGACTTGTTTATTTAAAAGACTTAAAGTAATTTTTATTAAAATAAAAAATTACTTTGAAAAAATTTATATTGACCGTTATTCTATTTTTGATTGTAAAGAATTCTTATTCACAGGATTTGCTTCATTATATGTCTGAAACAGAAAAAGAGATTTACAATAATTATCAACCTCCGTTTACACCTACTGATTTTACAAATCCACCTCCGGGTCCCGTAAGAACTATGGCAGAGTGGGAGGAGGTCCGCGGGATTATTATTACATGGACTTCATACACTTCGATACTGAGACAGATTGTTGATCATGCACAGGAAGAAGGATTAGTTTATATCGTGTGCAGTGATTCAAATTCAGTTAGAACTTCTCTTACAAACAACGGAATACCTTTGACGAATTTAAAATTTATTATCACTTCATTTAATTCTGTATGGTGCAGAGACTACGGTCCGTGGGCTGTTTATTCAGGAATCTCCGACAGTTTAAAATTAATTGACTGGATATACAACCGGCCGAGACCTTCAGATGATAATATTCCGGTTTCATTCGCGAATTTTATTAATGCACCTCTTTATCAAACAACCGTTGCTCCGTACAATCTGATCGGGACCGGTGGTAATTTTATGGTTGACGGAAACGGAACGGGCTTTTCTTCCAGGCTTATACTTAATGAAAATCCCGGGCTTAGCGAAACGCAGGTAGATAACATAATGAATTTGTATATGGGTGTAACAAGATATATAAAAATGCAGACTCTTCCTTATGACCAGATACATCATATCGATATGCACATGAAATTATTAGATGAAGAGACTTTATTAATAGGTCAATATCCGGCAGGCACCGCCGATGGTCCGCAGATAGAATCTAATATTCAATACATCACAAATAATTTTCAAACCTGCTACGGAAGACCTTACAGAATTGTCAGAATTCCTATGCCTCCAAGTGCATCGGGACAATATCCTCCTTCAGCAAATTATTATACTTATACTAATTCTGTCTTTATAAACAAAACCGTTCTTGTGCCGGTTTACGGGCTTTCACAGGATACGACTGCATTAAGAATTTACAGGGAAAATCTGCGGGGATATAAAATTGTTGGTATCAATTGCAGCTCCATGATTTCCGCACTTGGCGCAATTCATTGCATTACAAAAGAGATAGGAGTATTAGAACCTGTATTTATTTCACATGCAAAACTTTTAAATACTTATAATACATCTGACGCATATGAAATAAAATCTTATATCAAAACAAAATCCGGAGTTGCTTCCGCTAAAGTTTTCTGGAGAACCGATACGACTCAATCTTATAATGAAATTACTATGACTAATACGCTTGACACATTTAGAGCACTGATTACTCCGCAATTATTAGGAACAAATATTCATTATTACATTTCAGCAGAATCTAATTCAGGAAGAACAGTTACAAAGCCAATCACAGCTCCAAACGGATACTTAAGATTTGCAGTTGATAATTCGAATTTAATTTTTGCAACATATAATATTAAAGCTGCTGTACAAGGATTATATGATCCGGTTCAAAATAAACTCTTCAAAGAAGATTATATGTCGGCTGTATTACGAAGTTCGACAGCTCCATACGAAGTTATAGATTCCGCAAGCGCAGTCATTGATTCTAATTCTTTAACGGGCTCATTTCTATTTTACACAGCTCCAAGCGCTAAATATTATTTAGTATTGAAATATAAAAACAGCATTGAGACATGGAGCAGAACCGGTGGAGATACAGTGATAACAGGAAGTATCAGCAACTATGACTTTACAACCTCTGCAGCTCAGGCATTTGGTGATAATATGATATTAAAAGGTTCTGTCTATTGTATCTACAGCGGAGATGTGAATAATGATAACTATGTTGACTTAACTGATTTACAGTTTATCGATAATGATGCATTTAATTTTTTGTCGGGGAATGTGATAACTGATTTGAACGGAGATAATATTATAGACATAAGCGACATTGCTGTTGCAGATAATAATGCATTTAACTTTGTTTTAACAGTAAGACCTTGACTAACCAAAAAGAAAAGTTTTAAATAAATAAATTAACCCAAAAAGAAAAACAAATGAAAGCAATTAATACTGCTTTTTTTTAACACTGTCACTTTCTTACAATTACGACGAATGTAAATAAATAGTCCGCAATCTCCTGATCCAATGTGCCTTTCTTTGCCCTTTTAATTGATATTTCCGATATGGCTATGATTGATAACCAGTTACATAATTTGGTTAAAGGAAAAGTTAACTCTGATCTAAACGGAGATAACATAGTTGATTTGGCGGATATGATTATTGTTGATAATAATCAATTAGTAATTACGCAAGGTCCTTTATTAGGATATTAGAAATAACTTTTTATTTCATAACTTTTAGAGGAAATCAAATTTTAAGGGGTTCTTTTTTGATAACTCCTTTTTTTATACATCTCTTGAATCTCAAAATAAGTTTTTCTAAGTTTAAGCCTTCATTAAAAATTTTTAATACTCCTTAAGTTTTAAAAATTCTAATTCATAAATTTTATTTAGAATGGTTAACTTGAAACCGGTTTACTGTTATGTAATAATAATCATAGTTACATTTTCAGTTTTTTACAATTCTCTTTATAATGGATTCGTATTTGACGATGAGTTCAAGATTGAGAAAAATGTTTCGGTTAAGGATTTAAATAGTATTCCAAAAATTCTTCACTGCGAATGAAGGATTTCATAAAATTTTCGGGAATTATACCGGTCCGATTGTTTCGACTTCATTTGCAGTTGACTACACGTTCTGGGAATTAAATCCATTTGGATACCATCTTACAAATATTATCATTAATATCATTGCCTGTCTTCTTCTTTTTAAAATTCTTTCGATGTTATTCTCGGAATATAAATACAAAAATTTATTTGCACTTCTCGCCCCATTAATATTTGCAGTACATCCGATACATACCGAATTAGTTACATGGATCTCGGAAAGAATTGCTGATAATAAAGGAAAATATTTCTTTGAGCTCACCCTTAACGTTAAATCAGATATCAATAATACAAGAGCGAATGATGTCAAATACAAAAACCTTTCAGCCATAACTCTGTATCAATATCAAGGGAAAAAAGAACAAAAAAGAAGTATGCTTGAAAAACTCCAGATTATTTATCCTAATTATAAGAATACCGCATCCCTTCTGAGCGGGTTGAATTCAACTGACAGCACAGGAAACAATCTTGAGTCCGAAAGTCAACAAAAAAATGATAATATATATTTACTTGAAGTTAAAGCTTATAAATTATTTAAGGGAAAAAAGTATGAATATGCAATAAATGCCTTGCAAGATTTAGTAAATGTAACCGATGATACTTCCATTACAAAAAAATCCGATTTGCTAAATAATATTGCAATGTGTTATTTAGAAATGAACAAACCTGACCTGGAGAAAAAATATTTTCTTGAAGCAATAAATATGAATAGCAAAAATTTGAATGCACTTAACGGGATTGCAGCATACTATAAAAAAACAAACGATTCTGTTAAGTATAAATATTATTTGACACAAATTCTAAAGATCAACCCAAAAGATACAGCTACAAGAAGAACATTAGATTCATTGAATTCAAAATAATTTTTTAAAATGAAAATCAATTACGTTTTTTATTTTCTTATCTCTTGCAGTTCATTAAATAATTTTATTTCCTTTTCAGAAAGATTAATCGGAATTTCGATATTCAGTTTTGCATAAAGGTCGCCGGTCTGATTTGCTTTTCCATACTTCGGCATTCCCATTCCCTGCAGCCGCAGAACTTTCCCGTTCTGAGATTCCTTCGAAATGTTTACGTTGATTGTTCCTTTAAAAGTTTTTATCGGAGCTTTGCCCCCGAGCACAGCTGTGAAAAGATTCACTCTAAGATCTGTATTTAAGTCATCACCTTTTCTTTCGAAGATCGGATCATTTAATACATGAATTTTTAAAAGTAAATCTCCTGCCGGACCACCGTTGTATCCGGACCCGCCTTTACCGGAAAGCTTTAGAGTTTGTCCGTCTGCAATTCCGGGTTTTACTTTTAATTTTATTGACTGACCTTCGAGATCAAATAACTTTTCCGAACCTTTGTATGCATCTTCCAAAGTGATGCTCATTTCAGCTGCAAGATCTTCACCTTTTAAAATAGTTTTCCTTGTGCCTGCTCTTCCCTTAGTTCCTTGGGATGAACGAAACCCTCCGCCGCCGCCGAAAAGTGTTTCAAAGAAATCAGAAAATCCGCCGCCGCCGAATGAATCACCCATATCTCCTTCATAAGTATAAGTCTGTCCGCCGCTTCTTCCGCGTCCGCCCTGATTAGCATATTGTGACCAGTCGAAATCCTGAGATTGAGCACCTCCGGATTGCTGATAATATTTCCAGTTCTCTCCCAGCTCATCATATTTTTTTCTTTTCTCAGGATCACTCAATACTTCATTTGCTTCATTTGCTTCTTTAAATTTATCTTCAGCTTCTTTCTTTCCTTTGTTCTTATCAGGATGATACTTGAGTGCAAGCTTTCTGTATGCTTTTTTTATTTCATCTTGTGTAGCATTTTTATTTACCCCGAGAACTTTATAATAATCTTTATAATCCATTTCTAATTTACTTTCGCCTTATTTTTTTTTGAAAAGAATAATAATCATGATAGCAATCACCCAGACAAATAAACCACCTATTCCTATAATAAAACATTTTTTTACTTTCTCTTTTCCTTCGAGATTATAATCAGATTCTTTTAAGATTTTATTCGCCTGAAAACCCGAGATTAATGCAATGACAGATCCAACACCTAAAATCCAGACCAAACCCAGTATTACACCTCTGTTTACCAAACGGTTGAATTCAATTTGCAAGCTTTCCCTCTTCACACTATCCATTAAATAAAAATTTTGAATTCAAAATATGTTTAATCAATCTATTTATCAAGGAAAACAAAATCTATCTTCTTGACTGAAATTATAATTTCACTTTATAAACCAAAATTGATAAAAGTACATAATTTATCAAAAATTATTAATAGGTTTTCATTTAATAATTAATTATTTAATTTACCGAAAATTTTATTGATTAAAGTATTCACCAATGGCAAACTTTAATTAATAATTTTAATAACAAAGCAAATTTCGAAAATCCAATTATTTATTCAATTAATCAGGAGTAAAGTAAAAAATGGAATACAATATTGTTTCGGCAAATGATGATAAATCTTTAATTGCCCAGATCAATGAAATGATCGAGCAGGGATGGGAAACCGAAGGTGGTGTTGCTATCTCACCTGAAGGCAACTTTTACCAGGCAATGCTGCTTTTTGACGATGAAGGCGATGAATTTGAAACAGGCGAAGAGCTTTAGATAAATTTGAATTTATTATTCCGTAGAGACGCCATGCATGGCGTCTCTACATTTTTTTATTTTTTATATCAGCAACTTCTCTTTAAAGCTCAGGTAACTATTTTTTGTAATTATCAGGTGGTCTAAGACTTCTATTCCCATAATTTTTCCGGATTCTACTAACCTTTTAGTAATTTTCAGATCATCTTCCGACGGCTCTAATTCTCCGGACGGATGATTATGGGCAATTATTATATGCGCTGCATGTCTTCTGATTGCAGATTCAAACGTTTCTCTCGGATGAACTATACTTGCCGTAAGTGTTCCGACAGAAATCTCATCTACACCAATAAAATTATTTCTTGCATCAAGCGATACCACTAAAAAATGTTCCTTCGAAAAATTACTGATCTTATCTTTTATGATTTTGTAAAGTTCATCAGGAGAAGTAACCGCATTATATTTTTTTCTGTCGGCATCTTTTTCTTCTTCCGAGATTTTAATTTCTTGCATTACTTTTTTTGCTATTGCAAAGCTTGCCATGAGCTTGGTTGCTTTTACTTCGCCGAGTCCTTTCACCTGTTTGAGATCTTCAAGCGAAGATTCCATTATTCCCTTTAAAGAACCGAACTGCATTATAATTTTTTGTGAGATCATTATCACCGACTCACCCTTGATACCGGTATTGAGAATTAATGAAATCAGTTCAGCGGAAGATAACCTGTCGGCGCCGTATGCTATCAGCCTTTCACGCGGTCTTTCGGATTTCGGTAGATCGTGGACTTTAAAAGTCTTAATTTTTTTTGTTAAATAATCTTTTTCAGTAACCATAAAAAAGAAGGTTTGGTTTTTTGGAAGGAACCAGTCGGGATGGGCAGACTCGAACTGCCGGCCTCACGCCCCCCAGACGTGCGATAATGTTTTATTGTTCAATGGAATTAACGAATAATAGTTTAGTGGTTAATAAAATGGTTATAACTACAAACTTTTTAATACTTACTAACATCTTTTGATACACGGGAAGGAGTTCTAAAAATGTTTCTCTCAAACAAGAACAAAGCTAAGATTTATCAACTCTACTGCAAAAGTGATATTACCGGAAGGACACTGCGGTAGTATCTTTTGTAGCAAACCAAGTCCAGTCCGCATAGGCTAAAGAATCATTTGAGTATTTATAAATATTTAATAATCCTACCATGCTTAAGTTAGACAAATCATATTGCCCTGTAAATTTCCAGATGGATTCTCCAAAACTGAGATGAACTCTGAAATTAAAATTTAAAGTTGTATCATTAAACGAACCATTTAAGGTATATAAAGCAGGAAGAATATTAAAAGTAGCGGAGCCGGAAAGCAAATTATTAACAGTTTGTAAATCCAAAATGCCTGTATTTAAATTAATTGAAATATTCCATTTACCATTTAATTGTGAAGTTGTAGGTGGTGAAACAGGATAATTTTTAATGCAACTTTGAAAAATAAAGACTAGCATAAAAATTAATAGAACTCTTTTCATAATAATTCTTTTAAACATAATGATTCTTTTAAATGTAGATTAAATATAATGTTATTTCCTATGATTTAAATGTAATTTTTTTTTATTTTTTCCATCAGTTCTGTGTTCCAACAAATACATTTTGTAAACTTCTAAAGAGAGAACTTGAGCGGTTAAAATCAGTCGGTTTTTGTTTTTAAACATGGTTACAAAAGTAGTTAGTATTATTCTGAATTCAAATTACATTTTGTCGCAAATCCTTTTTTTTAGGAAGGAACCAGTCGGGATGGGCAGACTCGAACTGCCGGCCTCACGCCCCCCAGACGTGCGATCTAGCCAACTGATCTACACCCCGATATTCAGTTACAATTTACAAGTTACGAGTTACGAGTTAAAAGTTGAAAGTTAAAAGTCACTATACTAATCAACTTGTACGTTAAACTTGTAATTTGTAACTCGTAACTTGTAACTGAAAAGCCTTACAAAATTAATTTAAATAATCACGTTTGTCAAATGTTAAAAATACCGATTTGTGAAAATTATTTGCAAAGCTTATATATCAATTTAAATAAATCGCTTCAAATTTAGCGATTACTTTATTCGAATCAAATAAAGATAAAATATTTTTTCTGATCTTATATGTTTTTGCACGTTCCAAGATCCTGTAAAATTCCGATTCTGTTTCCATCCGGTTATCACAATACATCTCCGTTCCTCCAACATTACTGAAGTTTATTTTTTTTCCTGCCACTTTATAGGTTGAAAAAAAATTATTACATCCTCCGCTTCCGCTTGCCTTGTTACCATCTGATGTAAACGTTATGTAAATCTCTTTTCCACTTTCCGGTGTGAAGATTTTTTTATCATTCATTACTCTTAAAAACCACCGGGTGTTTGTAAGTGAAGCATTTGGTTTTGTTGTCTGTTCATTCGAAGAAGAACAGGAAATCAAAGATATACTAAAGAGTAATATAAGGAATAGATTCATTGTTTAAAGTTTGTAAAGTTTACGATCAAAAAGTTTAAATCTAACATCACAAAATATAAAAATCCAAATTCGACATTCCAAATCCCAAATTCGTTAAATCAATTAAATCCAAAATCTCAAGATCTAAAATCGTAAATCAATTTAAATCACAATCAAGGAGAAAGTCTTTGGATCTTCCAATTTCCGTTAACTTTGCTATATAAAATTCTATCGTGCATTCTGTTTTGTCTTCCCTGCCAAAATTCCATTTTATCAGGAATTAACCTGTATCCTCCCCATGTTTTGGGAAGCGGAACTGTGTTGCCGGTATATTTTTCTTTCAGCTCATTATATTTATTTTCGAGAGTTTTTCTACTTTTGATGACAGAACTCTGAGCTGATGCCAACGCTGCAATCTGGCTTTCGAAAGGTCTCTTGTGAAAATATTCCTCTGATTCATCTCTGGTAACTCTTTCTGTAATTCCTTCTATTCTTATTTGTCTCTCAATCACTTTCCAAAAAAATAAAATCGATGCATTAGGATTTTCATTTAGTTCATTTCCTTTTCTGCTTGAATAATTGGTAAAGAAAACAAAACCTTTGTTATCAATACCTTTTAATAATACTGTTCGTACGGATGGCTTTCCATCTTTAGAGCTGGTAGCTAAAAACATTGCATTAGCTTCATTAGGATCTGTCTTTAAGGCTTCTTCAAACCATTGCATAAATTGTTCAAGAGGATCGGAAGAAACATTAGATTCTTTCAAATCATTTGATTCATTGAATATATAATCTTTTCTGATATCTGCTTTATTATTTTTCATATTAATCTGCTTGGTTCAATTTATTTATTTTTAAATTTACTTATAATGTAAATTTACATTCATTGCTGTTCAATATTTTTAAATTTTAAATAATATGAAAACTCAATCTGTTTGGCTGAGATTATTCCAGCAATATCTATCTTCTTTAAAATAATCTGATTGCACTTCAAATTAATTTTATGCTGTTTAAATCAAACGATTTTCGATATCACTTATAATCCTGATGACTAATAAAATTTCTGGAAAAAGTTTTTTTACATATTTAAAAAAGATGATTTTCAATTTTCTTTTTCAATTGATTAAACTCATCTTAATAATTAATTTGAAATTCAAAAAAATTTATAACTTTCCTTTCTCTCAATAATAAATTTAGTGGCAGAAGAAAAAAAAAATAAATCTGTCTTAGATGTAGATAAAGAATTTCTTGAAGATATAACTGAACTTATTCACGGAAAATCCGAAGCTGCGCTTAAGAATATTCTTGCCGACCTTTATGACTTTGATATTGCTGTTGTCATTGATAATCTCAAGGAAGATGAGGCTGCTTTATATCTTTTTGCTTTGCTTAATGATGAAACTGCCAGCGAGGTAATACTTGAGATTTCAGATGACAGGAGAGAATACATTACCGAAAAGCTCAGTGGTAAAGAGATCTCTGACATTGTCAGTGAAATGTATTCCGATGATGCAACAGATTTTGTTTCCGAGCTTGATGACGAAAAAAAAGTTGAAGTGCTCGAAAATCTTGATAAGTATGATAAAGAAGATTATCATGAAGTCAAAGAGCTCCTGAGCTATGATGAGAATACTGCCGGCGGAATCATGGCGAAGGAATATATTGCAGTGAATGAATTCCTTACGGTTGCAGATGCTGTAAAAGAAATTCAAGACAAAGCAGAAGGGATTGACCAGTTTTATAATGTATGGGTGGTAGACAATAATAATAAGCTTGTAGGCATTATGTCTTTGAAAAGACTGATCATTGCTTTAAAAAATCCTGAAAGCCCGATAAAAGATGTAATGAAAGGTGATGTGATTTCTGTAGAAGCAGGCATGGACCAGGAAGAAGTTGCTAAAATTTTCCAGAGTTATGATCTTGTTTCGTTGCCGGTTGTTGATTCCCAGAATAGAGTGATTGGCAAAATAAGTATTGATGATATAGTTGATGTTATCGAAGAAGAATATTCGGAAAATGTCGCACGCATGGCAGGTACCGATGCCGAAGAGCTTGAAAAAAAATCCCCGTTTCAGATTGCAAAGCTTCGTCTGCCGTGGCTTCTCATTACTTTATTCATTGAGCTTATTGCGGTGTTTGTAGTTCAGGCACATGATGAAATTATAGGAAAGGTAATATTACTCGCTGCATTCATGCCCATTATATCTGCTATTTCGGGTAACACCGGATTGCAATCAGCTTCAATTGTTGTCAGAGGTATCGATACGGGAAATGTAAACATCAACAGATGGTGGGAAGCTTTGGGCAAGCAGTTTAAAACAAATTTACTCATTGGCTCTGCAGTAGCTTTGGTCGTGGGAATTGTCGGTTTTCTTTTATCGGATACGGAAAAATTTCGATTCGGATTATCCGTTGCAATCTCAATGTTCATTTCAATTAATATTGCAGGTCTCATTGGAACATTAGCCCCTATGATTTCAAAACATTTCGGCTTTGACCCTGCCATTACTTCGGGACCATTTGAAACTGCATTCCAGGATGTAATCGGTATTTCAATCTTTCTAACCGTCTCCACTTTTCTCCTTGCTTATTGATAAATTATAATTGAAAATATAATTGAAATTATAATTGATAAAAAATTTAAAAGAGAATTTTAAGTATTTAGATATTCCGGATATAACCAATCAGATTTTTTTAATTTTCATTTCTATTTTAAGTATAATTTTTGTCGACAACATTTCTTATAAATTTCTCATACCTCTGATAAATATTTTTCTTTGCATACTTATCACATATATAGTTTCTCACTACGAAAAAAAAAGCGAACCGGATAAAAGGAAAAGGTCAGTCACAAGGTTCCTGAGATTTTGGTATCCTGTTTTTATGATTTTTTTTTGCTTTAAAGAAATCTATGTAATAATGTTGAGTCTTCATAACGTTCTTTATGACCAATACCTTATAGAGATCGACAGGTTTCTTTTCGGAGTAAATCCAACCGAGTTTCTTAGTAATTATTTAAACCCGTATGCTGTGGAATTTCTTCAAATAGTTTACGGATTGTTTTACATCATGCCGGTTATTTATGCTCTGGAGCTATACCTGTGGCACAGGTATGAAGAACTGAAGTATGCCATATTTGTTGTCTTCTTTGGATTTTATCTTTCTTTCATTGGATATCTTTTAGTGCCTGCGATCGGTCCGAGGTTCACGATACATGATTTTCAAAATATTAATACGGAGCTTCAGGGCTTATTTTTCGCTGAAAAAATCCGCGACTTTATAAATTTCGGGGAATCAATTCCAGGGAATATTCCCAACCCGCAAGACTTTGCTCAGCGGGATGCCTTTCCTTCAGGTCATACAATAATAATTCTTCTTATTACTTATCTTTCAAATAAAATTAAATCAAACTCATTTTATTTTTATCTTCCTTATGCAATACTCATGATCTTCTCAACCGTGTATCTGCAGTATCATTATGTTATAGATCTGATCTCTGCAATTCCGTTTGTATTAATTACAATATTTGTTGCAAATAAAATATATAAGGGAAATATAAACTTTGGTGGCTCAAAAATTAACCACTAAGGCACCAAGTACACTAAGGGAAGCAATGTCAAAATTATTTTCAAAGAAAATTATTTAACCAGAATCATAATAATTTTAATTTGAAATTTATAAATATAAAAACAATCGGCACAATTTTCAAAAAGAATCTTGAGATTAAACGTTCTCACATCCTTTGTGTTCTTAGTGCCTTAGTGTTGGAAGACTAACACTTTAAAAATACTTCGCAATAATCTCATCAGCTAAAGCATACCCCTTCTCATTCAATCCAAATCTTTTATCATCCATCGAGGCAAAATTATTTTGAATTAATTCATTTATTGGACCGGTAAATGTTTTTTCAAAATCTTCATTAAATGTTTTTAAATATTTTTCAAAATCGATTCCATTGCTTCTTAATGAAAGCATTATGAATTCAAGCTTCTTTTGCTTTTCCGAGAGTTCGTATTTTTCTTCAACTGGAAGGATATTTTGTTCAAGCATTGAATTGTATTTTAATAAGTCTCTGTAATTATTCCACCGGTGATAATTAAAAAAAGAATGTGCTGACGGACCGAGGCCTATATAGTTTTCATAATTCCAGTAATGTAGATTGTGCCTGCACTGAAAATTTTCCGCGGCAAAGTTAGATACTTCATATTGATTATATCCGTTTGAAATTAATTTTTCGGAAACAAAATTATAAAGTTCTGCTTCGACGGAATCCGGATTTTTTATAATTAAATTTTTTTGCAGAGACTTATAAAGGACAGTTCTTTCTTCGTAAGTTAGAGTATAGGCGGATATATGTTTTACATTCAACTCAATTGCCTTCGACAGGGAATAATCAACACCAGCAATAGTCTGAGATGGTAAAGAATAAATAATATCCAGATTAATATTATCAAAATGTTTTGATGCTTCTTTTATTATACTTTCAGCTTGTGAAGCGTTATGCTGCCTCGTTAAAAATTTTAGTTCTGAATCAATAAAAGACTGAACTCCGAAACTTACTCTGTTAATTCCTGCTGACTTATAACTGCTGATCTTCTTTTCCAAAAAATCCTCGGGATTGGACTCAAGAGAAATTTCAGAATCACTGCTTACATTAAAATATTTGTGAACATGGTTAATAATGTCTTCAATTTGCTGATGTGTCAATATTGAAGGAGTTCCTCCGCCGAAAAAAATTGTATCGAATTTATATTCTTTATATGATTCTGAAACAATAGAAATTTCTTTTTTCAGACTGGAAATAAATTTGTCTAATACATTTAGATTTGTAATTAAATAAAAGTCACAGTAATTGCATCTTTTATTGCAAAACGGAATGTGAATGTAAATAGCGGACAACATTATAAATTAAAGATTAAAAATGTAAATCAATAAATATAAACTGCGATACAGTAAACAGTAAATTAATTTAAAAGAAAATTCTTAATTTAAATCATCAATCGCAAACATATAATCATTAATCATTAGCGCTTCTATCAGCAATAAAGTTATTTGCCAGTTACGTCATAATTAAATGTAAGGATAGCAACAGTAATCTTTTCTTTTCTTTTTTGCTACTTTTTTCTTTTCTTTTGTTAATAATGTTAGTATTGTTAATATCTTTATAATCCTTTTCATTTTATAGACAATTTTATTATCTGACTAATTTTATTTTTGATATTTTGCTGCAACTCAAATGGATTTAACTTTTTAAAAATTCTTAATAACTCTAACATCACCTGGATTATTATAAATACTATCCCATTGAAGAATTCCTGCTGAATTATATTTTAGTGTTATTATATCATTACTATTAGTTAAGCTATTAAAAATGATCCCGTTACTACTGCATTTCCATGTTTGTCAACTGCTAAATCTAATCCTCTGTCATCGCCGAAAGGATTTGAGTAAGTCCTTTCCCAATAAGGACTTGGTTCGTTACTTGGTGGAAACTTAGCAGTATAAATATCTTTCGTATTATCTTGTTGTCTGTATCCCGTAACATATATATTATTCGCAGAATCTAAATACGTTTTAAATGGATAATCATGAGTTATTTGTGAATTGCAGATAGAAGATAAAATAAGAAGTAAAGCTAATTGAAGAATTATTGTTTTCATTATAATTTTAATTTTGAGTTTTGATTAATTATTTAATTAAAATAAGTTTTTTTGTATCTGTTAACTTATTGTTTACATAAAAATAATATAAATAAATTCCGGTAAAGAAGCTCGATGCATCAAACAATATTTGGTAAGTTCCTGCACTTTGCTTCTCGCTAACTAATGTACTTATTTCTTTTCCTTCGACATTATAAACTTTTATTCTTACATCTGAAAATTTTGGTGTTTCATATTGTATTACAGTGATGAGTTGAATGGGTTTGGATAATTCTGATGCAATGAATAATTTTCAGGAATTATATTATTATTTGAAGTAATGAAAACTAATCCGCCATTCGTAGTTTTGATAAGCGTTCCAAAATCACCTGCAATATAACCAGTATTTCCATTTACAAGATAAACCGATGTAAATTGTTAGTTGTAATTCTGTTTTGAGGTATCCAGTTTAATCCCCCATTTGTGGTCCTTGTAATAGCTCCACCATCACCTACTGCAAATCCGTTTTCATTATTAATAAAGAATATTGCATTCAGATTTCCTATTACATTACCACTTTGTATAATTAAGCTATTTCCACCGTCCACAGTCTTTCCAATAATTCCTGATCCTCCAACCGTATAACCGATTAATGTATCTGTAAAATATATTTCTTTCGCGCTTGATGCCATGAGATTAAACCAATTTAATCCTCCGTTTAATGATTTCAAAAATCGGGACGAAGAAGCAATGTATCCAATATTTTTACTTGGGAAGAAAACATCATCTAATTTTAATGTAGTTCCACTTGAAATGTTGTTCCAAATACTTCCGGCATTCGATGTTCTTAATATCTTTCCATTATTTCCTACAACAAGTGACAGGTGTCAAAACATTGCCGGGACTGCGTTTGCGGAGATTGCTCGAATTTACTTTTGTTGAAAATTACCTGTTGGAAGGTAAAATTTTACTTGAAATTGGAAAATTGTAAAATAAAAAAAACTGGGAAAATCTTTTTTCTCAGTTTACTTAATACCAAATACCGATAGGGCAACACCTCTTTCCATTCCGAACAGAGAAGTTAAGACTATTTTACTGATGGTACTGCATGGGAAGCTGTGCGGGAGTGTAGGTTTTACCGGGTTTATTTTTAAAGCCGTTTCGATTAAGTTCGGAACGGCTTTAAGTTTAAATTCGAATAGTCTATAAAGATTCCGGCCGTACAAAAATCAAATGTTCATTTGGTATTTACTATAATGTCTTGAGATACTCTATCAGGTCCCGCCTTTCCTTTTCAGTTAGCTTTGCTCCAAAACCGTGACCTGTATTTCTATTGCCTGGCAAACTTGTATCAAAAAGTTCTCTGTTAGTTTCGGACACATCGGTTTTGTAACCGACGCTGACCGGGTCATAACCAAGTGTTCCTTTATAAAAAGTTTTTTTTCTCGCTTCCGGTGCTATCAGCACTTCATGAAGATTTGCAGCCGAGCCGTTATGAAAATAAGGTGACGTAGCCCACACACCGTTTAAGATCGGCGCCTTATATCCGTTAATTGGTCTCAATGTATAATAATCCAGTAGCTTGCCAGGCACATCATGGAACATTACTGCGTTTGATACCTGGTTTACTAACAGGTTCGCTGCAAGAGTTATTGAATCTATCTTGCTGCCGTATTCTCCTAAAAGGGGTTGTCCCTGAAGAACTCCTGCGACAGCAGTTCTTACATATTGTTCATTCCATGATGAATCAGTTCCGATCTCACTTAAAGGATGCTGCCTTATCTGAACAACATTATCTGAATCTTTGCTTACAATACTATGGCAGCCTTTGCAATGATTATTGAATACGACTTCTCCACGTAAAGAAGCCGGCCGGTCAATCTTACCTAAGATTTCTTCAGGCCATTGGGGAGATCTTAAATCTTTCAGCCAATATTCTAATTCAAGTAGTTTTACAATTTTGATACTTGAAGGAAATCCTCTAATGGAAGTATCAACATTAATTCTTGCAAAAACGCCTAATACCTCGCCCATATTTCTGCCGAGGTGATCATCAGCTGTTTTGTTTTCATTCTGTCCTCCCCACTGTGTATAATCCTGACGATGAAGATACCAGATAAACGGCATATTCACCGGTGCAATCACCGGCTGTAAATTAGCGGGTATTTCTAAATTCATAAAAGACACAACATTAAATATTGCACCGAAGGCATCAATGCGTCCATGACCGGCAGGGATTACCGATTTGTTAGAGCTGTTAATTTTGTTAACTCTGTCGGCTACCAGTTTAAGCTGTTCATAAATCTCATCGTGACTTAATTTATTATTAACATTTTCCAAAACTTTCTTTGCAAATCTTTCAAATTTATTTTTATTATTGTAAGTCTCATTGACAGAAGATAAAAGATCATTTCTGAAAGTTTCAAATTCAAAATTTGGCTGACCGCCGTCAAGTATTAAGATTTTTTCTGAATCATCGGGATGGCTTATTGCACTTGTGTGACAGGCAGCGCAATTTAATCCTGCCCATCTGGTTAATTTAATCCCGTCCCCAAAGTCCCTGTCATCTGTATCCAATACGAATCCTAAAGGAAGATTATCCGGATTTTTTTCTTTCGAAACCGGTCCTGGAATAAATCCATACCGGGTAATCATGCCATTAATAAATAAATCTTCGCTACCGGGTCCTTCAAGAGCAATGAACCAATCATACGGAAATAATTCCGAACCCTGCGATGTGGTATACCAATCGTTTCGAATACGCTCTGACCAGTTCTGATTTACCCACGTTAATTCAGGATTATCTTTAACTTTATTACAGCTTAATGAAATGTAGAAGAGTCCTGTCATAAACAGGAAAAAGGAAAATACCACTATGTTCTTTTTGGAAAAAATTGTTTTCAATCTCATATTAGTTTTAGTTTAATCAACATCTTGAAAAAAAATCTTTTCATTTCGTTTTTTTTAAATTAAAAATAATCAAATTATTAATACAACAGGTTTTTTTCCAAACTTAAACTTATCAAATCTTATATACAAGAGAATTACAGATTGACGGGTCAAAGTCGCATTAAGTCATAATTAATGTAACCCAGGGTCGCTTGAAAAATAGGTCGTTGCGTCATAATTAATGTAACCGTGTTTACAATAAGAAAAACGGAATAATAATTATGAGTAAGCGATCAAAAAAGGAATATCTTCAGGAAATTTATGGAAGATATAAAAAGGCAGAAAAAGACGAGAAGCAAAAAATACTTGATGAGTTCTGTAGTGTATGTGGTTATAATAGAAAATATGCTATCGGAGTGTTGAATCAGGTTCCAACACTGGCGATTAATTCAAATAGAAAAAGAGCTGGACCAAAAAAGAAGTATCATACAGAAGGAATAATAAAATTCATAAAGACATTATGGATAAGAACGAATTTAATATGCTCAGAGAGATTAAAAGCATGTATCCCGATTTGGATAGTGTGGTACAAAAAAGAGATATCTCTGTTAAGCAAAGAAGATGAAGCACTTATTAGAAGTATTTCTGCATCAACAATAGACAGAATATTAAAAGCCTTCAGAGGTAAATATAACAAGCGAGGATTATGCACAACCCGTCCGGGTTCAATAATACGTCAATTGATCCCAATAAAGACAAATCAATGGGATGAAAACCGGCCTGGGTTTGTAGAAGTAGATTTAGTAGCTCATTGCGGAACGAGTGTAGCCGGAGAATATATAAATACATTAAACATGGTGGATATAGCCACAGGGTGGGATTCTCTGCGAGCTGTTTGGGGTAAAGGCGAAGCAAATACTTTTAAAGCAATTAGAGAAATAGAACTTACATTACCATTTAAGATAAGAGGATTTGACAGCGACAACGGAAAAGAATTTCTGAACTATAGATTATTGAAATATTTCAAACATAGATCTGAACCGGTTAATTATACACGAGCAAGAGCTTATAATAAAAATGATAATTCACATATCGAAGAAAAAAACTGGACAGTGGTCAGACAGTATATTGGTTATGAAAGAATGGATAATCCTTACCAGTTGGATATGCTCAATGATCTTTATCGCGGAGATTTAAATTATTTCATAAACTATTTTCTTCCATCAGTAAAGTTAGTATCTAAAGAGCGAGTGGGATCTAAAATAAAAAAGAAACATGATAAACCAAAAACACCATTTCAAAGATTGTTCGAATCAAAGTACATTGATGAAGATAAGAAGTTAGAGTTATTAAGAATTTTTAATAAGTTAAATCCATTTGAGTTGCAGCAAAATATCAAAAATAAAATTAGTCAGATATTAAAATTGTCTATAAAATGAAAACGATTATGAAGATATTAACAATACTAACATTATTAACAAAAGAAAAGAAAAAAGTAGCAAAAAAGAAAAGAAAAGATTAATGCTGCTATGGTTACATTTAATTATGACGTAACTGGAAGTTGTTAGCTAAACTAATAACCAATATAAAGCCGGAAGCACGAACTGTCCCTAAGTACTATAACTGAAGGTGCCGCCATTTTGAAGCTGTGCGGGAATGGGTTTTACCGGATTTTATTTTTAAAGTCACTTCGATTTATTTCGGAATGGCTTTTTTGTTTGTAATTTGTAATTTCGCCTGCCTGTTCAGGCAGGGATTGGGGATTTGAAATTTTAGATCTTAGATTGCGTTAAACGAGAGGAATAAAATCTCAATCATCATTACTAATATTTGGTAAATAATATAATTCAAAATAATTGTTCGCTATGAGAATAAGGAAACTATAGGATTAACGATATTAAATGCCAGTCGGCGAATAAAGGAATAAACTTCGATAATATTTCAGTAGAGGAGTGATGTGGAGATAGGTTTAACCGGATTTAAAATTTTTAAAGCCCTCTCGAATTATTTCGAAGCGGCTTTTTTAAATTTGGGATTTGGTCCTGCCTGCCGAAGCCGATGATTAATATGCAATAAATTTGGATTTAGGATTTATAGGATCTATAGAAAGGAAGTCCTAACACATTTCGTAGAACCGCACGTGTTTTGTAGAGGCGCATGTTTTCGTAGAGACGCCCCAATTTGGCGTCTCTACTTAAAGATTATATAAGTTTATAAAATAAAACGATAAAGCTATCTAGCTTTTTTAAATTTCCATCTCTTGCCTTTGCTCCATTCAACTGTGGAATTTCCGTATGATGGATATCCGCCGGAAGATTTTAACATATTTGCCAGATGCATTAAATTATAGGTCATAAAAGTTGTATTACGATTTGTAAAATCATTATTTCTTGCATTTGATTTTTTATCCAGATAGCTCGGACCGGGACCTACTTCACCAATCCACCCGCAGTCAGCCTGAGGAGGAATTGTATATCCAATGTGCTGCAAAGAATACAAAATTCCCATTGAGCAATGCTTAATTCCGTCTTCATTGCCTGTGACTATACATCCTCCCGCTTTCCCGTAAAAGAGGTATTGACCTTTTTTATTGGTCATTCCGCTCATACTGTAAAGTCGCTCTATTAATTTCCGGGTGACCGAAGATATTTCCCCCAACCAGATTGGTGTGCCGATGATCAGGATATCGGCGGCGAAGATCTTTTCAAATAATTCCGGCCACTCATCAAATTTCCATCCGTATTTTTTCATATCCGGATAAACTCCTGAGGCAACATCGTGATCAACAAGCCTAATCTCCCCGACTGCAACACCTTCCTTCTCCATTATTCTTTTTGAAACTTCCATAAGTCCTGCAGTGTGGCTTAATTCCGGCGATCTTTTTAATGTGCAGTTAACATACATTGCTCTTAGATTACTAAAACCCGTTTTGATATTTTTATTCATAAGTTAAAAAAAATTATTAAACGTTATTTGATTAAGGTGATTTTTAAATAGTTATTATAAATGACTTTTGAAATTCTAATTGAATTGATTCAGCACGGAATGCACGGAATACACCGAATAATAAATTTAAAATTCTGAAATAAAAATCTTAAATCTATTTCCCATGACACTTTTTAAATTTAAGTCCGCTTCCGCACGGACATTTTTCATTTCTGCCGGTACCTTTGTATTGTTCCGGTAAAGGTGTATATTTTTCTTGCGGAACTTCATTATCCTCTTTATATTTTTTTTCGGAATTTCTTTCAATACTTTTTTCCCATTCAGAAAAATCTTTATAAACTCTTTCTAAACTGAAATTTTTTCTTTTAAATACTTTATAATTCTTATTATGAAGATCTCTTAAATAATCATCCAATTCTCCAACGGTTCCTATATGAACAATATCCAATTCATATAATTTTATTATCGTCTCCTCAAGTTCCAATGCTTTCATATCCAGGATATCACCAAGCATCAGACCTATTACATCTGTATCTATTAACTTGTCATTATCTTTTTGTTCGATAAAATAATTAAACACAAAATAATACCACTCTAAAATTTCATTTCTTCTCTCCGGAAAATTAACTCCGATCTGACTTACAGCCACACTGACTTCAGATCTTGCATAAGTAAAATTCCCTTCTTCAATAATATAATCTGTCAATAGATTCAATTGATTTTTTCCAAGTTCATAAATTACCATCCATAAATCCTGAGTAAGCGAATCGGAAAACCAGTAGTCAAGAAACTTTTTATTTTGTCTGAATAAATCCAAAACAACCTCAAGAGATTCCTCAGCTTCTAATTCACGAAGCATAAATAAAGCATGAAAAATGAAGCTGTGAGTATAAAATTTCCACTCTGTTTCTTTTTTGAAATATTTGTATCTCTCTATACCGTCTATAATAACTTTTTCAAGATCTTCAATTAAACTTTTGCGGGGAAGCTTCAATATTGTTTTTATAATATTAATGTCAAAACCGAATTGATACAGGAGAGTTATTTCCCGATTATTGAAAATTGGTTCAATGTTTGTTTGTTTATATTTTTTCTTTGGAATAAAATCAGGAGCACTTAAACTTTTCATATTCATATTTATCTTTTTGAATTTTTTTTTCAAATGATAAACGAATATTTTTTTTTCCGATTCTATTGTCTTAGGATTATCCAGCTCAATGTCTTTCATAATTTTTAATCGAATCTCTGCTTGTTCTATGTCTTTCGTTTCAACAAAATAATCAACTGCGACTTCATAAAAAGACATTACTTCCTCTACATGAAAAATTTCTCTATCCGGATATAAAGATTTTATTTCCATAGCATCACCAAGAAGCTCCGGAATTTTAGAAACTTGATGACTTCCCAAAAACGTTATTGCCATATTTATTTTTCCGTACAAGTATTCCGGATGCTCTTTTAAAATTAAATGATTTATTTCAATTGCTTTGTCTAAATTCCCCTTGAGCGAATGAAACAAAGCGAGATAATTTTTGAATTGAGGTATGTGAGGGTATTTTTCTATTAACTGCAGTACATCTTTGTCTGCATTCTTTTTTTTATTTACAACCTTTTTGAAAGTTGATTTTATAAGTTCTTTGATCTCAGGAGTTATTGCGAACAAATTATCTAGTTCGGATGGATTTGAAGTTATCTTGTATCGGGTTAGAACCATTGAATCATAATTGTGAATCATAACCTTTTTTTTTTCAAAAATAATCTAAATGAAAATTAAAGTCAGATCAAAAAAAAGGATTTAAAAAAGTAAGCAGTGCTATCCAAAACTTTTTCAAACAGAATAATTTAGGTTGAATTTTTATAAAAGAATTTTTCGTCTCAGGTTAATTTTAAATCTAAAGGTTTTGGACTGATGTGAAAAATAAGAAATAAAATGAAGTGTGATCAATTACTTGGGCTATAATCTTAAGTCGGTTTTAGAAAAATTCTTTTGATTATAAGTTATAAAATCATTGAAGTTAAATTCTGTATTGAACTACGATCATTGAAGAGTGTAGAAGGAGTATATGTAACTAATGATTGGTTCTCATTTCTTCTTCTATAATTCCCCTTAATACCACAGGACTGTTCCAGTATTTTACTTTTTTCTTGTTTATAAACAAAGCAGGAGTTCCGGTCACGTTAATATTTTTACCTGCTTCAATATCCTGAGTGACCTTTTTTTTTGCTGAGTCAGAATCCATTCCTGAAATAAATTTCTCTTTGTCCAAACCTTGTTTCACTGCTAATCCAATAAGAAATTCCCTGTTGAGTTTAGGTTGATTTTCAAACAGTTCATTTTGATAATTCCAAAAATCACCCTGCATTGCTGCGCTGACTCCGGCTAATGCAGCAAGTCCGGCATTTTTATGCATTTCATTTTTTACGTTCTCATTAATAGACTGGTCAAGAGGAAAATTCATGAAGCTGAGACTCACATAGTTTTTGTATTCCAGAAGTATCACCCTTAAATTTGAAGAAAGTAATTTACATGATGGACATTCAAAATCACTGAACTCGACAATTTTTAAAGCTGTCTTGATTTTCTGCCTTACATTTGATTTGCACATTTTAAATTCCTTCATTAATATCTATCGATTTGATTTCTTAATCTTCCTTAATATTTTGAGAATTACTTCTTATATTGTAAAAAATTTCTAAATTACTTATAACCAAACGTCTCACATAACAGATGTGTACAGTAAAACTGTTAGCAGTTACAAGAATCTAAATTTTATAAAGTATGATTAAATTAACAACTCGAGAGAATTTTATGAATTTTTTCCGAGATGATGAAAAACTCCATTTACTGACTGTAGATGACAGAATAGAAATATTGTCACAAATATTATTAGGAGAAAGTGATTTTACCAAAGAACTCTTAGAAGAGATTTTTTCTGATTATGGGGTTTCACATCTTAAAATTTTAGAAGTAGAAAAGACACTTCAATTTCTTAAATAAAATATCACTTATAATATTGTTCAATTCATTCTTCAAATCCTCAATAGAAATTTTCCTTCAAAAAACAGATAATGATATTATAGGTGAAATCACAACAAATTTTCAATTTGATTTGACACAACTTCAAATAAACGCATGGATAGCACAGATTCCCATTCTCAAAATTGCACTTCAAGGCTATAAAGGAACAATCTTTTTTGAATTTCCTATTCCAAGAATGGGCAGTAGGGTTGACTCTATAGTGATAATTAAAGATATTGTATTCGTAATTGAATTCAAAGTTGGAGAAAATAAATTTAATAGAAATGATATTGAACAAGTTTGGGATTATGCTTTAGATTTGAAAAATTTTCATGAAACGAGTCATAAACTTCCAATGGCTCCAATATTAATTGCCCCTGATGCCACATGGTCAGACCATAAAACAGTAACTACTACTCATAATGATAATCTCTTGTTACCTATTAAAACTAATGCAAAAAATTTAGCTTTTGCAATTAATAGTATAATAAAATATTTTCATAGAGAATCTGAATTATCAGGAGATAATTATTCATCAGGAAGATACTCACCTACCCCAACAATAATCGAAGCGGCTGTTTCACTTTATAATAGTCATGCAGTAGAAGATATTACTAGAAATGATGCTGGAGCAAAGAATCTTACGGAAACTACTTCTGCAATTTCGGAAATTATAAAGAGTGCAAAAGAAAATAAGAAGAAAATCATTTGTTTTGTAACTGGTGTACCCGGTGCAGGAAAGACACTTGTGGGTTTAAAAGTTGCTACAGAACACTTGAGCAAAGAGATGGGCAATAAAAGTGTTTATCTTTCTGGTAACGCTCCACTTGTAGCAATATTACAAGAAGCATTGGCACGTGATAAAGTTAAAAGTGAGTTTATAAAAGGAAACAAGATTACAAAGAAAACTACAAAGCAAGCTGTAAAATCATTTATACAAATAATTCATCATTATCGGGATGAGTACTTAAAAGATAAGAGTGCTCCATATGACCATATTGCTATATTTGATGAAGCACAAAGAGCTTGGAATAAAGAGCAAACCGTAAAGTTCATGAGACAGAAAAAAGGAGAGATGAACTTTGACCTCTCTGAGCCTGAGTTTCTCATTTCATGTCTGGATAGACATAAAGATTGGGCAGTTATTGTTTGTTTAGTTGGAGGAGGTCAGGAGATTAATACTGGTGAAGCGGGAATTTCGGAATGGTTACATGCAATTAAAGAAAAATTTACCAACTGGGATGTCTATATCTCTCCTAACCTAAATGATTCAGAATATTCAGCGGTGGATTCAATAGAAAATCTCGAAAAAATTTGTTCAGTAAATTACAATAAGAATTTACATCTTGGAGTATCGATGAGATCCTATAGAGCCGAAAATCTTTCTTTGTTTGTAAAAAACTTATTGGATTTGAAGTCTGAAAAAGCCAAAGAAATACTTTCAATAATTAATGAAAAGTATCCAATTGTTTTAACGAGAGACTTACCAAAAGCCAAAAATTGGCTACATGAAAAAGCAAGAGGAAGTGAAAGATATGGTTTATTGGTATCTTCAGAGGCACAGCGCTTAAAGCCAATGGCTATTGATGTAAAATCACCAATGAATCCAGTAAACTGGTTTCTCAATGATAAAGACGATGTTCGTTCTTCCTATTTTCTAGAAGATGTAGCTACAGAATTTAGTGTTCAAGGACTTGAATTAGATTGGAGTTGCGTGACTTGGGATGGTGATTTAAGATACTCCTACGATGGTTGGAAAACATTTTCATTCGTTGGACGAAAATGGCAAAACATCCACAAGCTGGAAAGAAAAAAATATTTGATTAATGCATATAGAGTATTGTTAACAAGAGCAAGACAAGGAATGATTATTGTCGTTCCCGAAGGGAATGTTGATGATCATACAAGAATTCCGGAATATTATGACACAACCTTTAGATATCTATCCAATATTGGTATCACAGTAATTTGAAAATTATGATCGAGTCTGAATAAATACAATGTAAATAATTCCATTCATCTGAAAATCGTTTTAATTGATTTAGGAAGAGTTAGAAAATATTAGACTTTATGATGAAGCAAAGTCCGATATCGAGCTGGCTTTTTTTTGTTAAAGTTTTGGTGAGTTATGTGTAGAACAGGGAAGATTGTTTATGAAATTAAATTTACAAGTAAGGTTTTTATAAACTCACATAGGACGTCCTGAAATCAATTCAAAAGCTGATATTCTTAAAACAGGATATCCGAATCCGAATAACGATTATTATCTTGTATTTGATTTTGCTGATGAAACGGAACTTCTGAATAAGTACGGCAGCGGCAGCAAAGGATTTCCGTTTGCTGTGACATTAACTCAGCTGATGAAAGAGGTAGAAGAAATAGATTAGATTTGATTAGATTAATTTTCTATTTAAACCCCGGAAATTCAACTTCAGTTATTTCCCAATAAAAGTCATTGAAACATACTCCCAGTTTAAATTTCCCGAAATTACTAATCGTTGTTTCATCATATAAAATAAAAATGTAAGAAATCATTCCTTTAACAATACAGGTTTTTTGTTCAATCGCAATATCAACAGAATCAATTTGAATTTTTTCCAGTTCAACCGGTTTAACTGATTTTCTAAAAGTATGCAAGATCTTTACAAAGTCTTTTCTTTCTATATTACTATCATTGTATTTCATGACATCGGATAAGTGATGATCAGCATGTATATCATCCCATTCTCTTTTAAGAAAATATTCAAAAAAATCTTTTGCAAGATACCGAATGTCATAATCATGGTTAGGATGAAATTCTTCATAAATGAAACAATGCCGCATTCCTTCAATTCGCATATCGTCAGTCAATTCTTCAAAAAGTTCTTCTGTGATAAATTGATAAATAATTTTATCCTCATATTCACAGCAGAGGTCAAGCTCTATGTTATTGCTGTTCAGAATGTCTGTTAAACGATCCAGTTCAGCAGAGATCTCATTATCGCTTAACTCATTTAACTTTTTGAAATCCGGTTTTCCAATGAAATCATAGACTTTAATTTGCTTTGCATCTTTATACATTTTCTCAAAGTCATAAACATAATTCAGCCATTGTTTTTCTGCTTCTTCCGTAAGGCTTGAACCGAATTCCTTCATTCCGAATTCAGAATTAAGCTTTGCCTTCATAATATCATTATCGAAATCAATGTTTTTCTCTATGCTTGAATGACCCTGGTTCTTTTTAGTTTTCATAATATCCAATTTTGAATTAAAATAATTGTTCATATGCCATTTAAAATTATACAGGATAATTCTGAAAGTCAAATGTTAAAAATTAGAGTTTGTGAAAATAAATGTTACATAGAATAGAGAAAGGCTGATTAATAAGCATACGCAGACAGTATTAGATCATCACGGAATTGTAAACCATTCCGAACAGAGAAGTTAAGATGCTTATCAATGATCATACTTCATGGGAAGCTGTGCGGGAAAGTAGCTTTTACCGGATTTATTTAAAGCCGTTTCGATTAATTTCGGAACGGCTTTTTTTATTTGACATTGGAATTTCGCCTGCCTGCAGCCGGCAGGAATTTGGGATTTTGGGATGTTAGATTTATTAGTAAAGTTCATGACGTATTTAACACGCGGAGGGGTCTGAATATAATTCAGCTTCCGGGAAAAAATCAGTTCGCAAAATTCCCGTTACGCTTAAGATGCGAAACAGAAGAGTTAAAGCCTTTTTTACTTATGGTACTGAAATCCACACTACAGAACTCATCAAGTATTTTTTGCTTCTCGTCTTTTAATGCCTTTTTATATCTTCCATAAATTTCCTGAAGATATTCCTTTTTTGATCGCTTACTCATAATTATTATTCCGTTTTTCTTATTGTAAACACGGTTACATTAATTATGACGCAACAACCTATTTTTCAAGCAACCCTGGGTTACATTAATTATGGCTTAATGCGCTTTTTAATAAGAAGAAATTCTTTCACTTTTTTATTTAATATAAATTATCTAATATCCTTCCGACCCCGATTTAAAAATTCTAAAAATTACAATCATGAAAAAGTCTTACCTTTACAAACCCCTGAAAAATTTATTATCACTGATTCTTTTTTTTACATGCACAAACTTAAATTCACAGATCACGCAGTGGACTTCAAGAGGTCCGGGCGGCGGCGGAGCACTTTTCTCACCAAGCTTTAGTCCGCATAATCCCGGAGAAATTTATCTGAGCTGTGATATGAGTGAACTTTTTCACACTACAGATTTGGGACTATCATGGAAAGAAACTGATTTCAGGGAAATGATTGGAAACAACGGAGCTAAAGTTCAATTCACAAATGATCCGAACATCATTTACTGCACAAATTTTGAAAATGATCTGATAACACCTTTTAAAAGTACCGATGGAGGTTCAAGCTGGAGTCCGCTTTCTTCCGATCCAACTTTCGGTGAAGCATATGGTTTTTTTGCTGATAACAATAATTCAAATAACATTATTGTTTCATCGTATACTACACTTTATTATTCTTCTAACGGAGGAATTTCTTTTACACAAAAATATAATAATCCTAACGGCTGCTATATTGCCGGAATTTTTTTTGAGGGGAATAATATTTATGCGGGATTAGATAATGGTATTCTTGTATCAACTAATTCAGGTTTTACTTTTGCATTATCAGGTGTAACAGGAATTCCTGCTGCAGAAGCCATTGTATCTTTTACAGGTGCCAAACAAACGGGAACAGTTAGATTTTTTTGCGTAACACTCGGCAGCGGTGATGTCTATCCGGGGATTACAGGTGCCGATCATTCCAATTATAAAAATATTTATTCTTTAGACTGGGGACAGACAAGCTGGACACAAAAAATCTCAGGAATAAATTCAACTCACAATCCGTTTTTTGTATCAATGTCGAAAAATAATAATAATATTGCTTACACAGCAGGCGGCAGCGATGCAGGCGATCCTACTGTTTATAAAACAATCAACGGAGGAAACAGTTGGACAAGCATATTGATTACAAATAATAATCTAAATATTTTTACCGGATGGGCCGGGCACGGAGGCGACAGGGGCTGGTCTTACGGCGAATATGCTTTAGGTTTTGATTGCTCATCTGCAGATGCTAACAAAGTTATAATAACGGATCTTGGATTTCCGCATCTTACTACTGACGGAGGAATTACATGGAAACAAATTTACTTAAATGTTAACGATCAAAATCCTATGAATGCGCTGACACCTGTAGGAAAAAATTATCGCGGAATAGGATTGGAAAATACAAGCTGCTGGTGGCTTACATGGAGCGATCCCTTAAATATTTTTGCGTCATACTCGGATATAAAAGCAACTCGTTCAACAGATGCAGGTAATTACTGGTCGTTTGATTATACAGGCAATACATTTAATTCGATGTATCAGTCTCTCAGGCACCCGGTTAATGGAAATATTTACGGAGGAGTTTCATCAGCTCATGATATGTATCAAAGTACCTATCTTGCTGATTCAAGAATAGACGGAGCAAGCGGAAGAATTTTATTTTCAACAAATAAAGGTCAGACATGGCAGACTCTGCATGACTTCGCTCATCCGGTAATTGGTTTAGCTTTAGATCCTAATAATACTAACCGGATGTATGCAAGCGTTATTCACAGTACACTCGGAGGAATTTTTGTTTCGAGTAATATTCAAAACGGTTCTACATCAACCTGGACAAAATTAACTAATCCACCAAGAACAGAGGGTCATCCGTTTAATATAAAAGTTCTGAATGACGGAACTTTGCTTTGTTCATATTCAGGAAGAAGAAATGCGTCGGGAGCTTTTACTGCGAGCTCGGGAATATTTATCAGCACAAATTCAGGAACAAGCTGGATAGACAGGTCAGACGCAGGAATGCTTTACTGGACAAAAGACGTTGTTGTTGATCCGCATGATAACTCTCAAAACAAATGGTACGGGTGTGTTTTCAGCGGATGGGGTGGACCTCCAAATGGACTTGGCGGATTATATAAAACAACTAACCGCGGTATTAACTGGACGAGAATAAACAATCTCGACAGAGTCGGCTCATGCACAATAAGTCCTGTTAATCCGAATGAAATGTATATGTCAACTGAAGTAAACGGACTTTGGTACAGCAGCAATATAAATTCGGCAACTCCATTATTCACGCAGGTTAGCGGGTATAACTTCAGACAGCCGGAAAGAATTTTTTACAATCCTCATAATTCAAATGAAGTGTGGGTAACAAGCTTTGGCAATGGAATAAAAGTTGGTTATACTCTTTCTCCGCAAATTATTTTGAATGCAACAATAGGAATCGAAGGCTTTTGGAATGGTGTCTCTCAAGTACAGGATACTGTAAGAATATTTTTGCGAAACAGTTCATCACCTTACAATGCAATTGATTCGGCAAAAATAAATTTAAACTCAACTGGAAATGCAATTGTAAATTTTTCAAATGCACCGGCCGGAAATTATTATCTGCAGGTAAAACACAGAAACGGATTAGAGACCTGGAGCTCTGCAGCAATTTCATTTAACACCGGTCAAACCACAAATTATAATTTTACTTTATCACAATCACAGGCATTTGGTAATAATCAAAAATTAAAATCAGGCAGATGGTGCATATACAGTGGTGATGTAAATCAGGACGGAGCAGTCGAACTGTCTGACTTAGCTATCATTGATAATAATGCAAATAATTTTTTGTCGGGATATCTTTCTTCCGATCTGAACGGAGATAATTTTATTGATCTAAGTGATCTTTCTATCGGCGATAATAACGCAGCTAATTTTGTGAGTGTAATAAAACCATAAGAGCAGTTGTTAGTTGTTAGTTGTTAGTTGTTAGTTGTTAGTTGTTAGGATATTGTTTGAAGAAGAACTATCTTAGGTAAACTTTTTCAATGATTGGTCAATTGTGAATAGTGAAATGGTGAATGGTGAATGGTGAATAGTGAATGGTGAATGGTCAAGAATCGGAAATGTCACTGGAAATGGAAATTCAACCGAAATAATAAATTATTCTTTCAGCGAAAGTGTAAGTTCAGGAAAATACAAATACAGATTAAAGCAAATAGACTTCAACGGAAATTTTGAATACTTCAATTTGTTCAATGAAGTCGAAGTCGGAATACCAAATCAATATTCATTGTCACAGAATTATCCGAATCCATTTAATCCGACAACAAAGATAGATTATGAACTGCATTTCGATGCAAAAGTAAGTTTAGTACTTTATGATATTTCGGGAAGGGAAGTTTCAAATTAGTAAATGAATTTAAGAAAGCAGGATATTATTCGGTTAAGTCAATGCGTCGAATCTCCCGAGCGGAATTTATTTTTGTACAATAAGAGCAAAAGGTTATCAGGTGACGAAGAAGATGATGTTGTGAAGTAGTGTGTTGAGTGTGTTGAGTGTGCTCAGTAAATTGTAATTCTAAAAATTTCCCTGTAAATTATAAAAGCTAATTAATTTTTCCCCAAAATTAACCTAAAATATTATGAAAAAGAAAATTTATTACTTTCAAATTTTAATTTTCTCATTTTTTGTCTCACAAAGTTTTGCACAAATCCCGACTTACAATTTATCTGTAGGAAACTTTTCATTAAACTGCGGTATATATACAACTCTTGAATGGGATGTATTTATCCAGCCATACAAATTCTCCCACTACATTTGAATATGCAGCCGGAGAATATTTTTTAAACTTTGATCCTTCAATTGCAAATGGAGGTTCTCTTATATTTTCAATTATAGAGTCTGAATTGCCAATTAATCTTCAGCCAAGAAATCCACAGGTTTCAGGGACTCAATTAAAACTGGCAAGTAATATACCTCCTCCCTCCGGCCAGGGATATATTGTAACCGGAAACGGAGTGAAGATTGCCAGGGTCAGATTAACAACCACATCAACATCCTTATTTGGAAATGCAGATCAAATCAATCTCCAATGGAGAAACGGGCCGGTACCTCCAAATGTTAATCCTGTTGTGAAAATATTTGCCTATGTAGGAGGAACTCTGACGGAAATAACGACACCAGATAAACATTACATAGTCCCTCAGGAATGTGGTAATCATATGATTCCCCCGGAGCAAATACCATGGGAATGCTGTGATGCAAAATTATTATCCACTAATCTTGTCATAGAAGGTTTATATAATACTTCACTGAATGAATTAAACCGCAAGGATACTGTTATGGTCGAGTTAAGAAATCTTATGACACCAAATGTAGTAAGCCATTCTTTTAAAGCAAGAATAGATTCGATTGACTTAAGCGGGTTTTATGTATTTACTTATCCATGGCTTTTTCCATGGGAAGGTCAATTTTATCTTGTAATAAAGCATCATAACTCACTTGAGACCTGGAGTAAAATAACCGTCTACTTGCAAAGAGGGGGCGGCATTACTAATTATAACTTTACGGCGTCCGATACATCAGCATTCGGAAATAATCTGAAACTAAAAGGTAACAAGTATTGTGTCTACAGCGGAGACGTTAATCAGGACGGAATTATTGATATTGCTGATATGAGCTTAATAGATAATGATGCTAATATTATTGCGACCGGAAATTATCTTCCAACGGATTTAAACGGAGATAATATTTCAGACCTTGAAGATTTAGCTATTGGTGATAATAACGCAATAAATTATGTGAGTGTGAAAAAACCATAGAGGGTGGGGTGAGTTGAGTGTGTAGAGTGAGTGTATTGTATTGAGTGTGTGGAGTATGTTAAGTGTGTTAAGTGTGTTGAGTGTGTTGAGTGTGTTGAGTGTGTTGAGTGTGTTGAGCAAGTTGAGTAAGTTGAGTAAGTTGAGTATATAAAATGAGTTAAATATGTTTATTTAAGTTATCAACCTTATACTCTTTACAAACTTTACAAACTTTACAAACTTTATAAACTTTACAAACTTTACAAACTTTACAAACTTTACAAACTTTACAAACTTTATAAACTTTACAACCCCAACACAACATGAAAAAAATTCTTTACATTATTATAAGTTTTGTTATGACTTATAATGTTTATTCGCAGGGATTTAACAGTATTCATACTTCTGACGGAATAAATATAATTGCTGTCGGAGATCAGGGAAAAATCTACCGTTCTGCGAATGCCGGCAACAGCTGGAAAATTTATACTCTGAATTCAAATAATCTGAAGAGTGTATACTCTTTGCTAAATGATGTTTGGATTGCAGGTGAAAACGGAATAGTCTACAAAACTTCTATAATAAATTCTTCCGTTCTTACAATTAATTCAGGACAAAATTTTACTATCAATTCAATATACTTTGTAAATTCTAATCTCGGTTATCTCTGTGGTGACGGAGGAAATATTTATAAATCAATTGACGGCGGAATAAGCTGGGCTTTGATTAATTCGGGGATTGCAAATATAAAACTAAACTCAATTAGTTTTAAAGATTTACAAAACGGAGTCGTAGTTGGTGATAATGGAAATATTTATACAACCAATGATGCCGGGATAAACTGGACACTTGAAATTATTCCGGTGACACGAAATCTTACTAAAGTAAAACACTTTCCTGATGGAGTTACAGTTTCGGGTGAATGGGGAACTTTGCTGACGAAATCGGACAGGTCAGTTTGGAATCAGGTTGATACAAAAACCAATTCCGATATAAAAGGAATCACCGGCTCTTCTTTAAGTGATGTGCACGTATGCGGCGGCGGCGGATTTATAAGGAACAATAAAAACGGAAGCACGAATTTTATGAACTTCGAAATTAATCCGATGCTTGCAAATCTGGTAGACATTTTTTATTATAATTCTAATCTTGGGTTTGCAGTCAGCAGCCTGAATAAAACTGTAATAAAAACCACTAACGGCGGAACGACATGGACGATGCCTGCAGGAGCAAGTATATCCTATAACCGGATACAGAAAACTCCGAATGCCAGTGGTATCGGAAATAATCTTTGCATGCATCCGGCTGACAGAAATTCTTCCTTCGTTGTTTATGGAAATAAAGTTTATGTAAGCAGAGACAAAGGAGAGAGCTGAAAACAGATCTCTACAATTTCAATCGGCACAAGAGCACATTCTTTTTATGTAAGTCCTGTTGATACAAATATCTGGATGGCAGCTATGGAAAATACAACTGATTATGTTGTAAGAAGTACAAATTACGGAGCAACTTGGACAAGTGTTATTGCACAAAACTTCAGCACATAGGGACAGCCGATGGAAATGGATCAGAATAATCCTTCTACATTTTATTTTGTTCCTGCTAATGATGCCGGACTGGGACTTTTCAAATCAACCGATAACGGAGCGTCATTCAATCTTGTAGCTCCTTATAACCAGGCGAATATTGGCCAGCCATGTGACTTAATTGTAATGTGGGACAGCTCTGATGTAATGTATCTCGGTGATGACGGAGCCGACATCGGGAAAACAACAAACGGCGGACTTAACTGGAATCTTGTAAAGCCATCATCCGAAATTCCTTCTATGTGCAATTCTGTTTTCGATAAAAGTTTTTGCTACGCTACTACCTGGGGAGGCAGCCAGGTTTTTAAAACTATAAATTACGGCAACAACTGGAATGTAGTTTCTACAAACTCAGGAAGCGGCTGGGGCTCTGACGTTTGCCGCGAAGATCCAACAGTAGTTCTGACAGGAAATTATGGTGCAAAATCATTTTTATCTACAAATTCCGGATCAAACTTTTTTGAAGTTAATGCCGGATTGTCAGGTGCTGGAGCAGGAATCATGGTCCCTGACAGGGGATATTTTTTGAATATGCAGACAAGCAGATTATTCAAATTAAATATTGTTTATACAGTCATTGATTCATCAGGATTTATTCCGTCGAATACTACAGTAAATGTAAATTTAAAAATTGCAATGGAAGGACTTTATAATCCTTCTCTTCAGCAGCTTTCCAGAAAAGACGGTATAACTTTTTATTTGAGAAGTATTACAGCTCCTTATCAAAAGTTAGATTCAGCAACAAGCATGATTGATTCAATTTCTTTGTCAGGTCTTTTACTTTTAATAATTCACCTGCGGGCACATACTATTTTGATATAAAACATTTTAATACAATTGAAGTATGGAGTAAAGCTGGTGGTGAAGCATTATTGAATAACGGATCTGTTTATAATTATGATTTTACAAATTCGAATACTCAGGCATACGGAGATAATTTAAAACTTACCGGTGATAAGTACTGTACATTCAGCGGTGATGTAAATCAGGACGGGATAATTGATCTATCCGATTTTGAAATTTATGATAATGATGTTTTCATTTTCAGAACAGGTCTGAGACTACCTGCTGATCTTAACGGCGACAACATTGTTGAAATAGAAGACATGCTGATAGCAGATAATAAAAGATTTGTCCAGGTTATCACTCCGTAGCAGTTAACAGTTAGCAGTTAACAGTTAACAGTTAGCAGTTAGCAGTTAGCAGTTAGCAGTTAGCAGTTAGCAGTTAGCAGTTAGCAGTTAGCAGTTAGCAGTTAACAGGTTTATAGTTACATGACATTGACCATTGACTATTCACCATGACCATTTTTGACGTTTGATGACTGATCATTGATTAACAATTTCATCAATAGTATATAGCGCCCATCCGTTATGAGCGAATTCTTTTTTATCCGGAAGTTTATCTAATGCAAACCATTCAATAGCATCAACTTCATCAGAAGGTTTCAGCACGGATTTTTGTGAAAGTTCTGTCTTATGGTGAAAGACAAGATGCCATGACTTATCACCACCTTGAAATGACTCTATGTCTGCGAGATTAATTTTCACATCGGATAGACTCAGCTGCTCTTTCAAAATTCTTTCAGCTGCATCTTCCGGATGCTCAAATTTTCATAAGATCATCAGGAAGAAACCATTGACGTTACCTGCCTTTGCACATCGGGCAGACGTTTGAACATTGATCATTGAACATTGTCAATTGTATATAGCGCCCATCCGTTATGAGCAACTTCTTTTTTTTCGGGAAGTTTATTTAATGCAAACCATTCAATAGCATCAACTTCATCAGAAGGTTTCAGTACGGATTTTTGTGAAAGTTCAGTCTTATAGTGAAAGACAAGATGCCATGACTTATCACCACCTTGAAATGACTCTATGTCTGCGAGATTAATTTTCACATCGGATAGACTCAACTGCTCTTTCAAAATTCTTTCAGCTGCATCTTCCGGATGTTCAAATTCTTTCATAAGATCATCGGGAAGAAACCATCCGCTCTGATGATCATATTTATTTTCATCTTTATATTTTACAAGCAGTACTTCATTATTTGAAAAGACGGCGATATCCGCGATAAGCTTACAGTTGTGTGTTTGCATATAGTTTTTATTTTTAAGTAAGTTAAAAAAATTTAAAAAAAATAGTTAAATTGTTAAATAGTTGATTAGTTGATTGGTTGGTTGATTTTTCTAATTACTATTGACAATTCACTAACTTAAACTAATTAATCCTATTAACTAATTCACTAATTCACTAATCAACTAATTTCAGTTGTTTATATTTAATATCAAGTTTTTTTTAGTCTATGGAAAAATTATTCTGTAGAAAAATAGTCTGTAGCCTTTTTCCTTGTTGCATGAAAACCATCCATGGGATGTAAAGCAGCAATTACAGGTTTAGAATAATCTTATTTATAATTTAAAAAAAAGACCGGAAAAAAATCTTCCCGGTCTCTAATTAATTGTTACTTCTAAAGATAATTTAATAAAAAGACATTTTAATTCGGCTCACCTACTCTGCTTGAGTTTGGAATTTCCTTTATTCTTTTTTGATTTAGTCTTCTTTCTTCTAGTTGCTCATCTGAAAGTTTATTTTCAATTCTATTCTTCCAGATCTTTTGGAGCTCTTTACTTAATCCTGTTTTGGGTTTAACATTATTTTCATTTAAATTTTTTACCTTCAACATTTTTTTACCTTGTTCATATTTTTGACGAACCTGATCATTTTCAAAATTTACATTCTCCACATTTGCCACAATCAACGGAGCCGGTGCGGCTCCTGGAGGAGCGTGTCTGATTACAAAATTAGCGGCATTATTATCTGCAAATGTGTAATCAGCTATGTCAACGAAAAAATCTCCGTTTAAGTCTTCAACTACGTAACCCGTCGAAAAATCAGCTGCTGCATTATCAATCAGTGCAAGGTCTGCTAAATCTATTGCATAATCCTGATTAACATCACCGCTAAACATTCCCCAGTCCGGTGGGCTCACTTGTTTCTGATTATTATCGAATGCCTGGCCCGCAGGATTAATAAAATTGAAGAAAAAGAATGCGCTCCGCAAATAGGATTCTCCTCCTGCTTTACTCCATGTCTCAATGGTATTCCTGTGTTTTACAAAAATATAGTATGTTCCTGTTAAAGCCCGGTTCATAGTAAACGGTGCATTTGCGTTATCCAATATAGTGCATACTGCGGAATCTACTCTTACATTTGGAAAATCTGTTCTTGCAAAAAATACCTCTATTGTATCATGGAAAGTTATATGAGGAAAAGCAACAGTATACATTCCTTCCGGCACTACACCTATTGAAATTGGTACCGCATCACCAAGTGTGATACAAATATTATCCAGGTACAGATTATTTCCAAAACCACTTTTAGCTTTTAACTTAATTTTATTTGTCCCTGCAGGAATCGGAAATATTCTTGGTCTCCATTCTCCTCCGGATGCAGGAACATATGGATTGATTGTTGGAAGTACACCTGTATTTAATTCACCTGTTCCGTCAGCTCTGCCGATTAAAGTTTGTAAAATACTATATGAAACTCCTAAATCGGTAGACGTTTCAATTACTAAAGTATCAGGACCGAATGATGGACCAAATGGAGCATATGCTTCGTCAAAAGTTAAATATGAATTTGGAGGGACAGCACTGAAATTGTTTGTAACAAGTGACTGATTAACTCCTACAGCAGCTGAATAAAAATCAAACTTTGCAGAACCTACACCAATCTCATATGCACTTACTGCATTTCGACTCCAGTAATTAGTTCCTGAATATTCTTCAAACATATTTGCCGGTGGAAATTTTACTCCAGCGAAATCTTCACAAGGCGCTGCACTTACCGATGTATTAACTGTCAACGTCACTGTTCTTTTATGAACTGGAGTTCCATTAGATCCATTTCCTGTAATTGTTATTGTATAATTTCCTAAAGGTGTAACAGTCCCTATAGTTTTTACTTTCATAAATTTTGAATTTGGGTAAGAGTCCAAAGTATTTCCGCCAAGAAATTCAGTCTCAATACTTCCTGTTGCCGGAGCGGGTGACACAGTTGCACTGAATGTAGTTACATCAGTATATAATTTTACCGCAGGAACAGACACAGTATAATTTTTGCTGTCATTAGTTTGGTGAATTGTGTTCACTGCAGGACTGGCAAGCATTGCAAAGTCAGGGAAATAAGCTGTATAACTTCCGAATGATCCTGCTCTCATATCTGTCCATGCCATCACTGACGTTTGTGAATTTGAATTGATAGCATCATAATCACCCTGGTATCTCGGTGTTCCTCCTCCACCGCATGTAGAACAATCTATCTTTGCTTTTTGTGTTGTTATTCTTTGATTAGTAGCCCAGGTAACACCACCATCATCAGAGTATGATGCATATATATCCATACTGTCATTTGTCAGAGTTAATCTCGTATCGAACCATTTACAGTATAATCTTCCTGTCGACTTGTCGCACCATATTGCCGGAAAAAATTGATGTGAAAGATCCGGATTTACATTGTCATTCACTAAAATTGGCAATGACCATGTCGAGGCCTGGTTGTCTGAATACCTGCAATATATATTAGGTTTATTTCCATTACCGGCCGGACTATTAGTAGCATAAACCACATACAATCTTCCTCTGAAAGCGCCATAACTGTTATCGGCAGCAATCATAGGATAAGGTCTTGTTCTCATATTCTGAACCGAATGCCTGCCGTTCAGTTGAGTTCCGACAGTACCCGTAAAGTTTTGGCTCGACCTTAAAACAAAATTCGTACCGCCGGTTGTAGAACGATAAAAATTATTTGTAACTGCAAAAGCAGATGCACCTGTATTGGTTACGACGTATACGCAGCCTCCGGAGGTCACTCCATTTGGTCCTACACATACCATCATCCCGGGATATGTATTGGAAAGTGTATCTCCTACAGTAAATGCTGTTGCTCCGCTATTAATGCTTCGTCTCACATTTGACGTTCCGAAAGTGTTGGTCATTACAGTATAAAGATAATTTTTAAAAGGACCATTCGTCTGGTCAGCTGCAAGCCAGTTTTTATCGTTGCCTGCATTTCCAGCGACTGCTGCTCCGAATGTCTGTCCTCCGTTTATCGATTTTATTACTCTTGTTCCGGTTATGCCGCCGATCATGTTTTCGTAAAATAAATTCCCGAGACTGTCGAATGCAGTAATAGGATCACCGTATACAGTTACTCCAAAACTCGGACTGAATGTTGCTGACCAGTTGTATCCATCAATCGAATAATGAGCACCGTTGGTATTGTAAGCAACAAATGTGTTTAAAGGATTGTTCGGATTCATAACTAAATGCGGTTCACCAAAATTCGTTCCTATATTAAAATTATCGAAGCCTGTGGCATCGGTTACAACTACCAAAACGCTTTGCGGATTTATTGCGTCAAGGAATTCCCGGGGGGCTTGATCCAGATTCGGATCATCATATTGAGCCAAAGATAAATTTGATGCGAATATGAGCATAGATAAAACACTAACGAAAAACAATAACTTTGTTTTCATTTCTTTCCCTTTCTGATTTGTAATAATTGATAAATTTTTTGTATGATACAAATACTAACAACTTAAATTTTAATTCAAGTCTATATTTTTGGACAAGCAATTTGAATTACGAATAAAAAAAGACTGAAAAGAATTCTTTCTCTCCAGTCTTTCTTTTATTGAATATAAATAACTATCACTCTTACAAGTTAATCAGAACTATTGTGTTCCAAACTTTGACGGATTACTTCTATTCTGATTATTAGAATTTGATTGATTGTTGTTATTTAAATTTTCATTAACTCTTTTTTGGATTCTGCTTTTTTGAAGCTCTTGCGATTCCTTATTTGTTTTCAAAGAGGAATCTTTTATCCTTTGCTCATTCATAATCTTTAAACCAAGTTCATACTTTTGTTTGATGGCTTCATTTTCAAATTTCGGAACAACGGAATAATCAGCATTAACAGTTGTAGGCTCGGGCTCTGCTCCAGGAGGTGCCTGTCTTATAACAAAGTTAGAAGCATTGTTGTCCGCAATTGCCTGGTCATTAATATCAACAAGGTTATCTCCGGTCAGGTCCTGAATTACATATCCGCTTGCAAAATTAGATGCAGCATTTTCAATACTGGACAGATCTGCTAAATCTACTGCATTATCACGATCTACGTCTCCTCCAAACATACCATAGTATGGAGGGAGCGGATCTATTAAAGCTTGATTATTATTATATGCCTGGTTTGCCGGGGTAATAAAATTGTACGCTAATACTAAACCTCTTGTATATGGTTCTCCACCGGCATTGCTCCATGTTTCAATACTATTTCTGTGGTTAACTACTATATAGTATGTTCCAGATAGTGCTCTTGTATAAGGTGAAGTTGCAACTGCATTTGTAGTTAAATAAGAGATTGCTGAATCTACTTTTATATTTGGAAAATCAACTCTGTGCAAAGATGTTCTTACAGTATCAGGAATAGTCTGAGGAAACGGCAATGGTCTGTAGAAACCCTCAGGTAACACTCCAATACTTCCGTTTGATGGAACAGGAAGTGTTCGTACACAAACATTATCCAAATAAAGATTATTTCCAAAACCGCTTTTAGCTTTGAGACGGACTTTATTTGTTCCTACAGGAAGTAAAAAGATTCTTGATCTCCATTCAGCGCCGGAAGCCGGTACATACGCGATACCTGTTGGAGGAACACCTGTATTCAGTTCACCAGTCCCATTGAATCTGCCTATTAATGTTTTAACAGTATTATATGTAGCTCCGAAGTTTATTGAATTTTCTATTAGAAGTGTATCAGGACCAAATGTAGCATTATTAAAAGGAGCATAGGCTTCATCAAATGTCAAATGTGAATTTGCAGGGACCGCAGAAAAATTATTTGAAACTAAAGATTGAATTGTTCCGACACCTGCAGAATAAAAATCAAACTTAGCTGAGCCTGTACTGATTCCATATGCGCTTACGCTGTTTCTCGACCATCTGTTTGTTCCGGAATATTCTTCAAACATTGAAGCCGGAGGAAACTTCGTTCCGGAAAAATTTTCACATAGAAGAGGACCCACTGTCGTGTTGACAGTTAAACCTACAGTTCTTTTATGAACAGGAGTTCCGTTGCTTCCCTTTCCTGTTATTGTAACTGTATATGCTCCTACCGGAACCGTTCCCACTGTTTTTACTTTGAGATATTTTGTATTAGGATAAGTTGAAAGTGTATTACCGCCGAGAAACTCAAATTGTATTCCGGGGTTAGCAGGTGATACCGTTGCACTGAAAGTTGTAACATCAGTATATAATTTTACTGCAGGAATATTTATTGTATAGTTTACACTGCTGTTTGTTTGGTGAACCGAATTATTTGCCGGTGTAGCCAGCATTCCAAAGTCCGGGAAATAAGCACCGACATTTTTGAAAGTTCCTAATCTTCCGTCATACCAGACATTGAATGAAGTTTTAGGATTAGCAGTGCATCCGTCATAATCTCCCCTGTAACAATTTGTATTTGGAGCACATGCTGGATTTGGATACGTCCAGGAAGTTGTTGTAAGTTTTTGATTCGGAGCAAAAGTCACACCACCGTTATCACTGTAAGTTGCATAAACATTTACAGCATAAGTTGCCGGATTTTGTCTTGTATCATACCATTTTAGATAGAGTCTGCCTGTATTTTTTTCGCACCAGATTGCAGGGAACCATTGATCACTTAATGTTGGATTTGCATTATCATTTACTGTCACTGGTGCTGACCAAGTTAATGCCTGGTTGTCCGAATATCTTAATCGTATGTCCGGCTTATTCCCATTACCGGCAGGAACATTAGAAGCATATACAAGGTATAGCCTTCCTCTATTAGGTCCGTTACTGTTATCCATTGCTATCATTGGATAAGGCCGTGTTCTGCCGTTATTAATAACGAGTCTTCCTTCTGTATTCAATGTTCCTACATAACCTGCTGTATTGAGTGATGACCTAACAGAAAATGTCGCTCCGCCATCAAGAGATCTGTGAAATGTATAAACACACGCCGCAGTTGAACCAGTATTTGTTACATAAATAACACAGTCACCGTTATCTGCTCCGTTTGGACCAACAGCAATCATTACACCGGGAATAGTATTAGGTGATGAATAAGTAGTTGTCCATGTAGCTCCACCATTTAAACTTCTTGAAAAATTTCCCGGAGAGATTGCTGCATAAAAATAGTTTGGATTAGGTCCGCTATTAGTCTGCTCCGCTGCAAGAGTATTTCTATCATTGCCGGATACAGCCAAAATGGGTGCTAAGTAAGTAGCTCCTCCATTAGCCGATCTATATGCATATTGATTCGAAATTCCCGAGCCATAAACAAGCCGGCCAAGTCCGTCAAATGCTGACCAAGGATCACAGCAGATTGAAGCATGATAAGCAGGATTGCTTTGGGTCCAGGTATAACCATCGGTTGTGTAATATGCATTCTGGCCGGTTGCAGAATTGTTAACTCCAAATTGCATATTGAGCGGATTAGTTGGATTTGAAACAAGCATCTGTTCTGCAAAGTCAACTCCGATTTCGAAATTATCAAAACCGTTTGCATCTGTAATTATATCCAGATCATCATCGGTACCTTCAACAACGTGTGATAATGCTTCTCTCGTAGGTCTGTCAATGTAGGGATCGCTTTCATCATAATCAAAAATATTTTCATTTAATTTTTGGGGAATGTTTTGTCCTTGAAAAATTTCAGTTCCAACAAATAAAAAAAGAACTAATACAATAAAGCCAGTAATACTTCGTTTAAGAGAGTTTGAATTTTCCATAAGTAGGTAGGTTTAATTTTTTAAAGATTTCCATAGCAAAGTATAGTTAATAATATTATCTTTCAACTAAAAAAATGTTGTATATGTCTTAAATATTTTTTAACATGAATTTTTTCTATAAAATAATTCTACTTACAAGTTTACACATTTCGTGTCCAGATATTAATGCAACAAATTTATGGACAAGACTAAACAGTCCAACTTCAGTAGACCTTCGGAATTGTACTTTCGCCGACCAGCTCAATGGCTGGGCAGCGGGAGATGATGGAGTTATTATTCGTACGTCTGACGGAGGTGAAACATTTGTTGTTCAGAATTCTACAATAAATTATTATATCAATGATATTTATTTTATTAATAAACGATTAGGTTGGTCTGTTGCTAATGAATTTTTTTTCGTAGGATCTACTATACTTCAAACAACAAATGGGGGTGATATTTGGACTTCAAAAATTTTTCCTGACACTTCTATAATTTTCAGAACGATTTATTTTTTAGATTCGCTGACAGGTTTTCTTGCCGGCTTTGGAGGAGTTATTTACAAAACTACCGATGCAGGAAATTCCTGGTTTGCTGCCTTGGTTGACTCTTCGGAATTCTCAGGTTTTCCAATTTCAAGAATAAAGTTCGTAAATAATAACTTAGGTTTTGCCTGCGGAGGATATACTGATGTAGCAGGAGTAATTTGGAAGACCACTAACGGCGGTTTATTATGGAATGCCGGAGCCGAATCTCCTGAACCGTTTTATGATTTATTTATTAAAGATGTGCAGGAGATTATTACTGTTGGTGGTGATTTTGAATACGGGGTTCAGATTACTAAAACATCAAATGCAGGTCTCAACTGGAATTACTCTTCTCTTAAAATGTTCGGTCAGGCACATTCGATTGATTTCAGAACTGAGAATGAAGCATGGATGGCTCTGGGATATGCAGAGAGCTGGGCTTTCTCTTCTAATGCAGGTATCACCTGGATATCTATTCCCACTGTTGACAGTTCGGGTATCAATTCTGTTGATTTTGCAGATTCACTTCATGGATATGCAGTAGGAAATGGCGGCGTTATTTTAAAATACAATTCGTTAACTTCAACTCCAAATCCCGTAAGTTTGAAGATTCCAGTGTCAATAATTCTAAGTCAAAATTATCCAAATCCGTTTAACCCGGTCACAGTTATCAGTTATCAGTTATCAGTTAGCAGTTATACACAATTAAAAGTTAATGATATTCTTGGGAATTTGATTTTGACATTAGTTGATAAAAAACAAAATGCGGGAAGTTATTCGATTGAATTTGACGGGACAAATCTTCCAAGCGGTATATATTTTTATGAATTAAAAGCTGGTGATTATTCTGATGTAAAAAGAATGTTGTTGTTAAAATAATTTTTTTAGAAAATCACTTTTCCTATTATGGAAATTAATTTATAATTCTATTACTAATTTAATTATTTAATAAAAACTTCCGAAGTCTGTGAAGTTTAAAAAAAAATTGAAGAATTAATGGAAGACTTCCGAAGGTTACATTTTGTTGCCGTCGATGTAGTTTAGCGTTTGGAATAAAAAAGACTGGAAAGTAAATCTTTCCAGTCTAAGAGTGTTTTTTTATTTATCAATTAATAATTAATAACAAGATATCTTTCTATTGAGGCTCACCCACTCTACTTGAATTTGGAGTTTGGTCAAGCATATTGTTATTTATATTTCCTTTCTCAATTTGTCGGTCAGAAGGTTTATTCTTAAGTCTGTTCTTCCAGATCTCGAGAAGCTCTTTACTAATTTCTTTTTTCTTTGGTGTCTGAATATCCTGAGGTTTGGTTTCCTTCATTAATCTCATGGATAATTCATACTTTTGTCTTAAAGCTTCATTTTCAAATGTTAAAGCTTTGGAATCATATTCAAAAGCTGGTGCAGGCTCAGGCTCGGCTCCCGGAGGTGCAGCTCTTGTGACAAAATTAAATGCATTATTATCTGCAAAAGTATAATCAGATAAATCAACCAAGAAATCCCCATTTAAATCTTCAGGAACATAACCGGTTGTAAATGCAAAAGCAGCATTGTCGATAAGAGAAAGGTCACCCAGATCTATTGCAAAATCTTGGTCAACGTCTCCGCTGAACATTCCATAATGACCAAAACTTGCACTTACAAGCTTCTGATTATTACCATACGCCTGTCCGGCAGGCTGAATGAAATTGTGAAAAAATGATGATCCACGTGTATATAACTCACCTCCAGCTTTACTCCATGTTTCAATTGTATTTCTATGATTAACCTTAATATAGTATGTCCCCGTTAAAGCTCTGCTCATTGTAAATGGTGCATTTGCATTATCCTGAATTATACATTTTGCAGAATCAACATTGATACTCGGGAAATCAGTCCTGCAGAGATATACCTTTATAGTGTCATTATAAGTAATAAAAGGAAAAGCAGGTATGTACATCGCTTCGGGCACTACCCCTATTGAGCTTACCGCAGCGTCACCTGTTATGATGCAAATATTATCAAGATACAGATTATTCCCAAAACCGCTTTTTGCTCTCAATCTGATTTTATTTGTCCCTACAGGCAGAGCAAAAATTCTTGATCGCCACTGTACGGGAGTTGGAGTGAATGGCGATGCTTGAGTAGGCGCAGTATTTAATTCTCCTGTTCCGTCGGCCTTACCTAGCAAAGTTATTAATGTTGAATAGCTTACGCCACCGTTTAATGAGGTTTGAATTAATAAAGTGTCAGGTCCGAATGCTGCACTCCATGCGGCATATGCCAGATCAAACGACAAATGAGTTCCTACAGCAGCTGGAGGGAATTCATAACTTACTAAAGATTGAACTACTCCTACATTGGCAGTTGCAAAATCAAATTTTGCCGAGCCCGCACCAATTCCATATGCGCTCACTGCATTTCTTGACCAGTAATTTGTCCCGGTAAAAAGCTCTTCATAAAAATTAGAAGTTGGATTAAAATTCGCACATGAAAAATCCTCACAGATATTTGGTTTTGTTACGTCTACATTGGCAATCCATGACTGGTATGTTCCTGAGCTGTTGTCCATCCAGTTGCAGAATATTTTGCCACCTGCACCTGAAGTAACTCCTATGTAATCACCTTGATATCCTCCTGCTAATCCCGGAATAGAATTAGGTGTAAAATTATGATCTGTGATTTTTACATCTGTAAAAGTTACCCCTCCGTCTGTAGAGCGGGATAGATAATTCTGCATCACAGGTGCAGCTGTATTTCTATTGTCATAATAAAATATATTGACTGCTCCGCTTTCATCTACACGAACACATGGGAAATACTGAATCTTTCCGTTGTTAAGAGCGTCCTGATTAACTCTAATTCCTGCTGACCACGTAGTTCCCCCGTCTGATGACCTGTGTAATATAATATCAGGATCACTTCCTGCAGGTGCAAGATTTTTTTGTGAAACTACAATATATATCCATCCTGCTCTAGGTCCGCAGGTTCTGTCAACATCGATTCTTGGAAAACTGTTTACTCTGATATTATTCACAGTCGGTAAAGTACCTCTTATGCCGTTCATATCGAAAACATTATTGGAATTAATAGTCCATGTGACACCGCCATTAACTGATTTTGCAAAACCGCAAAAGTCTTCTATCAAGCCTGCTCCCGGATTTGCCCAGCAAACATAGACTTCGCCATTAGGTCCTGTCCTGACATCACATCCCTGTGAATAATGCCCTCCAGCCGAAACATTGATATCGGCAGCGGCAGACCAAGATACTCCACCATTTGCTGTATATGAGATTGCAATTGGCGGACTTGCAGCTGTAAATCTTGACCACACACAATAAGATCTTCCATAAAACGCGCTTGTCGGTGAATCGTCAGATGTAGCTAAGTTTTTATCCTGGCTTCCTGCAAGCAAGGTAACACTGTTTGACCATGTCGCACCGTTATCATTGGAATAATTTGCATCCATTCCGGTTAATTGACCGGTTCCATAATTATATCTTAAATGTGTCATGATAAATGTTCCGTTTTTATCAATGATGGGTCCTGGATCCCCGACATGTGTATTTGTTGGAGCGCCTGTACAGGAATCTTTTCCAAACCAAGTTGCTCCTCCGTTAGTAGTAACATAAACTCCTTCACTTATCAAACCACCATAAACCGGATAAGTATTTGCCGATGCAAATAGCAAATAAGGATTGAGCGGATGTCTGGTGATCATTACTTCACTTTGTGAACTTGTCCTTGGAAGGATTCTTGAGCTTGAACTTATTGCAAATATGCCGTTGGGTGTATATTCATATCTGACTGTTGGAGGCTGCTCTATAACAGTTTCTTCAACAGGTAAAGGAGTGTATTGAAGCGTTGAGTTATTATCAATTGGTGGTAAAGATCTTACATCAATATTCCATCTTTGCGGTATTACCGTATTATCCTGAGCTTGTGATAATGATAATAATGAAAATGTTAATAAAGAAGTAAGAAAGAAAAACAATAGTTTTGTTTTCATTTTTTCCTTTTTGTCTGAATGATTAATAAATTGGTTTTGGATGTTGCAAATAGAGATAACTTAAATTTTATTTCAAGTCTAAATTTTTTGGACAATATGGTTTACATAGTTTAAGTGCATTGGAGAAAGACTGAAGAAAAGTATTTTCTTCAGTCTTTCGAATAATTATTAATATTAGGGATTAGTTGAATATATTATTCTTCACCGAATCTTATTCCGGAGTTATTATTTTCATTTGTCGAATTATTTTTGTCATTCAAAATGGGGGTTTCCGGAGAATTCACTTTCGCCCGGTTTTTCATTCTATCCTTTTGTGTTTGCTTGAACTCTTTACTTAATTCATTTTTTTTCTGCGCTGCTATTCTTTGAGTTTCTTTTTCTTTAAGAAGCTTTATTGTTAATTCTTGCTTTTGTTTCATCGCATCATTCTCAAAAATTAAATCTTTTGAATCATAAACCACAGCGGGAGCCGGTACGGGCTCTGCTCCCGGAGGAGCTTGTCTTATTACAAAATTAAAAGAATTATTATCTGCAATAGCCTGGTCATTTACATCAACGAAGTTATCTCCTGTCAAATCCGGGATTACATAACCGCTTGCAAAATTAACTGCAGCATTTTCAATAATTGAAAGGTCTGCTAAATCCACTGCATTATCACGATCAACGTCTCCTCCAAACATACCATAGTATGGGAACGGATCTACCAGAGCCTGATTATTATTATATGCCTGATTTACCGGCTGAATAAAATTATAGGATAAAAAAGAACCCCGGGTATAAAGCTCACCGCCTGCATTACTCCATGTTTCGATACTGTTCCTATGCTTGACTATTATATAGTATGTTCCGCTAAGCGCTCTTGTAAAAGGTGAATTTGCGATGGCACCTGTTGTTAAATAAGAAACTGCAGAATCTACTTTTATTTTTGGAAAATCGGTCCTGTGCAAGTATACTCTAACAGTATCCCGAATCGTCTGTGGTGGTGGAGTTCTGTAAAATCCTTCCGGCAACACTCCAATACTTGAAGTAGCTGAAGGAGCAGGAAGTGTTTGCACACAAATGTTATCAAGCCATATATCATTTCCAGATCCGCTTCGTCCTCTTAATTTTACTTTATTTGTTCCTACGGGTAAAAGAAATATTTTTGGAGCCCATTGACTGTTAGCAGGAGTGAATTGCCCACCGCCTACAAACACTGTATTTAAAGGTCCGGCGGCTGCTCCTAAGCCTCCCCATAATTTTGCTAATACGCCATATGTTACTCCACCGTTTGCAGAAGTTTCGATAATTAAAGAATCTACCAATCCTCCTGTCCATGGTGCATATGCATTATCAAATGTCAAATATGTATTTGCCGGTGCAGCAGTAAATTGGTATGAAGTAAGCGACTGAATTGTTCCTGCAGATGCTGTAAATGAATTAAACCTTGCAGAGCCGGTGATACCTATTCCATATGCTGTAGGACTTTGACGTGACCATCGGTTTGTTCCGGAATATTCCTCATAAAAATTCAGAGTCGGATTGAAATTTGAACATGCAAAATCTTCACAGATATTTGATTTTGTTATGTCGACGCTTGCTATCCATGACTGATATATTCCTGAGCTGTTATCCATCCAGTTACAGAATATTTTTCCAAGACCACCGGATGTTATTCCTATATAATCGCCCTGATATCCGCCTGCTGTTCCCGAAATAGGCGAAGGTGTAAAATTATGATTCGTAATTTTTACATCAGTAAATGTAACTCCTCCGTCTGTGGAGCGGGATAAATAATTCTGCATCACAGGAGCAGCTGTATTTCTGTTATCATAATAAAATATGTTTAAGCCACCGCTTTCATCGACACGAACACACGGGAAATATTGTATCTTTCCGTTATTTAAAGCATCCTGATTAACTCTGATTCCGGATGACCATGTTGTTCCGTTGTTGGTTGATCTATGTAAAATAATATCGGGATCACTTCCTGCAGGTGAAAGATTCTTTTGAGATACTACTATATATACCCATCCACCTCTCGGTCCGCATGTTCTGTCAACATCAATTCTAGGAAAGCTGTTTACTCTGATATTGTTTACAGTCGGTAAAGTCCCTCTTATGCCATTCATATCGAATATATTATTGTCATTAATAGTCCATGTAACACCTCCGTTTATGGATTTTGCAAAACCGCAATAATCTTCAACATTTGCAGCTGCAGTGTTCGGGTTCGCCCAGCATACATATACTTCACCGTTCCGTCCTACTCTTATATCTGCTCCCTGTGAATAATGATTTGCCGGAGATACATTTATATCATCCGCTGCAGACCAACTGACGCCGCCATTATCAGTATAAGAAATTGTAATTGGTGGGAGAGCAGCAGTAAATCTTGACCAAACACAATAAGACCTTCCATAGTAAGCACTTACTGAAGCATCATCGGTTGCTGCTAAATTTTTATCCTGACTTCCCGAAAGTAAAGTAACGCTGTTAGACCAGGTTGCACCGTTATTAATTGAATAATTTGCATCCATCCCGGTTATTGAATTCGTTGCATAATTATATCTTATATGTGTCATAATAAACGTTCCGTTTTTATCGATTGTAATACCCGGATCGCCCACATGTGCATCAGTAGGTGCACCTGTACAGGAATCTTTTCCCGTCCATGTTAATCCGCCGTTGGTAGAAACATAAACGCCTTCACTGAATTTTCCGCCATATACCGGGTAAACGTTTGCAGATGCAAACAAAATGTTTGGATTCAAAGGATGTCTTGTAATTGTCACTTCGCTTTGAGTACTTGTTCGTGGAAGGATTCTTGAGCTTGAACTTATTGCAAATACACCGTTTGGTGTATAATCATATCTTATTGTCGGAGGCTGTTCTAAAAAGGTTTCCTCAACGGGTAAAGGTGTGTATTGAAGAGTTGAATTGTTATCTACCGGTGGCAATGATCTTACGTCTATATTCCATCTTTCCGGAACTACTGAATTATCCTGGGCTTTGGACAATGACAATATCGAAAATGTTAATAAAGAAGTAAGAAAGAAAAACAGTAATTTTGTTTTCATTTTCTCCCTTTCGTAAAATGTTTTGAGTAAGATTTTATGGATTGTTTGGATCGATGGCAATTTTCTGTATCTTGGATTTTATTGCAAGTCATAATTATCAGTATAAAATTTTTAATTTTTTATTTTTTAAACCCATACTAATCTCACCATTAATAGTACTAACCCGGATTATCTAATTATTTATTTATTAGATATTAAAATGTTTTTAAGTATCTTTATTATATGAAAGATTTATTAAAGATTTATTTTCTGTCATTATTATTGCTCTTCTTTTATTCAAATGTTTTTGCAGATCAATATTGGAGTCAGATTTCAATTCCTGTGCAAACCAATTATTATGAGTGTTTTTTTATTAATCAGAATACCGGCTGGATATCCGGAGACTCCGGGATCATTATCAAAACGACAAATTCCGGGAGCAGCTTTGATGTATTTAATACAGGCATTATTAATAAGATTGAATCATTCTATTTTGTAAATACGACGACCGGATGGGCAACTGCGCTTGAAACAGAGCCAGATTCTACCGGCTATTCAGGAACAATTATTTTAAAAACTACCAACGGTGGGATTAACTGGTCCAATTATATGTATCCTGATACAAATGTTTTTTTGCCGGTTATATATTTCACAGATTCAGTGAACGGTTTTATGGGAGGTTTCGGAAGTACGATTTTATATACTACAAATGCTGGCGCTAACTGGTTTGAGGCGTTTACTGATTCGGCAAGTATATTTTATCCGGTATTGTCAATAAAGTTTTTTGATCATATGACTGGCTTTGCTTGTGGAGGGCTCTTTGACATAGCAGGAATAGTATGGAAGACTTCAAACGGAGGAAGGAACTGGCAGAGAGAAATAATCGGCGGTGAACCATTTGCCGACATAAGTATATTAAACTCAAACAAAATATTCTTAACGGGAGGTGATTTTAAATTCGGTGTAAGTCTCTCAAGAACAACTAACAACGGTAATAACTGGCAAACTAAATTTTTAGGGATTTTTGGAGTCGGAACGTCTATAGATTTCCGAACTCCTTATGAGGGCTGGATCAGTCTTGGCTTTGCAAGTAAATTTATTTATTCACTTGATTCGGGAAATACATGGACAGAAATCTATACTCCGGATACTACAAAAATAAATGATATTCAATTTATAGATTCTTTGAACGGCTGGGCTGTCGGAGACCGGGGTACAATTTTAAAATATAATTCTATAATGTCAGGATATTATTTTTCTTCTGAAATTATTAATGCCAAGTCATTTAGCCTGTTTCAAAATTATCCAAATCCTTTTAATCCGATTACCGTTATTAGTTATTCGTTAGTCGAGAATCACTTCACAACTTTGAAAGTTTATGATGTACTTGGAAATGAAATAGCGACTTTAGTAAATGAAAAGAAGAATGCAGGAAGCTATCAGTTAGAATTTAACGGAGAGAGTTATTCAAGCGGGATTTATTTTTATAAACTGGAATCGGGTGATATTGCTGAAACTAAGCGAATGGTTTTATTAAAATAAATTATATTTAACTGATGAAGTAATTCATCGTTATAATGAATAGATAATGAAAACTAAAATATCGAAAGCCCAACTGGAAGTTTGGGAATAGAAAGAAAAAGCTCACAATCTTATAAAAGATTTACCAAAAGAAAAACAAATACCTTTTATAATTTGAAAGTACAAAAGTAACTGTTGAATGGCTAAAAGAACGAAAACGGAAAAAACTTATTATAAATAAATTAATAAAATTTTTTATAAATTAGAATAAAAATTTACAACCTCTCCTTTCTCCCCTTTCTCCCATCTACATTTAAATACTTATTTAATTTATTTACTTTGACACAAATAAAGGTTTGTATTGAAATTATTTTTCATTCTTAATTTTTCATTCTTAATTCTTAATTGCTCTTTTGCCCAGGTTGAATTAGTCGAAGTTACAAACCCTGTTTACAGTTTTTTAAAAAGAATGCAACTGATGAAAATTATTCCCGAATATAATTCTTCAAGCTTACCGATTTCCAGAGGTGAAGTGGGTAAATATTTGATTAAAATAATTGAAAGTTCGGATAAGATTACATCAACCGATAAAAAGCTGTTGATTGATTATGAATTGGAATTTGAATATGATATGTTTGGAAAAACAAAAAAGCAAAGTTCGATCTTCGGCAAAAACGGTTTAAAAAGTATTTTTAATGACAACGTTCAAAAACATTTATATTTTATAACTGACTCAAACAATTCATTCTTTAGTGACTTCACGGGAATGCTGTCACAGAGAGGATCGGACGGAGATTCAATCGGAAGCAATTCCATTTTTCTTGGTGAGATTGGCATTAAATTTCGCGGAACACTTTATAATACTGTTGCATATTCTCTATTTTTATTTACAGGGCAATTTGCAAATGCCGATGACACCGATTTTGTTTTTGCATCAGACACTGATCCCAATCTAAAAGGAAATAATAATTTTATTAATAAGAAAAATTTTAATTCGTTTACAGGATATTTAAGATACCAGACAAAAAACAACTGGCTTGCGTTGACATTCGGCAGAACACAGCTAAACTCCGGCTTCGGCTACATTGATAAATTATTTTTATCTGATAATACAGTTCCTTTCGACTTCGGAAATCTTGTCATCAATTATAAAGCGGTAAATTATTCGTTTACTTACGGAAGTTTGCAGGGAGATTCGGTTGGAATTTATCCTGCTTTTTCTCTCCGTGAATTATCTTCAAAAAATATTGCTACTCATAGTTTAAATATAAATTTTTCCGATGCATTTAAAATAGGTCTTTGGGAATCCGTAATAATCAGCCGGCAGCCGTTCAGCTTTACTTATTTAAATCCGATAAGTTTTCTTACTTCAGCAGATCTAAGTATTGGAGCAGAACAGACAGAAGAAAACAATTCGCTGCTTGGAATTGAAATGGAAATTATCCCTGTAAAAAATTTTTCCTTTCAGACTTCATTACTAATAGATGATTTAACTTTCGGTACACTTGGCAAACAGGATTCACTCAATGAAAACAAATTCGGATGGCAGCTCGGCGCTTTATGGAGCAATGCAGCCAATATAAATTTAGCTCTTGAGTTCACACATCTCGACCCGTTTGTTTATTCACACCGCTCCAATAAAAGTACATACACAAATTATCTGATGCCGCTCGGACATGCATTGCCGCCTAACTCAGACGAGATTGCCGCAAAGATAAGCTGCGATGTCTCTGATCGATTGAACATTAATTTATTGTATCAGCACCAGAGATCGGGTGAAGGAATTGTTTTGGATTCATCCGGAAACATTATTGCAAATTACGGAGGGAACATTAATTTCGGATTGGGTGATGCATACTTGCGGACTAACGGATTTTTGGACGGCACCCGGATTAACAGGGATATTTTTACTGCAGAGATTCTATGGCAGCCTGTGTGGCAATTTTATTTTGAAGGAAAATTTCAATATAGAGTTAATAACAATCTTACCGATGATTTAAAATTTAAAGATTCATTTTATTTTGCATCTTTCAAAGTTGATTTGTAATTGACAAAAAATGATTGACAATACTGGTTGTATAAATGATAAAAAAGATTAAATCCTATTTGCTTTATAATGCTAATCAGAATAATGAAGATTCAATTTCAAATAAATTACGAAAAAAAAGATTAGAATTTTTTTTGAAATTTTGTGATCATTTAAAGAAACCGGTTACGATTCTGGACCTGGGAGGAAGTGATTATCATTGGAGAAATTCGAATTTCAGAAACAATAAAGATTATCACATAATGATTGTTAATAATGAAGTTCCCGATATAAAAAATTTTCGTAATATTTGTTTTATAAAAAAGGATGTAAGAGATTTGGAATTTTTTGATGATAAGGAATATGATCTGGTTTACTCTAACAGTCTGCTGGAGCATTTGAATAAATTCGAGGAGCAAAAAAATTTAGCTGAAGAAATTAAAAGAATAGGAAAGCACCATTTCATACAAACACCAAACTATTACTTTCCATTGGAACCTCATTTTCTTTTTCCGTTTTTTCAATTCCTTTCTGATAAAGCGAAAACAAATCTCTTGTTAAAGTATAATTTGGGATGGTACGGGAGGCAGGATGAACAATCAAAAGCGCTCGAACTTTCATCATCAATCAGGTTGCTGAAAAAAAGTGAATTGAAAGATATTTTTCCCGGCAGCCAAATTTATACAGAGAAATATTTTTTCTTAAATAAATCTTTTACCGTTTACAGTTAATATGGAGTTATTTAAAATTGGTTTCTTATCGGTACAGGTAGTTGACATCATAGACATTCTTATCGTCACATATGTTTTCTACCGGCTTTATAAAATAATGAAAGGAACAATAGCCTCGCAAATATTTATTGCATTGGTGCTTATCATTTCATTTTCATTTGTCGCTCAGCTTCTTAATATGCAGGCAACAGGATGGATGCTCAGCAAGCTGACTGAGATTTGGGTGATCGCATTTATAATTTTATTCCAGCCGGAAATTAGACGACTCTTGCTGCTGATAGGTAAAACAAAAGTCGCAAGAATTTTTACAAAATCAAATGTTGATGAAAATGTAAGCGAAATTGCCGAAGCATGTTTTGAATTGAAGAAGAGAGGCTGGGGCGCTTTGATGGTAATTGAAAGAACAACCGGTTTGAAAAATGTCATAGAGACCGGTGAAATAATTCAGTCCCGTATCAAAACAGATATATTAATCTCCATTTTCAACCCGAGGTCACCGCTCCACGATGGCGCCGTAATTTTCAAGAACGATAAGATCGAAGCCGCGAGATGTCTGCTGCCTTTATCCGAGCCGGAGAAAATAAGGAATAAAAATCTTGGAACACGTCATAGAGCGGGGATAGGAATTACGGAAGTATCGGATGCAGTTGCAATCATAGTTTCGGAAGAAAGAAGAATTGTTTCGGTAGCAGAAGACGGGAAGATTGTTTTTTATAATACCATAGAGCAGCTAAAAGAAAGATTGATAAAAGCTATGGGAAAAACTTCTGTTGCAAGCTCTGTTAAAAATATTTTTGAAGAAACAAGTGATGATGAATACAATGAATCCAAACCTAGATCTGAAAGCAATCCGGAAGAAAAAAGGGAAGAAGATGAGCAAGAAAAAGAAATAAAGAAAGAAAAAGAGTAATGGATTTAAATACAATTCACAGGAAAGAATTGGTCGGTAAGATTCATTCAGCCGGGATCAAAGATAAAGAAGTTCTGAAGGCTATCGGAAGAGTGAAGAGAGAATTGTTTGTCAAAGATGAATTCAAAAAATACTCTTACGACAATATTGCGCTCCCTTTAAGTTCAAATCAGACAATTTCTCAGCCGTTCACAGTAGCTTTTATGACGGAGCTTTTGGAAATCAAACCAAGTGACAGAGTACTGGAAGTCGGTACGGGTTCGGGCTATCAATCCGCTGTACTAAAGGAATTAGGTGCCGAAGTCTATTCGGTCGAAAGAATAAAAGAGCTTTATGAATCTGCCAAAGAAAAATTATTTCAATTAGGATATAATGTTAAACTAAAAAATGATGACGGTACAAAAGGCTGGTCTGAATATTCCCCGTTCGATAAAATAATAGTTACAGCCGGCAGTCCGAAAATTCCTAAGCAGCTTCTTGATCAATTGAATACCGGAGGCAAAATGGTAATTCCAATTGGCAATGAAGCATCTCAGAAACTGATATTGATCAAAAAAATTGTAAGTGATGAGAAAGATGAAGAGCCGAGATATAAATATAAAGCATTTGAAGATTTTAAATTTGTTCCGCTGATCGGTGAAGAAGGATGGACGATAAACAATTAAAAATTTTCAATTCTCAATGAGCAATGAATAATAGATGTATATTAACAAAATAATAATTTTGGTAGTTTAAATTAAAAAATTTGTATGGAGACAATTTCAAAAAGAATAACAATAGATGAAAATATTTGTAATGGTAAACCAACTATAAGAGGAAAAAGAATTACTGTCCGGACTATATTAGAATTTTTATCAGCAGGAGAAAGTCAGGAAGAGATTCTTAAGCAATATCCTTCTCTTGAGGCAGAAGACATCAAAGCGTGCCTCACGTTTGCATCAGAGTTAATGAATAATAACTATTCAATTAAGACTGTAGCTTGATTCTTTAAAAATAATTCTTGAAAATAATTGATTCATATTTAACTTTAGAAAAGTCTTCTTCTTCAGAAATTAAGATCACCAAATCAAAATTTATCTCACATGCTTTTCCTGTAAACTCAAACTCAGAAATTCCCGATCGAATAAAAGAAATTAAGAAAAAGTATTTCGATGCGGCTCATTTCCCGTATGCATTCAGAATTGGTGCAGATAAAAACAATTTCAGAGTGTCTGATGACGGAGAACCGTCCGGCAGTGCGGGAAAGCCGGTACTCGAAGCAATTGATAAATATAATTTAACGAATATCCTGATAATCGTTGTGAGATATTTTGGTGGAACGAAGCTTGGAGTCGGCGGATTACGCAGGGCTTTCTTTGAAGCGGCAGATTTGTGTTTGAGCAAAGCTATGATTGTAGAAAAACTTATCACCGAAAAAATAAATCTTGAGTTTGATTACAGGTTTATGAATGTAATGATGAATTTAATTGAAGCCGGAGATATGAAATTAACCGAAAACAATTCAGATGAGAAATGTAAATTGACTTTGGAAGTAAGATTGTCTAAAATTACACAGCTCAAAAAAGAACTGATAAGTTTAACAAACGGAAACATCAAAATCTTTTAGCTTCAAAATAAACACATCGTAATCTACCCTCATAGCTGCAACTTCAAACAGTTGCCAATTATTTTATAAACTTAAAAAATTATACAGCTATGAAATCTTTGATTTCAATTTTATTTATTCTTTGTTTTATAAGCCAATCCTTTGCACAGCCGGTCTGGAATATTCAAAATAGCGGGACGATGAGTAATCTAAACGATATACAATTAAAGTCAAGCATTTCTGGTCAGGCTCTGCTTGTCGTAGGTGATTATGGTGTAATTTTAAAAAGTACAAACTCCGGATTCATATGGGAAACAGTAAACAGCAATACAACTTCTAATTTATATTCTATTGCGTTTAGAAATTATAATGATACTGGTTATGCAGTTGGATCCAATGGAACAATAATAATTACTTTGGATGGAGGAAACAGCTGGGCTAATATGGTAAGTAATACATCTAACACTTTAAAAGACTTGAGAATTGTATATAGTTCTGTCAAAGCAATTGCAGTAGGTGAAAACGGAACGTTCTTAAAACTGGAGGATAACGTATGGACAGCTTCGCAAATTGATACTGTAGATTTTAATTCAGTAACGTCAGATCTTTTTGCCATTACACAAATGACAATAGTGGGAAATTACGGTTCCGTATTAAAAACTACTAACAGCGGTATTAACTGGCGTATTTTAAACAGCGGAGTTACAAATAATTTAAATTATATATCAGAAAATACAATAGTGGGTGATAATGGAACTGCATTAAGAGTTAACATAAATTTAGTTTATGCTATCAATTCAGGTACCATAAATGATTTAAAAGCACTTTATCAAAGCAGCACTTTCATTTATAAATCATGTGGCTCCAACGGAACAATACTTAATAACTGGCATTCTATAAACTCAATAACATCTGTTAATTTAAATTCTATAATTCAAACTGACATTGATAATTGTTATGTAGTTGGAAATAACGGGACGATATTATTTACAAACACATTTAATATTTCTCCTAATGCAAAGCAATTGAATTCAAATAATATCAGCGCATGGTTTTTTAATAATGGCAACTTTAATCATCATCCGGATGGTGGAAATGGTGGATTCGAATGGCCAAAAGGCGAAAATAAATATGCACGATATTCATCCGGTTTACTTATCGGTGCAATTGTAAACAGCGATACATTGGTAACAGTTTGTGATTACTCATCTGAGTTTTTTCCGGGACAAACTATTAACGGTACACCACAGGGAAATGGTACTCCGGATTTTCAGGTTTACAAATTAATTTTTAACGTTAACGATTCCGACAGGCTCAAATGGCTCAATACTGTACTTGGAAATTCGGATCAGGGAGCTCCTGTTTATTTTGATTCAACGATCATGAACTGGAAACCCTCAGATTATGGCAATCAAACCATGTTCTATTCTTATACTGACAGTTATGATGCTTCTCATACAAACTTCGCAGGTAGGACAGCTCCGTTGAAAGCCGATATTAAACAAATTAATTTTTCTTTCAATCAGCCGGAGGAATTAAAAAACATTATATACCAGGAATACAGAATTATTAACCGGAGTAACAGCCAATGGACAAATGCATATATTAACTTATACACAGATGATGATCTGGGTGAAACACAAAACGATGCAGAAGGAATTGATACGAATTTAAGTTTGGCTTATACATATAACTATACAAATATGGATCCCGTTTATGGGACTGCACCACCTGCTGTAGGATTTGTTATAATACGGGCTCCGACTTTCTCAACAGGAAATATTAATGATAGTGTGTATATTATTATGAAGGAAAAAATAAGAAAGTCAGAAAAGGTTTCAAGCAGCTGAATTTAAATTCGACAGTTGTATTTAATGATGATACAAATGAACCGGATAATCATAATCAACTATATTATGCATTAAGCGGATTACAAAATACTGGCAATCAATATATCAACCCAACTACAGGCCTTGCGACTAGATTTGTTTATTCAGGTGATCCGGTAACAGGTACAGGATGGAATGCAAAGTTCTCAACCGATAAGAGATTTTACCAGGGATTTGGTCCTTTGAATATGAATCCAGGAGATACGCAGGTAATTGTTATTGCACAGGTTATTGCAAGAGGTTCGAGTAATCTCAATAGTATTACAAAGCTAAGAGAGTTGTCGCAGTCTGCAAAAGATTATTATGATAATTGTTTTGCGGATGTAGTTATTGGAATAAATAATATTTCGCACTATATTCCCAAAGATTTTTCGCTGTCACAAAATTATCCTAATCCGTTTAACCCGGAAACAGTTATCAGTTACCAGTTAGCAGTTAACAGTTTTGTTACCTTGAAAGTGTATGATGTCATCGGAAAGGAAGTCATAACTTTAGTAAATGAAAAAAAATCTGCGGGAAAGTATTCGGTTGAGTTTGATGGAAGCAATTTATCAAGCGGGATTTATTTTTATAAGATAGAATCAGGAAAATTTGTTCATACGAAGAGAATGATTCTTTTAAAATAATTAAATAAAATAACATACGTGAAAAAAATAATTTGTATAATATTATTGATAATAAGTTCTCAATCTATTGCTCAATATAATATGCAATGGTACAGAACTTATGATTATCCCAGCACAGAAAACTCTGATTATGGTGAAGATGTTGTTCAGGATAATTTTGGAAATATATATGTAACAGGAGGAGATAGATATCAAGACGGGGACCAATCACAACTTGATTATACTACAATTAAATATAGCGCATCAGGTAATACTGAATGGGTTAGAAGATATAATTTCAGTGCAATGGATTACTCATCAATTATCGGCATTGATTCGGAAAACAATATTTATGTTACCGGAATTAGTGACGATACTTCTTCAGCAGGATATTCAATTGCAACTATTAAATATAATTCTAATGGTGACCAAATCTGGGTGCGAAGATATTCCGATTCTAACTATCTTAAAACCAATGTTACTTGTATGAAAATTGATATCAACAACAATATTTATCTATCAGGATATTCACATACAAATAATTCTTCTTGGTCTGCTGAGATAGTAAAATATAATTCAAACGGTGAGCTATTATGGTTTGACAGTTATAGTGTTGGACAAAATAGTATATTTCATTTTAACTCAATTGCTATAGATAGTGCCGGAAATGTTTTTGCGACTGGTGGAGGTTATGGTGGTGTTAGTGTATTAACAATTAAATATGATTCACTTGGTAACAGGAGATGGATTAAAACCAATTCGTTCAATCTTTCTGCCATAGGCATAGATGTAGAAATTGACAAAAGAGGAAATATTTATGTTGCTGCTCTGAGCAGGGTATTTGAATCCCGTTATGATATAATTTTAATTAAATATGATCCCTCCGGAAATGTAATAAGAAGCAGAGGGCAAAATCGTTATAACTCGTTTGTCATAGGTAATGAATTCAAAATTCCTAATGTGTTGATGCTGGATAGCAAGGATAATGTTTACTTAAATTTTACAATTTTTGGAAATGGTGAAATTTACACTGATCTAATTTTGTCAAAATATGATTCATCTTGTAACTTAAGTTGGAGTAATCTTTATGATTTCATAGATGGATATTTATTTGCCAAAGACATGGAGATAGATAACAATGATTATATATACGCTATTGGCAGCAATACAACCTCATTTTATAATAGATACAATTCCTTTGTCATACTCAAATGTAATTCAAGCGGGATACTTCTAAATGAAATCAGAAATAATGATAATTTTACTAACACATTTATACCATCAGCAATTAGTATTAACATGAATGAAGATATAGTAGCAACGGGATATTGTTTTCAGAAAAATAGTGAATTTTTAAAAGATTACTTTACCATAAAATATTCTCATACAAATAGTGTAGAACCAATTTCAAATTCAATTCCTTTAGAATTTAAACTCGACCAAAATTATCCGAATCCATTTAACCCGGAAACAGTTATCAGTTACCAGTTAGCAGTTAACAGTTTTGTTACCTTGAAAGTGTATGATGTCATCGGAAAGGAAGTCATAACTTTAGTAAATGAAAAAAAATCTCCAGGAAAATATTCTGTTGAATTTGATGGGAGTAATTTATCAAACGGAATTTATTTTTATAAGATAGAATCAGGAAAATTTGTATCAACGAAGAAAATGCTGTTGATCAAATAAATATTTTTTGAATCAGGGAAATAAAATCCCAATCCTCTTCATATACAAGTTTACTATTCCCGGATTAATGTTGTCAGATATTAATCCAATGTATTCATCCGGCCTTACAATTATTGCAATCGGTTTTTTTACTCCGAGCTTTTTCCATTGGCTTGTTAATTCAAGTTCAATTTTGTGAAATATATTTTCATATTTTTTTATGAATTCATCGAGTTCCTCATTTGAATTCATTCCTATAAGCAGCAAATAAAATTTCGGTTCTGTCAATAGACTAAAAATGCTTTCGCCATTATTAATATTTATTAAAACGTAAGGAACTCTGTCACCGGCAGAAAATTTTAATTTTTGATTTGAATGATTAACTGACAAAATACTTTTGCTATAATTTACCCAAAGCTGTGAGATTGTATAAAAAATTCTTCTTTTAAATATGCTGCTTGAAAGAGCGACCTTAATAAAATACGCTCCTAAATATTTTCTGAATGCTTTGAAAAAATAATTCTGCTTAGTCATATATCCAAATGCCCTGTCAGTAAAATTCATCAGCCATTTTGCAAAAGGAAGTCTTTCGTTATTGTAAGTATCAAGTAATTCTTCTTTAGCAAAGTCTTTCAAAACATAAGCAAGCTTCCATGCAAGATTGTATGAATCCTGTAAACCAGTATTCATTCCCTGCCCTCCGGCCGGGCTGTGAATATGAGCCGCATCTCCTGCGAGAAAAACTTTTCCTTGGCTGAATTTATCCACGCAACGGTGATGAAGCTTGTAAATTGAAAACCAATTAAGATTATTGAATTCAATTCTGCCGTGATAAATTTCTTTTACGAGTCGTTTGACATCTTTAAAACCGATATCTTCTTTATCATAAAATTCTTTTGGCAATGTTCCCAAAATCCTGTAATGATTTTTTCCTTTCAGCGGAAAGAAGCCTACTATATAGTTTTCTCCCGGCATGCCAATTATTTTCTCTTCCTTAATGTCCCAGTCAATATCAACATCGGCAAGAAAAAATTTATTCTCGTAAGTGCCGCCTTCGAATTTGAAATTTAAAATGTGTCTTACCAAACTCTTAGCGCCATCACATCCTGCTAAATATTTACAATTATAATCTGTTTCAACATCATTGTTTAAAGTAGTTACAACAATTCCCTTATCGATCTGTTTAAAACTTTTAAGTTCGGTATTCCATAGAACTTCTTTTCCTTTTTCAATTAAATACTCATACAAGATTTGTTCGTTCTTGCTTTGCTCAAGACTAAAGATATACGGAAAATCCGTCATTCCTTCTCCAAAGACGCCAATGTTTATATTAACTTTTTTATCAGATTCAGAAATGAATAAAATACTTTCGATTATTTGTCCTTCGGAAAGCGCCTTGTCTTTTAAACCGAGCTGTTGATAAATTTCGAGGCTTCGTGAAGTTATCACTAAAGCACGGGATTCTTCGGTGGGACCTGGCTTGCTGTCGATGATTATGAAATCAATATCGAAACGTGTAAGCTGACAAGCAAGCATCAAGCCCGTCGGTCCCGCACCGATAATGATTACATCTGTTTGATTCAAATTAGAAATAACTTTGTAATTGGTATTTTGTAACTGTTAACTCGTAACGACAGAACCGTTTTTCAGAAGTCTCTAATTAGTAATTAGTAATTATCTCTTAAACGGCTCAACTCTGTCTTTAAAATCCGGTCTGTAATAACTTTCGGATTCAAACTCCTGTAAAAAACCATTATCGAGTTTAAATTCATCCAAATAATTTAAAACTTTTTCATACTCGTGCTCACGGATATTTCTCGAAAGGAGATCAATTGACAATGCTTTATGAACCGGATAATACTGGGACATCACAGAAAGGTTTATTTTATTATCAAGCTCTGAAATAAATTTTAAAGTTTCATAGCTTCCTGCTATGTCATTCGGTAAAATCAAATGCCTGATCAGCAAGCCTCTTTTGAGCAAACTGTTTTCAATTATCAATTCACTTCCGACTTGCCTGTACATTTCTTTGATTGCTTCTCTCGCGTGATGAACATAGTTTTTTATCTTTGAATATTTATAACCGTATTCATCTTCGGAATATTTTAAGTCCGGAAGATAGATGTCGATAATGCCGTCGAGTAATTTTAATACTTCAACTGAATCGTAAGAATTTGTATTATAAATTAGCGGACGGTTTAAACCGTCTGCTATAGCGGTTTCAACCGCTTTGACTATCTGCGGAACGAAGTGAGTCGGTGAAACGAATCCGATTGCATTTACATTTTTGTCCTGCAGTTCGAGCATCATTTCAGCAAGACGTTCGATTGTAACTCCATTCTTAATTTCGGTCTTATGATTTTGTGAGATCTCATAATTCTGGCAATAGACACATCTCAAATTACAGTTGCCGAAGAAAATATTGCCGACGCCGTTTTCATTGTTTAATTCTTTCGAACCGACAAGCACCGGCTCTTCACCGTAATGAACACAATGAGAAGAAACTACAGGATTGTAACCCGAATAGCATGCGGCAATTTCATTATTGATACGGTTTACTTTGCAGTCCTTCGGACAGATATTACAGTCTGCTAGCATTGCTTCTAATTTCTTAGCACGAAGTGGTAGCTCACCCGTTTGGTATAATTTTAAATAAGATGGATTAAACATAGAATTAATTTTTTACTATGATTAAATGATACCTATGCTTGTATATGAATCACAAGGGTTCACATTGAAAAAAGGTTTATGATAATAAAATGTTATAGCTCAAATCATAATAATCAGGTGGTCATTCAATCATAGTTCAGATAATTTTTGAATTAATTTTTATACATTAATTAAAATCTAAAAACGATATTATGCGAACAAATTTATTGTAAAATATAATATTTAAATGAAAACGAAAATTTTATTATTTATGCTTTTTTTCATAACATTTCTTTCACAATGTGTTTTCTCACAAATAGAAAATGTACCATTGAATAATCCTGTCTACGAATATCTGAAAGAGATGAGAGTTAAAAGAATTATAACGCAGCTTAATGATGACGACCCGAATCTTTCCCGGTTTCATGTAACGCATAAACTTAAGGAAATTCAGTCGAAAAAAAGTCAGCTTAGCACAACGGAAAAGTCACTGCTTAGAAAATACATGATCGAGTTCAATCCCGAAGAGATCAATACAAGAACTACTGCATCTATGTTTAAAAGTAATATGAATGTATCTAACGGCTTCAAATATATTTTTTCTGATAAGGAAAAATATTTATTTACATATCAAAAAAATAAAAACAACGTTTTTATTAATGGGCTAGGTCACTTGTTTTATGCTAATGAAATTAAGCCAAGTACAAAACCAAATTCAAAATTATTTGACGGAGGATTTAGAATAAGAGGAAGTCTGTTTGAACATCTGGGTTATAATTTTTCCGTAGAGAAAGGCGGAGCAGTCGGAGACTCTATTTTGATTGAATCGGTCTTCCCGGAGATAAAATCGAATTTTAAATATTTAGAAAATACAGAGAACATTGTCAACTACGATTTCACTAACGGATATTTAAAATATTATTTCGAACCTTCTGAAGGAATGGGTATCTCAGCACAATTAGGAAGAGAGAAATTAAAGTACGGTTACGGATACAGTAAGAGCTTAACTTTATCCGGAGATGCTCCGAATATGGATTTTCTTAAATTTGTTTTTGATTACGGCATTATAAACTTTTCATCAATCTTCGCTTCGACAGTGGGAGAATTTAACACAAGCAGGGATGAAAGGTATATAAAATATTTTTCTGCTAACCGTCTGAAGCTTTCATTCGAAAATTTATTTGATGTCGGTATCGGTGAATCGATAATCTCATCGAGCGGTATTCAATTAGGTTATATTAATCCGCTGATCTTTTATAAGTTCGTAGAACATTCACTGCAGGATCGTGATAACGGGACAATCTTTTTTGAATTGCAGACACATTTTCTAAAAGACCTTGAGCTGCAGGGAACATTTTTTCTTGACGAAAATATTTTATCAAACCTTTCTGATTTTGATAAGACTTCAAATAAATCTGCTTACCAGCTTGGATTTTTCTGGTATGAACCTGCAGGATTGAAAAATTTGTCTTTAATTTTTGAGTACACAAAGATTCGTCCTTATGTTTACAGCCACTTTGATCCGAAGAATACTTATACTGCATTCGGAGTAATAATAGGACATCCGATCGGTCCAAATGCAGACCAGATTTTTACAAAGCTTGCGTATAACTTAACCGATAGATTAAGTTTTAATCTCGAATATCAACATATTAGAAAAGGAGAAAATATTTATAATGGCAATGGAGAGCTTATCGAAAACGTCGGAGGAAATGTTTACGATTCTTACAGGCAGGGAATTGATTCACAGAAGGCAATATTTCTCAATGGAATAAGATTAAATGAAGATATTGTTAAATTCAATGTTAGCTTCGAACCGATAAAGAATTATATTTTTGATTTGAATTATGTTTATGATATAAGTAAAAATCTTACTAACGGTGTTACGAGTGATTTAAGTTACGCATTTGCGAGATTTAGTTTAGGATATTAAGAAAACCTAAAACTTGCTAAGTGCTGGCTGCAACTGCTTGTGTACCTGAGTCAAATTTTTAAAATCTTTATTCCGAGGAAATTTTTTACATATCATTATTATAAGTTCATGTTAACAATAAACATTATTAAAGAAGTCAAATTATTTCAATGAAACAGTGTGTAGTGACAGGTCTCTTTGGTACTAGATAATTTCAATGTTCAACTTTCAAATGAACAATGTTGCGATAAAATAGAATTACTAAACACTTTTATTGCCTATTAACAATGTTTGGGTAGTAAGGTGCAGAACCCGAAAGCAGGAGAAATTTTATTTAAAACTGCAAATTCGATTTAGCACTAATATTTTAATTATTATAGTAATCAATAAATGTAGAAAAGAGACCTTACGATTTATCTTAAATTCAATTGACTAAAAATATTAATTTTAGTATTTTATATGTTTCCATAATAAGTAGATAAAACAATTTGCCAACAATAAATCAATTAATCAGAAAAGGCCGGAAGAAGATCATTTCCAAAAGCAAAGCACCTGCAATGGATTCATGTCCGCAGAAGCGTGGTGTTTGTACCAGGGTATACACATCTACTCCGAAGAAACCGAACTCTGCTTTGAGAAAAGTAGCAAGGGTAAGATTAACGAACGGAATAGAAGTAACAGCCTATATTCCGGGAGAAGGCCATAATCTACAGGAACATTCCATAGTTTTAATCAGAGGAGGAAGAGTTAAAGATCTTCCCGGAGTAAGGTATCATATAATAAGAGGAGCACTGGATACGGCAGGAGTCGCTAACAGGAAAAAAGGACGTTCGAAATACGGAACAAAGAAAGCAAAAACAGGTGCGGCCTAATTAATATATTGTAAAATAATTTAGTAAAATTTTTTAATATTTAAATGAGAAGAAAAAGAGCAGAAAAAAGAATCAGAAGACCCGATCCGAAATATAATGACATATTAATCGGAAGATTTATAAATAATCTGATGTGGGACGGACAAAAACAAGTTGCTCAGAGAATAATGTATGATGCCTTCAAAATAATCGGAGACAAGACAAAAGGAGAGCCGTTGGATGTTTTTAAAAAAGCGATAGGTAATGTGCAGCCGGCTATTGAAGTCAGGTCGAGAAGAGTCGGAGGGTCAACTTATCAAGTACCTACAGAAGTAAGACCGGACAGAAGGCTTGCATTGGCAATAAAATGGATTTTGAATTACACAAGAGCAAGAAATGAAAAATCAATGTCATTGAGATTAGCGAACGAACTGATGGCTGCTTCGGTTGGAGAGGGAAGCTCGGTAAAGAAAAAAGAAGACGTTCACAAAATGGCTGAAGCAAACAAAGCTTTTGCTCATTTTAAATGGTAAATTCAACAGAGTATTAATAAATTTAAAAAAAAATAAGGATAGTTCCAAAATAAAATATGCCAAGACAATTTACATTAGATAAAACGAGAAACATTGGTATTATGGCTCACATTGATGCCGGAAAGACCACTACGACTGAAAGAATTTTGTATTACACCGGGAAGCTTCACAGGATCGGTGAAGTTCACGAAGGTGCTGCAACAATGGACTGGATGGAGCAGGAAAAAGAAAGAGGTATTACGATTACTTCAGCAGCCACAACATGTCAATGGAATGACCATAGAATAAATATTATAGACACGCCCGGGCACGTAGATTTTACAGCTGAAGTTGAAAGATCCCTGAGAGTTCTTGACGGAGCTGTTGCGTTATTCTGTTCTGTAGGAGGTGTTGAGCCGCAGTCAGAGACAGTTTGGAGACAGGCGGATAAATACAAAGTGCCGAGAATTGCATTTGTAAATAAAATGGACAGAACAGGGGCTGACTTTTTTCATGCAATAGAAATGATGAAAGACAGGCTTAAAGCAAATGCAGTACCAATACATTTGCCCATAGGTCAGGGTACATTATTTAATGGAATTATTGATTTGATAACAATGAAAGCAAGGATGTTTAATGATGAAACTCTCGGTGCCACATTTGAGGATATAGATATTCCCGATTCATTAAAAGAGCAGGCAAAAGAATACAGGCATAAATTGCTTGAAGCTGTAGCTGACGTTGATGACAGTTTATTGGAAAAATTTCTGGAAGGAAAGGATATCAGTGAAAAGGAAATTATTGCAGTATTAAGAAAAGCTACAATTGATGTGAAAATAATTCCGGTATTATGCGGGTCTTCATTTAAGAATAAAGGAGTGCAGAATTTACTTGACTGTGTTGTTGATTTACTTCCTTCACCGATGGATATAGGCGAAGTCGAGGGACATCACTTACATACCGATGATCATATCACAAGAAGAATGGCTGACGATGAAAAATTTACTGCGCTTGCATTTAAGATAATGACAGATCCTTTTGTTGGTAAGCTTACATTTTTCAGGATTTATTCCGGTGTAGCAACTGCCGGAAGTTATGTATATAATTCCATCGCAGGTAAGAAGGAAAGATTTAGCAGATTATTACAAATGCATGCAAACAGCAGGGAAGATATTAAGGAAGTTTACTGCGGTGATATTGCAGCAGCAGTCGGATTAAAATTTACACGAACGGGTGATACTTTGTGTGATGAAAGTGATCCGATAGTATTGGAAAAAATTATTTTTCCTGAACCGGTTATATCAATTGCAATCGAGCCGAAGACTAAGGCGGATCAGGATAAACTTGGTGAGTCATTAGCGAAATTATCTGATGAAGATCCTACATTCAGAGTCCGAACCGACGACGAAACAGGGCAAACTTTGATTTCAGGAATGGGAGAGCTTCATCTGGATATCATTGTTGACAGACTAAAGAGAGAATTTAAAGTTGATGCAAACGTCGGTAATCCGCAGGTTGCATATAAAGAAACAATTAAGAAGAAGGTAATACAGGAAGGGAAATTCGTAAGACAATCAGGCGGTAGAGGACAGTTTGGACATGTATGGATAGAGATTGAACCGAATGAAAAGGGTAAAGGATTTATTTTTGAAAACGGAATTGTCGGGGGTTCTATTCCTAAAGAATACATTAATCCTGTTGCTCAGGGTATTGAAGAAGCGATGAAGAATGGTGTCTTGGCAGGATATCCGGTTGAAGATATAAGAGTAAAATTGTTTGACGGTTCATTTCACGATGTTGACTCATCAGAAATGGCATTTAAGATCGCCGGGTCAATGGCCTTCAAAGAAGGTGCTAGAAAAGCAAATCCTGTTTTACTTGAGCCGATAATGGAAGTTGAAGTTGTAACTCCGGAAGAGTATATGGGTGATGTGATGGGAGATTTGAGTTCAAGAAGAGGAAGAATAGAAGGAATGTCACAAAGAAGCGACGCACAGGTAATTAAAGCATTAGTGCCATTATCTGAAATGTTCGGATATGCAACAACAATGAGATCCATGACTCAGGGAAGAGCGATTTATTCAATGCAGTTTTCGCATTATGATGAAGCACCGAAGAGTGTTTCGGAACAAATCATAGAAAAAGTTAGAGGCAAAGAGAAAGTTGCTTAACTGATTTGGGATTTGGAATGTTGAATTTTGGATTTTAGATATTATATTTTAATAAAGATTATTCAGTTCTTTTTTATATTGGGTCAATTTTGTTTTACAACAAAATATAACTCGTCGATTAGACACAGTAAGCCGTTCTATAAAAATTTTCTTATGTAAAGAGTCTTTCACAATAAGAAAGTTTTCCATCGGGTCAGTAGCTCAGATGGTTAGAGCGCGTGCCTTATAAGCACGAGGTGGGAGGTTCAATTCCTCCCTGACCCACTTATTTTGATTTACGATTTTGGATTGGGGGTTTATTTGATTTAAGATTTGCAAGTTTTGTTGATGGCAAGATTATCCCCGTAATTTTCTAAATAGATTTAATAATATTTTCAATTAAATAAAAAAATTAATTAATTAATAGTTTTAAGGAGAAATAAATAAATGGCAAAAGAAAAATATAGTGCTAGTAAACCACACGTAAACATTGGAACGATAGGTCACGTTGATCACGGTAAGACGACACTGACTGCTGCAATAACAATGGCTTTAGGAAAAAAGGGTTTTTCAAAAGTCAGAGCATTTGATTCTATTGACAAAGCTCCTGAAGAGAGAGCAAGAGGAATTACGATTGCAACCGCTCATGTTGAATATGAAACAGAAAACAGACATTATGCACACGTTGACTGTCCGGGACATGCTGATTATATAAAGAATATGATCACCGGTGCTGCACAGATGGATGGAGCAATAGTAGTAGTAGCAGCTACAGACGGAGCAATGCCGCAGACTAAGGAACACATTTTGCTTGCAAGACAGGTAGGAGTTCCTGCAATAGTAGTATTTTTAAATAAAGTTGATATAATATACCAGCAGGAGAAGACACCTGAAGATGCGGAATTATTATTGGAAGTTGTTGAATCCGAATTAAGAGATATTTTGAATAGCTATGATTATCCAGGAGATGATATTCCGATCGTCAGAGGAAGCGCTTTGAAAGCAATGGAAGCGGGTGTTGATCCGAATTCAAAACCCGATGATGAAAGATTAAAATGTATTTATGATTTAATGGCGGCAGTAGATTCATACATTCCACAGCCAAAGAGAGATATAGACAAAACATTCTTAATGCCTGTTGAAGACGTATTTTCAATCACAGGCAGAGGAACAGTTGCAACAGGCAGAATTGAAAGAGGAAAAGTTAAGGTTGGTGAAGAGGTAGAATTAATTGGGCTTGGAGCTAAGAAGAAAACAGTTGTCACGGGCGCTGAAATGTTTAATAAAGAATTAGATGAAGCAGTAGCAGGGTTTAACTGTGGATTATTATTAAGAGGAGTTGATAAGAATGAAATCGAAAGAGGAATGGTACTTGCTAAAGCAGGATCAATAACACCTCATAAAAAATTCGAAGCACAGGTTTATATTCTTGCAAAGGAAGAAGGCGGAAGACATACTCCGTTCAGTACAAATTACAGACCTCAGTTTTATTTCAGGACAACTGACGTAACCGGAGTTGTTCATTTACCGGAGTCTATACAGATGGTTATGCCTGGAGATAATGTTGAGAAGCTTGTAATCGAGCTGATTACACCAATTGCTATGGAAGAAGGATTGAAGTTTGCTATCAGAGAAGGCGGAAGAACAGTCGGAGCAGGTGTTGTAACGAAAATCGTCGAATAAATTTTCGAACAAAAAAAATAATTAATTGTGGCATCACAAAAAATCAGAATTAAATTAAAGTCTTATGACCATTCATTGCTTGATAAGTGGACTGAGAGAATAATCAAAACAATAAAATCCACAGGTGCAATAGTAAGCGGCCCGATACCTTTACCGACAAAGAAAAATGTATATACCGTTTTAAGATCACCTCACGTAGACAAAAAATCACGCGAACAGTTTGAAACAAGATCGCACAAAAGACTGATCGATATTTTGAATTCGTCTAATAAAACGATTGATGCTCTTACCAAGCTTGATCCACCAGGTGGTGTGGATATAGAGATAAAAGTATAATCACAAAAGCATAACAACAAATAAACTATGATAGGTATTTTAGGAAAAAAAATCGGAATGACAACCATATTTGCCAAGGATGGTAATGCAGTTCCATGCACGGTCATAGAAGCCGGTCCATGTTATGTAACTCAGATAATGAACAAAGAAAAGCATGGATATGAATCTGTACAATTGGGATTTGAAGAGAAGAAAGAAAAAAATTCTACAAAGCCAATGGTTGGAAAATTTAAAAAGGTTAAAGTACCTGTATTGAGACATGTGAAAGAAGTCAGGGATTTTCCGACAGAAAATATTAAAGAAGGTGATACTGTAAAAGTTGATATGTTCAAAGAAGGTGACACTGTAAAGGTTACAGGAACATCAAAAGGAAAAGGATTTCAGGGAGTTGTGAAAAGACACGGATTCGCCGGAGGTCAGAGGACACACGGACAAAGCGACAGGCAGAGAGCGCCGGGTTCTATCGGCGGAAGTTCATATCCTTCAAGAGTTTTTAAAGGACAGAGAATGGCAGGAAGAATGGGTGGTGATACAGTTACCGTAAGGAATTTAAAAGTAGTAAAAGTATTTAGTGATACTAATTTAATATTGATTAAAGGTGCTGTCCCGGGTACTAAGACCGGCTTAGTAGAAATTTATAAAAATTAAAAAATGGAATTAAAAGTATATAAGCTTGACGGTTCTGAATCAGGTCAGACTATAATTTTGCCGAAGGAAGTATTCGAGATTGAACCGAACCAACATTTGATTTACATGTCGGTGAGAACTTATCTTTCAAATCAAAGACAAGGAACCCGCAAGACAAAAGAGAGAAGTGAAGTAAGAGGCGGTGGAAAGAAGCCGTTCAGACAAAAAGGTACAGGCGGAGCAAGACGTGGAACTAACCGATCACCATTGATGGTAGGCGGCGGCACTATTTTCGGACCCAGAGTTCACACGCACAAATTAACTCTTCCCAAAAAGTCTGCACGACTTGCACGCAAGAGTGCATTGAGTATAAAGGCGACACAAAATGAAATTATGATAATTGAAGACTTTACCTTTGATTCGCCAAAGACTAAAGACTTATTTAATATATTAAAGTCGTTGAAAATAGACGATAAAAAGACTTTACTTTTGGTTGCGGAAAAGAATGACAATGTGTATAAGTCGGGAAGAAATATTGAAATGCTTAATGTTAAGATTTCCGATAAAGCAGCAACTTATGATTTGTTAAATAATAAATTGATACTATTGCAAAAGTCAGCAATAGATACATTGTGTAAAAGTTTAATTAACTAAAGTCAGGTTAATAAAATATAATGAAGACAATTTTAGTAAGACCTTTAATTACGGAAAAAAATACGTTGCTTCAGGATTCTCTGAACCAGTATTCTTTTGAGGTAGGCATCGGCTGCAACAAGATAGAGATTTTGAAGGCAGTTGAAAAGAAATTTAATGTCAGAGTTGCAAAAGTAAGAACTATGGTTGCCAAAGGAAAGAAGAAGTCACAGATGACAAAGAAAGGCAGATTCGAAGGATACAGGGCGGACAGGAAGAAGGCAATCGTCACTCTTGAAAAAGATAACAAGATTGATTTTCTTGGTAATGTAGAATAACTTTAAACCAGATACAGCCTGCATTCTCACAACATAAATTGAAAATTCCGAATGACCCGTAATAATGAAGTTGCGCAAGTTAATTCAGAACGGAATAACTCTTCAAAAAAGGAAATAGAAATTTTGAAAAAAAAGCTGAAGCTCGATGATAATATTGTCGGGCTTTTAGTCAATTCAAGAGGATCAATAAAGGATAAATCGTTCTTTGATAAAGTTATGTATCAGATAAATCAAATTTGAAAAGCAGGTTTGAAATATTCTTAGATACTGAGATATTTCTTAATCACTTGCACAAGGGATCTGAAATAGAGAATTCGTTATTGCTGAAATGTTTAAAACTGTTTGATGGTTGTTACACTTCGGTTATAAATGCTGCCGAGATTTTTTCCGGATGTACGACCCCGATTATGAAAGAGTCAGCTAAGCACTCGTTCTACGGTGTCGGTGTTTTGGGAATTCCGTATAAATATTCTTTCAGAATTGGTGAAGTCTTAGAGCAGATTAAAAAAAAAATCTGAAAAATAATTTTAGAGACGCATTAATAATTACAATGTGTTCGGAAACCAGACTGCCTCTTTTTTCGTCTAATGAAATCAGATATAAAGAACTCTCAAAAATTTTTAAGGTGAAATTAATCTCAAAAGAAATTATAATCAGCTGTAACTCACCGGAAATGATTTTCAAAAAAGCAAAAATTTTATAAAATGAAATTAGGAAAACAATATACAAGCAGAGAAAACCAATCGACAGATATTTATTTAAAAGAAATCAGCAAGACAACTCCTTTGTCAGTTGCTGATGAAATAGACTGCGCAAAGAGAATAAAGAAAGGCGATAAGAGAGCATTGGACTTACTTGTCAAAGCAAATTTAAGATTCGTAGTCAGCGTTGCCAAGCAATACCAAAATCAGGGGTTGTCGCTAAACGATCTGATCAATGAAGGAAACTTAGGATTAATAAAAGCTGCAAAAAAATTCGACGAGACAAGAGGCTTTAAATTTATTTCTTATGCTGTCTGGTGGATTCGGCAATCAATACTTCAGGCTTTAGCCGAACAGTCAAGAGTTGTAAGACTGCCTTTGAACATTGTTCAGCAAAAAAGCAAGATAGCAAAAACAATCAGTGAACTAGAGCAAAGAAACGAGCGCATTCCGAACGTTCTTGAGATTGCAGAGAAGCTTGACATGAGTGTTTATGAAGTACAGGAGACATTAAAGAATTCCGGCGGACATGTATCTATGGACGCTCCAAGTATACATGGTGAAGATACAAAGTTGATTGATATTATGCCGGACAAACAGGAGAAGATGCCGGATATGAATTTGCTTAAGGATTCATTGAGAATAGAGATTGACAGAGCTTTGGATACTTTGTCACAAAGAGAAAAAGAAGTTGTCAAGCTTTATTACGGATTAGAAAAAGAAAACCCTTTGACACTTGAAGAGATAGGTGATAAATACAAACTTACGAGAGAAAGAGTTAGACAGATTAAAGAAAAAGCGATCAGAAGATTAAGACAGGCATCGAGAAGCAAGGCATTGAAGGCATATCTGGGTCAATAAGTGAATTTGGGATTTTGAATTTCGAAATTGGAAATTAAACTTTCAGTTTTTGAATAAATAATTTAAACCATTCTATGAAATATGTAGAATGGTTTTTTATTTGTTGGCAATTTTAGCTAACGAATCTTTGTTGATTTCATGTTTTCCTCCAAAAATTATTTCTTCAAAATCAATTTCATTATCCTTTAATAATTTTCTATTCTTGTGAATTTTCTGCTCATTAATAATTTCATCTTTGCTTCCGTATACAAAAAAAATTTTTGAATCTTCAAGTTTACTTTTTAATTTTTTAAAGTCTGCATCTTTTGGAAAGTCTGAAGAGCATAGAATTAAATTATCGAAATAGTTATCACTGTTAATAAACCATCTTGCTGCCGTATGAACTCCCTGAGAAAAACCAAGCAGATTTATTTTTGCTCCGGATAAATTGAATTCGGTTTTAACTTTTTCGATCACTTTATCAAGATAATTAATATAATCGTTAATTTCATTAGACCTGTCCTCTTTAGTCATCCATGAAGCAGCGATCTTATTTCTGAAATAAAATTTAGAAAGTCCTTCCGCGGCAATAATTAATGTATCTTCATCCGAAAGAAAATCAAATTCATTTATAAAATCTTTAGCAAGCTGTGCGTAGCCGTGAAGGACAATCCAAACCGATTTAATATCTGACGAATAAATTTCATTTGAAAAAAATCTTGCCGACTTTTTTACTATTATTTTATGCTGTTGTATATTCATTTGTATTTGAAAATCTTTTTTCAATATCATAATTTAGTAAACGAAAATAAATTTAGTAATACTACCAAAGAAAATATGAGAAAATATGCACACAAAAATTTCTCAGGTTTCACCCTTTAACTTTTAACTTGTAACTTTTAACTTGCAACTTGTATTTGCCCCGTTAGGCTAATGGATAAACCAGTAGACTACGAATCTGCATTTAGAAGTTCGAATCTTCTACGGGGTACTAACTAGTATATAAATATGCAGTTAAAAAGAAATTAATTTTAAACGCAACAAAAAAATGATATTTAAAGTAATTGACCCAAATTTGAATTATATAATATCATCCTCCGAAGGCGGGACAGAGGATTCATTCAGTCAGCAATTATTCCGCCATGATCTTGTTTCAATCGGTAATATAGAAAGTATCATTTGCAATTACAATTTCGATGAAATATTAAAACTTTGTAATTTTTTGAAAAACATTAATACAAAAATCAATTACCTTGAGTTGTAAGAAAAATTTATTTACAAAACAAATCTAATTTGGAAATTAAAAGCGCTTCTGAGTTTGAAAAAAATGAGATATTATAGATTCAAAGCGGATGGTGCTTTTAAAATAATATTAAATTTCTTATGAGCCATGAATTACGCTTCAATCTGAATCAATTGAAATTAACATAGAACTGATTAGCCCGAAGAGCCACATTTATGAAGGTAATAACGATAATATTTTTTCCTTTCCATGTTAATTGTATTAGCACAGGTAGCATAGAATTAGTTCTTAATTTTTTTCGATCGCTTTATCTCTTTAATGTTTTTCGACGCCCTATTTTCTAATAGACAGTTTATTTTCAAGCAGTTCTTCATGTTAAAAGGCTTTGCAATGAAATCATCGGCTCCTGCTTCCAGAGCCGAATCATTCAGCTGTTATGAAGCAGATAAAAGAATGATCGGAATATTTTTTGTTTTCTCTTCCGATTTTAGTTGTTGCATATATCACTGCAGTCAACACCGGACATATTTGTATCCATTAAAATTAAATCCGGTAAATCATTTTTTTAAATGCAGGAATGAATTGCAGAAACTTAATTCCATAATTTCTTCCAATGCGTCGCGCATAAATTTATAGTCCTCTGGCAAATTGAACTACGCCGATAAATATCTAATGGGAATAGGTAGTTTTATTACTCTCCTGTTTCTGAATGTGGCGCATCTACGGGTTTCGATTGTGAAGATCCTATCTCTCTTAAATAAATTGAAAGAAATATTATAGCAAAAACCGATAAAAATTGGCTTTGCCAGTTTTGAAATGATTCATACCAGAAGTTACTATTCCCTAAGTAAAGTAAGCCAACATATTTTCTATAGGTTTACCCTGAAGCGACTGCTCTTCATTATAATTCTTATTACTTCCATACCAATGTATGATAAAAGATATTACAAACAGTGTAAATAAACTCAGAGATAAAGAATGTTTATAGATTGTCAATATGATGCCACCTTTTTTTACCGGCCATGGCGCTTTGGGATGATTTTTTGGCGCCCTGTCTAATTCCTCCTTACCACTTATTTTTTTCGATTCTGATGAACCAATTTGTCTAAGGAAGACGGTAAACCAGATAAAAAGTCCCATCTGAAAAAATTCACTTTCCCAATTTTCAAATGTTGATTGTAAAAAAAGTCCGCTAAATAAATAATTTATAATGTCAACCGGAGGCTGACCATGGTCAGATAAAAACTCATTATATACATTCAAGCCGGTATAAGTTTGCGCGATTAATGTAATTACGAGAGCAGCAGGAAACAATTATAAGACTGTTTTTATATAGAAATGAATGTTTACTAAATTTTTTCATTTTAACAGAAAATCAGATCTCAAGGCTTGATCAAATCAGCAAAACTCTTGGCAAAACTCTTGGCAAACCTCTTACCGGGAAAAAATGTGCAGCGATGGAAGGCTTAGTAAAAGAAGGAAAAGAAGTTATGGAAGAAGACATGCAGCCGGCTGTAATGGATGTAGCACTTATTTGTGCAGGACAAAAGGTTGAGCATTATGAGATTGCTTCATACGGTTGTGCTCTTACTTATGCTAATCTTCTCAGGCAGGAAGAGATTGCGGACTTACTTGAAGAAACACTTAAAGAAGAAAAAGCTGCCGATGAAAAGCTATCGGAGATTGCTGAAAATCTGAATGTTGAAGCTTTAAATGGTGAAGGTGATGAGGAAGAAGAAACAGTTTTTCGAGGGCAGCAGTAAAAATGACAAAGCAAAAAATAGTCGAAAAAACAGAAATTATTATTTAACCCAGATTTTTCATTAGGGAAATTTTCTAATGAACATCATTAGAAGTTCAGTTTAATAAGTAGCTGATATTAATGGCAATTAGGTTGTCAAAATATTTTTAGATTAGTTATTTTTGTAAG
>JALYRX010000060.1 GCA_030855105.1 Bacteroidota bacterium | reverse complement strand
TTGGTAAGACAAATAAACAGAAGCAACACCGATCCTAATAATTCATTAGAGAAATGGGATTTACAAAATGCATTTGCTATTCCGGTTGCAAGCGGGCTGTATATAGTATATGTAGATGCAGGAGCAATTGGAGTTAAAACATTAAAGATAGCTATATTTAGTCCAACAGAAAGAATACAAACATTCTAAATATTTATAGTACCTGCGGGAGACCGCAGGTACTTAAATTAAAATAAAATGAAACTTTAAATAAGGAGCAACTAAGATGAAAATCAAAAACATAAATATATTAATAATAATAGTCCTGTTTAGTTTTGTGGGCAATATTTTTGGAGGTCCCAAAAACAAATACGGATTATCAGCTGCAAGAGAGCTACTAATTCCGGTTGGCTCTGTTAGTACTGCCTTGGGTGGAGCTAACTTAGCAAGTGTAAATGGTGTTGATGCTCTATACTGGAATCCGTCAGGGTTATCAATCTTGAGCGGAAAAACAGGAGAGGTATTGTTTTCAAATCAGATATACATTGCAGACATAAACATAGTTTATTTTGCAGGAGCTTATAAGATCCCGAATTTCGGATCACTGGCTTTGTCGGTTAACGCATTAAACTTCGGAGATATTCCGGTCACGACAGTAACTAATCCTGAAGGCACAGGTGAGACTTTTTCTCCGACTTATCTGACAACCGGAGTATCTTATGCCAGGGCAATGACAGATAGAATTTCATTCGGAACTACGGTAAAGGTTATATATGAGAAGATATCAAGAGAGTCTTCGACAGGGATAGCTTTTGATTTCGGTTTGAATTATGATGTGATAGGAAGCGGATTAAGGTTTGGGGTTGCATTAAGAAACATAGGACCAAGCATGTCATTCTCGGGTCCGGATCTGGAACAGTTCTTCCAGCCTCCCGAAACTCCTGCCGGGACACAACCAGAGCCGAGAGCTATTGAATTAGCTGACTTTGAGTTGCCGACATCATTATCACTGGGATTAAGCTATGACCTCAGACTTGATCAAAAGAATAATCTTATCGGGCACGGGACTTTTCAGAACAACAGTTTTTCAACCGATGATTATAATCTCGGTCTGGAATACAACTTCAATAAAATTGTCTACTTAAGAGGTGGGTATCAGATTACCGACGATACAGGTGATAACAATACCTTTACCGGAGTAACTTTTGGTGCAGGGTTTAAGTATAGTGCAAGTAATAGTTTCAATATTGGTTTTGACTATGCATACAGGCTTGCTAACAGATTTGAAGATAATCAGTTCTTCACCATCAACCTTGGCTTCTGATCAAAAAAAAGATCAGGGTTAATTAAAGAAAAGCGAAGTTAAAACACTTCGCTTTTTTTATTATAGTGCGAATGGATTTCATATTCCGATCCTTTCAATTTTATTTTAAATAGTGCGTAATCAAAAATAATAATTTATGGATCAGATTTTCATTTTTTATTCAAGTGTTTTGTGGTGTAGTAATGTAAGAATTTAATTCCCCTCTTTTGACTACAACATTTCAAAATATATTTTAAAATTGTTTTGAAATGAAAATTACCGAAAAGCTAACTCCCGAAGAAGCACGTTTTTTATTTATCTCCAGCCAATTATTGGCTGATAATAAATCCGCAAAAGATAAAGTACAGTTACAAAAAATCATCGAACAAATAGGGTATGTTCAGATAGATACAATTTCAATTGTTGAGCGGTCACATCATCATATCCTGTGGTCCCGTATGAATTCTTATCTAAGAAGCATGCTCGATGAATTGATCGAATACGACAAAACGATTTTTGAATACTGGAGTCATGCGGCAGCTTATCTACCTATTAAGGATTATAGATATTCTTTGATAAGAAAAAATAATTATTCAAGAAAATATAAGACATGGGGAAGCGCAAATAAGAAAACAATTAAACAAGTCTACGACAGAATAAAAAGTGAAGGTGCCCTGCAATCCAAAGATTTCGAAGATCCACGAACTAAGTCTGAGGGCTGGTGGGATTGGAAACCATCAAAAGATGCCTTGGATTTTCTTTTTCATAAAGGTGAATTAATGATTGCCAAGCGGAAAGGATTTCAAAAAGTTTACGATCTCACCGAAAGAGTTTTGCCAGCGAATACTGATACAACTTTTCCGACTGAAAAAGAATTTTACAAACATCTTATTTCCAATTCAATAAAAGCTAACGGACTTGTTACCGATAGAGAAATAGCTTACTTAAGAAATTATGACAGAAAATTATTCAGCAAAGTAATCGAAGAACTCTTAGAAAATCAAAATATTTTTAAAGTAAGCATTAAAGGTTTTGAAAACGGAAATTATTTTACTAATCATACTAAACTTGAACTTCTAAATGAAAGAAAAAAGCATTCTGAGATTCATATACTTTCACCTTTTGATAATTTGGTAATTCAAAGAAAAAGGTTGAAAGAATTTTTTGGTTTTGATTACCAGATTGAGTGCTATCTTCCGGCAGCAAAAAGAAAATTCGGATACTTTTGTATGCCTGTACTTTACGGAGATAAATTAATCGGTAAGATTGATGCCAAGGCATTAAGGCAAAATAAAATATTTATCGTAAAAAAAATTTTTTGGGAAGAAAAAACAAAATTGAATGAGAAAATATTGAAAAAAATTGAAAAGAAACTGAATGAATTTGCGAAGTTTACCGGGTGTGATGAGACCGAGGGTTTAGACTTCAAGAACAAACTAAAATGATTGTAAGGTAAAAAAAATTCAGCTGACTAATTTTATTTTGTTATCATCATAATCTTTTATAAAAATCTCAGAATCATTTAATTCCAACAAAAGTCCAAGCTCTTTAGTGTTTTTTTTAATTGATTCCAAAAATTCTTTATCCGGCAATTTAATTGTAAAACTAATTAATCCCAGAGAATTCTCTTTTCGTTGCAATTCCTTTTCTTGTCTGCCAGGTATTTGTTCCGATATGATGATGGTATCCACCCGCAGAAAAAAATTTTGCTCCAGGATACGAAGAATTTGTTACATTAAATCCGATGATGTCATTATAAATTTTCTCAGCCTGAAATAAATCCGAAACATTCAAATGTATATGTCCTAAATCCGTATCCGGATGAATTCCGTTCCATACTTCTTTGTCATCAAGTTCACCCGTAATTTTGCTAAGATCCAATGGCAAAGTATCCATTTGTACTTCACCCATTTTCCATTCCCATAATTCACGCGGCTTGTCTGCGTACAGCTCGACACCGTTACCATCAGGGTCTGTCAGATATATTGCTTCGCTCACAAGATGATCTGAGAATCCCTGGAACTTTAATTTGTTATCAAACAGTCTCAGAAAAACCCGCGCTAATTCTATTCTGTTTGGAAATCTCAATGCAAGATGAAACAATCCGGTTGTGCCCTGCATTCTCACCGATGCATTTTTTTCTCAATCAATTTTATTAAATATGGATAACTTCCATCCGCTGATAAATAAGTTGTATCATCGGTTCTCTCGATTTCTTTCATCCCTAACATTTCGGAATAAAAACCAAGTGAAGATCCCAGGTCCTTCACACGTAAATCTATACTTTGAATTTTTGTACTGTCAGGAATTTTTTTCATTGTGTAATCAATTTAAAGAAAACTGCGGAAACGTTAAACTAATATTATTATGAAAAGCCAGCTTACTGATTTTATATTCCACTAAATCTATTATGGGAAATTCCGAAAGACAATCTATAACCTGCTCTTCCGACCCTGCAAGGATAGTAGTCCAAAGTTTCCCTTCTTCCAACGAAACAGCATAGCTTGAAATAATCCTTTCGCTCATAAGTTTATTGATCAGCTCTCTTTGCTTAGGAATTCGAGAGATAAATTCATTATCAAATGGTAATGGCAATATTATTTCAACCATGTATTCATAAATTAATTTGTCGCTCATATTTTTAATTTTTTATTGATTTACTGATTACTGACCACTGATTACTTTTTCAAATATGTCTGTTAACTTCGGATCATGTGTCTCTCCGAAAATCTCGAAGTTAACGTCTTTATATATCTGATTTTTTATGTCAGAGCTGTCAATCGTTTCTTTGAAGGTTTCATAACAATCCAATGCCTTGCGGGAGTTTTCAATATCTGCCTCATCTACTTCATATATACAATCAATTTCTTCCGGTTTTGTACCGCTTATGTGAAAATGTTTCTGCTTCTTCGCTGCTTCTTCAGTGATCGTATAAAATGCAAGTCTCTTTAAGTAGGACGCTTTCGCTTTCATATCCACAAAAACTCTTTTTACAATTCCGTGAGAAATCAGATGATCATGAAATCCGCTGATTCCGTGAACCGGATAAGTAACTACCACGTCCGGCTTTATTCTCTTTATTTCTTCCTCGACCACTTTTTCAATTTCTCTCGGATCCATTTCTTTTAATCCGCTGTCAGGCAAATCAAGCACCGTCATGCCTTTTAAATTTAAAACTATTGCAACATTCAACATTTCTTTATAACGAACCTCGCCCATTTCTTCAATTGAATATCCAAACTTGTGCCTTTGCTTTGTTGCGCCGCCTTTTGTCAGTGTTAAAAGATAGACTTCATGTCCTTCTCTAACCTGCTTTGACATCGCATGTGCCGGTCCAAAGGATTCATCATCCGGATGCGGAAAAATATATAGTATCTTCATGTTTTGTTAATTAGTTAATTAGTTAATTAAGTAATATATTAAATCAATTTCAACATCATCGTAAAGTGAGTTTTGGAAAAAAATATAAGCAGTTTATTGAATTTTATCAAAGGACAGTCAAGCTTAAGAAATAAAGTAATAAGGTTAACTTCTTATAAATTATTTTCTATTAAGGTTAGAACAGGAAATAAGGTTTATTGTATGTAGTCAAACCTATGTGAGGTACCGGTTTTAGAATAAATTTGATTTGATTCAAATAATAACAAATAAAAACAAAAAACTTTGGTACCGGCTATGCCGGTTTAGTAATTACAAATTACAAATTACAAATTGTTAATCACGAGTTACACTTTCAAAGTGATTTATACTGAAATAAATTAATTTTTCCCGATGAGACATATGTTTTTCTGACTCATGGTTTAAATTTAATTATAAATTAAAAATTAAAAATTAAGAATTACTAATAATGAATTATAAATTGAAACTTCAAACTTGAAACTTGAAAATTAATTACTTCACCATCGACAGCTTTTTCGTCTGAACAAAGTCTCCGGCAGTGAGTTTATAAAAATATATACCGCTTGCAAGTCCGCTCCCGTCAAATACGGTTTTATAATATCCCGCTTCTTTATTCTCATTTATCAGCGTCTTTACTTCTCTGCCCGAATTATCAAAAACTTTTAAAGTCACAAAACCATTTTCCGATAATCTGTAAGAAATATTCGTAACGGGATTGAACGGGTTCGGATAGTTTTGTAAAAGCTCGGATGTCGAAGGAATTCCGATCACAACTTCACTTGATAAATCATGATATTCAAAATTACCATTGAAGTCGATCTGCTTCAGACGGAACTTGTATTTTCCCGAAGCAAGGTTTTTATCTTCAAATGAATAATTGTTTTGAGTATTGGAATTTCCTGCGCCGTTAATGAACTCAATTTTCTTCCATACCTCTTTTCCAATGCCGCTATTATCTGATCTTTGAATTTCAAATCCGGAATTGTTTTCTTCCTGAGAAGTAGTCCAGTTCAGTTTTACGGAGTTTAAATTTACGCTTGAAGTAAAAGACGAAAGCTCGACAGGCAAAGGTCTGTCGCCGTTGAGAAGGATTGCGACATTGTTTGTACCAAATTCTTTTGCTGCAATATCAATGTCTCCGTCATTATCGAAATCAGCTGATGCATATGATGAATTATAAATAGAAAAATCACCGGGGTAACTAAATGAAAAGTTACCTGCTCCATCATTTAAAAACAAAGTTAAAGGAGTTACGGAACTATAATATGTTAACATATCTATGTTAGAATCTCCATTGAAATCTGCATCAATACTGGAACCGAATATTCCTATACCCTGCTCATTTGAATATACTCCATTTCCTAAATTTTTTAGGATTATTTCCTGTGTTAAAATATCAATATTACCATCATTAGTAATTGAAAATAATTTTGGATTGCCACTATCCAGAATAAAATAATTTATGTCATTTATATCATGGCTATAAATAAATTGAGAGTTAAATCTTCCGTCACCTGAATTTTTTAAGAGTATAAAATTTTCACAATAAGTATAGATAAAAATATTACCGATTGAACTAGAATTGCAAACTATTAAATCTTTACTTCCATCATTATCTATATCTTCGATTTCTATTTTTTTGAAATTATTTACACTCGGATTACAAATAGCAAGATTCGTTATGTTATAAACAGTGTCATTCGAAAAACTTCCCGCAGTATTTTTTATAGTGTAAATTAAGTTTGCATTTATATCTGAAAAGTATGTTAAATCTAAATAGCCATTCCCATCAAAATCTCCAAAATTATCTACTCCTCCGGGAAATGAAAATTCCTGAACAAAATCTCCAAATCCGCTATTTCTAAAGAAATGATTTAAATTGTTTGAAGCAACTATTATATCCAAATCTCCGTCATTGTCAAAATCTGCTATTAAAGAATTTCCATTTATGTTTATAGTTGAGTAATATATAAATGAACCATTTCCATAATTCTTATAAATTTTATCATTTAATAAGAGATCAATATCTCCGTCATCATCAAAATCTCCAGATCCAAAAGATCCATTAATAATATTGTTGATTTCAAAAGCTTTTACAAAAGTACCAGTTCCACCTAATGCTTTTGTTCTGAACGAATACACGAAAGGAGTAATGCTTTCATTAGAAATAGTCTTTAAACCGGATGTAAGAGTAACACTTATTTTTTCGCCGTTCTTAAATTCATTCACAGGATTTATTGTCAAGGTGTTTGAAACAGAATTATAATCTAATGAAGCAGTCATAAGTCCCGTCTGATATCCGAATACTTTTATATTTTCCGCGATCATTGTTGAGCCGTTCATGAACTGCTCAAATGATATAACAATGTCGGATGACTTGATAACACTGTTGGCGTTCATAGGAGGTGAGACAGTGTTGATGAATTGATTAATTGGATTTGCCTTCAGAGAAATTGAACAAGTAAAAGTAATGATAATGATTAAAATTATTTTGTTTAGGTTTTTCATATATACTCCGTTATTTATAAGATTTAATTTATAAAATTTTTTATTTAAGGACTAATTGTTATTATGAAATTTAAAGAATTATTTTCCACAATTACTTCATCAGATAATGACTGCTGTAGGATATCTTGTCGGATAAGTAAGCTGACTGAGTGGGATTGAAAATGTTTAGGCAGGCTAGCAAGCAAGCAAACATTTTTAATTATTGTAATTTGATTCTTCATATTATCTCCTTTTTTGAACTTAAGATTCATGAATTATAGATGCAAGGCTTTTTTAATAAGTAAAGGTAATTTGTGAATACTTTTTAAAAATTAGATTGTAAACAAATCAAATTCATCTCAAAATGGTAAGAAAATTATATTGTTAAAGACAGATATTTATCAATCAAAGTGTGCAACAAACCATCTAACCTTATTATAAGTTTTTTTAACCTTAATTGAAAAACCTAAACTGATTTTAACCTTATTACCTTATTATTTTAAAAATGCGAATTTAATTAGGATGTTGATAAAGTATGCAAATATATATTAAATCAATTTCAACATCATCGTAAAGTGAGTTTTGGAAAAAAATATAAGCAGTTTATTGAATTTTATCAAGGGACAGTCAAGCATAAGCAAAATGTAGATATTAATTATTAATTTATTAACTATTAATTTAGTAATAATTATCACACTCTACACTATACACACTCTACACTTTACACTTTACACACTCTGCACACTCTAAAAACTCTACACACTCTACACACTCATTTTCTTAAATCTATTCGTCCATTGATAAAACTCTTCAAGAAATTTTTTTAAATGTTCTCTTGTGGGTTCATCAATCAATTCACCTTTCTCATTGAATTTTTGCTTAGCCAATGTCATGTAAACTTCGGGCTTATTCATAGCCAACATGTTATTAAAAACTCCAACCTGTCTTAAATGCATTTGCGATTTTATTGTACCCGACATTCCGCTGGATGCTCCCATTACAGCATATGGTTTTTTTTGTAAAGGAGAAGTTTTTGGAGTCCGCGATGCCCAGTCAATCGCATTCTTTAAAACACCAGTGATTGAATAATTATATTCCGGCGAGGAAATCAATAACGAATCCGAAGCTGCAATTTTATCCTTAAATTCTTTTATTGAATCGGGAATCGCTGCTTTTTCAATGTCTTCATTATACAATGGTATATCTTTCAAATCAAAGATTTCTATTTCCATATTCTCCGGCCTCAATTCAACAGCAGCCTTAAGTAAGGATCTGTTGTAAGATTGTTTTCTCAGGCTACCGGCAAAACCTAATACTTTTATTTTTTCATTCATTGTATTCTTTTATTTATTAAGGTAAGCTGAATACATCCATACAAGTTTTTCCTGCTGCGGAATATAATCACTCATCAACGAGTTTGTCCCTTCGTCTCCTGCGTTTTCTGAAAGCTCTAATATCTCTCTTTCAATCTCAAGCATTACTTTGAAGCCGTCAAGAATTAGTGATACCGCTTCATTACCGTCCGAAATATTTTTTGATTCTCTTGCTTTAGATGTCTCAAGGTAATCAGAAAATGAATGCAGTGGTGTAATTCCGAGCGTCAATATTCTTTCCGCAATTTCATCTATTTTTAGTAACGCGTCATTGTACAATTCTTCGAACTTTACATGAAGTTCAAAAAATTTGTCGCCTTTTATATTCCAATGAAATCCCCTTGCATTCATATAAAAGACCTGATAGTCGGCAAGAAGCTCCGGGTTTAGATAATTAGCGAAGCTAAAAGAGTGATGTGCATTGAGCCAACCGTGGTCAGCATGTCCTCTTGATTCCGCTTTGTGAATCGTTTTTTTCATTTAAATTTTCTCCTATTTTTGTTTGTATAAAGTTGTCACATCAATTCTTCTGTTAAATCATGTTGAATAATCGTTTTTAGATTTTACAACTTTAAAAATCAAAAAAAAAAAACTAAACAATTATTTCGCTGCAATATTAAGTTTGATATTAATATCATCACTAATCATCTTGTCACCGAGCTTTTCAAAGAATTTTCCCGAACCATATTTAATATCCCATGTTGTTCTGTCAATTTTGAAATCTGCTGTAGCTGTTGTTTTATCATCTGTAATATTAACATTAGCAGGAAAAGAGATTTCTTTTGTAATTCCTTTAACTGTAAGATTTCCCTTGATCAAATAATTGTTCCCTGAGCCGTCAGATAAAGATGTTGCCGAAGTTATATCAAATTTTCCAAGTGGAAATTTTTCCGCCGAGAAAAAATCATCTGATTTCAGATGTCCTGTAAGCTTCGCATTTGATGCAGTATCTTTAATATCCAAATTCTTTATTGTAGCAAAGTTTATTTCAAAACTACCACCAGTTAACTTACCGTTGTCTGTAAAAAGTTCGCCTTTGTTTATATCAACTGTCCCGTGATGTTCTCCGGTAACTTTTTTTCCAACCCACTCAAGTTTACTTTCCGGTGATACTGCTAGTTTCTTTCCTTTATTAGATGCTGATACCACGTCTTTCTTATCGCTTTTTGATGTTTCATTTTTTGATTCTGAACATCCGATGAATACAAGTAATGGTAATAAAATAATTACAAATAAAGATCTTAAAGTTTTTAAGTTTTTCATTTTTTTTTTAATTTTTGATTAAAGTTAACCTCTTAGTTTGTCCAAGAGAGTGTTTATTTTTTTTGCTTCCGCAATAGACAAATTACTAAATTGTTTTTCGAACTTTGATTCATTTTCTGCAATCTTCTCCAGCAGCGTAATTCCTTTTTCAGTTATTCGAACATCTACACATCTTCTGTCTTTTATGCACGTCTTTCTCTCGACAAGTTTTTTTGCGACAAGCCTGTCAACTATTCTCGAAGCATTTGACATTTTATCCAGCATCCTTTCGATAAGTAAATTTACAGTTGCCGGATTAGGGAATTGTCCTTTTAAAATTCTCAGAATATTAAATTGCTGGGGGGTTAGCTTAAAGGGTTTGAGCATCTCAAAACTTCTGAAATTCAACCAACTGCCGGTAAAAAACATATTCACTACTAATTTATGATATTCGCTTCTGAAACTTTGCTGCTTTATTTCATCTTCCAAACGCATGGACAATTTTTTTTAATGCAAATATATGTATATACATTTAATGTGTCAACATATAAATAAAGGCATCTCCAAAATTATTAGCTTTTAGACGTTTGAATTCTTACACATCTAAAAAGCATGACTAATAAATTACTAAATTAATTTTAGTATTTATTTTCAAAGTACTATAATCTAAGTTGTATAAAATTTTCAAAACTTATAATTGGAGAAAATCCTCTTCTAAAATTTTTAATCGGACAATAAATAATGATTAATAGTTGTGATCACATCACTAAAATAACGAATATCCCCGTACCCCGAACTCCGCAAGGATGCGAGGAATGTTTAAAGCTGGGAGATGACTGGATTCACCTCAGACTTTGTATGACATGTGGTCACGTCGGCTGCTGTGACGAGTCCAAAAACAAACATGCAATCAAACATTTTCATCACACTAATCATCCTATTATAAAATCATTTGAGCCTGGTGAGGATTGGATGTGGTGTTATGTGGATGAAATTTTTATAGAATAGACATTATCAAAATCAAGCTATAACAAATGAAGGTTAATACTCTAAGCCGGCTGGAATGGCTCATTGGTGAGTGGGAAGGTATCCAAGGTACGGGAATATACCACGAAGAATGGGAAAGAGTTAATGATACAGAATTTAAAGGAAAAGCATACTTTATTAAAAAAGGAGAAATCATTAATCCTGAAAAGCTAAAACTTCATTCCGATAATTATGAAATTTACTATATTGCGGATGTAAGTCATAACCCGAATCCGGTTTCATTTAGGATGACTGAGATAGAAGAAAATATCGTAGTCTTTGAAAACCCGGAACATGATTTTCCGCAAAAGATAACTTACATAAAAAAGGAACAAGATTCCTTGCTTGCAATTATCGAAGCAACAAACAACGACAAAACAAAAAAGGTGGAATTTAATTTAAAGAAAATTTAATAAAATTATATCTGACACAGATCCGCGGTTGAGAAATTAATTTGCTGACAATTTCCCGATAACTTTTTTGATTTCCTCATTATTAACTTGATCACCGAGATTCGGATTACCCAGATCAACTGTCACCCGAAGTGCCCTTAATCCTTTTACACCATGAAGCTCCTCAATCTCAAGCTCTTCTAATTCCCTTTTCAAATATTTATTCTTCTGAAGATATTCTATGTATTCAATGTATTCGTACATTTCGGAATTTTGCGAAAAGACAATTGCAATCTTTTCCGGCTGTGTCAATCTTTCTTCTTTACCTTTTATTTCAGCTTTATCAATTCTCTTTTTCATAATTTCATATCTTATATTGTAAGCTCCGTCCACATCAAACTTTTTTTCATCATATCTGAATCTAATCGAAAGCGGAGAATCCTGCACAAGAATCAAATGAGCTGTATCGAGGGGATAGTTAAGATTTTTCTTAAGTTCATTTGCCTTTCCTACTATGCCGCACATCAGGAGCAATTGCCAGAGACGAAGATTCTTCAGGTAAATTTTATTAAATTTTTTATTCTCAACAAGCGACTGCCCTATGTAGATGCCGTGATCCACACCATCGGTTTTATATCTTTCAAAATAATGCGGAAACATTTTTTGAATTTTCACCTGCTCTTCGTCAAGATAATTCGCGATCATGTTATTTACCATCATTGTGCTTTCCTCAAACTTTTTTCTTCTCCTGTAAATGAAACCGAGTTTATTGTCAAGAGAAGAATTATATTTTTCTATTTCAATGTTTACTTCTTTATCATAAACTTTTATGTGTTCGAAAAGTGGAACAATTTTTTTGTTCAGGAAGCTTATAACCTCGGATTCATCTCCGGAATCAATCCCAAAGTTCAATGAATTAATTTTCTTTTCCGTTTTAAAAATAAGCTCATCAAATATTTTCAATTCCTTATGTTGTTTTGCTATTTTCAATACAGATTTAGCCAGCTGAAGATTTTCGATAAGATCTTCTCTTATCGCATCATTTCTCTGCAAAGATGAATTCCTTATATCAGATAAACCGTAAAGAGGAAAAACATCGTGAAATAAAATTTCCTCCATCTCGGCTTTAATTCCTTCATCTTCTTTTTGTAACAAATTCAAAGCTGCTATCTGAAATTTCCATTCCAGGGTCGGATGAATTGCAGTGCATTTTTCTTTTATAATATTGCGGATCTTATTATTCAACTCTTCTCTGCTTCTCTCAACTGCCATTGCAAACAATGGAAGGACTTCACGAAGCTTTAAAGAGTTTACCATATTTATCTGCCCGGGATCAGGTGATCCTAATTCCAAAACTCCGACAATTTTATCATCCAATAACAAAGGAGCAACTAAAATATTTTTAACTCCCTGTTTAATAATCTCGTCTTCTATTGCAGTTTTATTTTTATATTTCGTTAGGTCATCAATAATTATCGCTTTATTCGATTCAAATGCTAAATCATAAATTGATCCATGGATTGAACAAACTCTTTCCAGACAATTCTTGCTCATCAAAAAACTGTTACCGATTTTGCGTCCGAAATGGCATAACTTTTCTTTTGTACCCGGATAGTCAGCCAGCCCTAAGAGAAGATCCGGAGATCTTAATAAGGATTTAAGTTTATGTTGAAGTTTCAGAAATCCTTCAAATGATGTAATGGTATCTTTTTCGATTAAATCTTTTTTAATTGAAGAAAGTATTTCCGTATCGGTGATATTTATTACATTCAAAACCACGAATCCACGGTATTCAAAATTTTCAGGAGGGATTAATTTCTTAACATAGTCAAGATTGTAAATGTTAGCTTTTATGTTTTCTAGTTCTTCTTTAGTAAGAGGTTTTAATTCTCCTTTTGCAATAACATCAATAAATTCAACCGCAACGTTCATCTTGAAATACCTGTCAAGGCCGGTTTCGGGATCATTTATTTTATATACCAATGGAAAATCAAACTTAAGATCTACTCCATAAAACTCAGCCAATATAACTGCAAAACCGCTAATGGCCTTACCGAAATTATAAGAAGCTGCATCTATATTTAATTCACCTTCAATATTTCCATTTGTGATTTTTATTATTTCCTTGAATTTTGGTGAAGCATAAAATATGTCAGACATAAAAGGGACTGCTGCGGCATATGTTTGCTTATCCCAGAATGCACTTGGAAATATAAACATCATCATGTTATCAATAAGTTTTTCGTATTTCTTTGTTAAGCTTAAATCTGTAATGACTCCATGAAGCTCCGGAGCTTTTTCAAATTCGTCTAAGATAGAACGCGCAAACGAACTTTTAATTTTATCTTCACCGCTCGCCACTGTATTTATATGTTCAATAAGTCCATGAAAGCTTAAAGTATTCTTAAATGGAAATTCAATGTTCCTGTTTGCAAGATGCTTTTCGATATTGGAATCCATTACTAAGAAATTATCTAACACTAAATTATCTTTTTCCATACTTATTTATTGAAGTTATTATTTATTAACTAAATTTAAACCCGGCTCTTAATATCTTAGAATACATTGTCTAAAAGGTTACTATCCTTTTTTATAAATAATACAAAATTCACTAAATATTTTTTAACTTCAAAGTAATTATTTCAACTTACTCATAATTTACTTTTGAAAATTATTGGGAGTTTAGCTCTGATAAATTATTTTTACAATTATCTGAAATATGAAATTATATTTGTAAAAATTATCTCTTCAGCTTCGGATCAAATGCATCACGTAATCCGTCACCGAGAAGATTTACCGCGAATACCGTAAGAATAATTGCGATGGAAGGAAATATAGCAAGCCCGTAGTTAGTGCCGCCGACTATATATTTATATCCGTCGAATATCATCTGTCCCCAGCTTGCTGTAGGAGGCTGAACTCCGAGTCCGAGAAAACTTAAGCTTGCTTCAAAGATAATTGCTGTTGCGAAACCTACTGTACCTGTCACTATTACCGGTCCCATGCAATTCGGAAGTATATGTCTTATTATAACTCTTGAGGATTTAAATCCTATTGCTTTTGTAGCTTCTACAAATTCTGTTTCCCGTAATGAAAAGAATTGTCCGCGGACTATCCTTGCAATATCAACCCACCCGGTTATACCAATTGCTACAAATGCCTGCCATAATCCTTTCCCCAAAACCACAGACAATGCAATGATAAGAAGTATGGCCGGGAAGGCAAAGATTACATTAACAAGCCACATTACAAAAACATCTGTCTTACCTCTGAAATATCCGGCCATGGATCCTAATATTAATCCTAGAAGAATAGCAATGCTTTCTGAAATCAATCCTACTGCTAAGCTCACCCTGCTCCCATAAATCAATCTGCTTAAGACATCTCTACCGAATCTGTCTGTTCCGAAATAATATTTTAAATTCTTTACCCAACCGCTGCCTTCTTTTTCCAGTTGATTTGCATCAATACTAATTTCTTTATCTTCAAAATCAATATAATTAACCTTGCCGTCTTCTTCTTTTACAAAACTTTTTATTGGTATAAAATTATTTTCATCTGCAATATTATCGTTTGGTTTTTTTACCAAGACTTCACCTTCGAATCCAATTGGCTTTGCGGAGAATTCAAGAACCTGTTGGTTAGGATTAAAAGGAGCAATAAGCGGTGCAGTAAGAGCAACTATTATCAGGAAAACCAAAATCCACAAGCCAACCATTGCAAGCTTATTCCTTTTTAATCTTTTCCATGAATAATAATAAAGATTATGACTTTTCTCATCCTGTATTATTTGATCCGCTACTATTGCTGTTTCCGGCTGCAATTTAAATATTTGTATTGAGTAATGTGTATTAAGTATTAAGTATTAAGTATTAAGTATTAAGTATTAAGTATTAAGTATTAAGTATTAAGTATTAAGTATTAAGTATTAAGTATTAAGTATTAAGTATTAAGTATTAAGTATTAAGTATTACAAATTACAATTACAATCAAATATCAACTATCAATTATCAATTATCAACTATCAATTATCAATTATCAATTATCAATTATCCACTATCAATTATCAACTATCAATTATCAATTATCAATTATCAATTATCAACTATCAATTATCAATTATCAATTATCAATTATCAATTATCAATTATCAATTATCAACTATCAATTATCAATTATCAATTATCAATTATCAATTATCCACTATCAATTATCCACTATCAACTATCAATTATCAACTATCAACTATCAATTATCAACTATCAATTATCAACTATCAATTATCAATTATCAACTATCAATTATCAATTATCAACTATCAACTATCAACTATCAATTATCAATTATCAATTATCAATTATCAATTATCAATTATCAACTATCAATTATCAATTATCAACTAAGCTTCACTTTCGGATCGAGAAGTGCATAAATTATATCAACAAAAAAATTAATTACAACAAATATCAGGGCACTGAATAATACTGTTCCCTGAATCATAGGAAAATCCAATTTGAATATAGCATCTATTGCAAGAAGTCCTATACCGGGCCAGTTAAAAATATATTCTATAAAAAAAACTCCTCCAAGAGTTGCAGCAAGAGAGGCACTTATAGTTGTTATAACCGGGTTCAAAGCATTTCTCAAAGTATGTTTAAAAATTACAGAACGCGAGCTTAAGCCCTTCGCTTTTGCGGTTCTTACATAATCCTGATTCATTACATCAAGCATTGATGAGCGGGTTATTCTTGCAGTTATTGCAAGCGGTCTCAAAGCAAGAGTTAGCATTGGAAGAATCAGATACTGCCAGCCCTCGGTAATGTACCCTGAAATAGGAAACCATTTTAACAAATGTCCGAACACTAAAGCCATTATCAGCCCGAATGCAAAAGAAGGAAAAGAAATTCCAAAAAGAGCAAAAAGCATTGCAGAATTATCAAGATAAGTATATTTTTTTGTAGCAGAAATTATTCCAATCAAAATTCCGAGTATGGATGAAATAAGCAATGCACTGAAAGAAAGTAAAGCTGTTGCAGGGAGCTTTTCTAAAATGGTTTGTACTACTTGTCTGTTTGAGGAATATGATCGCCCGAGATCTCCCTGAAAAGCATTTCCCATAAACTTTAAATATTGAATATAGATTGGTTTGTTTAATCCAAGCTCTTCTCTTACTGCTTCAACTGAGGCCACATCGGCTCTTTGACCGAGCATCATTCTTGCGGGATCACCGGGAATAATATAAAGTAAGCAAAATGTAACAGTCAGAACTCCAATAATTATTAGTACCGAATAAAAAAGGTTTCTAATTATGTATGACCACATTTTTTTAAATTACAAATTACAATTTACGAATTTCAAGTTACGAGTTTAGTTACGGGTCTCGTAGTCAACAATAAAATCATTTCATCATAGTTCATTTCAATTCATAGTTAAAAATCCCGATACCTATATGATAGATATCGGGATTTATAAATTAAGACTTACATTTAATTCTAATTTTCTGTAACTCTTTTTGCTTTTAAGTAAACCCTCGAATAAAATTCATCATCCAGTGAAGCAACTGCAACACCAGTTCGAGAACCTGAGTGAGCAAAGTAGCCGTTACCCAGATACATTCCAACGTGAGTTACTCTTCCTTTTCTCATCGTGTCAAAGAATATCAGATCACCAAATTTTAGATCCGCTTTTTCAACCGGCTCACCAACTCCTGACTGTTCAAGTGATGTTCTCGGTAATTCAATACCCATTGCCTGATAAAACATTGTCTGTATGAATGCTGAACAATCTATTCCTCTTTTCGATGTTCCTCCCCATAAATATGGTGTGTTTATATATTCAATAAATTTAAACATAACTTCATCCTGCTCTATGTTTCTTACAAAATCCGAACTTGAAATAAATCCCGCTAGACTGCTTGAAATTGCTTCGAGGTTATCTTTGTTAATTGAGGTCTTGTTTTCTAAGGTGCTGGTGGATGCCATTTCATTTGAGTTTTGGTATCCATTAACATCTTTTTTACCTTCTTCATCCTGGGAAATATCTGTAGAACCTGAACAACCAACTAATACCATGACCGAGAAAATTAATATCGATAATGAAAATAAATTGGTAAGTTTTAGTTTAACCATTAACTAATACTCCTTTTTTAATTAATAAATAAATTCTTGTTAAAGAACTGTAATGTTTTACTTGAAAAATGTGGGTTAAATTATAAATTTCAATCCTATTTATCAAGCCATAAATGCCGGAAATTTACCCTGTGCATTGGATCTAATGCATATCCCTTGACATAAGGGTGAAGGAGCCGGTAATCTTCTTCATAAAATATGTACATAGCCGGTGCATGTGAAATTGCAATCTGCTCCGCCTGGTAGTAAATGTCATATCTTGCTTGTTGATCGGTGGTTGCAATAGCTTTCTCAAAGAGTTCGTCATAATTTGCATCCTGAAATCTAGTGTTATTGATCGGGCTAATGGCTTTTGGATCTTTGGGAACATTTTTCCCATAATAAATATTTAAGAAATTTTCCGGGTCAGGATAATCCGCTATCCATCCTAATCTAAAAAAATCGGCTCTTCCTGCATCAATGTTGTCAAGATGCTGGGCAAATTGAATTATATTTAATTTCATATTCACACCTATTTCTTTTAGCATGTTCTGAATAGATTCTGCAATCTGAATGTTTCTGTCACCGCCGGAATTAATCTGGAGAACCGCATCCGGAAAGCCCTTTCCGTCAGGATAGCCGGCTTCAATCATTAATTGTTTTGCTTTTTGAAGATCGAAAGAATATCCTTTAATTTTTTTCACATCATAATCCGGCATTGCCGGAGGAACAATTCCGTATATTGCACCCATATAACCCTGTCCGTTTAAAACAAATTTCAGAATTTTCTCCCTGTCTATCGCATAGTTCAATGCTTGTCTGACTTTTTCATTATTGAAAATTTTTCCTGTCGTTAAGAAGCCGTAAAACTGGAGAGATAAGGAAGGGACTTTCTGTAATTTAAATTGCGCATATTCCGGAGTGAGAGTCTTTTGAAGTGTTACGACGTTTTTGAATGTTTCATTTGGTATTCTATAACTTTCATCAAGATTGCCGTTTTGAAATTCAAGCATCTGTTGTGATAACTCTTTTAAAAATCTAAATTTTACATCTTCGACATACGGCAGTTGATTTCCATAAGAATCTTTTTCCCAATATTTGGGATTTCTTTTTAGATTTAGTTCAAGATCAGGTGTCCAATTTTTAAACATATAGGGACCGGTTCCTACCGGATTCTGGAAAAAATCTTTACCGTACTGGTCAATCGCTTCCTTTGGAATAATGTATGCAAATCCCAAAGTCATATAATAAATAAATGGACCGAATGGTTTTTTTAATTGTATCTGAAAAGTCGAATCGTCTTTAACAATGTATCCTGTAACCCCGGGAAGTTTTGGCTCGCGTGATTCTTTTCTTGAAGCAGTGACTTCTTCAAAATATTCATTTGCACCGACAACATAATTTTTATAATAATCGAATCCTAATGTACCCGATCTGGGGTCGCAGACTCTGTCGAAAGAATACTTTACATCATTGGCAGTGAACTCTCTTCCGACTCCATTAGGAAAGCATGCATTATCCTGAAACTTAACACCTTTCCTCAAATGAAAAGTATACAGCAAACCGTCCTGAGAAATTTCCCACCTGGTTGCAAGTGCGGGAATAATCTGAAGAACGGAATCAAGGTCAATCAGTAAATCATAGATCTGGTGAGCAACGTGATGCGAAACATTATCGTTAATCCCGGCAGGATCAAGACTTCGAACATTTTCCAGTTCATTCAAACGGTACATGCCTCCGCCTTTAATACCGCCATTCAACTCTAACATACTACCGGTTTCTTTCTTACCACATCCGTTAAGCAGAATTATGGACAAGGAAAAAATTAGGACTGTTGTAAATTTTTTCATTTATTGTTTCTAATTTGTTCTAAAATTTTTATTAAGATAAAATTAATAATTCATTAAATCTACTCAAGTTGACCGTCTATACATTCCTTCACATTCCTTATAAAATAATTTCAAAAATTTGCATATAGAAAAGTTTTTTATTAGTCGAATGAACTTAGACTATTTTACTCAACGACTAGACTATTTTACACAACGACCAGACTTTTTCACTCAACCACCGGACTTTTCCACTCAACGACTAGACGCGTGCTTTACTTAACCTGCTGATTAATAAGTTTTGCAAAGTTAACAAACAATAAAGATACGATCAGTAAGTATAACTCTGTGACGGTTCCTCATTTGTAATTTGCAATTTGTAATTGATTCAAGCAGCTTTGACTTCCTTCGGATAGCTTTCCGGATAAAGCAGACATCTTTGCTCATGTCCTCCTGATCCTGCAAGTACGGGATGAATGGTAGGACAATCAGCAAATACCTTTGGACATCTCGGATGAAAATAACATCCTGACGGAACATTGGCAGGTGAAGGAACATCACCGGTAAGAATAATCCGTTGAGACTTTTTGTGAGGGTCGGGAACGGGAACTGCCGAAAGCAGTGCCTGTGTATAAGGATGGTGCGGATGTAAATATAAGTCTGTCTTCTCGGCAACTTCAACAAGCTGCCCTAGATACATTACACAAACTCTGTCCGATATATGTTCGACTACTGAAAGGTCGTGTGAAATAAATAAATATGTTAATCCGAATTCATTCTGTAAATCCTGAAGAAGATTTATAATCTGTGATTGAATGGAAACATCGAGTGCTGATACAGGTTCATCGCAAACAATAAACTTCGGTTCAACCGACAATGCTCTTGCAATTCCTATTCTTTGTCTTTGTCCGCCTGAAAATTCATGAGGATATCTCCGGGCATGAATTTTTCTCAGTCCGACTCTTTCAAGTAACTGCTCTACTTTTTTTTCTCCGGCATCACCCTCTGCTATTTCATGGAATTTCAAAATCTCAGTGAGCATTCCGCCGACGGTAATTCTCGGATTCAAAGATGAATACGGATCCTGAAAAATAATTTGCATCTCCTTACGATATTTCTTAAGATCATTCAAAGGCATATTCGTAATATTCATTCCATCGAAAATAACTTCACCACCGGTCGGCTCAATCAATCTCAGCAGTGATCTTCCAACAGTGGTTTTGCCGCAGCCTGACTCACCTACCAGACCTAATGTTTCGCCTTTTTTTATCTTAAAAGTTACATCATCAACTGCTTTAACATATCCGATTGTTTTTGAGAATAAACCTGTTTTGATGGGAAAGTATTTTTTTAATCCTTTTACTTCGAGTAGATACTCTGACATATAATGTTTAGTAAAATTATAAATTAATAAAATTTAGTGTGTAAATATAATTTTTTGCATTTGTAAAAACAACTATGATTTAATGATTCGAATTGTAGTTTTAAACTATGATTCAATGATGTCATGATAATTGTAATTTGGACTATGATTCAATGAATATCATGATCCTGTGATTTTAATATTTTGTATTTAATTCAAGTTTACAAAATAAGAAATTAACCTATTCACGTCATACTTCATCATTCCACAATAGTTAAACATCACAATCATCATTTCATCATTTCATCATTTCATCATATTTAAACATCATTTCATCATAGTTAAAATCGAAAATAATATTTCATCATTCAATCCTAGTTAAAAAATCATTAAATTGCTTCGCTCAATAAAATAAAACTATCTTAATGGAAGTAGTATCGGATTTTTTTCACAAACTAAGCAATCTCGAAGATTTGATCAGATGGGGTGGTCTTACTGTTCTGATCATTATTGTATTTGCCGAAACCGGTTTGCTGGTTGGATTTTTTCTACCCGGCGATTCATTGTTAATTACAGCAGGTTTAATCGCCGCACAGGGATATCTTGATATTTATGCTTTAAATATTTGTTTAATAATTGCAGCAATAGTTGGTGATCAGGTTGGATATTTATTTGGAAGAAAAACAGGGCCAAAAATTTTTAGACGAGAGAAATCAAGATTCTTCGCTAAAGATCATTTAATAAAAGCAAATCAGTTTTATGAAAAATACGGAGGTAAAGCGATTATCTATGCACGGTTTGTTCCTTTCGCAAGAACATTTGCCCCTGTGATTGCGGGTGTTGCAAACATGAATTACAAAAAGTTTGTATCTTATAATATATTCGGAGGATTGTTATGGGTGTTATCAATGACTTTAATCGGATATTTTTTCGGAAACATACCGTTTATAAAAAAGAACTTCGAGTATGTAATAATTGGAGTAATAATTTTATCTCTACTGCCTGTAGTAATCGGTTATATTAATCACAGGAAAGAAAATAAAATTAAAGCGGAAGAAACTGTTTGAATTTATTTATCTGAAACAACTTCAGACTCCTGCAATGCTGCTTTTTTAAAACTCAGATTCTCTTTCACAAAATAGTAAGCACCAATTAAAATTAATCCGAGTAATCCAAGCAGGTGGCTGACTGTTGCAAACCCAAATGCTGTTTCTTTGTCAACTCCGTAAATATTTACAAGTGCTGCTGTACAAAATATATGATATATCCCTGCTGAATTTGCAGGCAATGGAATAGTTATAGCAAATGTCACCATTGTCAATACTAAATTAGCATCGAAAAAATTTAAATCGATATTAAATGCTGAAAAAGTAAGATATGTGGATGTTATATATGAACACCATACTAATAATGAAAGAATAAAAATCTTAAAATAATATTTCGGATATCTTATAAATGAAAATCCGTTTATCAGAGAAACAAAAAGATACTGAATCTTTTGATGAAATCTTTCCGGCAGGAATTTACTTGTGATCTTTTCTATAATAATCTCTGACTTTTCAAGATTAAATAAAATCAAAATTATGATTGCAACAAAGATCAATGTTATTGCCGAAACATAAATAGAAATAACTTCAAGATTGTATTCTTCAAATGTTGAAGAAAGCTGTTGCTTGAAATAAAAAAGACAGATTCCAAATGAGATAAGCAAGGAAAGGATGTCAAAAACTCTTTCAGCCAATATAGTACCGAAAGCAGAAGCTCGGGAAATATTTTCTTTCTTAGCAAGCAATACCGGTCTGTAGACCTCGCCTGCTCTGGGAATTATGCTGTTCATCATATATCCCACCATCATTGAAGAAAAAAGTATGTCCATCCCAATATCTTTTTTAAGCGGATTTAAAAGATATCTCCATCTTAGTGCTCTGAAATAACTGCCAACGACAACTCCCACGAATGCTCCTGCTATTGCATAAAAATAATTTGCATTTCTCAATACGAGAAACAATTCGTTAAAATCTATTTTTCTAAAAGCTATGTACAGAAAAAAGAAGGTAAGCGAAAAGAGAAATACAATTTTTAATGTTTGTTTTACCCTGGCTTTCAATAATTAGAAAATATAAAAAAAGTTAAACACAAATATTAAGTGTGCTTAACTCAAATATAGTAAAAAACTCTTAAAATTTATTCCTACCTAAGATCAATAACTTCAACATCTGTTGGAGGAGAAAAGCTGAACTGCGAAGCGCTTAGTCCCGCATCTAAAGAAATATCTTTGAGTGTATAGGTATTTGTGGATTCTAAAGTAACAATATTAATTTTACGGATCAGATCCTCGTTTTTGTCAATCCATATCTTGGCAGACTTTACCGATCCCCCGCTTCTCGGAGTTAACTTGATCACATAACAATCTATTCCACCAAGATTTTCTTCACCTTCAAGATCGGAATAAAAATTTTCAGGATAATTGAATAAAAACTTGTTAGGTGAGAATGCACTGCCGTCTTCTTTGTAATTATCAACAACAACCTGTTTTTTTCTCGGAGAATATGACCAAGATGTTTGACCGTCTGTTATGATCACCTGACCACCTGCCTCGATTCTGTATTTGTTTGTTTTTTTAATATAAATAACTCCTGATGAAGAATTCGCCTTTCCGCCTTTGCCCTTTAATGTTTGCGTGAACGACGCTTTTGCGTCGGATATGTTATCATATTTGGATTGCACTTCCTTAATAATCTCCTGTGCATCCTGGGCATTTACAGCACAGAAGAACAATGAGAATAATATTAAAAAATAATTTTTTATATTTTTCATGATTTTAATTAATTTTGTTTAAAATACTTAAATCTGATGTCCTTTTCAATTGAATTAATATTAAATTTTGTTGAACAAATTTCTTATTGCTTTATTTTCCAACCTTCTCTTTTGTATGAAACTAATTCCAGATTAATACTTCCTATAACAACGTTTAATTGAGATTTGAAAGGCACTCTGGCTTCATCATTGCTAAACCATCCTATGAACTCTCCCGTAAGTCCGAAGATACCTTCAAAATTTACAACTCCGTTGCAGCGGATGCAATTTACATCATTATCCAAAAAAGAAACAGAAACATCTTCTGGCTTTGAAGAAAAATAATAATTAACTGAAGTCTCGACTTCATTCATAAAAACAGGTATCAAAAATTTTTCAGCTGAATACGAATTTAATCTAGCAAGGTAAAAAAGAGAGAGACCATCCTGAAATTTCACATTTGAGTTAAATTTAATTTTCTCATCACGTTCGATTTTTCCATTATTATCTTTCACCACATATACGTAATTGGAATCATAATTAAAATTGTATTCGATTGTTACTGTTGCATTTTCTTTGTATTCTACTGCCTTAAACCTTCTGGAATAAAATTCCTTACCATCGTAAACCATTTCCGATTCAAAGATACTGTTTAAGTCTACAAACGGAACACCTTTATATGATTTCATTAAGGATCTTGAAGAATATATTATTTTATTATTTTCAATTTTTTTATTCACAATTTTCATATTCACTTCTCCTAATTTTATAAATCCATAATAGACAACGTAATTCAATTCTTCCCCTTCCTGTAAAATTTTTCCCTGGCCGAAAACATTTTCACCAATTAGAATAAAAATACTAATTAACAAAAATATTTTATTCGTAAAATTCATAATCTTAGTGAATATTAGATTGAACACTTATTTAAGAAATGCCGGAGGGTTCCATTTATTTTTTTTATAGGATATCAATTCCCATACTACATTTCCCAATGTTGAATTAAAATAAGCTTTGACAGGAACTCTCTCCTCATCGTCAGATAATAAAATAAGAAATTCCCCCTTAAAGCCGAATAGGCCTATGTAGTCGCTTGTTCCCTCCATCTTTATTACTGAAATATCGTAATCGAATTTTTCAATTTTTATAACTGTCTTATTAACATTAAAGGAATATTTCACCGAAGATTCTTCACCATTAACGAATGTAGGTATGTTGAAATTTTTGTTGGTAAAAGAATTTATTCTGGAGTCATATTGCCAGGAAAGTTCGTCTCTGTATCTGACGTTTTTTTTTATCTGTGTCTGAATATTCTTCTCAACAGTTCCGTCAGTTTCTACCTTTAGTTTTATGTAATTTTTTTTATAATTGAAGTTACAATCGGTCCTCGTTATTGATTTGTCCTTAAAATTAGTTTCGTAAAACTTTTTCGAAAATAATTCGTTTTCATCGATCTCCATTTCCGATTCCAATATTTCATTTATTTTTATGAAAGGAACTTCCGGATAGCTTTTAACTTCGAGCTTGGAATTATAGACAAGCTTTTTTCCTTCTTTGTGGAAATTAGTCAATACAAATTTTACATATCCTAGCTTTATAAAGCCATAGGAAACTTCATATTTTAATTCCTCACTTACTTCCATGACCTTTTCCTGTGAATAAGCTTCTGCTGTATGGATTATAGAGATAAAAGCTAATACAAAGAAACTTACTCTAAAGTTGTGAAAAGGCATTGCAGGTTTATTGTTTTAACTTTGCTAATTTAATTGCATCATCAAACAGATTTACTGCCTTTTGAAATTGTTCATCATTACCTACAAGCACGACGTAGCTTCCATTGTTTCCCCAAATGTCCCGGGCAATTTGATATTTAATTGAGGTCTTTATAAAATCAAGATCTTTATTATATTGCTCTTCGTTCATCACAACTCCTTTTTCCGAAGCCATATTATTTAAATCAGAGAGCATACTTTCATCAACTACAAAATTATCCCTGAAATCATTTGCTGTTTTATATTGTGCTTCAATTCTGCTTTTATTATTTGACATGAATCTTTCGGTATAAATATAAAATAAATTTAATCTTCTGAGCTGGACATAATAATCTGTTACGGTATCTAATTTAACTACAAAATCCGGTGTAATTCCCCCGCCTCCGTAAACAGTCCTTCCTCCGAAAGTCTTAAACTCGCGTCTTGCAGTATCCTGTGTATCATTTTTATGTTCGAGATTTTCACCTACAATATCCGTAATCAGCTTATTATTATACTTTCCTCCTTCGTAAGGTTTTTGAATCAGCCTTCCGGTAGGGGTGTAATATCTTGCAGTAGTTACTCTGAATGCTGAGCCATCGGGTAAATCAAACTGCCTTTGCACAAGACCTTTTCCGAATGTTGTCTCTCCAACTATTAGTCCCCTGTCCCAGTCCTGTATCGCACCTGAAACAATTTCGCTCGCAGAAGCAGAGCCGCCGTTCACCATGACTATTAATGGAATGTCGGTATAACTCCCGCCTTCGGAAACATATTCTTCATTAAAGTCATTTATTCTGCTTTTTGTATAAACAATTTTCTTACCTGCAGGAATAAACTCGCTTGCAATTTTGAATGCCTGGTCCAGGTATCCGCCCGGATCTCCTCTTAAGTCAAGCACAACTTTCTTCATTCCCTGGTTTTTCAAATCAGCCATTGCCTTTATAAATTCTTCATAGGTGGTTGCTGCAAATCTAGAAACTTTTACGTAACCCACTTCATTGTTATACATGAATGATGCGTCAACACTATAAATCGGGATTTTATCTCTTGTTATTTCAAACTCTAACGGCTCATTCATTCCTGCTCTTAATATAGTTACATTAACTTTCGTTCCTTTAGGTCCTTTTAGTTTTTTCGGAACATCGTCTCTTGCAATCTTCACACTACTTGCCCCGTCAATTTTTATGATCTTATCACCTGCTTGTATACCCAGCTTTTCCGAAGGACCCCCGCTGATTGGACTTACTATCGTCAATGTATCGTTCACTATGTCAAACTCTACTCCGATACCTTCAAAGCTTCCCTGGAAATCCTCGCTCACCCTCTTTAATTGTTCCGAACTGATATAAACCGAGTGAGGATCCAATCCTTCAAGCATCCCTTTGATTGCATCTTCAGTAAGCTTTTGTGAGTCGACATTATCTACATAATATTTTGAAGTTATTTCGAGAGCGTCATTAAACTTTTTTACTTGTGCGGAGTTTTTATCATCTGATACTGCATTCTGAATCTTCATCCCTGCAAATATTCCCAATGCTAAAAGAATAATAGTTAGTGGAATGATAAATTTTTTGTTAGTCATACTATTAATTTTAATTTGATTAAAAATACATTATAAAGTTGTTATAAGAAATGCTATTGTATTAATTAATGTTCCGAAAAACTTTTTAAAACTGATATTAACAATGATACGTTTACTCTATGAGTTTAGTTTTTAATAAAATTATATATAAAGTAATTTTTTTGATATATTCTTTGTTCAATTTACAACTCTTTTAAGATTGAAATAACTAATCATTAGTTTGTCCCGGATTATCAAGCTGAAAAATTAAATAATTTTGTATTGACTTATCAAAATAAAATAATCATTATTGAACAAAAATTTTTTAGGAGGATAAATGAGAGAACGTTTACGTGTTATGTTTAATCAAAAAAGTTAACCTTAATCCAAACAATGAAAACATTAAAATCAAAAGTAATTCTTCTCCTATTCATTTCTTTATTCTCGTCGTTAGAGTGTTATTCGCAAGGAAGCGGAAATAAATACGCAGGTGAGTTTTTATCAATCGGAGTGGGTGGTCGTCCGAGAGGTATGGGCGGTGCTTATGTTGCTCTTGTAAATGATGTAACAGCAGGGTACTGGAATCCCGGCTCTCTATCTAAAATTAATTATCCCCAGTTTTCTTTAATGCATGATGCTCAATTTGGCAATCTTGTTAATTATGATTACGGCGGTATTGGAATTCCTTTCGGAACAAACGCTTCGCTTGGTCTTAGTATGATCAGAATGGGTGTTGATGATATCTCCGATACAAGAAATGCGCTGATTGACCTCAATGGCAACGGAACTCTTGACCCGGGTGAGAGATTAGACCCGGACAAAATTACAACATTCAACACTTCTGACTATGCAATTTATTTAACTTACGCAAAAAGACAATCTGAAAAATTTACTTACGGAGCAAACTTAAAAATCATAAGAAAAAATGTAGCCGATGCCGGTGCATGGGGATTGGGATTTGATGTTGGTGCTTCTTACAATCCCTTCGGAAGTTTTTTTCTTGGTGCAAACTTAATGGACATCACATCTACTTATCTTACATGGTCAACGGGTAAAAAGGAAGTTATAACTCCTACTGCAAAGATAGGGACTGCTTATCAAATAGATTTTTTCAAAGGAAAATTAACTCCTGTGGTAGATCTTGATATACGTTTTGAAAACAGGAGGCAAAGTGCAAATGCTAATGTAGGTCCTGTAAGTTTTGATATGCATGCAGGTATTGAATACTCATTCAGAGATTTAATTGCAATCAGAACAGGATATAGTGACCTGGGAAATCTCACATTGGGCGCGGGTGTAAAATTACCAAAGATTAACATTGATTATTCTTTTTCAAAATTTGACGGTCTTGAAGAACTTGGAAACAGTCATATAATTTCACTTATGTTTACTCTCGAAGAAGAAAAATTCCAAAGAAAATAAAATTTTAATTTTAATCTTTTCATATTAGCCTTGTTAAAATTATTTAACAAGGTTTTTTTATTTGTTCAGCTGATATTAAGTAAATTGTTAATTCTAATAAAAAGAAATTCAAAAAAATCTAAATGAATAAGATCGGTATTGCAATTCATGGGGGCGCAGGAACTATTCTTAAATCAAAAATGACTCCTGAAAAAGAAGAGCTATATAAGAAAGCACTCGAAGAAGCTTTGCTCGAAGGATGGAATTTTCTTCTTAAAAATAAAAGTTCACTTGATGCAGTCGAAAGAGCAGCTGAAATTCTTGAAAACAATCCCCTCTTCAATGCAGGCAGAGGCTCCGTGTTTACAAATGAAGCAAAACATTTAATGGACGCTTCAATTATGGACGGCAGAACTTTAAAAGCCGGCTGTGTTGCTTCAGTAAGTAATGTAAAAAACCCTATCATATTAGCAAGAAAAATTATGGATGAATCGGAATTTGTTTTTCTTGGTGGAAAAGGTGCTGAAGAGTTTGCAAAAAAAATGAATTTGCAATTTGAAGAGGATGAATATTTTTTTGATGAATACAGGTTTGAACAATATTTGAAAGCATTGGAAGAAGATAAAGTTCAGCTTGACCATTCTGATAGTAATAATATAAAAAAATTCGGAACTGTTGGAGCGGTTGCATTAGATCAAAGCGGCAACTTAGCTGCAGCCACATCTACAGGAGGAATGACAAATGTGAAATTCGGCAGACTCGGGGACAGCCCGATCATAGGCGCCGGCACATATGCTAATAATAAAACCGCTGCAATCTCGTGCACTGGTAATGGTGAATACTTTATCAGAGCTGTTGCCGCTTATGACGTTTCAGCGATGATGGAATACAAAAAATTTTCTCTCGAAGAAGCATGTAAAACAGTAATTCACAAAAAGATAATGGATATTGGAGGCGAAGGAGGATTAATTGCAATCGATAAAGATTGTAATATCTCGATGACATTTAATTCGGAAGGAATGTATAGAGCGAGTATAAAAAATGATGAGGAAATGGAAATTAAAATTTACGGGAATTAAAATCTATTCAAATTATTTTAACAATTCTTATAAACTTAATTATCTACCCACTGTATTGCATTTATATTTGTAAAAAGAATTTGATAAACATTTGCTGTTTTTACTGTATCATCTTCCGCAACTTTAAACATTAAAATTCTTTCATTAAAATAATAAACATTAACTTTTTTACTGATACAACTTTCATTAATGAATCCGTCGAACCTGTAAGAGCTCGAAATGAAGTCTCGGAAAATTTCGATCTGTCTAATTCTAAAATTGCTGCTTTTGGTTTTACTCCTCCAAACTCTTGTGGTAATGATGAATAATAATCGAAAAAGAATTTGAATGGATAATAAGTTAAAAAACCTACAACAACAAATACAATAAATGAACCATAAGCTCTGTAGAACCATAAGGAACAGTTTTCCCAGGTATATTCGGCTATGTCGAGCCAATCGGAAAAAGACTTTTTCTTTTTTAAAACCCGTCGATATCTGAACCTGGCTTTGGGTGCGAAAAAAAAACTGATAAACAAAAAAATAATATATATAGACAAATCAATTTCAAAATGCATAATTGATAAAAAACCAAGGGTAAAAACTATAGGAAATATTTTGACATATGTTGAACGATGAATTTCATCGTTCCAAATTTTTTCGTCCACAATTCCTCTTAACTTTAAAATTTCTATATAAACAAAATAAAGAACAATGATTAGAGGGGAGGGTATTATACCAGCAACAAAATATTGTAAGTCAACTGCCGGTAACAATCCGAGATTGAAATGGTAAGCATTTAAAGACCAACAGATATATCCAAACACGTAGAGAATTCCCCCAACAACTATAAATCCCTGCCAACAATCTCCAATTATCTTGATTATGTTCAACCATCTATAAGGGAATTTATTTACTTTACTAGTAGCCATTGTCAATGCTGTCCAAAACGATTTTAAAAATTTAATTTATCTTTGATACCACTTCGATTTGGACAGATATTACTTCCATTCAAAAACAATCCCTTCAATTTTATTCGCAGAATAATTTCAATTGCGGATT
>JALYRX010000011.1 GCA_030855105.1 Bacteroidota bacterium | reverse complement strand
GCTGTATCGCTTTATTAACTTCTGTTCTTTTAACATCTTTTACAGTCCTTTCTGTTTAGGTTTATAAAAATGTTACTAACATTTTGACAACCCATTTCAGGACAAGACAAACCGATCATACTACTCAATATTCCATTCTGTAAGAGCTCTTTTTTTATTTGATAAATTCGATTCGAAAAAACATTCAGGAATAATTTCTTATTTTAACAAAAATTATATTAAGAAATAAAATAGAAAAAATGTATTCTGAAATTTTAATGTCTGCAGAGAGAATTCGGATTAATACAGATTACAATGACTTTTATATTGTAACTAAAGAACAAACTGAAACTCAGCTTCTAAATGCTAAAAAATTCTTCGAAAAAATTAAAGAATATCTTGGTTTTGAGTATAATTTCAAATAGGAATTCTTTAGTGAAAATAGGTCTTAAACGGTAATTTTAATTTTACTTTAAAAAAATTAATTGAGCTGTCATTGGCTATGAATAGAATTCCTTCCGTCTCATTTGATAAGATTAAAAATGAAAACATGAATGAACATTTGGAAAACGGACTTCATAAAAAGCTGATAAAGATTAAGAAAGAAGCTGTTTAGCCGGACATTCGGAAATACAAACAACTATGAATTATGTTCATATATTTACGAATGATTTAAGGGAAGCTGTGAATAAGACTAACTTTTAGAAAGCAATTTACAAACAATAATATTGAGGTTAAATTATAAGCTTAAATTATTACATTTAGATTAATTTAAGAAAGATTATGAAAGATAAACAAAGTTATAATTTTTATACTTTAATTTTTGTTGTTTATTTTCTTTTAAATTCTACAAGCTTAATTGCTCAATATTATCAATACTTTATACATACCGGACAATACGACAGCGAGAATGAAAAATTAGAAATTTCGTTGGATTTTAAGACCGGCGAAAATTTTAATTTTAAAATAAGTAAGTATACTGTCGATTTAAACAAAGAATTATATGAAGGAAGAATAAATTTTGAACCCTTCAATACATTCAAATTAAACATAAAGGTTATGAGATTAATGAATCCCCACGAAGAAACTACTATTGGAAAATACGAACAATATAAATTTTTATCATACGATATTAATCCAAATTGGGATTATTTTATTGGAGATTTATCGATAGAATATGAAGGTTTTTACGAATTGGAATTTTATGACAATTCAAGTGAACTACTTGATAAATCGATAACAATATCAATAGAAAATTGATAATTATATAATTTATAGCTTTAATTTTTCTGGAAAGAGATCATTCTGCATAAATTTTAATTTAATATTTAATCAAATCAAATATGAATAGTTTTCTAATTATTCTCACATTTATAATTTTTATTTCCAGTTGTAATAAAAAAAATAATCAAGATACAGTTAAAGAAAAAACTGAAGATATAGAATATACAATTACAGATAATTACTTAGGTTATGAATATGTTTTAATGTCAAAGGATAATAAATCTGTAGTTTTATTCCCCAAAAATTTTTTACCTCGAAATGATGTAATTTTAGTAGGTGCAATAAAATCTGTCATTTCGAAAGTATATGATGAAACAATTCCGGAAAGCTCAAAAGCCACACTTGAAAACAGAAACGGAATGAACTTATTAAAACTAAAAGGTAAAAATTCAGATTATTATGTTCAGCTAATTAAAGAAGATACGGGCGAAATTCATACGTTTATTTTATGGGGTGAAGACAAATAATATCTAAAAAATTATTTAAATCTTAAAATTATAACTTAAATTATGAACGAAGAATTTAAAAAAGCGATTAAAAAGAAAGACAAGACCCAAGCAAGGGTATATAGCAGTAGCATTTTTAATATGCCTTATTATATCATTTGTAGGTTTTATTTCTACTTGGATTAATGTATTGCTGATTGGAGCTCGGAAGATTCAATTGCAGAAGACATTGCATATAAAAAAGCTCAAGCTAATGAACCCAATGGAAAAAAGAATGAATATATAAAATAAATTAATAATTATTTTTCGGGAAGTGAAAATGAAAAAAAAATTAAAATCACTTACAGACATAAACAAAGAAATAGACCAAATATTTGAAAATTATAATAACCTTAATGAACTTACAAATAAAATAAATAATTACATTTTAAATATTACTGGTAAAGAACTGGTGTCAAAATTTCATATATATTCAAGAATTGTTATTAAAGCAAAAATGCACTTTAGAAAAAATCCTTATTTGTATAGAAAATTTACAAAGAATGTTCCAATAATATTTATAGAGAATAATGTTCCTGAAGTAATTAAAGATTTTAAGTATATAAGCACTAATCAAAATATTGAACTTCAAATTTTTATGTCAGATATTATATCTCATAGTAAAGAGTTTGATGTTTCTACTAAAGAATATAAAAATTATGAAAATATTTTTGATATGGATCTGAAAGTAATTAAGGAAAATAAAAAACTTTCAAAACTTTATGCTTTTTTAGAAAAAAATACAGACATTACTAAATTACTATATAACTTTTTAATTGAATATGAAAATGAAATCCTATTAAATTTAATATTAGAAAAGAAATTAAATAAAGATTATTTAATTTATTTTATCGATAAAAAATTAGACCTCAAACAAAACGTAGAGTATCTCTATGATAAGTTAGAAAAAAAATTACCTAAGCAAAAATTACATAGAATTAGTATTCAACAAGCATTACAAAAAGGATTAAAAACAAAAGGTAAATTTATATCTCCTAATATAAAAGTAAATAAAAAGATATAAATTTTTTTAGTTAAACAAATTAATATAATTGTAGATAGTTAAACCCATTATTGCTTTTTAGTAAAGTTTTATTGATAATAAATTGTATATGAAAGTAAAATTAAATTCATATGCACGGGTTAAAATCAAATATAATTTATAAAGCACTTAACAGAATTTCTTTTGTAGCATACCATCCCTTGCATTCATTAGATTTTCTTTCGCTGTTAGGTGGAAATTTCTGAAGAAAGGAAAATTTGATGAACAAAGTTTCGTTAAAGAACAAATTTGCAACTTTCAAAAAAATTTGTTCAAAAAATAAGATTATTATTTTAGAGATCATAAAAATCCTTATTAGCATTTTCAAGTAAATAAATTAAAATTTAATCAAACAAGAATTTCAATCTTTAATTTGTAATCTGTAATTTGTAATTTGAAATTGAATTAGAGAGATGGCAGAGTGGTTGAATGCGGCGGTCTTGAAAACCGTTGTGGGCTTGCGCTCACCGGGGGTTCGAATCCCTCTCTCTCTGCTAAAGACCTTCCACGCATAGGGAAGGTTTTTATTTTAAACCTTTCAGGTTTTGAGTTTTTATCTAAAGTTTTATTCATCTTAAAAACCTGACAGGTTTAATTGTAAAAAAATTTTAATCAAGAATATCAGTGACTTTAAAAATAAAATTAATTAAATCATGAAAAGAATATTACAAACTTTAAACATTTTTATTTTACTCGTTTTGATCCAATTGGGGTGCTCGGGCGTCAACAATGCAATTAAGAATGCCGAACGTCTCCAGTTCAAACTTGGTAAAGTAGATAATCTTAATCTTGCCGGAGTCAGACTGAGCAACATCAAATCAATCCGGGATCTGAATATAATTGACGGTGCAAGTTTATTGGCAGCATTTGCCGGCGGGAGATTACCTGCATCTTTTACACTAAATTTAATTGCTAAAAATCCGAATACACCGGGCGGGTCCGCAGAATCTTCTTCATTGATAAAATCTCTGGACTGGAGATTGCTAATTGACAATAAGGATGTTATCAACGGTGCGATTACCACACCGATAACTATTCCGGGAGTTGGTAAGGAAACTAAAATCCCTATCCCGGTTTCATTTGATTTGCTGCAATTGTTAGGTAACGGGGGATACGAAGACATACTAAATCTTGCTCTGGCTATTGGTGGAAAATCAGGCACGAGTTCAAGATTAACGCTAAAGATAAAGCCAACTATAGATACATTTCTCGGAGGGATTTCTTATCCGGGTGAAATAGATGTGATAGATAAAGAATTCAGATAACAAATTATCAAAGCATTTACAGCCAAAATTTTATTTGAACCGCTAATAATATTTACACCTTCCAAAACTTTATGAAGTATTAAAAAAAATATTTTCTTCGTTGTAAACCATACATTTAAATGTTAATGAAACAAGAAGCATAAACTTCCGCGCCTCATTTTGACTTATAAATTCATTTGTTAGTAAATCCTTTTTGTAATTGATTACGAAAACCATCGGATCTTTTTCCTTACTATAAATTCGCACCGGCTGATAAGAAAAGCTTAGAGAAAAGATAATGAAGACTGCGAGTATGTATTTTTTTATTTCCATTTTGAAAATAATTTATGATAACATAAATCTTTTTTCAATGCTAATGTCACCGCTTAGATGACAAATTTTGCCAACCCAAAATAAAATTTAACACAATGTTTATAAACACTTTAAATTTCTCAAATATAAGTTTGACATTTAATTTATTTTGCGTATTTTTGTATTACTGTGGAGTAAAGTGGGGTAAAGTGGCGATTATATTTTATTCGATAATTAATCGATTATTTTTTATTAAAATAAACAAATTTATAAATGTTTCAAGGACATTCAATTTGCAACTTAGATGCGAAGTCGAGGTTAATCTTGCCTGCAAAATTCCGGAAATATGTAAAGCCGGAAGCAGACAATAAAATAATTTTGACACGCGGAATGGATGAATGTCTGTTGGTATATCCTCTCGACGAATGGGAGAAAGTAAAAAACGGCTTGACCCGCTACAATCAATTCAATTCGGATCAAAGATTTTTTGTAAGACAATTTTTAACTTTTGTAAATGAATGCGAGCTTGATTCACAAAACCGGATTGTAATTCCTCCGCAATTAATGGATTTTGCAAAATTAAAAAAGGAAGTCATAGTATTAGGACTTTTGGATAAAATTGAAATATGGGATCCTGAAATAAAGGAAAGTTATGATAATTCCATGACAAAATCTTATGAAGAGATTGCCGAAAAAGTTTCTGAGATAATTAACTCTTGATCCCGAGGATCCGGACACGCTGAATTTGAAAATGAAAACAGAAAATTTTCATATCCCGGTTCTTTTGAATGAAGCTGTGAGTTTTTTGATTAATGAAGAATTTTCAAATCATATAATAGTCGACGGCACAACCGGCGGCGGCAGCTACACAAATTTAATTTGCGAAAAAATTAAAAAGGGCAGCAGAGTAATTTCAATAGATAAAGATATTAATGCTCTGGGATATGCAAAAAATAATTTGCAGGGATTTAATGATAAGATTACTTTTGTCAACGGCAATTTTGGAGAACTAAGGAAAATACTAATTGAGCAAAATATAAAAGAAATTTCCGGATTGGTTTTGGATTTAGGGTTGTCCTCTTACCAACTTGAGTCGGAAGAAGGATTCAGCTTTATGAGAGATACTCCACTTGATATGAGGGCTTATAAAAAAGATGAATTAACTGCATCGGATATTTTAAACAGTTATAAAAAAGACGAGCTGTCAGAAGTATTCGAAAATTACGGAGAGATTGGAAATGCGGAAAGATTAGCTAAAGCAATATTTGAAAAGAGAAAAATTAACAAATTTAAATCTACCTTTGATCTTGTTGAATTGATAAACGAAGAATACGATTTGAATAAAAAAAACTTAATCGATTTTCTGGCGAAGATATTTCAGGCATTGAGAATAAAAGTTAACAACGAATTGGAAAATCTTGAAGCAGTATTGAAAGATTCAATTGACTTAATTGAGAAAGGCGGAAGAATAGTAATTGTTTCTTATCATTCTCTTGAAGACAGGATAGTCAAGAATTTTTTTAAAGAGAACTCATTGAAATTCAAAAAAACCTCCAATCCGTATTTTGACGAGGAAGTAATACCCCGGATTAAGATTCTGACTAAGAAACCTTTGATTCCTGAATATGATGAAATACGACTTAACCCGCGCTCACGCAGTGCGAAACTAAGAGCTGCTGAAATAATTTAGACAAATTATGAATTCAAAGAACAGGTCAAAAAATAAGATCTCAATTTTCTATTTTTTAATATTTTTAGTTTTAATGTCTATCATACTTGTTGTATACATTAACAATATTATTTATGTCAACCAGCTTTCTGTCGACAACAACAATCTAAAGGAAGAAATCAATAAGAATATTCAAACAAATGATTTATTACGAACAGAAGCCGAGAAGCTTAGCAGCTTTGAAAGGGTTAAGACAATTGCATGGGAAAAATTTAATCTCTCTTACAAGGAGTATTCGATTGAAGAAAAAAATAATATCATAGTAAAAAAATCGCAGTTGAAATAAAAATTACATTTTGGAATATAAGCTATATAAAAATCCCGACAAAGAGTTGATTCAAAGAAGAAAGATTAATTTTTTCTTCCTGATCTTTTTTGCAATTTTTATTGTGATATTGTTAAAGCTCATAAACGTGCAGATCATAGATTCCGAAAAATATAAGATTGCAGCTCGAAAACAATATGAAAACAAAATTGTGCTGTCTCCTTTCCGCGGATTGATATATGACAGGAATATGAATATTCTTGTATCTAACTCTTATGAATACTCATTTGCAGCAGATCCTAATATGGCAGATAAGCCGGGAGAAGCTGCGGAGATTTTTGCAAAAGTTTTTGGAAAGAGCAAAGAGGAATATTTAGTAAAGCTGAATTCTCAAAATACATCTTTCGTATACTTAGAAAGAAGAGTAGATGCGTCAAAAGTTAACGGGCTGGATACGGCTAATATAAGTGGTATAATTGTTTTGAAGGAGCCAAAGAGAATTTATAATTACGGAACACTTGCTTCGCAGGTGCTCGGCTTTACAAACATTGACAATAAGGGACAAACCGGTATTGAACTCTCGATGGAAAATGAATTGGCCGGGAAAGAGGGGTTTGTAATTATGCAAAGAGACGGTAGAGGAAACAACAGACCTTCACTTGAATTTCCGAGGAAGGATTGTAAAAATGGAAACAATGTTGTTCTTACATTAGACATTAATATACAAAGATTTGCAGAAGAAGAGCTTGCAGAGGGTGTAAAAAATTTTAAAGCCGACGGAGGAAAAGTAATTGTGCAGTCGGTAAAGACAGGTGAACTTCTGGCAATGTCCTCTTATCCGACTTTTGATCCGAACAATATTTCGGCAGCAGATACAAGCGGAATGAAAAATTCAGTATTATCGGATATTTATGAACCGGGTTCAACATTTAAAATTGTAACCGCTGCAGCTTCACTCGAAGAAAAAATAGAAGACAAAAACTCAATTATTTCAACCGAAAGTGTCAGCGAAATTAAAGGATTGAATATAAGCGATGTTCATAGTTCGAGAAGCATGTCATTTCAGCAAGTGATAGAGCAGTCAAGCAATGTGGGCTTTAGCAAAATTTCTCTTAAACTAGGCACTGAAAGATTTTATAAATATGCACGTGATTTTGGATTCGGAATTTACAGCGGAATAGAACTGCCCGGCGAGAACAAAGGAATATTGAAAAGACCAATTGATTTTTCAGGATTCTCACTCCCGTATATGTCAATCGGATACGAAGTTTTGGTTAACGCTTTGCAGATAACGAATGCATACTCTTCCATTGCAAATAACGGGATGATGATGAAGTCATACATAATAAAAAGAGAATTCGGAACTGACGGAAAAATTATATTTGAAAATAAACCGACAGGAGTCAGGCAGGTAGTTTCAGAAAATACGGCAAAGAATTTAACTTCACTTTTAGTAGGAGTCGTTGAAAGAGGAACCGGAGTCGACGCGAAGATAGAAGGAACGAGTGTTGCGGGAAAAACAGGTACAGCCCAGCGATTGATAAACGGAGCATACTCCAACAGCTCTCATAATTCTTCTTTCGTCGGATATTTTCCTTCCGAGAATCCGCAGATCATTATTACAGTGATTTTGAGTAATCCTAAATCAGGAGAATATTACGGCGGTAAAGTAGCCGCACCTATCTTTCAGAAAATTGCAAGCAGAATAATTAATTTTACCGGAACATCCAATATTCAAACACAGGATTTTGTAAATGTAACTTATTCACGTGAAAAAAATATTTCTGAAACGGTTAATGATTTGGAAGAGCAAAAAATCCTGATTCCAAATTTAATCAATCTCAGACTGGAAGATGCAAAGGATATACTTTTGGAAAGTAAATTAAGTTTTGAAATAGTAGAAATAAATCCCGATGAAAAAAATACAAATGTAGCAAAGTACGTTGAATCACAATATCCGTTGCCAAACGAAAGAGTCTCGATGATCGATAATACAAAAGTAAAATTAGTTGTGGAAAATAATATAATTCCCGACGACAGATTGATTGAAGTGCCATCGGTAATTAATCTGAGCCTGAGAAAAGCAATCAATATTTTATTGTCCGGAGGATTCGATGTTGAGATAAACGGAAGCGGAAAAATAATTGATCAATATCCGGCATCAGGCTCAAAGCAGCTTCCGAAATCAAAAATAATTCTTTATTGTAAAAATCAGCAATGAAATTTTCCGAGATCATAAATAAAAGTAATTTGAAACTAAATCCTGATACTTTAAAAGATTTTGAAGTTAAAGGATTGGCATATGACTCAAGAAAGGTTAAACCGGGTTACCTTTTTTTTGCAATCACCGGATTAAAAGATGATGGGAATAAATACATTGATAACGCAATCAATAACGGAGCCAATGTAATTTTTACCGAAGGAGATTTGAAGATTGCCAAAGACCCGAACGTTTTATCATTCAAAGTAAACTCAATCAGAAAATTGATGGCAGAGATCAGCGTAATTTATTACGGAAATCCGTCGGGTAAAATAAATTTAATAGGAGTAACGGGGACAAACGGCAAGACAACAACGACCTATTTAATAAAGTCATTATTGAATGATGCAGGATACAAAGCAGGACTGATCGGAACAATTGATTATCAAATCGGAGATATAAAACTTGATTCAACTTTAACAACACCCGAGTCGGTTGAAATGAATATGATGCTCGGAGAAATGGTTAAAGCAAAAATGGATTTTTGCGTAATGGAAGTTTCTTCAATTGCTCTAAAGATGGACAGGGTTTACGGATTGGATTTTAACTCGGCTGTATTTACAAATCTTACAAGCGAGCATCTTGATTTTCATGAGAATATGGAAAATTATTTTTTTGCAAAAAAAATATTGTTTGATAACCTGACTCCGGATGATAATGCAATATCGAACAATGATGATGTTTACGGTGATAAAATATTAATTGATAGCAAGGCAAAGAAATTTTTTTATTCAAGAAAGAAAAAAAGCAATTTAAGATCATTCAACGAAAAATTATCTCTTAACGGAATTGAGTTTGATGTTGAATGGAACGGAAAAGCATACAAGTTAAAATCAAATATATCAGGGAGATTTAATATTTATAATATATTAGCTTCTGTGTCTGCAGTTTTGCAATATGACATTGACATGGTTTCGATACAAAATTCGCTTTTGAATTTTCAGGAAGTGAACGGAAGATTCAACAAAGTTTCATTACCTAACGGTGCAATTGCAGTGATAGATTATTCTCATACCTCGGACTCGTTGAAGAATGCGATCGAATCTGCAAGAGAAATTGTGAATGAAGAAAAAAAGAATGCAAGAGTAATTACGATCTTCGGATGCGGAGGAAATAAGGACAGAACTAAAAGACCGGTAATGGGAAATTTCGCGGCAAGTTTATCGGATTATTCAATTATAACCTCAGACAATCCGAGGTTTGAAAATCCGATGGAAATTATAAACGAAATTATTACAGGCATTAAATCAAATAAGAATTTTGAAGTGCTGGAAAACCGCGAGGAAGCAATCAAGAGAGGCATCGAGCTGTCAAGAGAAGGAGACATAGTTTTGATTTGCGGGAAAGGACATGAGACATATCAGGAAATAAACGGAATGAGAACTTATTTTAATGATAAGGAAATAGTCAGTAAATATTTGGAAAATGCAAAATAAATTATGCTGAAAGTTGATGATCTGATTTCAGTCAGGCATAAAGCGAAAATAAATTTTGATAAATTAAAAAAGAAAAAATTTCACGGAGTTTCAATAGATTCAAGAACAATTAAGAAGAATGAGATTTTTTTTGCTATCAAAGGTGAACGAACAGACGGACATAATTTTTTAGATGATGTATTCAAAAGAAGAGTTATTATTGCCGTTGTAAACGAAGACTGGTTTAGCAAGGTGGGAAAAAGATACAGTGATAAGATTTTTTTTATTGTTGAAGACACGACTTTAGCGTTAGGTGAATTCTCAAAGATACACAGAAGCAATTTCAACTTCCCGGTTTTATGCATTGGTGGAAGCAATGGAAAGACGACGACAAAAGATCTGACAGCAGCTGTTCTTTCACAAAAATTTAAGGTATTGAAAACGGAAGGCAACTTTAACAATCACATTGGCTTGCCGCTGACTTTACTCAGATTAAATGAATATCATAATTTTTGTTTGCTTGAAGTAGGGTGCAATCATTTTAATGAAATAAAATATTTATGCGGGATTGCAGAGCCGGATTACGGAATGGTAACCAACATTGGAAAGGAGCACCTGGAGTTTTTTAAAGATTTGACGGGAGTTGCAAAAGCAGAATTTGAATTGTTTGAATATCTTAAGTCAAGAAAACAAGCAACAATTTTTTTTAATCTGGACGATAGGTTCATAAAAAAATATTCAGCAAAAATAAGTTATGAAAAAAAATTTACTTATTCTTACAAGTTTGACACGGATGTCAAAGGAAGATTTAAAGGTTATAATAAAAATTTTGAACCCGAAATCGAAATTAGTTACCGTGAAAAAGAATTCAAAACCTTTATCTCTACATTCGGCAAACACTCGATTTACAACGGTTTAGCGGCTGCTGCTGCCGGATTGTTTTTTAAAGTAAGTCAAAGCAAAATTAAAAAAGCTTTACAAAACTTTAAGCCTTCTTCTTCCAAGAGAATGGAAGCATTAAAAGTTAACTCAATGACAATTATTAACGATACATACAACAGCAATCCCGAATCAGTGAAAATGGGATTAGAGACAATGCTCGATTATAAAACTAAAGGGGAAAAGTATGCAGTATTATCGGATATGCTGGAATTGGGAAAACTCAGTAAGAGCGAACATTCAAATATCGGAAAGCTGGTAAAAAAATTAAAAGTAAAAAATTTATATACATATGGCAAAGAATCATACAATACTTTTTATAATGCAGGAAAGCTAAAGAACAATTTTTATTTTGATAGCAAGGAAGATCTAATACGAATGCTAAAAAAAAACCTGAAGCCGGATGATGTAATTTATGTGAAAGGTTCCAGAGGAATGAAAATGGAAGAAGTCGTAACAGGAATTACAGAAAATTAAATAATATGCTGTATAAATTAGCCGAATTTATTAATGAGAAATTTAATCCACCGGGGTTCGACGTTTTCCGGTTTATAACTTTCAGATCTGCATTGGCAGCAATAACAGCTCTTTTAATAAGTTTCATTCTGGGACCTAAGATCATAAGGATTTTGAAGAAGAAGCAGATCGGTGAATCAAGAAAAGAAGACGGTCCACAATTTCACTGGTCTAAAGCCGGAACACCGACTATGGGAGGATTTATAATTTTATTTTCTATTTTAATCCCGGTTTTGCTGTGGGGAGATCTTACAAATATTTATGTAATAATAATTTTATTTGTTACAGTTGCATTGGGAGCTGTCGGGTTTACGGATGATTATTTAAAGGTAATCAAAAAATACAGCAAAGGTCTTGCGGAAAGATATAAACTGATCGGACAGATTGCAGTAGGACTTATTGTCGGCTGCGCAATTTATTTTTTACCTCAATTCGACGGAATTCATTCGATCACTACAATTCCGTTTTTGAAAAGTTATGAATTTGATTTTGCGTATTTCTATATACCGATAGTGGTTTTTATAATTGTGGCAACTTCCAACGCTGTAAATTTTACTGATGGTCTGGATGGACTCGCTACAGGAACTGTCGGTGTAGTTGCCTTAACGTTAGGCATTATTGCATATGTTTCGGGAAATATTGAAACAGCAAAATATCTAAATATTATTTACTTGAGAGGTAACGGTGAACTCGCAATTTATTGTTCGGCATTGTGCGGTGCGACTCTGGGATTTTTATGGTACAATTTTTATCCGGCGCAGGTTTTTATGGGAGACACCGGTTCTCTTGCTCTGGGAGGAGCTGTCGGGACATTGTGTGTATTAGTCAAAAAAGAATTTATGCTTCCCATATTAGGCGGTATCTTTTTTGCTGAAGCTTTGTCGGTAATTATTCAAAGATATTATTTTAAGTATACACGAATAAAATATGGTGAAGGGAAAAGAATCTTCAGGATGGCGCCGATTCATCATCACTTTGAAATGAAAGGCATTCCGGAACCGAAGATAGTGGTAAGGTTTTATATAGTTGCTATTATCTTAGCGATTATAACATTGGCTTCATTGAAGATAAGGTAAGAAATTCAGATGAAGGATTTTAAAAACAGTTCTTTTACAATTCTAGGAGCCGGCAGAAGCGGAATTGCTGCTGCAAGGCTTCTGAAGAGAAACGGTGCTAAAGTATTTTTAAGTGACGGCACAGAAAAGAGCAAGTTGAAATTTTTTGATGAAGCTTTTCTGAAGAAAAGCGAAATTGAGTTCGAACTTGGCGGTCATACTGAAAAGGTTTTTGAAAGCGATGTAATCATAAAAAGTCCCGGCATTTTTCCTGACAGTGAAGTGATTCTGAAGGCAGAGAGTTTGAGAAAACAAATTTACTCTGAGATTGAAGCGGCATATTGGTTTTGTGAATGTCCCATAATTGCAGTAACAGGCACAAACGGTAAGACAACAACAACAGTACTAACAGGAGAAATTTTTAAAGCAGCGGGATATGATACGAAAGTTTGCGGAAATGTAGGACTGGCTTTTTCGGAAATCATTGATGAGCTGAAGGAAGATTCGGTTGTAATTCTTGAAGTCAGCAGTTTTCAATTAAACAACATTGATCAGTTTAAGCCAAAGGTCTCAGTGCTTATGAACATTACTTCCGATCACATTGACTGGCACAAAAATTTTGAAAATTATCTGAAAGCAAAATTAAAAATTATAAAAAACCAGACTGAAGAAGATTTGACGATTGTAAACTACGATGATGAGATATTAAGGACAAACTTTGAAAACGTAAAACCGAAGAAAGCATTCTTCAGCATAAAGGATAACTTGATTGAAAAAAATACTGATGCAGGCAGTTTTTTAGATAACGGAAAATTAATTTATTTTGACAAAGCAAAAAATATCAACGAAGAAATAATGGAAGCACGGGAAATAAACATAAGAGGGAATCACAATTTATATAATTCACTTGCGGCAATAATTTCAGCCAGAGCTTTTGACATTAAGAAAGAAGTGATTAGAGAGAGTCTGATGAAATTTCCGGGCGTTGAGCATAGAATTGAATTTGTAAAAGAGCTGGAACGAATAAGCTTTTACAACGACTCAAAAGCCACAAATATTGATTCACTCATAGTTGCATTAGAATCATTCGATAAAGATATAATCTTAATTCTTGGAGGAAGAGAAAAAGGAAACGATTATTCGAGAGTTGACAAACTTGTTAATGAGAAAGTGAAAGCGATCATTGCAATCGGAGAGACGAAAGAAAAAATTTATGAACATTTTAATAAAAATAAAAAAGTAATTAAAGTTGATTCACTTCAGGAAGCAGTCAATGAAGCCTATGAAGCCGGTAAAGAAGGTGATGCAGTTCTGTTATCGCCGGCATGCAAGAGCTTCGATATGTTTGACAGCTTCGAGCACCGTGGAAAAGAATTTAAGAAGCTTGTGAATATTTTAAAATGACATTGCAAACAACATTAAGTGAATAAATATAAAATAGACATCTGGATTTTGCTTCCGGTATTACTACTGATGATATTCAGTATTGGTGTCGTTTATAGTGCCAGCACTGCGTTTGCTCTGGATAAATTTCAGGACAGCAATTATTTGTTCAAGCAGCATGTAATAAAAATTATAATATCTATCGCGCTCATTTTCATTATAGCAAGGATCGATTATATTCATCTGGAAAGTATTGCTAAACCATTGATTTGGATTACAATTATTTTACTATTATTTACATTGGTCAGTGGGAAAGGTCCTATAAAAGGTGCAAGCCGCTGGATTAACTTAGGACCATTGAGCTTTCAGCCGTCAGAGTTCGCGAGGTACGCCATTATAATTTATGTTTCACTCTTGTTAGTGAAGAAGAAAGATTACATTAATTTACTTTACCGTGGATATCTGCCTGTAATTTTTTACATACTATTAATTGCAGGATTGATATTGATTCAGCCCAACTTTTCCGTAGCATCAATAATATTTTTCACATGCATGATAATGCTATTCATTTCCGAAGCTAAGAGGAAGCATATAATTTTTACAATGCTTGCATTATTACCCTTCGCAGTTCTTTTTGTTTTATCGAAAGATTACATAATGGACAGGCTCACCTCGTATAATGAATATAATTCAAGCGGCAATACAAGTTATCAACTACAGCAGGCGTTGATCGGCTTTGGAAACGGTGGTGTGTTTGGAATAGGACCGGGAAATTCAAACCAAAGAGAATTTTTTTTACCGGAAGCGCACGGAGATTTTATTTTTTCTATAATAGGAGAAGAGTATGGATTTATCGGAGCATTCATAATACTCTGTTTATATTTTCTTATAATGGTAAGAGGATACAAAATTGCTAAAGATAGTAAGAACGGGTTTGGAAAATATCTTGCATTCGGGATCACAACACTGATTGGATTGAATGCTGCTGTGAATATGTCGGTAGCAAGCGGAGTAATACCAACTACAGGAGTAACACTGCCGTTTGTCAGCTATGGCGGAACCTCAATTATATTTACTGCAGCGGCTATAGGTGTACTGTTGAATATTTCTTCTCAAAGAGATGAGATAGATGAAGGATTAACAATTGAATAATGAAATATTTATTTGCCGGCGGCGGTACGGGCGGCCATATTTTTCCTGCGATTGCAATTGCCGATGAAATTAAAAAGTTAGACGAGAAAGCGGAAATATTATTTATTGGTGCAAAGGGCAGAATAGAAGAAAAGATCGTTCCTTCAAATAATTATAAATTAGAGACGATAGACATTACCGGTTTTGACAGGAGTAATTTAACAAAGAATGTTCGGCTTCCGGTTAAGTTTATTTTGGCATTAAGAAGATGCAGAATATTAATAAAAAATTTTAAACCCGATGTAGTGATAGGAACAGGCGGATTTGTTTGCGGACCGGTCGTGTATACGGCTAACAGGCTGAGTATTCCGACTTTGATACAGGAAGGGAATTCTTTTGCCGGAAGAACCATAAAATTTCTTGCAGCAAAGTCTGATAAAGTTGTGATAAACTTCGAGGAGACAAAAAATTATTTAAAGAGAAAGGATAACGTAATAAAAATTTCTCACCCGGTAAGAAGTTCTTTAAAAAAATTTGACAGGACAAAAGCTCTTGAGTTTTTCAAGCTGCCGGAAGACAGAAAGACAATTTTTATTTTTGGAGGAAGTCAGGGCGCAAGAGGAATAAATACAGTTATTGAGCACATTATCAAGAGATTGTATGAAAATAATCTTAATATAATTTGGCAGACCGGCAGGAGCGATTATGAAAAAATGTATATTGAGTTTGCATATTTACAGGACAGGATTAAGATTTTTGAGTTCATTGAAAATATTGATTATGCCTATTCGGCAAGCGACATTGTTATCTGCAGGGCAGGGATTACCAGCATAATGGAAATCGCATATTTGAAACTTGCGTCTATACTGATTCCTTTACCGACATCGGCAGAGAATCATCAGGAGATGAATGCGAGAAGTCTGGAAAGAGAAGAAGCAGCGATTGTAGTTTTGCAAAATAATATCGGCGAAAAGCTGTTGGATGAAATTATGAATTTAATCGACAACGAAGAAAGATTATCCCGGTTAAAATCAAATGTGAATAAATTTTCTGATCCCGAAGCAGCAATTAAAATAGCTGTTGAAGCAATTAAACTGACAAAAGTTAAATGAACGGAAGGGTTTATAAATATAAGCTGGATTTTTATTACAAATCGCTGATTATTTATTTCATAACCTTAATTGCATATATATTAATCAAAGGAAAATTTTTTCAGGAAAGGTTTGAAGTAGTCGTCAGGGATCCTATAATTTATGTAATAACAATATTCATAATTTTCTTTCTTGTAGCTTTAGTGGCTAATGCGGTAAGGGCAAGAGAAATAATAATTGACGATAAAGAAATTATTTTTAAAAACAGGTTCGGGCAGAGAGAAGTAGCAATTAATGATATTTTAAATATCAGATTATCGAAAGATAATAGAAGATTCAGCGAAAACAGGAGTGATGTGAGAATGGTTAAGTTGAAATTAAAAAACAGGAAAAGATTATTAAGAATCAGGCTTAATGATTTTCAGGATGAAAGAGAGCTGATGAATGAATTCAGAAGTATTTCTAAAAAACTGACATCAAAGTAATGTCAATGGTCAAATAGTGAATGGTGAATGGTGAATGGTCAATGGTCAATGGTCAATAAATAATTTCAAAATGTATAATGTAAAATATTGGAATTGAATAATAACGGGCAATTTAAAATGGAAAATCTTTTTGACGGGATAAAAAAAGTTCATCTTATCGGGATTGGCGGAATTGGCATGAGCGGAATTGCAGAATATCTTGCCAGGAAAAAAAATGAAGTAACCGGCAGCGACATACTAATGAGCCCGATAACAAACCGACTTTTAAAATTCGGAGTAAAAATTTATGAAGGACATGATGAAAAAAATCTGGGTGATGATACGGAGCTTGTGATATATTCTTCTGCAGTGAAAGACGATAATGAGGAATATAAGAAAGCGATACGAATAAACAAAAAATTAATTAAGAGAGCCGAAGCACTGGGTAATATTGTTAACGATAAGTTTGTAATTGCGGTAAGCGGAACGCATGGCAAGACTACAACCACCGCAATGATTGCAAAAATTTTGATAGAAAGTAAACATGATCCTACGGTTTTTGTGGGCGGAAATATTGATTTCCTTGATGGCGGATCTTCGAGAATCGGGAAAAGTAATATTGCGGTGGTCGAGGCAGACGAGTACGACAGAAGTTTTTTGACGTTAAATTCCGATATAATCGTCATTACAAACATTGATCCCGATCATCTCGACATTTATAAAGATATCGACGACATAAAAAATAATTTTAGAAAGTTTATTGATAATTCGAAAAAGAATCTGAAAGTATTTGCATTCGGTGATGATAATAATGTAGTTGACGTAGTTAAAGACCTGAAGAATAAAACATTATATGGCTTTCTGAAAAACAATGATAAGAGAATAGACGATGTTCATTTCGGAAAAAAGGGTGTCAGCTATAGAATAGACGGCGATTACATACGTCTTAAAGTTTTAGGCGCGCACAATATTCTGAATTCGGCTGCAACATATCTGATTGCAAAACAATTTAACGTTGACGATGAGGAATTCAATGAAACGATGCAGACTTTTCACGGAGTAAAGAGACGGCTTGAATTAAAGTACGACAACGGGATAAAAATTTACGACGACTATGCCCATCATCCGACTGAAGTAAAGGCAACACTTAGTGCCATAAGAAAAACGAACCCCGGAAGAGTCATAACAGTATTTCAGCCGCATCTTTATTCGCGGACACGTGACTTTTATAAAGAATTTGGTGAAGCCTTTTTGGAAACTGATATTCTGCTGATTACAAATATTTATCCGGCAAGAGAAAAAGAAATTGAAGGTGTCAGCAGTGAATTGATTTTCAATGAGTACAGTAAAAGAAAAAAAGAAGGAAAGTATATAGAAGATAAAGATATGATACTGAAAGAGCTTGACAGGATTACGAAAGACGGTGATGTGATAATATTTCAGGGAGCGGGTGATATTACAAATTTATGTGCTATGTATGTAAAACAGGTAAAAGCAAAATCAAACTGGACGGTTCCGTTATGAATACAAAAAATGTAATTTTAATATTGATAGGTTTATTTGTAGGAGCATTAACTTTGCTTTCTATAAAATGGCGAAGCGGAAATATATTCGAAAAGATAACGGTATCGGGAAATTATACAATTTCAAAAGAAGAAATTCTCAGCATTGCAAGACTTAAGGATTCACTTATAAATTCAGATGAAATAAATATTGAAAATATTCAGGACAGAATTTCAAAGCATGCTGAAATCAAAAAAGCTTTTGTAAGCAAGGAGCTTCCATCCGAATTAAAGATTGAAATTATCGAAAGAAGACCGGTTGCTATATTGAACGGTGAAAATGAAGTGAAGCTTATTGATGATGAGCTGGAGATATTTCCTTTTAAAAATTCTTCAAAGCTTTATGATCTTCCGGTAATAAGCGGTGTGAAGATTGAAAGTACTCCTAATCCGAAAAATAAATATACAAAGGAAGACCTGAGATTGGCTTTATTTCTGATTTTAAATTCATATAAGGAAAGTAAGGCGCTATACAATAATATTTCAGAAATAAATTTATCTGACAGCGACAGGGTTGTTGTTTATCTTTCTGAGGATTCGAGTCCCTTTTATTTTCCAAGGATGAGAGAAAGTATTTCAAATAAAGATTATCAGATTTTATTACTCAACAAACTGGTTGTATTTGAAAATTATCTGAAGCAATCGCTTGATGAACATTTAAAGAAACAGGTAAACTATGTTGATTTAAGATACCATAACGAGGTGATAATTAATTCAAAAAATTAAAAAATGGCGGCTAAAAAGAAAAAAAAGAATTCTAATTTTTCTGATGAAGAAATAATCGTCGGTCTCGATGTAGGTACAACGAAGATTTGCGTAATAGTTGCAAGAGTAAAAGATGACAACAGCATAGACATACTCGGTATCGGCAAAGCACCGTCATTTGGGCTTCACAGGGGGATCGTCGTTAATCCGAATAAAACAACCGAGTCAATCAAAGCAGCACTTATAGAAGCCGAGCTGAATTCCGGTGTCAGCATTAATTCTGTTTCAGTCGGAATAGCAGGTCATTATATAAGGTGCATTCAATCAAGCAGCATTATAGGAATCAATAATTCAGACAGAATTATCCAGGAAGATGATATAGCAAGATTAATTGAACAGGCAAAGATAATGAAGATGCCGAGCGATACTACAATCATTGATGTGATTCCTCAGGAATATGTTATTGACGGTAAAGACGGAATATTCGAAACACCGGTAGGAATGTTCGGCATTAAGCTCGAAGCAAAAGTAAATATTATTACAGGACTGGTTTCGTCAATCGATGATCTTTCGAAATGCGTGACAAGCTGCGATGTTGATATTGACGATATAGTACTCGAGCCGATTGCATCTTCTTACTCGGTGCTTGATGAAACTGAAAAAAAAGTAGGAGTGGGAATGATTGATATTGGAGGAGGGACTTCGGACATTGCGGTTTTTAAAAAAGGTGTTTTGAAATATACTGCAGGAATAGGTATCGCTGGAAATCTCGTAACGAATGATATTGTCGAAGCGCTTGGTATTTCGGAAACAGAAGCTGAAAGAATTAAAAGAGAATACGGATATGCTATGGTTTCTGAAATTCTAAATGATGAAGATATCATTGTCGAATCTATTAAAGGTAAAATTCCAAAGAAAACGAGCAAGAGCATTCTTGCAAGAATAATCCAGGCAAGGATGCAGGACATATTCGAATTGTCAGCCATAGAAATTCAGAATTCACAGATTGCTAAAGAACTTCATGCCGGAGTGGTAATAACAGGCGGAGGATCATTAATCAAAGGGACGAAAGAATTAGCAGAAGATATACTGGGTATGGAAGTCAATCTTGGAATACCAACCGGGCTTACCGGAGGTTTGATCAAAGAAGTTGAGAGCCCCATCTTTGCAACAGGCGTGGGTCTTGTGCTCCACAGATTAAAAACCATGAATGACATAAGTAAATATACCGAGATAAAAAAAAGCCGAAGGAGAAAATCATTAACTATGACGGGAATTTTTTCAAAAGTAAAAGAATGGTTTGATGAACTCTAGGTTCCAAATTTTCAAATTTCAAATGTCAAATGTCAAATTTCAAATGTCAAATCAAAATCTAAAATCTAAAATCTAAAATATAAAATCAAAAAATTTAAATAGTTCTTATAAACCAATAAGAAAGGATAAACAAAAATGCCAATTAAATTAGTTACAAACAATCATAACGGAGCTAAGATAAGAGTTGTCGGAGTAGGTGGTGGTGGTGGCAACGTCTTAAATTCTATGGTAGACAAAGGGATTGAAGGCGTTGAGTTCATGGCAATAAATACCGATGCCCAGGCACTTGAGAAAAATTTAGCGGAAATTAAAATTCAGATCGGAAGGAGTTTAACCAAAGGTCTTGGAACCGGGATGGATGAAGAGATTGCATTCAAGGCAGTTGAAGAAAGCCGCAGCGAAATTGAAGATGCTCTGGCGGGAAGTGATATGGTTTTTGTAACCGCAGGTATGGGAGGCGGCACGGGAACGGGCGGAGCGCCTGCAATTGCGCGAGTTGCACGAAGCATTGGTGCTTTGGTGGTTGCAATTGTTACAAAGCCATTTCACTTTGAAGGAAAGCCGAGAATGGAATTGGCGAATAAGGGTTTGGAAAAATTAAAAAATGAAGTTGATAGCATGATAATAATTCCTAATCAAAATATTTTAAGACTGATCTCAAAAGATGCGACAAAGAAACAGGCATTTGAACTTGCCGACAGAGTCTTGTATAATGCGACAAAAGGAATTTCAAAAATCATAACCGAGACAGGAGAGATAAACGTTGACTTCGCAGATGTCAGAACAATTATGAAAGACATGGGCGATGCAATGATTGGAACAGGTGTAGCAACAGGCGAGAATAGAGGAGAGAGAGCTGCTAATGACGCGCTCATAAATCCGGTGCTTGATGAAATTAAAATTGAAGGTTCGAAGTGTGTGCTTTCAAATATTTGCAGCAACGGTAATATTACAATGGGTGAGATCGAAAGAATAAACGAAATAATACAAAGCGCTGCAGGTGAAGATGCAAAATATATTTTCGGTCTTGTTGAAGATTCTAAGATGGGTGAAGAAATAATGGTAACAGTTATTGCAACCGGATTTAACAAACAGGCAAAATATAGTTCCAATGACGAAATGAATGAAATCGAGAAGGCAAGAAAAGAAGAAAGATTTCATTCTGATTATTCAGACAAAGGAAGAATTACAACATTGCCGAGTCATGATGATCTGAGTAAGTTCGATAAACCGGCTTATGACAGACGTGAAATAAAACTTAACGAAGACTTAAGCGAAACTCCCAAGAAAATAAAAATTGAAGTTGATGATGACTTTGGATTCGAGGATTTGAATATAGACGATGATTTTTCAAAGCCGGCGTTTTTGAGAAGACAGATGGATTAAAGATAATTGATAATTGATAATTGATAGTTGATAGTTGATAGTTGTTAGTGTCTTTTTTTTAAAATAAATTCATATGCACAAAATGTAGGATAGGTTTATCCCTTACCTATTGCAAAAATTTCAATTAACTCTTCTTAAATTAATTCACTTTTTCTCTCCTGTACTGGTGGTAACTTTAAGTACGAAATTATAAAGCCGGTGGTAACTCTGCACTTTCGAAATAAAGTTTTTTAAATTTTTTCTTTGCATCTTTTAAAGGAAACATCTACTTTAAGCAGTAGTAAATCTGTCTTCATAAAATCGGATCAAAAATTATTAACTAAAATTATAATGAGAATGTTATGAAAAACTTAATTATTACTTTCGCGATTTTTTTATCAATGTCTGTAAGTTATCAATTCACTTATGCACAAATTACACAGGACTGGGTTCAAAGATATGCCGGGCCTGGAAATGGTTGGGATGTAGCATATTCAATTTCAGTTGACGATTCAGGAAATGTTTATGAAACAGGTAGTAGTAAGGGCAGCGGGACAGATTTTGATTATGCTACAATAAAATACAATTCAGCAGGTGTAGAGCAATGGGTCGCAAGATATAACGGACCGGGGAGTTTAGATGATGAAGCTCGTTCAATTGCAATAGACGGTTCCGGATATATTTATGTGACAGGTTTCAGTCGTGGCATCGAAACATCACGTGATTACACGACAATAAAATACAATTCAGCAGGTGTAGAGCAATGGGTTGTAAGGTATAACGGACCGGGAAATGATGATGATGCTGCATATTCACTCGCAGTAGACGGTTCAGGGAATGTTTATGTTACGGGGGGAGGGGCTGACAGCGTAAGTTATGATTATGTCACAATAAAATACAATTCCGCTGGTGTAGAGCAATGGGTCACAAGATATAACGGACCAGGAAATGATTATGATGCTGCAAATTTACTCACAGTAGATGGTTCAGGTAATGTTTATGTGACAGGTTACAGTAAAGGCAGCGGAACAGATTTTGATTATGCAACGATAAAATACAATTCTGCTGGTGTACAGCAATGGGTCGCAAGATATAACGGACTAGGGAATTCAGCGGATTATGCATATTCAATTGCAGTAGGCAACTCAGGAAATGTTTTTATTGCAGGCTCCAGTACTGATAGCGGATCATTCTTTGATTATGCCACAATAAAATACAATTCAGCAGGTGTAGAGCAATGGTCAGCAAGATATAATGGACCGGGAAATATCCATGATGAGGCACTCTCTATAGCTATAGACAGTTTAGATAATGTTTATGTGACAGGTTACAGTTATGGTATCGGAACATCGACTGATTATGCCACAATAAAATACAATTCCGCAGGTGATTCTTTATGGGTTGCAAGGTATAACGGACCAGCAAATGATGAGGATTATGCTTTTTCAATTGCAGTAGATAACTCAGGCAATATTTTTGTGACAGGCTCCAGTAATGGTGGCACAACAAATAATGATTATTCCACCATAAAATACAATGAAGCAGGTGTGCAGAAATGGGTCGCAAGGTATAACGCTGGATTTTTTTCATCTGATGAAGCAAGAGCAATTGCAGTGGATAATTCAGGAAATGTTTATGTTACAGGTGGAGGTGGATATGGATTTGGAAGTAATCGAGATTTTGTCACCCTAAAATATTCACAACCGATTGCTATGACTCTTAATCTTACAGCATTAATTGAAGGATTTTATAATAATGTGACAAATAAAATGGTAAAAGATACAGTGAGAGTTTATTTAAGAAATATTAATTCTCCATATTCGATTGTTGATTCGGCAATATCAGTTTTAGATTCAAACGGTCATGCAATTTTTAGTTTCCCTTACACTCTTAACGGACTTTTATATTATATAGTGATCAACCATAGAAACTCAATTGAGACTTGGAGCAGTCAGCCGGTAATGTTTACGAATAATCAATTAAATTATGATCTCACCACTGCTGCAAATAAAGCTTACGGAAGCAACCTAAAATTAAAAGGAAGTAAATATTGTATCTATGGCGGAGATGTAAATCAGGATGGAATTATTGAACTGATTGATTTCAGTCTGTTAGATAATGATGTTTACAATTCGGTGTCAGGTTACCTTGCCACAGATGTGAATGGAGATAATATTGTTGATTTGTCAGACTTCAGTATTCTTGATAACAATTCATTTAGTTTTATAAAATTGATTCGACCATAGAGTAAATTTTTTTCTTCATAGAACTCTAGTGCAGTTTAAAAATATTGTATAAACATTTCGATGTCTTCCTTAAGAGACTTTAGCGCTTCTTTATAAATTGTTAATATTTTATGAATTGGGTAAATTGCGTCCGTTGCTATTTAACCAAACTCTGTAAACAGTTTTGAGTCATACTTCATAAGCGACTGCAATAAAATTAATTAACACTCCTTCTTATCTTCCATTTTATAGAGAGCAGGAATAAACTAAATAAAAATATTTTATGTGTGGAATTGTATGTGTCTTTAGCAAAAATAATAATGTCAAAGAACTTAGACCGAATATTCTTGAGATGTCAAAAAAAGTTCGTCATCGCGGACCTGACTGGTCAGGAATTTACTGCGGTGATAACGCGATCTTTGCACACGAACGTCTTGCTATTGTTGATCCAAAATCGGGAAGGCAGCCTTTATACAGCAAAGATAAAAATCTGATTCTTGCAGCTAATGGAGAGATATATAATCATCAGGATTTAAGAAAGGAAGTCAGCGATTATGAATTTTTAACTGAGTCCGACTGTGAAGTATTATTAGCGCTTTACAAAAAAAAAAGAATTAATTTTCTCGATGATCTGAACGGAATTTTTGCTTTTGCTTTATACGACGAAGAATCAAATTCTTATTTCATTGCCCGCGATCACATAGGAGTAATGCCATTATACATGGGCTGGGATAAGTCGGGAAATTTTTATGTGGCATCCGAATTAAAAGCGCTTGAAGGTGTATGTAATAAGATCGAGGAATTTCCACCGGGACATTTTCTTCACAGCAAAGAAGGTGAAGAGCTTCATCGCTGGTATAAAAACGACTGGACGGAATATGAAAATATAAAAGATAATACTTCTGATGTTATCAAATTAAGAAAGGCACTTGAAGAATCTGTTCACAGACAGTTAATGTCAGATGTCCCTTATGGAGTGCTGCTTTCCGGAGGATTGGATTCATCCATTATTTCAGCTGTAACAAAAAAGTTTTCAGCTAAGCGAATCGAATCAGATGATAAACAACAGGCATGGTATCCACAGCTGCATTCTTTTGCAGTGGGCTTGATTGGTTCACCGGATCTTGCAGCAGCAAGGAAAGTTGCCGAACACATCGGGTCAATTCATCATGAGATCAACTTTACAATTCAAGAAGGACTGGATGCGATTTACGATGTCATATATCATCTCGAAACTTATGACGTTACAACTATCCGTGCATCTACTCCTATGTATCTTCTTGCAAGAGTTATAAAATCCATGGGAATAAAAATGGTTTTATCCGGAGAAGGTGCAGATGAAATATTCGGAGGGTATCTTTACTTTCATAAAGCTCCGAATCCTCAGGCATTTCATGAAGAAACCATACGCAAACTTAACAAGCTTCATCTTTACGATTGTCTTCGCGCAAATAAATCTCTGGCTGCATGGGGCATTGAAGGACGTGTCCCTTTTCTTGATAAAGAATTTATGAACGTCGCAATGACATTGAATCCAAAAGATAAAATGGCAGGTGAAGGTAAAATGGAAAAATGGATTTTAAGAAAAGCATTCGAAGATTATTTACCAAAAGAAATTGTATGGAGGCAGAAAGAACAGTTCTCCGACGGCGTAGGCTATAGCTGGATTGACACACTCAAAAAAGTTGCAGAAGAACAGGTCAGTGATGAGCAGCTTGCAAATGCAAAGTATCGTTTTCCAATTCATCCGCCAATGACGAAGGAAGAATATCGTTATCGTTCAATTTTCAGTGAACACTTTCCATCTGACTCTGCTGCTTTATGTGTACCATCGGTAAAATCCGTTGCATGCAGCACACCGGAAGCGCTTGCGTGGGATGCTTCATTTCAAAATACAAATGATCCTTCGGGAAGGGCTGTAAAAAATATTCACAATGACGCATATAAATAAAAAGGCGGGTCTTAGTTTATCCCCGCCTTTTAATGTAAGATTAATTCAAGAAAATTTACTTTACTAAAGCCATCTTCCTTACTTTTGTAAAAGAAGGTGTCTCAAGTTTATAATAATAAATTCCGCTTGACAAACCGTACTTTAAAAAAATTATTCAGTAAAATAATAAATATAATTTTATCCTCACAAAATCCTTACAAAACGGATTAATTAAAATTATTTCATATTTTTTTTTAAAATAGATTTGTAAATGATTTGACAACTTTAACATAATGTAATAAAAAAAAAGGCGGGTCTTCTTTCGATCCCGCCTTTTTTAAATGTAAATTTTTATTTATAAATTGTCACTTCACAAAAGTCATCATCATATATTTAAAAATGATATCAAAAGTTTGTAATAATAAATTCCGCTTAACGATTATACGATTAGCCGAACTTATGTTAAGGAATTTCTTCCATTGCAATGATATACGCATTATTATCGCAAAGAGCTAAGTCTGTAATATCAACAAATTCCTCCCAATTAAGATCTGTAGCAACGTAAGGTCCCATGACATAATTAAATGCATCGTTTTCAATTGCAGCTAAATCAGTAATGTCAACGACTCCATCCTGATTTGTGTCACCGGTAAAAAATGCCGCTTTACCGTTTACAATTTTCATGTTATTCGCGTATGCCTTATTAAGACCGGTTGTAAAATCATAATTAATTGTCCCTGTAAAAATTTCACCACCGCTTCGACTCCATGTAGTAATTGAATTGTGATGCCTTACACCTATGTAATATGGAATCCCCTCTTCAGGAAGAGTGAAGTTGATAGTCTTTTTACCAAGTGTATCAAGATAAACTTTTTTACTCTCAATAATATTATGCGGAGAATTAACCGCGAGGATATTAACTACTACTGTATCTCTGTCCCTGCGATAATCCACGTGACCTTCCACTAATGCAGTCAGGTTTACATCATGACCACCTATTGCAATATTGTCTAATCTTACAGCACCAAACAATGCTGCTACTTCTATATGCCTGAATGCAATGTATATAGGTGTTCCTCCATAATTGGAAAGACTGACTGCCTTTCTGAAATATACATTTGGTGTTAATAAGCTGAGATTAATATTCACCGGGATAACAAAATCCAGAAAATTACCTACGGCGTTTCCTGTCGTCGATACTTTCACTTCCAGTCTTCCTAATGCGGATACTGCATAATTTGAGCTCACATAAAAGACAACTGAATCCGATGCTGCCGGAGTAAATTGTTTTGTTATTAACCAGTTATCTCCAAGTAATGTGCCGTCTGATTGAGCGCATGCAGGAGAAGACTTAAAACCTGAAACTGATCTTACCCAGGTTCCTGCTCCTGATAAACCGGATATGTGTACCGAAGACCATCCCGTGGGAGGAAAGGTAGCGGAACTAAAGCTTTCTCCAAGTTTATTTGCAGAAAATGCATTAGAATTGTAAATAAATGCTGAAAAAAAAATTGCTGCTAAAATGAAATTTAGTTTTTTGTTTAGATTCGGATTGGTCATAATTTCTCCCGTAAATTTAATTTTAAAATTTGTGAATTAAATTTTAACCTTCCCAAAACAATAATTCGGCTTTCGAATTATTTTTGGAGAGAATTTTAGGAAGCTGGATAATAGTTCTTTAGCAAAACGCTAAAGCATTTTTGAACTAACTTGTGCTTTTTTGGAAATTGGGTTTTGTTTTGTCATAAATTAAAATTAAATTTTAAAATCCAGTGCATTAAAATTTTAACTTAACAAAAAACTCAGTGAAAGGACCTGCAACTATGGTGGGTGATGAGGTTAGAATTAATTTGAGTTAATCTTGTTTGAAAGAACTTTTATTAATTTACTATTAACTTATTTTTTAATCCAAAGATTGTCAAGTCAATATCTTATTACTCAAAATATTTTTAAGCACTTCCGTCCAAAGCGTTTTCAGAAAAATAAAAAATTACTATTACAGATAATAAAACATTTAAATACATTTTGTAATAAGCAATTCTTCAGGCTCACTCTAACTGGGCTGTCCTAAAACTCTTTTTTAAACACAAGCCCACCCAAAGAACACTAAGAAAAGAATGGAAAAGTTTATGATTTTTTTAGAAAGTAAACCTTTGTGAACTTTGTGTCTTCTTTGTGCCTCGTATGTTAATGTTTTGATTTTTAAAAAGAAATTTTTAAGATTAAAATAAGGGAAGATTATTTTTATTAGGCTTAAGGAATGGGAGAATGTTATGTGCCAAGTATCTAAATAATTTAAAAAAAGGCAAGCCTCATTAAGCCTCGCCTTTTAATAATGTAAACTTTAGAAATTTTCTATTTCACTAATTCCATCTTAGTACATTGCTGCTCCGTTTACTTTTAACCGGCAGATTAGAAAAAAAATTTATTAGATATCTGCGTTCTATTAAATCCCGAAATCCAAAATCCCAAATTGTAAATCCTTATTACTGGCCTTCGTTTATTAATTCCACAGGTTCGGATTCATTCCAGCTTAAATAATATTTCGGGTCATTCATTTCCTTTGCGTAGGTTGTCAACTTTACAGGCCGGAAAGTATCCATCATTACTGCTGTCTCTAAAGTTTCTTTCTTTCCTAAGTTTGCTTCGACTGTTCCCGGATGCGGTCCGTGCGGGATTCCATTCGGATGCAAACTTATGGATGCAAATTCAACTCCTTTTCTGCTTGCAAAATTTCCGTCAACGTAATAAAGCATTTCATCCGAATCAAGATTGCTGTGATTGTAAGGAATAGGAACCGATAAAGGATGATAATCAAGAAGTCGGGGACAAAAGGAACATATAACAAACCCTGGCGCAGCAAAGGTCTGATGTATTGGAGGCGGCATGTGAATTTTCCCGGTAATCGGCATGAAGTCATTGATATTAAATATCCATGGAAAATAAAAGCCATCCCAACCGACAACGTCGAACGGATGAAACTCGTAATGTATTGAAACGATTTGATTTCCTTTTTTTATCTTTACAACAAAATCTCCCTTTTCATCAAAAGTAACAATTTCTCCCGGAGCTTTTATATCTCTTTCGGAATAAGGAGAATGCTCCATCAATTGTCCGTGTTCGTTTCGGTAACGGTTTGGCGTTCTGATAGGTCCGTTGGCTTCAAACATAAGATACCTCACTTCATCTGTCTCGTGAACTAATTTATAAATTATTCCTCTCGGTATCACAATGTAATCACCTTCCTTAAACGGAAGATATCCCAGATTGCTTTGAAGCATACCATTTCCTTCATGAATGAATATTACTTCATCACACAAAGCATTCTTAAAAAAATAATCCATCTGGTCCGAAGGTCTGCAGACACTCATCACAACATCGTTATTATACATAATCGGTTTTCTTCCCGAGACTGCATCACCTTCTTTTTTCGCCGGCTTTGTCCTGAAATGATACGGACGAAGCGAAGCATCTTTCCATTCTTCAATTGTAACGGTCTCTACCTTAGGAGAAATACTTTTAATCTTTGCAGGAGAATTTATGTGATAAGCATTTGTATATATACTGTCAAACCCAATTGTAGAAAAAAGCTCTTCTTTATAAAGTGACCCATCCGGCTGTCTGAATTGAGTATGCCTTTTTTGCGGAATATTTCCCAGCTTATGATAGTATGGCATGTTTCTTTAAATTAAAAATAAGTTTGTAAAGTTTTAATAAAACATTACTGGTATTTATTACTATTTAATAATTGCTTTATTTTTTTTCTTCTTTTTTAAAATCAAAATCTACACCCGGTGGTTTATCGCTTCCCGCTACCGATTTGAAATATTCTTTATCCTTAAATCCGAAGATCTTAGCCGATATAAGTGTAGGAAAACTTCTGACTTCAGTATTATAAGTTTGAACAGTTTCATTGAACCTTCTTCTTTCGACTGAAATACGGTTCTCTGTTCCTTCTAATTGTGATTGAAGCTGAAGAAAGTTTTCATTCGATTTAAGTTGGGGGTAATTTTCCGATACTACAAGCAATCTTGATAACGCACTGGAAAGCTGGTCTTGTGCCTGCTGAAACTGCTGGAATTTCGCAGGGTCACTCAAATCATCTGCCGATAGCTTTACCTGCCCGACTCTGCTTCTTGCATCCGTTACTTCAGTTAACACACTCTTTTCAAAATCAGCCGCACCCTGAACAGTGCTTACAAGATTTGGAATAAGATCCGTCCTTCTCTGGTACTGGTTCTCGACTTGGGACCAAGCCGAATTAACGCCTTCTTCCATAGTTACTAATTTGTTATATCCGCATCCGTAGAAATTTGTTGAAGCGATAAGTAAAAGGAAAAGAATTTGCAGCTTAAAAGTTTTATACTTCATTGTTATTTTTAATTTTTTCAAAAATACTATTACAAGTTTTTAAATACAATCCTTAATAATATAAAATTAACATATCCGAAATGCTTTAAGTACGGAATATTTAAGTAAATAAAAATTTTAGGAAGAGCTATTCATAGCTAATCACAAAATTATAAAATCCTTAAATCATTAAATCATAGCTCAGCACTGTACATCTTTTTCCATTTTGCGAAGTTGTAGATTTTCCAGAGAAAGTGTGATTTGATTTCTGGATTGGAAATTATTTCGTCGTAGCTATTCAAAATTAATTCAATATTAAAAAATAAATTTAGCTCATCTCTGTTGCCCTGTACCGTGTTTACAAAATCATCTTTAAGCCGCATCATCCATTTTCTTTCCGGTGTCGGAAATCCTTTTTTATCACGTCTCCAAACAATTTTATCCGGAATAAATTTCTTCATCGAATTTCGTAATATCCATTTGCTCCAGCCGTTATGGATCTTATAAACTGCTTCAGTCTCAAATAAATATTTTATAATCCTGTAGTCTAAAAACGGTGTCCTCGATTCTATGGAAAACATCATTGAATTCCTGTCTTCGAATCTTAGAAGTGATGGAAGAATAAACTGCGAAAAGTCTTCGTAAAGTTTTTGATTCAGATTATCTTTCGTCCGGTATTCAAGAACATTCCTGCCGCGATGATTTATCAAAAAATCAGGATTATAAAACTGACTAACAGGGCTTTTTATATTTTCACTTTTTAAATTCCTGTAATACTTGAATCCCCTGTTCAGCATTTCCATACCTTTGTGGAAATTTTTGGAAAGCTCTGAGATTAACTGAATATAATTTCCCTGCTTTAATAAATTGGAATAAAGGAAAGCAAAGTAAACTTCGTATCCGCCTAACGATTCATCTGCACCCTGTCCGTCAAGCAGTACAGTAACTTTATTTTGTTTCGCAAGTTTCATCACATTCCATTGCGCGTAAGGAGACGTCCCGCCTATCGGCTCATCAAGCTGGTAAATAAATTTATCCACATCCTCTGCAAAGGCGGCTTTATCGGGAAAGACATAGTGCGAATCGCAATTGGTTGCTCTCACAATTTCCTCAATGAAATTCCTTTCGTCAATTAAAGGATCATCATAAACTGCAGAAAAAGTTTTTTGCTTATCTCCGATTTGTGATCTGTCAAAATTTTTGTCTTCAGTTAAAAATTTATTTATAATCGATACAACACTTGAAGAGTCCAATCCCCCGCTTAAGCATGTTCCTACAGAAACATCAGATCGCAATCTCAGCTTAACCGAATCAAATAACAGAGCTTCAAAATTTTGCTTTACACTTTTAAATTTTCCGGGGTCATATTTCCCAAATTCTTTATTAACTTCAATATCAAAATATTTTTTTACGGAAAATTCTTTGTTGTGAATCTTTATGAAATTAGAAGGCGGGAGTTGTTTTATGCCTTTGATAAAAGTATTCTCCGTGTGGTCTGTGAAATTGTTTACAAAGTAATCATATGTAATTTCTTTGTTAATTTTTTTTTTGAAAGAAGAATCTTTTTTAAAATATTCAATTATCGCTTTAAGCTCGGAAGCGAAGACAAAATTTTTTTCATCTTTATAATAATAAAACGGCTTAACTCCGAACCTGTCGCGTGAGCAAAACAAAATATTTTTTCGAATATCATAAAGCGCCATTCCCCACATTCCGTTAAAGCGGTTTAGACAATCTTCGCCCCATTCGGTGTACGCATTCATAATTACTTCCGTATCCGTCGCTGTCCTGAACCTGTAGCCTTTAGAAATTAATTCTTCCCGTATCTCTATATAATTATAAACTTCACCGTTGAAAATTATACAAATAGTCTTTTCCTTATTGAAAAACGGCTGATGTCCGTTGATGGAAAGGTCAAGAATAGAAAGTCGCCGGAATCCAAACGCAAGATTGAAGACATCCTGGGAATTTGAAAGAATGTATGTTCCCTTTTTTATTTCTGACGTATCTCCGAATCTTTCTTCACAAGTCCCTTTGTATGTATTGAAAACTGCATAGCCCTCATCATCGGGACCCCTGTGTCTTATTATATTTACTGAATCCTGTAAGGCGTTGAAATCAACATTAACTTCATTAAAATTTAAAACTCCGAATATTCCGCACATTGATTATAACTTTGTTTATAAAAAAAGGTAATCTAAGAATTTAGATCACCTTAATAAATAACAAAAGAACAAATATTATTTTACAAGAATCATATTTTTGCTTGCTTCAAAATTGCCGGACTCAAGCTTATAAAAATATGCACCGCTTGATAAATTATTTCCTGAAAAGTCTACTGAATAATAACCGGCAATTTTAAATTCACTTACAAGACTCTTAACTTCTCTTCCTGTCATATCATATACCTTCAAAGTTACCATTCCATCCTGAGGAATATCAAAATTTATCTTCGTTGTGGGATTGAAAGGATTAGGATAATTTTGTGATAAAGAAAATTTATCCGGTACTCCGATCGTAACATCATTTGATAATTCATAATATTTAAAGTTACCATTATAATCAATTTGTTTTAATCTATACTTGTATCTTCCTGAAGTTAAATTTCTATCTTCATAAAAGTAATTAGTCTGAGATTTTGTAGTTCCATTTCCTGTGACAAAACCGATTTTAGTAAAATCGGAATTTTCATTTAAAGCCCGAAGAATCTCAAAACCTGAATTATTTTCTTCCGTTGAAGTCGTCCAATCTAAAGTTGTATTTCTTCCGTTTGTTGCAGAAGTAAACGAAGATAATTCAACCGCCAAAGGATTATCATATGTAATTTGAAGCAAAGGTCTTTTTAAAGTGTCCGAAACCGTACTCGGTGCAAAATTCATACTACGATACCAAAAGAACCATTCGGTATTTGTTACTAACATAAATCCATAACTCTCATTGGGATGAGAAAACATATCTCTTACCATTTGTGTAACATCAAGATTCGGATAATCCTGATTCGGATCATTTGTCGGCGGTATTGTAATTTTATGGAGTGTAGAATATTCAGGTTGTGTATTCCACGTAACATTATTTTCATCCCATGGAGTTTGAACTCTGTAGAGATATGAGGTATTATCACCCCCTAACTGTGAATGTGATGGATTAGTTGGATTTGGATTCGCATATAAAGATAATCTTGCATCTGTAATATTTGCACCTGTAGGAATTTGATTTAAATAAAACTGAAAATATGTTCTCCCAAGATATTCATCAAAATGAGCTGTCCAGATTGTTGCAAGATAATCCGGATGTCCGTTGAGGTTTATGTTTGCGTGATTAGATAAAACCATTATATCCTGTCCCGTTGTAGGACCAAGTCGGATTGAAACAGTCGTTTGTGCCTCTAATGAGGAATTTACAAACAATAAAATTATTAAGATAACAAATGGTGTAAATTGATTGCCTTTCATAATTTTCCTTTATTTAATTTTTGTAATATATATATATATATATTAATTTAACTAACTAATAGCAATATATTCTCATTTCTCCTTTAAGTTTAAATGTTAAGTTTTAATTTCACTATTTTTATTTCTGTTTTTTGTATATGCGAAAATTCCTGCAATTAATATTATCCCCAATAAAATATTTGTACCGGCGCTAATTGATTTGCCTGTGTAATAAACCGCCGGCTCATATATGAATTCAACTTTATGCTTTCCCGGAGGTACAACAATAGATCTTAAAAAATAATCCGTCTTATAGATGTCGGTCTCTTTGCCGTCTATATAAGCCTTCCAACCTAACGGCAAATATATTTCACTGAAGACAAGTAGATTATTCCCGCTTGCATTAACTTCGTATTCAAGCTTTTGTATGTCTCCCTTTATTAATTTCACACTTGCAGTCGAATCCGGTTTATCAATTTTAGCATTAATATCTTTTTCCATATAAGCAATCTTTTTCGGGTCGAAAGCATTATCTCGAATGTTATTCAGAATATTTATGTCCTTCTCAACTTTGTATTCATCTGCAAAAAATGCAAGTGGGATAAAATTTTTATTTTCATAAATATATTTTGTTCCTTTAAAAACCTGTTTGTATGAAGAATCCTGAAGCGGCTTATCCGAAATGATGTATTTAACTCCGCCCAGTGTAAGCAGCTGAGGATTTTCTCCGCCTGCTATATCAATTGCATCCTGGTAAATCCTGATCTTTGCTCCGTGATATCCATTGAACGAATGAAGTCTGTAATACGCAAAAGTATTATTTGTAGTCAATCTGCCTCCATTGAATTCAGCAATACGGTATGTATAAGTATCCGGATCGGTTTTTAAAATCCAATTGGTATAATCATTTTCTGCAAAAGTACTTTGCTGCTGTCCCGGCTCGTCCCAATGTAAGGTTTTGGTATCGACATTCCATAAATCAATTACGGCTACTAAAATCGTGCCTGTTAAAAAAAGTTTTAATGATAATTTTCCGGTAGTATACATATATGCTATCCCTATCACTAAAATAATAAAGAATGCATGAAGCCGTAAGTCGCTTATTATATTTTCATATGCAATAGTAGAAATTTGTTTAGTGTATTGGCTTATCTGTTGTGCGTTTGCGCCCTGCTGTTTTAGCTTTTCTATTAAAGGACTGCCTGCAATGGATGAATTATATGAGCTTTCAAATCCAATAACCGAAATTATAAACATCAAACCTGCAATTCCAAAGAAAACGTAACATAGCTTTTTAAATTTTTGCACAGGCTCATTATCTTTTACTATGTCAACGATTGATTTCAATCCGAATCCGGCAAGAATAACAACTGCGATATTCATAAAATGATGAATCATAACAGGAGCACGGAAACTGCTGAAATACGGGAAAAAATTAAAAAACAAATCATACAGCACAGAGAAATTTCTGCCGAAAGATAATATCAAAAATACCACAGAGATTACTGTCATCGCCTGTACTACAGGACTTTTTCTGAAGTTATAAAAAATTCCAATGATACTAAGAACGAGTGTTATGACACCAAAATACATAGGGTTGGTTGTAAAAGGCATCTGTCCCCAATAAAGATTTGCTTTCTGACCCTGAACCTGCACATCACCGAATCCATAATAATACGGAAGCAGGAAGGTGATGACTTCTCCGGGACTGAATGACCAGTTGGTTGCATATTGATAATCGAGCGGAGAATCATCAGCAACTTTCGTATCGAGTCTTGCCTCTATGCTTGCTTCACCTCTCATTGAATATTTATTGTATTCCTTCATCGTCATCAGGACATCGGCATTCATTGCGACAGCTATTAATGCCGCAATAATAAAAAAGATACTGGCTTTTATAATTCCGGCTACATTTGTTTTTTTGGCAACCCTGTATATGATTTGATAAAGCAAATAAATACCCATCATGAGATATGCATAAAATATCATTTGAACATGATTTGAGTTTATCTGAATATGAAGCATAATGGCTAACAGAACAAAGCTAAGAAGGTTCGAATAAGAGAACATTGATTTTTTTTTATCGTCAAACGAATTAATAAGCTTGTCAATCATGAGAAGTATTAACGGAAAAAATGCCAGAGCCAGAACTTTAGTATTATGCCCGACGACTACTCTCTGTATAAAATCAGTCGCAAAAGTGGCGGACAACGCACAATACAGTGCAATCAACTTATTTTTGAATTTGTAATTTGCATAAATATAAAATCCGATTCCAAATATGACATAATACATTATTACCGGCAACACAGGATTAGTACCGGCATTGGTAATAAATCCGAAAAAAACGTCCCATATATAATAGAAAAAGTCATACGATCTGGAATTAAATCCAATTACCGGAAAGTTAGGCATTCCCATGAATATGTAGGGGACCCAAAGAGGAAATACACCGTTCTTTTTAGAATCATCAAAAAATGTCTTGAAGCTGTCAAATGCAAGATTATCGCTGGTTGCAAATATTTTACCGCTAAAAACTCCGTCTTTGAAAAAGATCAGTACAGCTAAGAGTACAATTCCAATATAAATATAATTTTCATATTTTGAAAAAGTGCTGTTTGCTATTAATGTGTTAGACTTTGAAAGATTGGATGGATTTTTTAATACAGGTTTTTGCTTAGTCTTAGATTTTGCCATTTATAAATTTTTTGTTAAAAATTTTTTATAAAAATACTTTAAAACTTTCTAACAAGCTAAGTATTTTTTGATAGTGGAAGCAATTCCAAACACATTTGTCCAAAACGATCATAATTAAATAATTAAACTGATTACAGCTTATACATATTATTCTCGCTTTTCTTTTGAACAATCAAAAGAAAAGTGGTTGTGTTTTTTTTTATTTATTTAATATGAATTGAATAAATCAAAATTATTGCATTTAAATTAATTTTTAATATAGATAAGATATTTAAAAATTTTTTAATAACAAAAATGTAAAGGGAGAAATATTATGTCGATCAAATTCATTACAATCACAGTTTTAATCTGGATAACAACTTTACAAATTTCAAAATCACAAAACGTGATTTCTATTAGACTTGGTCCACAAACGGGACAGGATGTTTTGGTATTATCTAATTTTCCAACCACTAACCTTAATGGCCATCCGGATTATTTAGCAACAATTTGGACTGCTGATTATTCTGAATATATCGGCAGAACATTTTTTCAATTCTACTTAAATCAAATTCCTTCTAACGCTATCATCTCAGATGCAAGGTTATCTTTATATGCAAATCCTTATCCAACCAATCCTCCCCACTCTCAGCTGGGTTATGATAACTCGGCTTATTTGTACAGAGTTCAAACTGACTGGAATGAAAACAGCGTAACGTGGAACAGCCAGCCGGAATATACTACTTTTCATAAAGTAACATTACCCGGTACAAATAATCCAAATCAAAACTATCCTAATATTGATGTAACCCAATTGGTAAAGGATATGATAAAAGAACCCGATGAGAGTTTTGGATTTATGCTTAGTCAGAAAGATGAACAATTCTTTAAACTTGACTGCTGGGATTTTTGGTACAGAAGTTTAAATTTTGCTCCAAGTACAGTTGCCGATACCTCAAAAAGACCGTTACTTGTAATTACATATAATACTGTAGGAATTGCTCCGATTAATTCCAATATACCTTCTAACTATAAGTTGTCGCAAAATTTTCCAAACCCTTTTAATCCTGTTACTAAAATAAAATTTGATATTCCTAAATCGTCATTTACATCAATAAAGGTTTTTAATGAGCTGGGTCAGGAAATTTCTGTTTTGGTAAGTGAAATCCTGAATACGGGAAGTTATGAAACTGACTGGGACGGATCAAATTTCAGCAGCGGACCATATTTTATCCGCCTTGAATCGGGTAATGAAGTGATTACAAAACGAATGATGTTAATAAAATAATAACGAACATTCCCAACAATTTTCAAAATTTTTTACAAAATTCTTTTCAAAATTCATAGAGTATTTAGATTAAAATAAATTGGTTCTAAAGACTCTTCAATTTTTTTAACATTTCCAAAAATTCTTTTAAGGGACGAGCCGGTGAACCTGTCCATATTTCTCCATCAGGAATATCTTTAGTAACAACGGCTCCCATTCCTACGGTAACATTATCATGAATTTTTACTTTATTCATCAAGGAAGCTGACGGAGCAATCCATGAATAATCTCCAATTGTTGTACTCCCTCCAATCATGGAATTTGCAATCACTGCGGTATGCTTTCCGATAATAACATTATGGGCTATGTGAACGAGGTTATCAATCTTTGCTCCTTCTTTAATAATTGTGTTGCCTAAAGTTCCCCTGTCTATGCAGGTATTTGCGCCAACTTCAACATCATTTTCAATTTTTACTCCGCCGAAATGTGGAAACTTTTCGAATTCGTTTATTTCGTTTCTCTCATAACCATATCCGTCAGACCCTATAACACATCCCGCGTGAATAATTACATTTTTTCCGATTGATACATTATCATAAAGAAAAGTATTTCCATAAATAATGCTTCCTTTTTTAATTATACATTTCCCAATATATGTAAATGGACCGATATAAACATCCTTATCAATCCTTGCTTCCTTGCTTATAAAAGCTGTAGGATGAATTTCATATTTAAATTTTCCTGAAAATAATTTACCTGAGACTTTAATAAAAGCTAACTTCGGATTTTCAACTATTATAAAAGTTTTCTCGCTTAATAAATTTTCGATGTTAACATTCTTATCGGTAATAATAATTTTAGATTTTGTTTTCATCACTAATTCATTTTTGTCTTTCTTTCTCGAATCCAACCATACCAATGACTTATTATTTCCATCAAGAATTGTGCTGACATTGTTAAAGAATTTACTGCTTGAGTTACCTCTTATTTTAACTTTCGATTTTAAAATTTTTGTTATGTCTTCTATTGTGTATTTTTTCAAAATCATATGTTATTTAAATTTCATTCGGATAACTTCAAAAGCCTCGGCAAATTTTTCTTTAATTTGCATTCCCCTTACTTTAGCCAATGAAAGTATAAGATCCTCATTATTGTAAGATCTGAAATCCTGTGATTTATAAAACTTCAAAGCATCTATTTTTTTTCGAATATTAGACTCATCTAATGGTATATATAAATTATAATTTGAACTAAAATTGTTCCACGGCATTTCGTATCCGATAATATTACTATATTTAAATGCTCTCAAACCTTCCTCATAAATTGTTTTATGGTCTTGATGGACATCATGACTGCTTGGAACAAATATTAATTCAGGTTCGATTTTCTCTTTTAGTTTTACTAAATCCTCTAAAATTTCCTGTCTTTTTTCAGGCAGGCATCTTACTTCATAGTTATACAAATATAAATTATTTTTTATTCCTAAAAATTCGGAGGATTTGATTAATTCCTGTTTTATTATATCACTCGGCATACCCTTTGGAACAGACTTTTCACACATGCTGAATACAGCATAATGTACATCTATTCCGTATTCAAGCATTTTACTTACAGTTCCTCCTGAAGAAAATTCTATATCATCAGGATGAGGTCCTAATAATAATACTCTATCAAATGATTCGAAAATCGATTTTTTCAATTTAGATTTTTAATTAATTCTGAAAGTTGTTGTGTAGTATGATGCCGGCTGTATTTAGTATAATCTTTTTTAATTAAATTACTACTAATTTTCCATTTATTAAATATAAAATTTACAAAGTTATAAACTCCTTCTTTGTCATTACGGTCAAATACTCTGGCATCATCAATTTCCTCGAGTAATTTTGCCGCATCTCCTTCGGGATGTCCTAAACATAATATCGGATTGCCTGTCGCAATATATTCCATAAGCTTTCCGGAAATTAAGAGCTTGCTGTTCTCCATTTCTGCAAGGCTGTTAAACAATAAATCTGCATTCGTCATATATTCGAGAGATTTTTTATGGGGTAGGTATTCAACAAGTTCAACTTCAATTCCCGGTAGGTTATCTTTTATTTCAGTTATTATTGAAGGAGAAACTCTTCCGACAAATTGAAGTTTTACATATTTTTTCATTTCATTAGTTTCACTAAAAGCTTTCTTTAAGGCATCAATAAAAGTGCTGATTGGCTGGCTCTCACTCAATATACCGATATGACATATCGTAAATTTTTTCTTATCTTTTATTTGCTTAATTTCTTTAAACGCTTCCAAATCATATCCATTATAAATGAAATAAAACTTTTCATTGTCTTTCTTTAAACGCTGCTGTAAATGCTCTCTCATTGACGGACCTATGGTTAGAACCAGGTTGGCTTCGTTAAGAACACGATACTCTAATGCTATGTCTTTCTTTATTGAAAAATTATTTCTGTATAATAATTTATTGTAATATATTTCTGTCCAGGGGTCTCTGAAGTCAGCAATCCATTTTATATTAAGCAGCTTTTTTAAATTTAATCCCATTAAATGTGTAGAATGAGGCGGTCCCGTAGTTATTACCGTATCAATTCCGTTTTCAGTTATAATTTTTTTAGCTTCAGCCAATGCAAATTTGTTCCAGCCGATTCGTGCATCAGGAATAAAAAAATTTCCCCTTATATATCTGCTGATTTTCTGAAATGTATTTGGTTTTTCCTCGCCTGAAAATCCAAGCGGTATGTTTTTTTGTTCTCCTCCTCCGATAATCTTTGAATAAAATTTAAGCAGCTCAAATGTATTTGTCCTGTAAACCTTTAAATTTTTTACTTTGCTTTCAAAAGTTTTGTCAATAAATTTATATGAAGCTTTTTTTTCATCTACCGTAATAATATACGGCTCAATTCCAAATTCAGGAAGATATTGGCAAAAATACATCCATCTCTGAACTCCCGATCCGCCGCTTGGCGGCCAATAATATGTTATTACTAAAATTTTTTTCAAATCCTATATTTGTAATTACTCATCCGCAGTTACACCAATCCTAATTTTTTAATAAAACCAACATATGCTCGTTTCCAAACTTTTTTTTGGAAACGCAATAGTAAGTAAGCTCCGGTTTATAAAGATGACAATAACGGTAATATTAATTAAATAAGGTAACAATATACCAATTTACACCAAATCTTAAGATGGCTTTGGTATTGACAGTTTTTTACGTAACTGATATCTTGCAATCGATGTGAAATTGAAATTAATAAACTATTTCATTTTAATCATTCCCCAGAATAGCAGAAAATTTTTAATATTAGTTTGGAACTAAACATATAAAATTTCGTTAATATTACTTCCAAAAGAAACACAAAAAACTTTAAAGTCGTCCAAAACATTATGTCTGAATTAGCTAAAAGTAAAACATTCATTTTATTCTCAATTCCTTCTTTTTGGCAGGGATTCGGTAGGGGCATTGATTTAGGCTGCACTATGGATGAATTTAACGACAGTAAAAACGAAGAGGAAGCAGACTATAAAGCATTAAAAGGTGATTGGGAAATGATAGGATTAGATTTGGAAAAAGCAATCGAAAACTACAAACTCCATTTAATTGAAGCCAAATAGAATCCCTTCCAAAAAACAAAACAGTATATCAGAAACAACCTCGCCTCATTCAGAAAATCTTCATAATAAAGAAGATGTAATTATAAAAGGGAAATTATTAGATTCCAAGCCTGAAGGTGAAATAGTTTTTAGTATATCCAGAAGTCTTTTCTCTGGCCCTTTACCTCCACCAGAAACCCTAATCAAATACAATACTGCTTATTCAAAGGCGGCAGAAGTAATAATCGAGTGTTTTAGGAAGCAAGTAGACCATAGAATGTCGATTGAAAATAAATTTATGAATACAACTTCCAGAAACTCGACAATGGGAGTTATCTCAGCTGCGCTTATTGGGATATTAGGTGTGGCTGGAGGCGTTTTTCTCTTGTATAGCGATAAAAATATTTCGGGGTTTTCAACAATTATTCTATCCGTTGGAAGTTTAGTGGGTATATATCTTTATGGAAAAAACAAAACACACACAGATATAGAAACTAAAAAGCAAAAAAAATAGATATCTCTTTTAGTTATTTGGGACAGATAAAATTGCTTTCAAAGTTTTATCGAAGTCGGTTGGATTCTGAATCTTTTTTGTTTCTTCTTTATACTCTAAATCTTTAAACTGTAATTCAAGTTGTCCGCTTCTTCTAACATTCATTTTGTTAAAATTTCTTATTAATTCCTTCCAATTATCTGAGACTTGAAACAAAGCTATTATTGAATTTAACTGTGCTTGTAAATGAGGATTTCCAATGTCTTCCGTAAGACTTTGGTGAAGTCTTGCAATATATTTTCCAGTTGAATTTTTTGGAGTTTTATGTTTTAATTCATCTAATACCCCTCTTGGTAATTGTTCGTAAATAAGTTTGTTCGTCCAAGTTCCAACCACCCCCGGTCTTTTTTTAATATCTGAAACTGTATAGTTCCATCCATTCAATCGAAATATCTCTCTATAAAATACATCTGGAAATTTTTTCTGCCAAGGTAACAATTCCTCAGCTATATAAGCTTTTAAAATTTGCTGTAATTCAAACTGTTCTCTTTCATACTGGTAGCCAGTAGCTTCATCAACCAATGCTATTATACCAACTTTTGCAAATGCTCTAAACAATATTTCGCATTGATCTGCAATAGTTTTTTGTCTACTTGTAAGTTTTATCCCCTGTTTTTTTGCATCTAATACAGATTCGCATATATCTGCTAAAACTGTTGCTTCATATCCATTAATTTTAGTTTTCCCTTTATAGCAAATTATAGGTTCAAAGTGGTCCGCCTTCTTGTCCTTATAAATAAAGGGTTTAAAAGAATTATTGCTTAAAAATCGTTTCAATCTGGTCCCAGGTCTTTGTTTGCCAATTTCTATTTCGTCAACTAATTTTAAAGCATTTTGCATCCCTCTACCAGATAATACCCTTGTCCCGTTTTCTAATACATAGCATGGTATTTTTACGATTCCTAAATCTAAAATCCCTTCCTTTTTAATTTGATTGTTCATTAGCTATTAATTGTTTGTATTTTAATCTTCTGTTAATTGAAGTTAAATAAAAATTGAATCTTGTTGAATTATTAGATTCTCTTGTGTTATATCTAAAAGTAAATTCAAACAAATATTGCTGTATATGCTTTTTACTAACATAATGATAAATTTCAATTATACCCCTTTTAAACAAACTCCAAAAACCTACTATCGAATTAGTATGACAAACTCCATCAACATATTGATTGTTTGAATGTCTAACAATGCTTTGTTCATATATTCCGTTTAATCCTCTATATCCCCACCATTCATCAGTCATTAATTTAGAATCCAATTTTACATTGTTAAAAATAATTGGTTGGATAGTTTCTGCTTTTGCATCTTCAACTTTCATTGCTTTAACATTTTCGTTTCTTTCCAACAACCCTAAAACAACAGGTTTATTTTTAGTGCTTCTCCCCTGAGTATTGCCAGTCTTTTTGTTATTGTGTTTATTCTTATCTTTGCCCCCAACATAAGTTTCATCTGCTTCTACAATATTGCTTAATTCTTTTTGAAAATTGGTATGGTCAAAAGCATATCGAACTCTATGCAATAAAAACCAAGCAGTTTTTTGTGTAACTCCTAAATCTCTTCCTAATTGGTGACTGCTGATTCCCTTCTTGTGACTTGCGATTAAAAATATTGCCATGATCCATTTTTGTAAAGAGATTTTAGTGTCTTCAAAAATGGTTCCCGTTCTTACGTTGAAATATTTAGCAGAATTTTTGCATTTGTATTTTCCACCTCTACATTTATAAACCTTTGAAGTCGAATCAAATGGAGAGACGACAACTCCATTCCACCTAATTGCTTCTAAGTGTTCTATGCAGGTTTGCTCGTTGGGGAATTTATTAATGAGGTCAATAATTGAGGAAAATTCTGTAATTTCTAACATGGTCTGTATAGTTTAATTTTAACAACTATACAAATTAAGTACAATCTTACCCAATGTCAAGCCATTGGTGTAAATTTGTATATCATTAGCTTAAATAAATTAGTCTAACTTTTGCGTAACTTTAGTTATTTTATCATTAAATAAAATTCCGAAGCCCAAACCCCGATTAAAAAAATTGTAAACCCGGTACCAATTAATTTTTTGGGTAAAGAAATATTTCCAAAAAAATCCTTTCTGTGAAAAAGTAGATTGACTGTTCCTAAAACAAAAAAAGGGATCAGTACATAATGATATCTGGCAAGTGCAACAAAAATAAAAATTGTAAACATCCATATACATATAAACCCGTAAATAAAAAATCTTTCTTTTTTTAGAATTATCAGACCCCACAGTCCTAAAATCATAATGATAAAATAAGGAAGATTAATTAAAATTAAAATCAAAGGATTTGCTGATTTATAAACTTCCGTTGATGTTTGACCGGGTTCTGAATTCATAAAATAGAGAACTATCATTCTTTCACTCGAAAACAAATATCCGATTTTTTTTACTCCTAATGTTAAAAACTTTAGAGGGTTGTGAACAATAAAGTTTATCGCTGTTTTGTAAAATTCCTTGTCACGCTGAATCTCGTCCGGATTTTCAAACATCGGGTTGTTTTCAACCATTTGCTTATTCCATGTACCGGTAGCTTCGGGATTGTTACCTTCCCAGAGGGTGCTTCCGCCTTGTGTTGCCAATGTGACACTGCTCATTGTAATTTTATTTCGTATCAGCCACGGAGATAAAATTAAAAGCAAACCTGCACAAAATATAAGTGAAAATTTGAATGTGTTTAATAATTGCCGGCTTTGAAATAGTTTACATCTTTCAATAAATATATACAGAGGAACCAGAACAACTGCAAAAGAAAAAGATGACCTTATTAATATTGCACACCCAAAGAAAATTCCTATAAGAAAAATTCTATTTATAAAATTTTCTTTCAGACAAAAATATAAAATTAACATCGAAAAAAATCCGAACAGTGATTCGGTTAAAATAGTCTGACTGAAAAGTAAATTCGAAGGCAAAAAAGAAAATATTGCAAGTGAGATGAGTGAATATCTTATGATAAAAAAATTCAGACTGATTTTAAAAAAAAGTAAGCACGTAAAAATTTCAATTAATGATTGAACTATTTTAATATAAAACTGCCCTTTTCCGAAAATAAAGTATACTGCTGATAAAAATACAGGATATCCGCAAACAACGAATGCCGTTGGTTTCCCGTTAAGAGAATATTCTCCGGATAAAATTGACAACGCAAGATTATGATAAGTTACACTGTCTGATTTGAGTGCGGTAGAAAGAATAAATGCTAAGATAATTTTTAAAATAAATGCCGTGAGCAGAATGGAATATAAATAATATTTTTCTTTTGCGGATAAATTCAATTTAGTCATTGGCTTTTTTTCTGAGCATCGACAGCTGCTCGGCAATCAATCCCAACAAAAAGGTCATCACTCCCATTATTATAAGCATGGCAGCACCGACACTGACCCCTCGACCGGCAAATACTATCGGAAGTCCCCAGCCGATTCCAAGCAGGCAAAAAATTATTGAGACCGGCAGAAAAATTTTTATCGGATTAAAAAGCATAACAATATTTAGAACTTCCATCACGGTATCGAATGCAGTATTCAAGCCGATCGTGCTCTTTCCCGCAATACGCTTTTTAATTCGTATCGGCTCTTCGATAACAAGGTTCTGCTGAGCCGAAAATATCAAAGTCATTATATCACTGAATGCCATTGAGTCGGGAAGAAGATTTAAATATTTTTTTGCTAATTCGGTCCTGCAGATTTTCATTCCGGAATTAATATCATAAATATTTGTCTTAACAAGCATCTTAGAAATTTTTCTTATGATCCATTTTCCTGACGAACGGTAAGCATCTGTTGATTTTATTTCCCTCCGGCTTCCTACAACCATATCGGCGTTTTCTTCCCTCAGTTTTTTTAATAATACATCGATGTCTTCAAGAAAATGCTGACCGTCTGCATCTATCGAAACCAAATACTCCGTATCAACATTTTTGATAGCAGTCTTTAATGCACCGCCATAACCCATATTAATTTTATGAGTTATAAATCTAAAATTCTTTTCCGCAAGATAACGATTTAAAATTTTTTCTGTTGCGTCAGTTGACCCGTCATTGGTAATAATCACTTTCCAGTTTCTTTCATTTGAGTATTTGAGTAATACAGGGAGAACTAACGGCAAAGATTCTTCTTCATTATAACATGGTATAACGACAGTAAGAACTGAATCTCTATTCATTTCTCTTTTTAAGATTATTTTTCATTAGAGCGGCAATTTCGTTTGAGTCCCGATCATTAAATTTTTCAAGTTCATTTATTACTCTTTGCTGCCTTTGTTCCGGATGATTTTGGGAAATCTTCTGCTTTCCCTGAACATCGGTAATCTCAATTTTAAAAGCAACAATTCCTTTAAGGAGACCTTCGAAATAATCCGTTTTAAGTTCATTGACATTATATTTGCTTTCATCACCTTCAAAATATTTTACAACATCTCTTATGACTTTGATTTTTTCTTCTTTGTCTCCCAGGATTTTTATTTTCCCGTATACATGAACAGACAGATAATTCCAGGTTGGAACTGCCTGATTAGTTTCATACCAAGACGGGGAAATATATTTATGAGCACCCGGAAATATTACCAGAACTTCTTCATCAATGTTTTTCAACTGCTGATTGGCTTTTGCAACATGCCCGTAAAGAAAACCATTTTCACCTTCACCACTCTTTAATAAAACCGGAATATGAGATGCGTTTAGCCTTCCTTTATTATTAGAAACTAAAATCGCAAAACTGTTTGCATTGATGAATTCAAAAATCTCATTCTTATCGTGTATTTTAAAATGCTTCGGAGTATACATAAAAATTATTTTTGTCAATGCATCCGGTTATTAAAAAAATGCATTTACGTTTTATTAATTCAGGATTATTTTTTCTGTGCAACGAGTAAAACACCTGTTCCCTCTTTGTTATGAGTATGAACATCAAGCCACATCAGTATCAAGACAAACCATAACGTGAATAAATAATAAACAGGCAAAAACAAAATAAATAATTTAGAAACTCCAACCATTAAAATCGGATATTTAATTCCGAATCGCCATGAGATCGTTCCAAACTTTCCGTATGCATAATTAAAGCTTATAACGTTGAGGCCGGCTTTGTTTATTTTTTGTGTAATATCTTCTTTTGAGTATCCTATCCGTGCATGCTCTTCAATAAAACTTTCATCATCATCCTCATGAGCATCACTTCCACCGAGATTTGACGGTGTGTTCACAAGAAGTTTCCCGCCTTTATTTAATGCATTCGCGAAATTTTTAAAGACAAGTTCATCTTCAACAATATGCTCCATCACATCAACGCATAAAATGAAATCGAACTTGTTCCTGAAATCTATTTTAGTCAGGTCGGCAATTTCAAACTTAACATTATTATATCCGCATTTAGAAAAAAATTTCCGGCAGTCATTGACTTGTTCCTCTTTTACATCAATTGCAAGTATATTAGATTCAGGAAATCTCTTTACCATAAAATAAGTATATTGTCCGAAACCCATGCCCGCATCGAAAATTTCCATCCTCATGTCTTTTGGAAAAAGCTCTTTGACTTTTTTCCTTACATGCCATGAACGAAGAAACATCAAATCAAGAAGCCAATAAAATATTTTTCGAAGAAAAGTATTGTTAGAAACAGCTTTGGCAAAAATATTTTTTATTGGATCATACTTCATTCAGTTAGCAGTTAATAATTACTTTTTTGTTGAACTAATTCTTCTATATTTTTAATAAACTGTTCCCAGGTGTAATTTTTCTTTTCTTCTTTCACTGCATTGGCAAATTTTTCTTCGAGATTGTCTCTGTAGTATTTTATAACAGCATCCGCAATTGCATTGGAATTTTTTGGCTCGATAATAAAACCCATTTCATTATTCTTTATTACTTCGGAAAGTCCTCCAACGTCGGTAGCTATTACCGGCTTATCATAAAATAGTGCAATTTGTGTAATGCCGCTCTGAGTTGCATCAATATATGGAAGAACCAGGGCATCGGATGCACTAAAAAAATATTTTACCTTTTCATTCGGAACATAATCCGAAATGATAAATACATCCTTTTCTAAATTTGAATTTTGAATTTGAGTTCGTGTCAGTGATTCATCTTCATAAAATTCACCGACAATAAGCAATTTCAATTTTACTTCTTTCAATATCTCAGGCATCGCATTAATAAGAAAATTTAATCCTTTGTATTTTCTTATGTAGCCGAAGAATAAAATTACTTTTTCATTTCTCAGATCAATGTTGTATTCATTGAAAATATATTCTTTCGCTTTAGTCTTTTGAACACCATCACCGAAAATATTATAAATCGGGTGAGGAGAAAATTTATATGGTTTCCCTTTTATAAATTTTTTTAAATCTTCTTCGACACTTTTTGAATGTATAATAAAATAATCACCAATCTTAAAAATCAGCTTTGTAAGAAAATTATCTCCTATTCTCTTTTCGTGGGGAATTACATTATCACAAATAAATAAAACTTTAGCATCACTTTTTTTTTTAACATACCTGCAGATATAATAAAATACAGGAGCAAAAAATGGAATCCAAAATCTTAGTATCAAAATATCAGGCTTTATGCTTAAAATTTTCTTTGCAGAATAATTCCAGTTAAGAGGGTCGATGGAATCTATTATTGCTTGGTTAGGGATATTTTTTTTTACTATATCAACCCCGCTTGAATCCTCCTGAGTTTTGCCTGGAAATAAAAGTTTCGGATACTGTCTTTTAAATGAAAAGATTTCGACATCATTATCAATGGAAAGATAGTTAGCTAAAATACCGTTTAGTTGAGCCATAGCACCTCTCATGGGATATGCAGTTCCAATTATAGCAATTTTCATTTAGACTTATTGTAAGGTGAATCCAAAATATAGTAATTAGACTTTAATTTCTAAGTAAAAAGGCAAGAGATAGAAATAAAGAAACTTTCCCTGATATTATTTTACCAAAGTAAGTTTTCAGAATTAAAAATTTATTTAAACCCAAAATTTTCATTGGGGAAATTTTCTAATTCATTAGAAGTTCAGTCTAATAAGTAGGTGATTTTAATAGCAATTAGGGGGACTTAAAAATTTTAGATTAGTTATTTTTGTAAATAAGAAAATCTTACGCTAAAATGGTTCAAAAAATTAATTTGTATCGAAAACTTTTTCTCATTGATGTTGTAGTAATACAAACCAGTTTACAGGATAAAAATTTTTTAATTAAATTAATGTACTACTTCCTCCTATCGAATATAAAGTTTCAATTAGAACAAATTAATTCTGCTTTGACTTCGATTAAGAAAGCTGCTTGAGACAAGCATCAAATACATCTTCGGGCATCAGATAATCCATGCATTTGTATTCCGTAACAAATACATTCTTTTCTAGGTGAATTATTTCCCCGTTCCCATAAAGTTTGGATTCACTCAGTTTAAAAATTTTATTCATAAGCGAGAGCTTCTTTTCCAGGGCAATTTAGAGAAACTTACAAATGATAATCGCTGAATAAATCTACATTTGAAAACAAATGAATTTGTGGGTCACTGTCGGATTTTAATACTTTAATAATAAGAGCCACATTTAAAAATTATTCCTCGACTACAATTCAAAATCTAAATTATCTAAATCTATTTCAGGAATAGATATTTTACTATTCTTCAAAAACCAAACTCAAATATGCTGAGCTACAAACTTGAAAATTTTTTATTTGATTGGGAGATGATGACATGAGTATTTTGTATCAGTTAATTAAAGTTTATAAATTTAATTAACAGGAATGTTTCGAATCTATTTACCGCGGACAATGTGATTTGAAATTTTCCAAGCTAACAATTTCAAAAGTTAAAAAGAAAGGAGATGATAATTCTTCCATCAACAAAAATTAAAATTAATTTTTTTAAAAAACTAAAACAACTTAAAACCAAAATGAAAAATTTAGAAGATTTTTATACCCGAAATCTTTACGGAATATTGTTAATCATGATAATATTATTTCTGAACAATACTGTCTCAGCCCAGGATAATATTAATTCAACATTGAGCAGAAATACTCCAACCGAATTTGAATCAACAAAAACTAAACAACAGCCGACTGATCAAACTTGTCCCGACTATTTAAACAGGGATTTAAAACAAGCATTTGAATCAGGAAATAAAACTGAAGCAGGAAGAATAAGTGATAAAATTGAAAAGTATATCCCAAAAAAAAATATATTTAAGACGGTTTATGATAATGATTTTATTATTGAAAGAAAAAATAATCCGGAAGCAGGCGAGTGGCTCACCACAGATCAGCTTGTTTATAACGGCCAGGTGAGAGGCAATTCCACATTTAAAAATCAGATAGCTATGAAAATGGGCGAAGATGGAAATATGTATCTTGCTGTTAACAGGCACTATTCATCAGAACACACAGGCAGAATAGATTTTTATAATTCTACAGACGGAGGGATTAATTGGAGGTGGTTTCTTGGTATTTCTAATCCAACAATATTTTACTACGGAAGTTTAAGCATGCTTGTTGAAACGAGAAGTTCTACATCCAATCCTGATTCAACGAGAATTTTTATTTTTTACAATCGGAGCACAAACCCCGGCAATAACGATGGAACATTAAATTACTTTTCTTTTCTAAGAAATGGCAGTGCATTTTATGGAGGACAAATTGCAGCACCTGTCACGGTCGGTAATGAAATTTCTTATCTCAGCGCAGTAAGTGATGGTCAGTTTTGGAGTGAAGCAACTTACCTCGGAATTGTTTGTTCGGAATCAACCAACAGCTATGCAAACGTAAGAAGCGCAAGGGTTTTCAGAAGCACTGATTGGGGTAATACATGGATTCAATCAGTTCTTGATACCGATTATGATGATCATTTCCCCAGCGCCGATTTTAAATGTGGAAACGGTTACAGCACTGATTCAATATGGATCGCATTTGAAAGAAGGTTCACGCCCGAAAATACACACATAAGAGTCATCAGCGCTAACTGGAATCCAACGTCCACCTTCTATACTTATTATATAACCGTCGGTGTAAACAAGTATGAAAAGCCCTGCTTAACGATCAAACAAAATAATCCTATTGATTCTGCAATCATCACGACATTTAAAAACCAAATTCCTGTTTATCTTAATACAACAAACGGAGGAAATGCATGGTATGCAGATTATTTTTTGGGAAGTTCAGGCTCGGAACAAGCATACACTTATTGTGAGTCAAGCGCCAATTCATCAGAACCGTTTGTTGCCATATGGGTTTCGCGATCTTCTGACTCTCTTAATGTAAGAAGAGGAGTAGTTGGGAATTTGGGTTCAACCCATCATCAAAAGAACAGCAATACTATAACTTGGCATGTCACACCTGTTTGCGCTGTTTACACTCCGAACGTGAATATAAACCGTGCAGCATTTGCATATACAAAAACAGGTATAATAAATGTCTACGCGGATAGGGAAGACTGGCGTGGTTTGACTCTCAGAGTAATTCCGGAGGGAATGTACAACCCGGTATCTAACAGGCTGAATGCTAAAGACACAGTAAGGGTAAAAATAAGAAGAAGTACCGCTCCTTTTACGATTATAGATTCCGCAAAATCAGAAATTAATAATTTTACATTTCAAGGTATTTATGAGCTTAGTAATACTCCTCCCGGAAATTATTATATCGTTGTAAAACATCGCAATAGTATCGAAACCTGGAGTAAATTTCCCGTTACAATTGGTTCGGGTGAGGTGTCCTACAATTTTACATCTGCAATGACTCAAGCTTATGGAAATAATTTAAAGCAGGTTGATTTTAGTCCTGTGGTTTTTGGGATATTCAGTGGAGATGTGAATCAAGACTGGACAGTAGATTTAACTGACGCAAGTCTGATCGATAATGATGCAAATAATTTTGTCTCGGGATATGTAAATACCGATATAACCGGGGATAATTTCGTTGATTTAACCGATGCGGTGATAGCAGCTAATAATGCGAGTAATTTTGTGAGTGTAATACGTCCATAATAATCTAAATCAGGTCAGAGAATTTCTCTGACCTGTAATTTTATAATTTATTAAACTTTTAAAAAAAATAAAACTATGAAAAACTTAATCATTAAATCAGTAATAATAATTTTAATTGCAGTTTCTGCAATAGATAAATGTTTTGCGGAAGTTCCGCAATACAAAGTATCGCTTCAAAATATAAATCCAACTTCTTCTAACACTTTGGAATTTGATGTTTACCTTCAACATACTAATTCAAATAATTCAAAGTTAGAATATTTAGCGGGACAATATTTAATAAACTTTAATCCCGGGATTGCAAACGGAGGAGAATTAAAATATATTTTGATAGATTCGGAATTACCTGAATCTTTTCAACCGAGGAATGCAGCTGTATTTGAAAATCAACTGAGATTATCAATGAATCGTATTTCTTCGAAACAAAATCTACCGGTTATTTCAGATAAAGAATACGGAACAATGATAGCAAGAATGAAATTAGAAACTTCATCTAAGTCCTTCTCTTCGAATGCGTTTGAATTAAAATTAAGAACAGGACCCGAAGCTCCTTATACAAAAATTGCTACTTACATCGATAATAAAATAGTAGAGATAAAAGATTCAAATATAAATTCACCGGAAACAATTTCAGGATTAGAAAATATTTCAATTGAAATTCCGGTAACGTATGGTATATCACAAAACTTTCCCAATCCGTTTAATCCTTCGACAACAATAAAATTTGACATTCCTCAATTATCGAATGTAAAATTGTCAATATATGATATAGCCGGAAGAGAGGTTAGCACTTTAGTTAATTCAGAGATGCAACCGGGAAGTTATAATTATAAATGGGATGCAACCAACTTTGCAAGCGGAATTTATTTTTATAGAATTAAAGCAGGTGCTTTTGTAGAAACAAAGCGGATGCTTCTTATTAAATGATTTGAATTAAATTAGCAGTGTGGTCTTACGAAAACATAAAACGTGAGACGTTATATACGAGATGTGAAAAAACTTATAATAAAAATATTCTATTAACATTAACCAAAAAAAAATGAAAAACACAAACAACTTAAGAACCTTTCTGATAATGATTGGAATGTTCTTCATCTTTGCAGTAAGTTCTTATGCAAACTGGAAAGAGCCGCACCAAAAGTCCGGAATGTCATTAGAAAAAACTCAAACCACTCAACAAACAAAAAGCGATACACTGCCGGAAGGAGTAACACAAGATTGGCTCGATCAGATCACTGATGAAAATGGTAACAGAATAATGTCCGGATCATCATCCCGCGCACCGGATGAAGATCCTGAAGAAGATGCATTCCAGACGAGAAACTTTACCGGGCTCAATACAGATGACAGACTTGGTTTTTCAGTCAGTTCAGCAGGCGATGTCAACGGTGACGGATATGATGACATAATTATGGGAGCGCCTTATAATGATGGAGCCGCATCAGGTGCAGGAAGAGCTTATATATTTTATGGTGGAATAAACATTAATAATATAGTGGACGTAACCTTGTCAGGAGAGACAGTAAATAATATTTTTGGCATATCAGTTTCAGGCGCTGGTGATGTGAACGGCGACGGATATGCGGATGTGATTGTAGGAGCTTACGGATACAGCAGTAATACCGGCAGAGCATATATATTTTACGGAGGAACAGTTATGAATAATATTTCAGATGTTACGATGACGGGAGAAACAGCAGGTAATTATTTTGGTTATTCGGTATCCATAGCAGGCGATGTGAATGGCGATGGATATTCGGATGTGATTGTAGGAGCATATGGATACAGCAGTAATACCGGCAGAGCATATATATTTTACGGTGGAGCAAGTATGAATAATACAGCAGATGTAACGATGACAGGAGAAGCGACATTTAATTATTTCGGCCGGTCTGTATCAACATCAGGCGATGTGAACGGGGACGGATATTCCGATGTAATTGTCGGAGCCATTGGATACAGCAGTAATATCGGCAGAGCATATATATTTTACGGAGGAACAGTTATGAATAATATTTCAGATGTTACCATGACGGGAGAAACAGCAGGTAATTATTTTGGTTATTCGGTATCCATAGCAGGCGATGCGAATGGCGATGGATATTCGGATGTGATTGTCGGAGCTGATGGATACAGCAGTAATACAGGCAGAGCATATATATTTTACGGTGGAGCAAGTATGAATAATACAGCAGATTTAACGATGACAGGAGAAGCGACATTTAATTATTTCGGCCGGTCTGTATCAACATCAGGCGATGTGAACGGGGACGGATATTCCGATGTAATTGTCGGAGCCAGTGGATATAGCAATGCTACCGGCAGAGCATATATATTTTACGGAGGTATTAGCATGAATAACACTGCTGATGTACCGATGACCGGAGAAACAACAACTAATTGGTTCGGCCATTCGGTTTCCGAAGCAGGCGATGTGAACGGGGATGGATACTCCGATGTAATTGTAGGAGCATATGGATACAATAGTTCAACCGGCAGGGCTTATTTGTACATGTATGGAATGAATGGAACTTTTCTTTCGGATCTTTCCATGACCGGGGAAGCGACATATAATTATTTCGGTACGGTATCTTCAGCAGGCGATGTCAACGGCGATGGGTTTTCGGATGTAATAGTTGGAGCACCCAGATATAACGGTGTGACTGGGAGAGCCTATATTTTTTACGGAGGAGTAAGTATGAATAATATTGCGGATATAACAATGACTGGAGAAGCAATAAGTAGTAATTTCGGTTTCTCAGTATCAGAAGCCGGCGATGTGAACGGCGATGGATATTCGGATGTGATTGTAGGAGCTGAACAATATAACAGCAATACAGGGAGAGCATATATATTTTATGGTGGCTCAAGTATGAATAATACGGCAGACGTAATTATAACTGGAGAAGGAACAAATAATCATTTCGGTAACTCAGTATCAGAAGCCGGCGATGTGAATGGCGATGGATACTCGGATGTGATTGTGGGAGCATACGGATACAACAGCAATACCGGCAGAGCTTACATTGTTTACGGAGGAACCAGTATGAATAATATAGCCGATGTAATAATGACAGGAGAAGCAACAAATAATGTTTTTGGTGGTTCCGTATCCGGGGCAGGCGATGTGAACGGTGACGGATATTCGGATGTAATTATCGGAGCCGGTAATTACAGCTTTCAAACCGGTAGAACATATGTATATTACGGGGGTGCAAGCATGAATAACACAGCAGACGTAACGATGACAGGAGAATCAACAAATTATTATTTTGGTGGTTCTGTATCTGGCTCAGGCGATATAAATGGTGACGGATATTCAGATGTAATTGTCGGTGCTCAGGCAAGCAGCAAAGCATTTATATTTTATGGAGGCGCTAGCATGAATAACATCGCTGATGTGACGATGGCAGGAGAAGCAATAAGTGATCGTTTCGGTTTGTCAGTATCAGCAGCTGGCGACGTGAACGGCGATGGATATTCCGATGTAATTGTAGGAGCTGATATATATAGTATTCAAACCGGCAGAGCATATGTATTTTATGGAGGCGCAAGCATGAATAATATAGCAGACGTAACGATGACAGGAGAAGCAACGTATGATAATTTTGGAATTTCAGTTTCCACAGCAGGAGATGTGAATGGCGATGGAAATCCTGACCTGATAATCGGTGCTGCTTTTAACAATAGTTATACCGGAAAGAGCTATGTTTATTTTACTTCTTCTCCGAATGTTCATCCGAATTTATTATCAGTGAAAGATGTGCCGAATGATCAGGGTGGATATGTAAAACTGAAATGGTCAAAGAGCGGACTTGATGTTCCTGTCCACGGAACCGTAACACAATACATTGTTGAAAGAAGCATTCCGCCCGGTGCAACCGGCTATCAATGGGAACAAATTGGAACAGTATTACCTACTCAGAGCAATACATATTACTATTATACAGCACCTACTCCAACAGACTCCGGAATTATCGGAAACACCACATTTTTTTTCAGAGTAACGGCTTATACAGATGTGGCACTGCAATTATATCGTTCAAATATTTTAAGCGGTTACAGCGTAGATAATTTAGCACCCCTTCCGCCTGCAAATCTTGCCGGAGCGCTGGTGGGCAATGCTGCTCAATTAAACTGGGATCAAAATTCCGAATCGGATCTAAGACAATATATAATTTATCGCAACGGAGTTCAGATAGGAACTTCTACGACTTTAGATTTTACGGATAATACAATTGTGTCTGGTTCGACTTATACTTATACAATTGCAGCTGAAGACATTCACGGAAATATAAGCGGCCAATCTAACCCCGTTATCATAACTTATTCAGTTTCTACAATTAATATAAAAGTTATTCCTGAAGGATTTTATGATGCTTCCACTAACAGACTTAACAGGAAGGATACGGTAAGAGCTTATCTTCACAATAATATTTCTCCATTTAGTGTAGTGGATTCCTCAATTGCTGTGATTGATTCAATTACATTTCAGGGAGTATTTAAATTTTTCAATGCACCGAACGGGACATATTACATAGTTATAAAACACAGAAACACAATTGAAACCTGGAGCAAGTCAGGCGGTGAGCCGTTTGTTATAGGAACAATGATGAGTTATGACTTTACTAATGCTAATACAAAAGCATTTGGAAATAATATGAAGCAGGTTGATCTTAGTCCTGTTCAATTTGCAATATTCAGCGGAGATGTGAATCAGGATGGGACAGTAGATTTAACTGACGCAAGTCTGATAGATAATGATGCAAATAGTTTTGTATCGGGATATGTAAACACCGATGTAAACGGGGATAATTTAGTTGACTTAGCCGATGGGGTGATAGCAGATAACAATGCGAGTAATTTTGTGAGTGTTATTCGTCCATAATAATCTAAACAGGTCAGAGAATTTCTCTGACCTGTAATTTTATATTTATTAAACTTTAAAAAAAAATAAAACTATGAAAAACCCAATCATTAAATCTGTAATAATAATTTTAATTGCAGTTTCTGCAATAGATAAATGTTTTGCGGAAGCACCGTAATACAAAGTAAATGGGAACAAACAATCAAAACGAAAATGTAAAAATCTAATGACATTAAAGTGTTTGGAAAGATATAAAAGGTGGTTTCAGGTTAGTAAGTAAAATTTTTTTATTATATACATTAAAAATGAAAACAGAATTTAGACTTGGGAAATAACTTAGAAGAATGGAAATATAAATAGACGAACTACTCATTGAGCTTAAAGCCAAGTTTAGTTTTAAAACTTCGTTTTTCTTTTTCTTCTAATTCTTTTATTTTCTCCAGCATCCAGATTTTTCCGCGAAATTCACATTTAGTTACTTCTTCTAAAAGTTTGTGCAGTTTATGATATTTCTGGTGCTCTTTAATTTTGATAAGTTTATTTAAGAAATTGATAAATAAATTATGATATATGAATTCACTTTCCAATAGTTCTTTATTTTTAATTATATACATCTTATAAGAATTCAGCAGATTAATTAAAGCCGGGAAATCATTTTTTTCATAATAAATATATGAAGTAATATTTTTTATTTGAAGAATATAGAAATTGTCTTTGTACTTAACCTCTGCTAAATGTGAAAGAGATTGTTCATACTCTTTTTTCCAAAAGCAAAGTAAAGCCAGGGACAGATTAATTGTGCTTTCCCTATAATCTGAAAAAATAATATGGCTGTAATTTTTTATAAAATTTTCAGCCCAGTCATATTTATGCAAAAGTATTCCCGATTTAACCTGATTATAAAAGATTGTATGTGAGAAAAAATTATCAGGAAATATATTTTTTTCAAGCATTTCATTCCGGATTTCAAACAGCTCCGATATTGTTTCTAAATCGTTAGGCGGCTTGGTCTTCTGAATATAATGCTGTAATGTATGGAACTTATTATAAAGATTATCCTTTTCCAATAAATTTCCGAATTCAAAAAGTAATTTTTTTAATTTTTTGTAATATTTTAAATCATATGTCGCTTCCACTTTGAAAGTATAATAATATATTAATAGTTGAGGCAAGTTAGAAAGCTTTTTTGAGAATTTTTTGAAGATTTCATCGACATCATCATCATCAAGCAGTGAAGTAAAATCAAGCTCAAGCATTCGCTTATGATATACAGTTAAGGTTTGAAAATCTAGAATTATCATGATAAAAAACCTGATAAAATTTAATTCTGATTCTTCAATATCTTCATTTGAAAATTTTATTTTAGAGGAATTATTTGTACTTTTTTCGCAATACAGTGTAAAAGCATCAAAAAAATATCTTGTATCCCTATGACTGTAATTTTCAATTATCGTTTTAGTTTCATCAAAACATTTGTCAAATAATGAAGTCAACTTTTTTCTATTAAGCTCAAACAGCAAGTGTTTTTTTAAATTAAATTCATCACTATAAAAATTATTGACGGATAAAAAATTTTTAGCTGCCAAAAACAAATCAGAGTTTAGATTTCTAAAAACCTCGTCATTATATTTTTTCTCCGGATAAATTTTTTCAAAAATATATTCCTTACTTAAAACATTATTATCATAATCAGGATAGAATTCCTTATATGCCTCAAAAAGTTTTACAATAGAATCTTTTGTATTGAAATAAGGTGAGTGTAAAAAATCGGAAAATTTTTTTATCTCTTCAACAGAAAGGTATTTCAGAATATCAATTACCTTTGCCTTAATCATATTTAATAAAAATGATTAATACTTCAATTATAAATTAACTTAGTAATATATAGAGTAATGGAATATTCAGTTACCATAGAAATTAGGTTTTTATTATAAATTTTAAAACTTATTTAATTAAACCTGAAGGTAAAATTATAGATTAGGAGAAGTTAACATACTACAAAACCTTAGTTCTATTTTTTTATTAAGCTTTGCAACATATTATAAAGTCCGTAATGTTCAAAATAAATTTATACAAATTTTCTAAATTGAGACATCTTCATCAAAATCCCCCCTACCCCAATGCCATTAAGTTAAGAAGGAATAAAATTTTTTATTGATACACACCCCAGGCCCCTCTCAAGAGGGGAGTTTCATTTATTGTATAATTTAAAACTTAAGCAAGTATCGGAAAATTTAAAAAGAAAAAGAAAATTTAAAATTACAAAATAAAATTGTTGAGTTACTATTATAGAATTCCCCTCTTGAGAGGGGTTAGGGTGTGTTATGTAATGCTTCAATTGGAAAAGGAATTTCTAAATTCTATAATTATCGTTGATGAAACACTACTGCAATAAATTTTTAAAATAATTTCATTTCTTATTCATATTATCAAATACATCCATCACTTCTTTTACAGACTTCGCCGAATCATTTAATAATTTCATCTCATCAGCATTAAGCTTTAGCTCAATAATTTTTTCAATGCCGTCTTTGCCGAGAATCACCGGAACTCCGAGATAAATATTTTTCAATCCGTATTCACCCTGAAGCCATGCACACACAGGGAAAATTCTTTTTTGATTTCTTAAAATCGATTCAACCATTTGAGCAGCAGCAGCTCCGGGAGCGAACCATGCAGAAGTTCCCATCAGACTTACTAATTCTCCTCCGCCTTTTTTTGTGCGCTCGATGATCGCATTTAATTTTTCCTCATCGATCAATTCAGTCACAGGAATTCCCGCAACAGAAGTATACCTCGGAAGCGGTACCATTGTATCTCCGTGTCCGCCGAGAAGCATTGCACTTATATCTTTAGGAGAACAATCAAGCGCATCAGCAAGGAAAGCTCTGTATCTTGCTGTGTCAAGTATGCCTGCCATTCCCAAAACTTTTGTTGAAGGAAGCTTGGAAGTCAGGTAAGCACAGTAAGTCATTACATCAAGAGGATTAGAAACTATTATAAGGATTGCATCCGGAGAATGTTTAACAACATTTTCAGTAACCGATTTTACTATTTCTGCATTGGTAGAAATCAAATCGTCCCTGCTCATGCCGGGTTTTCGCGGGAGTCCGGAAGTAATAACAACAACTTCGGAATTGGCAGTTATTGTATAATCATCTGTCACACCGATAACCCTTGTATCATAATTATTAATGCCGGAGGTCTGCCATATGTCCAGAGCTTTTCCTTCGGCTATTCCCTGCTTTATGTCAAGTAGTACAACTTCTTTGACAAGCTCTTTATGAGCAATTACATTGGCGCAGGTTGCACCGACATTACCGGCACCTATAACTGTTACTTTCATTTAAATAATTAATTTTAGTTATTAAAAATAAAAAGGTTATCCCGGCTTCCCGGAATAACCTGTGATTTAAAATCTGAGTTCAGAAATTATGCATTCTCAAGCGGGAGAACATTCAAAATTTTTCTGCCTTTTTTGGTTACAAAATTTACGTGACCTTCTATGAGAGAAAAAATTGTATAATCTCTTCCGAGCCCAACATTATTTCCCGGGAGGAATTTTGTTCCTCTTTGCCTTATTAATATGTTTCCGGCTTTTACAAGTTCACCGCCGAATTTTTTTACACCGAGACGCTGTGCATTTGAGTCTCTGCCGTTTTTAGAACTTCCGAGTCCTTTTTTGTGTGCCATTTCTTTTTAAATTAAAATTACGAATTAAGAATTACGAAATTAAAAACTATTATTACTTTTATCATATTACAATCTCATTTACGTTTGACTCTTAACGGTTCCCCGTCTTCTATCCAGTCTTACGTAATAGAATTAATCTGCACTGCAGTATATCTTTGCCTGTGACCGTTTCTGACTTTATAACCTTTTCTTCTTTTCTTCTTAAATACAATAACAGTGTCATCTTTTATATGATCGAGAACCGTTGCCACAACTACCTTTGACAGCTTTGGTGCTCCAATCTCAAATGATTTATCATCTGCCGTGAACATCAGCACATTATCAAAACTAACTTTTGAACCGATATCTTCTTTCAGTTTCGGAACAAGCACCTTTTGATTTTCGGTAACTCTATATTGACATCCTTTGATATTTACAATTGCGTACATTATATAATTTGATTTAATTATTTAAACGGATTAACTGGTGGAGCTAAGCGGGGTCGAACCGCTGACCTTCTGAATGCCATTCAGACGCTCTACCAAGCTGAGCTATAGCCCCACATTAGCTTTTAAAGTTGTCTAAAATACAAATTATTGATTATAATTTCAAACCATTAGATGAATTAAAATGGAAAGCTGATTAGTAGTCAATCGTGAATGGTGAATGTTGAATCAATAATAAATGGACATGGTTACTTCAATTCTTTGGCGCGTGCGACAGTCTTTGCTCGCTGAATAAATTCGTCCTTAGTATTTGACTTAGGAAATGGGTTCTCCGGAACAGGAACATTAAGGAAATTACACAGCGGATCCCAACCGCCCTTAGGATTAAATACCAGCAGTCTTTCCTTAGGAATTGTTTTGATCACTTCCTCATTATGGAGATTAAATCTCCTAATAACTTCTTCCTTATTCTTTAGATCTTTTCCGAATTCAAGTTCAATTAATTTCCCATTAAACTTAAATACAGGAAGCCGGCTGCGGGTTTCGGATGAAAACGGTAGATGAACTGCCACCTTCAAAATCCTCCAGAGACTCGGCTTGCTAACCCAGAAAATAGTATCTGTGACACTTTTATACCACGATTCTGCATCTCTAATTGTGTGAATGATTTTTGCGTCAGGATAATACTTAATCAATTGTTTGTAATATCTTGCAACCGGATAATCAACTGCTGAATGGTATCCTTCAAATAATTCTTCCCAATTTACATGTTCGTCTTTTTCAGCCTGCTGAAAATATTTAAGACCTTCAGGATGCTGAATTAATTCAATCATATGATAGCACTTTCCAAAACCAAGTTGTTCGAGCGCTAATTTTAGTGAATGAGTTCCGGTTCTTCCCAGACCGGTACCGATAATTTTTAATGACATTAATTTTTAAAAATTTATTTTTCTATAAATTTTTTTTCTGCATTAAAATAACTTTTATGAATTTAATAATCAGTAAACTTAGACCGCTGATTATGCTGATTGCCCAAACTCACTGTGCCCGAAAAAAATTGAACACTGATAACGCGGATTGATCGGAAAAATAACGGATTTGCTAATTTGTTATTAGATATGTTCATAATGAACTTTAACTATAATTGTAAATTAGAATTTTGATTTTTTTACAATTCCAAATAATGATCAGCGAGTATCAGTAAAATCAGTGTTATCCGTGTTCAAAAAATCATCGTTTACTGAGTATGCTGATTCAGCTGATTCACAGGTTTAATTTTATAATAATGATTTAACCAATCTTTGGAATGTCACATTTTACATTTTCTTAATATTAGCATAACAGATTTAACACTTCGATAACCCTTAGTATAAAATATTTGAGTAGTTTTGAACACTAAAATAAAATCAAAATCAATTAATCAAAAAACAAAAGGAGATAACGAAATGCGGTCAATTTTTTCACTCGTTTTAATTGCCATGCTGGTTTCATTTTCAAAAGAATCAGCTGCCCAAATAGACTCTACAACACTTAACTCTTCCAGTATCACCGGAACAGTTGTGTTGATCAAAACTACAAAGTATTTAATGAAAGGTTTTAACCATGTTCAGGACGGTGGAAAGATTGTAATCCCGGAAGGAACAGTTATCTTCGGAGATTTCGAAACCAAAGGAACTCTGATAATTCAAAGAGGGGGAAAGATTTATGCTAACGGAACACCTGCCGCTCCTATCATTTTCACAAGCGAAAAACCTGCCGGTCAGAGATTAGCAGGAGACTGGGGAGGAATAATAATTCTCGGAAGATCTGCAATTAATACTTCAAGCGGTGCGGACATTGCAGAGATAGAAGGATTTGGACCAGGATTAGGACCACTTTATGGAGGTCAGCCGGTTGTTAATGATGACAGCTCGGGAGTTTTTAGATTTGTCAGATTGGAATTTCCGGGAGTTAATCTTACCGGTGTAGCGGGCAATGAAATTAACGGTTTAACAATGGGCGGAGTAGGAAGCCGAACTGTTATTGAATATGTTCAGGTAAGTTACTGTGGTGATGATTCTTTCGAATGGTTCGGAGGAACAGTTAGTCCAAAATACTTAATTGCATATAAAGGATTGGATGATGACTGGGATTGTGATAACGGATTCAGAGGAATGATTCAATATGGTTTGAGTGTAAGAGATAAAGATATAGCAGACGTAAGTTCATCTAATGGATTTGAAATTGATAACAACAATAATACTCCGGCAAATACAAACGGACCAAGAACAAGACCATTTTTTTCTAACATGACAGTAGTCGGACCTTTTGAAACAACCGGAACACCGGTAAATCCTTTATTTCAAAGAGGCGGACATTTAAGAAGAAATATGCAGGCATGTATTTACAATTCTCTTATAATGGGATGGAGAGTCGGAATAAGATTTGACGGTTCAAACGTTGCAAATGATGCAAACAATGGAACAGTTCAATTAAGAACAAACATTTTTTCAGGAAATTTAACTTTAGCTGATCAGACCGGAGGAACTGTAAATCCGGATCCTTCATCATTTATCAGCAGCTTCAATACAGTTTTTACTGACAACAGTTCAGTTCAACTAACAAGCCCGTTCGCTATATATCCGGACCCGTCAGTCAACAGCACCAATGTAGATAACTGGATACCTCTAGGCGGATCACCCGCATTAAGCGGAGCAGATTTTTCCAATCCTAATTTATCCGGATTTCAATCAGTGTCATTCAGAGGAGCTTTCGGAACATCTAACTGGTCAAACAACTGGGCTCAATTTAATCCAAAGAATTATTTGATCCCGACTATAACAAACTATTTTATTACAGTGATACCCGAAGCTTTTTTAAGTATAGTTTCAGGAAGATTAAATAGCAAGGATTCCGTCAGAGCTTACCTGAGACAAAACACTTCACCGTTTGCTATTGTTGATTCCTCAATTGCTATAATTGACAGTGTAACGTTTCAGGGGAAATTTGTTTTTAAATATGCAACATCCGGAACTTACTATATTGAGATAAGACATAGAAACAGCTTAGAAACCTGGAGCAAGAGTGGCGGAGAATCATTTACACAAGGTACAGAGAATTTTTATGACTTCACAACTTCAGCATCCCAGGCATTCGGAAATAATTTAAATTTAAGGTTAGGTAAATATACTGACTTTAGCGGTGATGTAAACCAGGACGGAGTTATTGACTTAGCGGATGCATCTCCTACTGATAATGATGTTTTTAATTTTGCAAGCGGATATCGGGTGACTGATGTTAATGGAGACTATGTAGTGGATATAGATGACTTGTCTTTCATTGACAACAATGGGTTTCTTTTTGTTGCTGTGATCAGACCATAATTTAGATAACTCTATTTGGTCGAATAATATTATTTGCATCAAAAATTCTTAAAGAATATCAAATAATCTAAATGCAAATTTGAAAAATAAAAAACAATAAAAATAAATATTATCAACAAAGGAATAGTCCTCTCTCTTCCTTAAATAATGCGGGTCATAAAAGAAATTTTATGTCCTGCATTATGCATTTAAATAAAATTTTTTACTAACTCAAATTTTAAAAATTATGACTAAGACATTAAAAATTACTTTCTTATTATTTTCAATAATCATTTCCACATCGCGCATTTCATTTTCTCAAAACCCTACTTACACTTTGATTGCAAAAAATTTTCAAAGACTTGCACCTGACTCTCTTGTATTTGATATATATATGCTCCATACCGATGCAAATCGTTTTGAGTATGCAGCAGGGCAATATTTTTTTACTTTCAATACTTCGTTTGCAAATGGAGGAACATTGACTTACAGAAAAATCGGATCCGGTCTTCCTGATTTTGCGCAGCCGAGAAATCCAACTGTAACCGGAAATGAACTGAGACTCGCCGGCAATGCGATTTTCGGGAATGGTAACGGTCCGATTATGTCATCAACATCTCCCGGAACTCTGATTGTAAAGATGAGTCTTAAAACTTCTTCCGGTTCTTTTGCTGCAAACCAACCCCTGAATCTTGCATGGAAAAATTCCTCAGGTTTTTATACAAGAGTCTATGCTTATGTAAATAATCTTAACACTGAAATCAGTACCCCCTCAATTCATTCTATTGACTCGACTACAATATCTATAAATCAGATTTCAAGTCTGGTGCCTGATGAATATGCAATTTTTCAGAATTATCCGAATCCTTTTAATCCTGCTACTAAAATAAAATTTAATATCCCGGAACTAACAAATTTAAAGCTTACTGTTTTTGATGTTACCGGAAAAGAAGTAGAAAATTTAGTGAATACAAAATTATCACCGGGGACTTATGAATATACCTGGAATGCTGTGATGTATTCGAGCGGAGTTTATTTTTATAGAATACAGACCGATGCTTTTATTGAGACAAAGAGAATGATACTTTTAAAATAGTTGATAGTTGATAGTTGATAGTTGTTTAGTTAATTAGTTAACTGAAGTTACGGAAAGTATAGATTTTAGATTATTGAGATGAATAAATCAAAAATTGATTTTTAATAAACATTCAAAAATCTCAAATTTAACCACCTCCCCCTGCCCCCTCCTTAGTAAGGAGGGGGTTTGTGGGTGGTCATTGGTGTCAAAACAGCATTTCTACGTAACTTCAGTTGGTTAATTAGTTAAATGGTTAACTTTTCATCGACCAATTAACTAAATAACTAATTAACCCAAATTGTTCATTAGAAATTTAGAACCTTTTAACACAAAGACCACAAAGACTTTTTAACTAAATAACTAATAACCATTTAACCATTTAACCAATTAACCAATAACCAATTAACCAATTAACCAATTAACTATTGACTATACTTACATAAGCTCATTAATTTTTTCTGTTATCCAATGCCTGTTAACAAAATCTTTTTTGTCAATTTGGTTTGAAAGATCATCGAGTTTATAAAACTTTTTCAATTCTTTAATCTTTATAAGTTTACTTATATTACTGATAAAATCAGAATGAGACTGGTTGGTTTTTGAATCTATAGACCGGTTTTTGGAGAGATACATTTTATATGAATTCACAAAACTAATTAGTAATTCAGTCTCATTCATTTCGAAATAAATTCTTGCTGTCAGATTTTTAACTTCGAGATTATAAAAATTATCTTCATACCGTATCTGAGCTGCGTACGACAAAGACTTACCGAATTCTCCTTTTTCAAAATGAAATAAGGCAAGTGAAAGATCTGTTATTATATCCCTGTACTTTGGAATAAGATAAGACTTATAATTATTTATAAAATTATATATCCATTCGAACTTTTTTAATTTCAAACCTGACTTTACGAAGTTGAGAAAGAACATATTCTTTATTGTTTTTTCTATAAGCAGGTCTTTTTCTATGATTTCTTTTCTTAATTGAAATAACTCCGATGTTGTCCTTAAATCTTTAGGAGGTCGGGTTCTTTTGATGTAATCTATCATTTCAAGATATTTGTTGTAAAGCTTTTCCCTGCTTATCATATTTCCATATTGGCCGAGCAGCAACTTAAGATTCACATAATACCTTTCATGATTTGTCTGTTCCAATTTTAAAGCATTATAATAAATCCTTATTTGAGGCATTTGGGTAATTTCGATTGGCATTTTTTTTAAAAGTTCATCAACAAAAGTATCCTTTAAATATACAGACTTATCAAGTCCCAATAGTCTGCATTGGTATAAAATATAATTTTGAATCTGCAGTAATTCTATCATAAAAAAAATTAATAAATTTTTTTCCGATCTTACAATATCATCTTTCGAAAAGTTGATAATTATACTGTTATAAATATCTTTTTGAAGAAATAAATCATATTCATAATAAAAAAAATTTAAATCTTTCTCTTCTGACGACTCAAGAATTCTTCTACTTTCTTCAAAATTTTTTTCAAATATTTTTAAAATTTTTCTGCGGTTAATTTCAGAAAGCAAATGTTTTTTGACGGTGAGACTGTCGTTGGAATAATTTACATACGAGAGAAAATCTTCTGCATGCTTTAATAAAATAGAATTTAAATTTCTTAAAATTTCATCATTATATTTTTTGCCCGGACAAATTTTTGAAAACACTTTTTCTTTTGTAAGATTTTTATCACTAAAGTCAGGATAATAATTTTTATAAACATTGAATAATTCCAAAATGACTTTTCTTTTATTGAATAAAGGAGAGCGAAGGTAGTCACTGAACTTTTTTAATTCCTCTTTGGTCAGCCCCTTAAAGACATCAAAAACTTTTGATTTTACCATATGAATTCAATTTTTAAGAAAAAAAATTCTTGATAAAAGCGCCGGCTATTGTGATACAATTCATTTTACAAAATTCATTAAATTTGTGATGAATTTAAACAATTTTTGTAAATAATGAAACTATGATTAATAAAATTATGATACAAAATTGAAATTGTTTCATTGAACAGTTAAATATAAATACGTTATTTTTGTAACGAGACAGATTACAAACGCCGGAGCAATAATACATCCGCGTTAGATTTTTTTTTAACTTTAATTTTAAAATGTGATGGTTTTATTTTATAATGAATTTACAAAGTACTTTAAAAAGGAAGATTAATCCATGAATACAAAATTAATAATTAAATTTTTTACTTTGCTTTTTTCGTTTGTTGTAATTGATAATGCAAAAGGATTTATGTTTTGGAACCAGGCGTGCAGCTTTTCAGGAGCTGCATCAAGCTATATTACATTTCCACATTCTCCATCATTAGATATCACATCAAATTTCACTTTAGAATGCTGGATACATCCGACAAATTCGACTTCACCGGTGTCTCAAATAATTCTTGACAAAAGAACCGGAACACTTGCAAAGGGATATACATTGTATCTCAATAACGGGAGAGTTGCAATAGGAACAAATTCTGCAACAAGGCTCATAGGAAATACAGTTATTCAAAACAATGTTTGGACGCATATTGCCGCAACATATAATGCAAGCTCAAATCTATTCAGTGTTTACATAAATAATACCCTTGACGCAAGTGTGACAATTTTGAACGCAGCTCCGGTTTCAAATACAGATTCATTAAAGATAGGCAAGGGGAATGTCATTAGCCCATTTGCCGGATCCATGGATGAGGTAAGAATATGGAAAAGAGATTTAAGTCTTGCTCAAATATCGGAATTTGCACGCACCTCACTCGGGGCAGCGACAGGAGTATATACGCAATTATCTTTATCTTTAACATTTCAGGATAGAGAATCTACCGGAACTGATTTTACTCTGAATGATTGGTCTGATAATAATGGCGTTGGAAAAAATCATAGCGTCTCGGGACTTGATTTAAGCAACAGGCCTTCAACAACAATTTCTCCGAATGAATGTTTAGAGCTTGATGGAATTAATGATTATTTGTCAGGTGCAGGTTTACCGGATGTTAGTCCTTCTGCAGCAATGACAATTGAGTCATGGATTTTTCCCAGAACAGTTTCAGGCATAAGCACAATTGTATTTAAGGGACTACCCGGAATGATTAATTACAGTTTAAGATTATCCGGAAACATTTTAAATGGTGTTATTAATAATAATGCTTCATTTGCAGCGACAACTATAATTACACCAAATTTATGGACACATGTCGCCTTTACTTACAATGGATCTGACGGAAGATATGTCTTTTACATTAACGGAAAAAAATCAGGACAAAGTGTAATACCGGCAGGAATGATACCCAGTACTACGCAAGATTTCAATATCGGTGGTACCGTAAGTTCAGGCAGCAATTTCGATGGTTTCATTGATGAAGTAAGAATATCAAACTATGTAAAGACACAGCCGGCGATAAATAATTTTTTGTACAGGTCAATTGATAAATTCAATGAACCGAATACAGTATTAGTAAATGTAGTTTACAATTTAGACGGTTATGCTTTCGACAATGTAGAAAGCGGACCCAAGCTAATTTTTTTTTCCGATGCAAGCTTCAGCCATCCGGCAACCACCAATAATCAGCCGGTATCTCCTATCAACAGAGCAGATAATTTGAATTTCCAAAATAGTTTTATTTTGAAAACTTCAAACTTTAGAATTCCTGCATCGGGAACTACAGGAGTTGTGGCTGATACACTTCAAATTAGTTTTGATACATTGATCAATGACGTGAATGTTTTTGTTGCATTGAACCATACAGCTGAAGAGGAACTTAAAATTTCTTTGATTGGTCCAAACGGAGAAAGTGTTTTATTGTTTGATAACAGATTGCTGGCAGGAAATGCGGATAATATAATTACAATTTTTAATGATCAGGCAGACAGCAGTGTTTTAAATAATTCCAGATATATATCATATTCTCCTTCAATCAAACCTAAAAATCCTCTCAATTCAGTCTTTGCCGGAAAACGTACTCCGGGAAAATGGAAGCTTCTTATAAATGATGAGTTTGGAATAGGAAGCGGAAGAGCTTATTCATGGGGCATTCAGTTCAATGGTATGGCAGCTATAGTTCCCGGATTGAGTCTAAGGGTTTTTATGCAGGGATTTTACCGTGAAATTGATTCGTGCGTCGCAGACACAATAAAGGTTCATCTAAGAGAAAGTGTTTCCCCGTATCAGGATGTTGGAATGATAGATGAAAGTCCCGATGAAGATTTTATAGGACATTATAATTTTCCTTTCGCAGTATTGGGACAAAACTATTATCTGCAAGTTAATCATAGAAACTCAATTGAAACATGGAGTGCTGATCCTATCGCTTTTGATCTTTTAAGCGGTGGTTTGACATATGATTTTACCGTAAGTGCAGACCGGGCATTCGGTTCAAATCAGATAGAGGTTGAAGACATTCCGTTAAGATTTGCGATGTATGGAGGTGATATCCGCGATTCAACTTCTGAACAGGACGGAAATGTAGACATTGCCGATGTTAGTGCTGTAGATAATGATGTGTATGCTTTTGAAGTCGGTTATGTAAATACTGATGTCACAGGTGATAATGTTGTCGACTTGTCCGATTTATCAATCACTGAGAATAATTCTTTTAATTTTATTTCTAAGATTGTTCCCCCGTGAGGTATTTTATGAAGTTTTATTATTTTTATTATTTTTTATAAGGAGCAGATTAAATAATATTGAGGTTTTTTATAAAGAGAAGGATTGATTTACCAAATCAATTTGCGTAAGTTGGTATACAATTAAATTTCAGCCAAAAATTCCCGCGAATGTTCTTCAGTCGGGAATTTATTTTAACAACCTCAATAAAAATTTCATGAAAAGATTTAAGATCACATCAAAAATAATAATAACATTATTTGTACTTTCTTTTATTGTCCTGCCGGCAAATCATGCCAATCTTCAAACTAAAAACCCGGAGCTTCAGCCGAAATATTCTTTGGTAAAAATTTTCACTAACAATGAACAGGATATGAAAAATATTATGAGAGAAGGATTGTTTTTTGACCATGCGGAATCTCACGACGGCTATATGGAAACATGGCTTTCCGAAATGGAAATAGAAATGCTGAAAAAATCAGGAGCCGGCTATCAGATTATTGTTGAAGATTTTAAAAAATATTATAATGAGCAGCCTAAGATGACTCAGCATGAGATTGAAGATGCTATTCAAAAATCCATTGAGGAGTATAATGTTACTCATTCGATTTACGGAACAATGGGTGGTTATTTGACTTATGCAGAAGTAGTAAACAAACTTGATTCGATGAGAATTGAATATCCGAATTTGATTTCTCAAAAATTTTCAATCGGAAATTCTGTAGAGAACCGGGCGATGTGGACGGTCAGAGTTTCGAATAATCCAAATGCACCGACTGGAAGACCGGAGGTATGGTTTCATTCTTTGATACACGCAAGAGAACCGATGAGTATGGAACAAAATATTTATTTTATTTATTGGCTGTTGGAAAATTATAACGTTGATCCGATTGCAACATATATTATGAATAACAGGGAGCTTTACTTCACACCGGTTTTTAATCCCGATGGATATGAATATAACCGTTCAACCGATCCTGACGGAGGCGGCTTTTGGAGAAAAAACAGAAAGTTAATTTCGGGTACTACATATGGAGTAGATTTGAACCGCAACTTTGGAATATATGCATTTTGGAATTCATCAAACAACGGCTCATCTACAAGTCCTTCGAGTGATACTTACAGAGGTCCTTCGCCATTCTCCGAGCCGGAGACACAAAATTCACGCGACTTTGTTATCTCAAGAAATTTCAAAGGAATTCTCAGTTATCATACTTACGGAAATTATCTGATCCGTCCATGGGGGTATGTTGATGCTCCAAGTCCGGATGAAAATATTTACCAGGGGCTTTCACAGGACATGGTTTTAAATAATCATTTCACGCTTGGTAGAGCCAATCAGACTGTTGCCTACGGAGTACGGGGAGTTACCGATGACTGGTATTATAATGATTCGGCACACAACAAAGCCTTTGCAATGACTCCTGAAGTGGGTACAAGTACGGACGGGTTCTGGCCGCTACAAACAAGAATTCTTCCTCTGGCAAAAAGTACTGTCTCGCAGAATACTTATTTTGCTTTAGCATGCGGACCTTATGTCGCTCCGTCAAAATCTGTTTTTAACCATGAACAATATTCACCAGGTGAACAGGGTAATTTAAAAGTATATATAAAAAACAAAGGATTGTTAAATGCACCGAATGTTAAAGTTGAGCTTACTACTCTGGATCCTCTGCTGAGCATTCAAACAAATTCTTTTTCATATACTAACATCGCATCATTTGTTTCGGACAGCTTAACATTTAATTTTACAGTTGCGGCTAATGCCTTAAATAACAGTGCTCTCAAAGCAACATTAAAAATAAAGCAAAACGATACCAATACGGTTTACATTCAGGATGTTTATGTTGCTGTCGGAAGCGGGAATGTTTTACTGCTCGACAGTGCGGAAAACGGGATCACAAGATGGACTGCTGCAGGCGGATGGGGGCTTGCTACTTCACAATCGTATTCACCTACAAGATCATTTGCTGATAGTCCGACCGGAAATTATACAAACTCAACTACCCGGTCATTGACTTTGGCAACAGCTTTAAATGTTACCGCAAATCCGGTTATCATTTTAAGCTTTTGGTACAGGCATACAATTGATACACTCGACAATGCTTACGTTGATGTATCAAGCGACAACGGAGCTACATGGCAGTCGGCAAAATTTTATAATAAGGCAGTGAGCACATGGACAAAAGAAGTCCTGGATATTTCAAATTTAGCTAACGGTTCTGCTACAATGAAAATAAGGTTCTCTATGATAAGCAACGGGACTGTGACTGCAGATGGTATTTATATTGATAATATAAAGTTAGTCGGATACAACAGCATTGCAACAAGTTTAACAGGAAACATCCAAACACCGGCAAGCTTTTCACTTTCACAAAATTATCCAAACCCTTTTAATCCGAAGACAGTAATAAATTATCAGCTGGCAGCAGGAAATTTTGTTTCATTAAAAGTTTTTGACATGCTGGGGAAAGAAGTTATGACTTTAGTAAACGAAAGACAAGATGCAGGAAGCTATTCGGTTTCGCTTGACGGAAGTAATCTTTCGAGCGGCATGTATTATTATAAAATCGAAAGCGGAAATTTTGTTGATACAAAGAAGATGATCCTTATCAAGTAATGGTTATCGAGTATAGTAAATTAATTTATAGCCGGAGGAAAATATTCTTCCGGCTTTTTTTTAGTTGAAAATGAAGAAAGATTTCCGAAGTCTTTAAGACTTCGGAAATCTGATTTAAGTTTAACAAGAAAATGATAGTTTGTTGGATTAAGTATAAATTCAAATTAATATTTTCTCTATTAAATACATGACATCCAAAATATGATGAGCTTCCATTAAGTATCAATCCCAGCCACTTTCATTCGAAATAGCAGCAGTAAAGTCGAAACACTCTTGACGCCAACAAGCGGATTTAAAATTTTAATCCAATCCGAATATAATCTTTCACAAATTATCCGAATCCATTCAATCCAAATACCAAAATCAGTTTTGACTTACCAAATGACAGTAAAGTAAAGTTAATAGTTATGATTTGCTGGGAAGAGAAATAATAAGTCTTATAAATAGCGAATTTAAAATAGCAGGAAGATATACAAATTGATTTTTTTGGAAGTAATTTATCAAGCGGAGTTTATTTCTTAGGTTAGAGGCTGAGAAATTTGTTCAGACAAAAAGAATGGTGCTAATTAAGTAAAAAAAAATTTATGTGGATTCCTGTTTGAATTTTAAGAATTTGACTATAAATTTCTTATTGCGTATTTTTGTGTAAAATTATTCTTTAATATAAAGGAAGAATTCCTAACCCTTCACTCACCCAAAAGTTCTTCTTTGTACAATAATTTTTTAGAAATTGATTCTATCTATTTTGTTCTATACGTTTGATGAAATAACATTTAACACTCATGGACAAAAATAAATTTTCTACTTTTATATTTTATATTAGTATCTTCCTTTTCATCATCGCATTCAACTTCTCGCATAATCCTCCGGGTGGATGGTATCAACAGTTTATGCCAGATATTGGAAGTGTTAGCATTGGTGATATTACTTTTGTTGATAGTCTTATTGGATATTCTATTGCATCTAAATTTGTCAATCCTGATACAAGCATGATAATAAAAACAACAAATGGCGGAAACAATTGGAGTATAATTTATCATCAAGGTAACAAGAGATTTAGCAGAATTGTATTTTTGAATGAGACTATAGGATACGTTTCCGGAGGAACAGGAAGCGGAACTCCATACTTATTCAAAACTACAGATGGCGGTATTGTATGGAATAATATAAATGTTCCAGGGATAAATTTCCTTGATGATATAAATATAATTAGTGAAGATTCAATCTGGATTGTAGATGATAACGGATTTAATGGTGGAATATATAGATCAACAAATGGTGGTATAAATTGGGAAGTCCAATATGGAGGCGGTCTTGGTGGCAACAAACCGGAAAGAATTTATATGTTTAACGGAAGACTTGGTTTTTCAGGTAAACTAATGAATAACTTCTTATGGCGAACAACAAATAGCGGATTAAACTGGATTCAAATTCAAGGTCAAAACGGTTTCAGAGAAATGTATTTTACGGATAGTCTGACAGGGTGGAAGACATTTCCTATGAAAAAAACAACAGATGCTGGTCTGTCATGGGTTAATCAGTATACAGCAACAGGTGGGTATATTCAAACATCGGGAATTTTTGATTTTTCAAATGTAAATACCGATACAATCTGGGGAGTTGGTGGATATGTTTTATTTCCCAATAATCAGGGTAGAGCCATATTACATAGAACTACTAACGGAGGAGAAAACTGGTATTATCAAATTCCTGATACTTCCATTCGTGTTTTCCCATTTTATATTAATTTTTATAATAGCAAAGTTGGATGGGCTTATAGTGATGCACCCACCGGTATTCATACTGTATTAGGTGGTGATTCAATTTTTACTAATGTAAAGCAAGTATCTACAATTATTCCGGAAAGATATTTTTTGTATCAGAACTATCCAAACCCTTTCAATCCTATTACTAAAATAAAATTTGATTTATCAAAATCAGGTGAAGTAAAACTAATAATATTCGACATCCTTGGAAAACAACTTTCGACACTTATTGACAAAAGACTTATTTCAGGAAGTTATGAATATACCTTCGATGGAAGTGATTTACCATCCGGAGTTTATTTTTATTCTTTACTCGTTGAAAAAAATATATTAACCAAGAAAATGCTTTTAACAAAATAATATTTTTTAATTAAAAAAACTAAAAATTATGAAAACAAAAACTACATTTTCTTTTCTCCTGTTATTTTGTGTCTTATTTATTAGCATTTCCAAATGGAATTCGTCAGAAGTAAGAATTACAAAAATCAATTATCCAACTTTAGGCAGCGGAGGAGATTCTCAATTCCTAATTACAGCAATGCATTCAGCGATAGATACTGCTTACACTTATTATCCCCAGCTTGGAGTAAACGGCTGGCATAAATATACGGGTCCTGCCTGGGGCTGGCCAAATATTTCAAATGACAGTTTTAATGTTCCAACAAGTCAATACGCAGCTGCTGTACTCGATAGAATCGAACGCAACAAACAGCATGGTCTGAGATCAAGTATGGACAGACCAAAAATACAATATACAGCATATGCACAACAAAGTGATTATCAATGCGAGGCAATAAGCGAGGGAGCGGATTACTGGTTTTATTCTTATAATACATCAGTGAACAATACATACGTTAGAGATATAAATGATAATAGTGTATTTGGAAACGGTGTTAGAGTAAAATACTGCCAGACTATTCCGAGCAGTCCGGGAAGCAATGATGGTTACATTGTGAAAGAATTAAGATCAAACCGGGAACAGGCAAACCTGCTCTGGAATTCTTGGGAGAATGATAATACCTATGATTGGTATGTTATGCCGAAAATAAGAATTGATTCTGCATTTGCTAATAATGCCACCAATCAAAACACTCCTGTTTGCAGGATTGATGTTTTTAATTGGGATAGTAGTATTGTTAAAAGTGCAATTATAAAAGTAAGAAATTTTAAAAAAAATTTTGATAGTACTTATAATGGACGATATTTAGAAAAATTTTTCTTTGCAGAAAATTTAGATACTTCGAATCTCCTTATCCCTGCAGGTGATATCTGTCCTGGAGGTTACAGGTGGTTTTCAGATTGGAGTAACGATACGGTTAAGACAGACTTTAGAGTTTACTGGTATGGGCTGTGTGATATGTGGATTGACTATGTGAGAGTAGAGAACGAACCCGCCTATGAATTATTTAATGGAGACTTCGATGATCACGTTCGAGAAGAAACTCAGCTTGCATTGAATGGCTATGATCCTGACAATCCAAAACCAAATAATTTTTACATGGAGGAGTTTGAGTTTAATACAGTTCCGTGTATGGCTTATGTAAATAATCTAATCATGGACGAATCGGAGGGTAAATTATCTTTGATGGTAAATATGAATTATCCACTTTTCGCAACACATATTCCTGATTGGAATACAGAAGGAAGAGAACTAACAGCGGAAGAAGTATATCATTATCTGGTAGAAAAGGCAGGAATAAAATATCTTGTGAATATGTCGTATCCTCTTGAAGGATGGGCTAATTGGGAAGGCAGGAGTTCATACCATCCATCTACATTAAGTTCAGCTGGTTACTCGAAATCAAACGGAATATTAAGTTATCCTCTTTCGGTATCAAAATACGATGATACATTACAGTGGAGATTTGATTTTGGAACCGGCGCTGCTGACGGATTTGTCAAAATGATGAGAAAAACAGATTCTATAGCAAAATATTATTCAACAGATTTAAAATTAATACATCTTGCACAGGCACCTTTGGTGGGCTCCTTCTCATCAGCTCAAGGAACCCTCAAATGAAGAACTAAGCTTAATGGTTAATTTATCAATTACATATGGTGCAAAAGGGATAATGTATTTTGCTTATAATTCGGAAAGACAGTTTTCTGATACCACTTTTTATGAAAGAGGATTAATAAATGTTGATATGTCCCCTCGAACTTTAAATGTTTATGGACAAAACAAATGGGCAGGGGTCCAGCACATTGATTCAATCTTAAAAAAGTGGAGTCCAAACATAATGAGTTTTGATAATACAAATCGTGCCTCCTATATCCTCAGGAATGAGATTAACAATTTAAAAGATGAAACTTATTTTAATGATGTGTTAAGCTATAAACCAAATCCGGCAATAATAACTAATCCTTTGACAACTCCCGAATCAGTATCCCAAAGATATCTTCAAGTCGCAAAGTTTAATAATCCTGATGAACAATATTCAAAATATTTTATGATAGTTAATAGAAGATGTTCACCAATAGTTACTTTAAATCCCGGAGGAGAAAACGGAAGAAGGTCAGTGACCGTTAAGCTTGATTCTTCTTCATCGCAATTTGCGGGATTCAACAACTTGAGTATTTATGATTTGGAAAAAGATTCATTAATAAAGACCTTTGACAAAAGAACATATTCTACAATCAGTCTGGGTTGGTTTAATCCCGGCGATGGAAAATTATACAAGATTGCCCCTGTAATGCAGGAGGGCGGAACACTTATAGCAGATGAGAGCTTTGGCGGAGTAACTTTTGTGTGTAAAGATACTGTAACATCAAACGGAAAGAATATTACAATAACGGGTACAACCACAACAATAGATTTTACAGATTCGGCAACAATAATAATGGATGATGCTAATTTTTATTGCGGACAGTTTAATACCGGGCAATTTATTACATTTAAAGGAATACATAACCATAAATGGAGAGGGCTTAGCTTAAACAATTCTAATGTTAAAATATATAATTCTAAATTCCAGGATATAGCTTCACCTGTTGTAAACTTTGCAGTAAAGATGCTCAATTGCCCGCTCGGAGATATTCGAAACAACCAGTTTATTTTAAATTCAGATACTGCCGGAGGAATTCGATCATCTTATCTGTCGGAAGAGGAAGTACAGAGCTTTAATTTGTATATTAATTACAATACGTTCACAATGAATAACAGCAGGACGAATGCAGTCCAGGTGCAGGGTTTCAGTGATATTACATTGCCCGTTTATTTTCAGCATAATACAATGACGTCAAACGGCTATGCCACTGGAATAATGCTTTCGACTATTACAGGTGGAGTAATAAGTCATAACAACCTAACAGGATTTTCTAAAGGAATGAATGTGATGTTTACATTCGCTGACTTTTACGGCAATGGAATATCCAATACTTCCAGCTCATCCACAGGTATTTTTGCATCGAGCGGAAGCGTAATCAACCTGAGTAACAGCATTGATGGAGTGACAGCCGGAGCTAATATAATTACAAACACGTCAAGCAATTCCAAAAATATATACGTTCAGGGAGCAAGATTTTTATTAAATTATGGATTAAATAGATTCCATGTTGCGTCATCTTCACCGACACAGAATTATCATTTATATGGTACTTTTCCTTCAAGAACATATACTGATTATGCGGAGCAAAATTGCTTTATGATTAATAGTACCGAAATTACATCACCTTCTCTTCCACTAAGCGCGATATATACCGGGGGATTAAACGGCTCATTAATAAACTTCGATTTCTTTCCCTATAATTGTTCGATTACTGAACCAAGCGGCTATGATATTGTAGACATTGGAAACGGCTTGTATGATACAATACCTGTATTTGAAGGAGGGTTTGGCGGAGGGATGAAAGACAATGACAAATTACCTGCCTCGCCGTCAGGCAGGCAAATTACGAATTACGAATCAAGAACTTTTGAAGCAAATGAACAAAAGGGCAGGGATATAGAAATCGCAGTGTCCAGTAAAGATTTGTATGACAGTATAAGTATTCAAATGAGATATAGAAATTATTCAAGTGTTAAGATTTTATGTTATGAATTAATAAATAATTATCCGGACAGTTTAGAAAGTATATCTTCGCTTTCGATATTATACCTCAGCGAACTGAAAACAGATACATCGGCAAATGGATTTACTAATTTAAAATCGTTTTATGAAAACTTAATACTTGAGAATTCAGAAAACGAATCAATGGTTTCAAGCTGCAATTATTTAATTCAAAAATGTAAAGTAAGATTAGGTCAATATCAATCAGCAATGGATGGTTTTGAGCAGATTATAAACAACAACCCTTATTCGTATGAAGGATTGCTTGCAAGCTGGGATTATGCAGCAACAAGTTTGCTAGACACTACAGGCGGTTCCGGCGGAGGAGAAGCTGATTTGGAATTTGGGATGTCGGATTTGGGAATTACTAATATTACTAATATAGAAAAATTTCAAATCCGAAATTCCAAATCCCAAATTCTGAATGATGATCCTAAAAATAAAAATGATAAGTATGACAGAAAAACTTTTACAAAAGAAGACAGGAAAATAATAAAACAGAATGTTTTTCAATCATTTGAAACAGCAAGAGAGAAGGAAATAAGAAATATAAAGGAATTGGAAACGAAAGTTGAAGAAGGAAATGCAAACGAAACCGAAAAATCGGAATTGCAAATGAAAAAAGTATTGAGTGACATTGTAAAACTAAAAGAGCCGAAAGATATTTTTGAACATCTTTCAATTGTCAATAATGATATACAAAAAGTATTCGGATCAACAATAGACAATTCAAAAGAAGAAATAATAAGTTTAATTCCAACGGAATATAGTCTTTCACAAAATTATCCAAACCCGTTTAATCCCAATACCAAAATCAGTTTTGATTTGCCAAATGACAGTAAGATAAAATTGATAGTGTATGATTTGCTGGGAAGAGAAGTAATACGTCTTATAAATAGTGAATTTAAAATAGCAGGCAGATATACAATTGATTTTTTTGGAAGTAATTTATCCAGCGGAATTTATTTTTATAAGATAGAGGCGGGCGATTTCATTGCAACAAAGAAAATGGTGCTTTTGAAATAAAATCTATTCATCACGAAACAAAAAGAATGATTTTAATAAAATAAATTTTGTAAGTTAAATCTTACAATGTAATCAATCCGGATTTATTATCTTAAGTCCGGATTTCTTATTTATTTAAAAACTCTACAAAAGAAATATTCTCTTCTGAAATTTTCACTGCAATTTATTTTCACAAATTGAAAAAAATAAATTTGCATTTATTGCTCTTTAGTTTTAGCTTGTTTCAGAAATTTTTTATTAATTTAAAAAAGAGACAAGCTATGAAAAACCTAATTTTAATTTGTTGCATGATCCTTGCAACGTCACAAGTTCATTCTCAGATTCTTGATGAAAATTTTGATTACCCGGTTGGAGATTCCATAGGAGCACACGGATGGACCTCATTCAGCGGAGGAGGAATTAATCGTTTATTAATAACTTCACCGGGATTGATCTACAATGAATATACAAAATCTGATATTGGGCTTGCAACTTCTTTAGTTTCCGTAGGTCAGGATTCATATAAGCCTTTTACATCTTCTCAGACATCGGGAAGCTTATTTGCGTCATTCATGATTCGGGTTGATTCAGCGAAGAATTCCGGAGATTATTTTTGCGCTTACCATCCTTCTACCAATACAAATTTTTTCGGAAGATGCTACATTAAAAAATTTGCTAACGGAAACATTGCATTTGGAATAAGTAAAACAACAGCCGCCTCTGGTGGAATATTTTACGGCGATTCTGTTTATACGACAGGAGTAACTTATCTTCTTGTTTTAAAATATACATTTAATACCGTCTCTACTACCGACGACGAAGTAAGTTTATTTATTCTAACTTCGGGAATTCCTGCGATTGAGCCACTTCCTTCAATCGGACCTGTTTCAGGAACAGCTTCAGACCCTGCCGACCTTGGAAGATTTGCATTAAGACAAGGAAGTACAAGTTCGTCACCTGCTTTGAAAATTGACGGGATCAGTGTCACGAATAACTGGAACACCGTTCTTCCGGTCGAGATGTCATTATTTAATTCAAGCGTTAACGGAAGAAATGTTTCACTTTACTGGACGGTAAATAACCAGATAAATAATTCAGGATTTGAAATTGAAAGAGCTGATAATTTTAATAATGTGTGGGGAAAAATACATTTCGTGAAAGGGACCGCAAATTCTACATCTCAGCAAAGTTATTCTTTTATTGACAGGTCGTTGAGAACCGGAGTTTATTACTATAGGTTAAAACAAATAGACTTAAACGGTTCTTACAAATATTATTTTTTAAGTAATGAAATAGAGATTGGAATTCCGAATAAATATTCTTTATCACAGAATTTCCCTAATCCCTTTAACCCTGAGACGATAATAAATTATGATCTGCCTAAAACTGCATCGGTAAAACTCGGAGTTTATGATATCACAGGAAAAGAAGTGCTGTCTGTTGTTAATGAGAAACAGGAAGCCGGTTATTATTCCTATAAAATAAATGCTCAAAAGTTGTCCAGCGGTGTTTATTTCTATACACTTAGAACAGATGATTTTTTGAGTACGAAAAGAATGCTGCTTGTTAAATAGAGATGTATGCTTATATATTTGATGATATGCACGAATGCCCCGTAAATTTTTGCGGGGCATTTTTTTAACCACCTTCTGGTAAGGTTACAAAACCATGATTTACCATTAAGACACTAAGTTTAAAAAGCTTAAAAAAATATTTTGTTACTCGTGTATTTGTGTTGATTTTTTTTTAATGTAGTAGTTTCGGAAAAAATATTGGAATTTTTTTAATAGCTTTCTTTCTGCGTTGGGAATTTTTTTTCTTTTACATCTTTAATATATTTTCTAAAAGCATCTTTTGTATCGGTAGCCATATTTGCGTAACGTCTTACGAATCTGGGCTTAAATTCTTCGATCAGTCCAAGCATATCCTGTGTTACTAAAACTTGCCCGTCACAGTGAGGGCCGGCGCCTATACCAATTGTAGGGATTTTTAATGCCTTCGAAATTTTAGTTCCCAGCGTTGCCGGAATTTTTTCAAGAACAATTCCGAAGCATCCTGCCTTCTCGAGCAAGAGGGAATCTTTATAAATTTTATCCGCTTCTTCCTTTTCAGTACCGCGTGTTTTATAGCTTCCGAATTTATTTATCGACTGCGGGGTTAATCCAAGATGACCCATTACCGGAATTCCTATCTCGACTACTCTTCTGACTGTCTCAGCAATATAATCACCGCCTTCCATCTTGACTGCATCACACCCCGTTTCCTTCATCATCCTTCCGCAGTTTGTTATCGCCTCCTTTACTCCCACCTGGTAGCTCATAAAAGGCATATCCCCGATTACGATTGCATTCTTTACTGCACGTTTTACAATTTTAGTGTGGTAGATCATTTCTTCCAGGGTCACAGGCAGTGTAGTTTCGTTGCCCTGTATTACATTGCCAAGCGAATCACCAACAAGCATTACTTCAATACCTGCTGCATCGAGAAATTTTGCGGTAAGAAAATCATAAGCAGTCAGCATGGAAATTTTTTCGCCGCGCTGCTTCATTGCGAATAAAACTTTTGTAGTAATGTGATTTGAACTTTCTTTTTGCTGGGACGACATTTAAAATTTTTTTATTAACAAATCAGAGTAGGAATTTTTTATAAAGCCCGCCTTGCTTAATTTTAATTTTGAAATTACTTCTTTCATTTGAAGTTTCGCACTTGCTAAATTGTTGTAAATAATTTCAACTTCTAAAAATTTACCAAGCTCTTTAATGCTGTCAAGATGGATACGGATATTTTTGTAAACATAAATTTCCCTTCGCTTGTTTACCTTCACTAAAACTTTAAATTGTTTACCAAGGATTGCATCGAGTTCGGAAAAACAATTTGTATCTGAAATAATATATTTCGAAATTCTTTTATTGGATTGTTCATCCCTGTTATAAAAAATTAAGCTGCCCGAACGGTTATTTATTATTCTTAACTTCAACCTTCCTGCATTTACCTTATAATAAATATCTGTCTGCTTCTCTGTCGAATAAGAAAACTTTTTAAATCGGACAATAAGATCTTTAATTTCCCTATAGTTTTCAACTCTGCATTTGATCTCATAATTTTTATTCAATTTAAAAATCTTTATGAGTATGATTACAAACCTCAATTATTAGAAATAAAAAACCTATCCTTTTACAATTCCTCTTTCACTTGCTTCGATAAAATTTATAATATTTTTAATCTCATCAGTCAATTCAAATGTTTCTTTTATTTTTTTTACAGCGTCACCTACATTCAATGTCGAGTGATAGATCCCATCATATGCATTTCTTACATTATTGATCTGCTCATTCGTGAAACCCTTTCGTCGAAGTCCAATAACATTAACTCCTTCATACTTCAGTGGATATCCTCCGGCAAGAATATAAGGCGGTAAATCTTTTACAACGCGAAATCCTCCTCCTACCATAACATGATTACCGATTTTTGTAAACTGGTGTATGACTGCGCTTCCGCCTATAATTGCAAAGTCCCCGATTTCAACGTGTCCTCCCATCTGGACGGCATTTGCGATGATAACATTGTTTCCGATCCTGCAGTCATGAGCAACGTGAGCATATGCCATGATGAAACAATTTTCTCCAATGACGGTTTTTTTGCTGTGGCTTGTTCCACGGTTTAAGGTGGCATATTCCCGAATGACTGTTGATTCACCGATTTCGAGTGTAGTCTGTTCGCCGCCAAATTTTAGATCCTGAGGTATAGTTGCAATGATCGCCCCGTGATGAATTTTGACATTAGAAAAAATTCTTGCTCCGTCAGCAATCAAAGCATTACTGCCTATATCAACGTTATCACCAATTTCAACATCATCTTCAATTACCACGAAATTTTTAATATTAACGTTTTTACCTATTCTTGCTTTTTTACTAATAACAGAATTTACCATTAAATAAAGGTATAAAAAATTTTAGAAAAGTTATAGAGTAGCTTCTATCAAAACATCATCATCCTTTACGTTTGATTTGGTTATCATTTCAGCAATTAATCCCAGAGATAAAAATTGTACACCGACGATTATAAAAAATATACCGACAAGAAACAAAGGTCTGTCACTGAGCGGCTTTCCTTCCGCGAATTTTAAGATTACAAGATACAGTGAAACCAAAAATCCGAACAATGAAGTAATAACTCCGATGCTTCCGAAGAAATGAAGAGGTCGCTTCATATATTTAGTTGTGAATACCACTGTCAGCAAATCGAGAAAGCCGTTTAAAAACCTGCTTGCACCGAATTTTGTGACACCGTATTTTCTTGCGTGATGCTTTACCGGCTTTTCGGTAACTTTGAACCCGGATAAATAAGCAAGTGCAGGAATATATCTGTGCATTTCCCCATAAATCTTTAAAGACTTTACAACATCTTTTTTATATGCCTTCAGCCCGCAATTAAAATCATGAAGACTGATGCCGGAAAGTTTTGAAGTAACGAAGTTAAATAGTTTTGAAGTGTGTTTTTTTATAAATGGATCGTACCTAACCTTTTTCCATCCGGAGACTAGGTCATATCCTGAATTTAAAACTTTTATAAGCTCGGGAATTTCCGTAGGATCATCCTGAAGGTCGGCGTCCATTGTAATTACAACATTTCCCTTTGCAGCTTTAAATCCTTTTGCAAGAGCAGCAGACTTGCCATAATTTCTTCTTAGTTTGATACAATGAAACTTCGGATTCCTCCTGTGTATATCTCTTATTTTTGCAAAAGAACTATCTGTGCTTCCATCATCAATAAATATTACTTCATAATTGCATTTTAGAAAATCGAAGACTTTTTCTAATCCCGCGCTTAATTCATTTAAAGATTCCTCTTCATTTAATAAAGGGATCACAACCGATATCATCTGATTATTTCTGACTACGTTCGAAATTTCCGGATTTTCTTTTGGAAGTTTTTTCTGAAATTCCTGCGGCTTGACAAGCTGTGCTGCAGAATCAGTGTTTTCGCCTGGTTTTTTTCTCTTGTTATAATAAAATCTTTTTCTTGTATGCTCCATTAATCATTGGAATTACTATAAGTTTGATATTAAACTAACTTTTATATGAAAAAAAATCAATTGAAATTAAAGAAAAGAAGTAAGATATAGTTTTCTGATACGGGTAAGCAAATGCAAAAATCAATTTCGATCATCAGAAATTCTTTCTCTCATAATATGTACTTTTGAGGGTAATACTAATAAGTAAGTTAAACATTAAAATAATCAGGCGGGAAAATGTTATAAACGTAATACTTTTCAATCTTGATTCTTACTTTTCAAACTTTTTCTTATCAATAAACTTTTTAGCATAAGAAAAATAAACTTCACTCTTAGTTGAGAACAGGAGTTTATTTATCCTAACTCTTTTCCAATCCAAATCCGTTTAATCCGACTACAGTTATCAGTTAACAGTTAGCAGTGTCTTGTCCTGAAATAGATTTACAAAATGTTAATAACATTTTTATAAATCTAAGACAGAAAGGACACAATTTTAAGGGACTCAAAACAAAAAATTACAAAGCAATATAGTTTATCTTTTAAGCAAAAAGTAATATCAGAGTTAGAGAGTGGAAAATTAACAAGATCCGAAGCAAGGAAATTATATGGAATATCGGGTGGCTCGACAATTAACATTTGGTTAGCAAAACTGGGTAAATTACATTTATTAAATAAAGTAGTTAGGATAGAATTGAAAGACGAAGTATCAAAATTAAAACAGTTAGAGAGAGAAGAAAGAATTAGAGAGTGCCTTGGCAAATGCCCATTTGAAATTGATAACGTATGAAACATTAATAAAAGTAGCAGAAAAGGAGCTTGGAGTAGATCTAAAAAAAATTTAAAATCCGGGTTATTGAGCTCAGTTGTCAACGGAGCAAAGCCATCCGGACAAAAGCGAAAATGAAAAAGATCTGTACTACATTGGGAATCAGCGGGCACGGGTACTACAAGGGAAGAAAGAAAAAGGTTACTAAAAGATTACAGGAAGAAATGATAATTCGCTTAGTACAGTCTCAGAGGAAGAAGATGCCAATGCTGGGTGGAAGAAACTCTATAAGCTACTGTCACAGGATTTTAGATTGATGAAAATAGAATTGGGAAGAGATAAGTTTTTCACTATTCTAAGGAGAAATGGATTTCTTATCTATCGTAAAAGACGATATGCAAAGACAACAAATTCATCTCATAGATTTTGGGTTTATGATAATTTGATAAGGGAAATTGAACCAATGAAAATAAATGAGATATTAAACAGGCATCAAATCCTTCTTCTACGAACCGTCGCTTTACTCTATCATTCTCATACTTACTTTCAAAACTTTTGAAATCTCTTGACCAATAATTTTAGCACCGTAATCACCTTCATCACTGTTTAGTAAAAATATATGCTGTTCGGTATGTTACTAAGAAGATGATTTTGCTGAAATAGTGACAAATGTCCCCTCATAAATGTTAATTTTATATAATTAACAAAAATAAGGAGGGGAAATGCAAAAGATATTAGAGCGCAATCAAGATAAAACATCCGATGGTGAGTTCATATTCGAGTTATTAAATGAATATGAACTTTCATCAAAGGAAAGTGAATCAATATTAGAATCAGCAAAGAGATGTTTAATCAGGGATATTGTATTGAAGGAAGGTGAGATAGAAGTATCAGTAATATTAATAGAGTAACGCAGCGGAAGAATGACAGAGAGTATGAAGAAAATACGAGTACGATTGACAACAGATAATGGTTTGGAAGATGCAGAAGTATTGAAGGAATCAGGAAGAATATCTTTGCGCAGGATAATAATCCAGAGAGAATAAGCACTGAGGCTATAGAGCAGAATGGGTATATTGAGCCAGGAGGATATAAGCAAATATTTAAGGTGTAGCGTAAGGACAGTTAAACGTGATATAAGTTTTATAAAGAAATCCGGAATAGAATTAATAACTCGAGGAGTACTTCATAATATAGGTCGTGGTCAGACCCACAAGATAAAGATAATAGGATTATATTTAGAAGGGAAAACATTTAGCGAAATACGATTAAAGACCCATCACAGTACGGGAGCAATAAAAAGATATCTTCAGGATTTTCAGAAAGTATTGATGAGTATTTATCATAGGATAAAGGCTGCAAGTTCAATAAGTAAAGTAACAGGGCTAAGTATTAACTTAATAAGGCAGTATATAGAATTAATAAGCGAAAGCCGAAAAGATGTTCACCTCAAAGCAATGATGGATGATATGATAAGACAGTGGAAGCGATCCGGAACAAGAATAAAAAAAAAGGAAGATATTTCCAACGGTTACATGAGGAATCTGGCTCCTATGATAGGAGGAGTGAAATGAGCCTAAATCCAACAAGAGACAGATTTGAAAGTCTGAAGAAAAGAGATTTTAAGAGTTCATTAATAAATTTACTTGAGCATGACTATAAGCTCTTAGGTTCAAGAAAGATAATAGAATTATTATCAGAGGGTATAGAAGACTTACACAACGAGTATTATCCACACAGAAACAGGGTTGGTTATGGGGAAATAGTATTTAGGACAACAAAAGATGATGGTCAACGACAAAGTTATGGAAAGAAGACAGAAGATTATGCAAGCACAACAGTAATATTGCCATTGGTGACGAATGAAGATATAGAGCGTAGAATATATTACAAAAAAGGAGATAGGAACAGTAACTACAGGCATAGAGAATCACGCGATATAGAAACGATGGCGAGATTACTGAAGAGTGCGAAGCAACAAGGGGGGTTATTAAGCGGAGCCGAGCTGAGCATGCTGATGAACCGCACATTAGGAACGATAGGGAAATATTTAAAAGTATACAGGAAAAGACAGGACAGATACTTCCACTAAAAGGGTATGTATTAGATCAGGGAAGTTTGCCGACACATAAAGGAATAATAATCAGATTGTATGAAAATGGAGTAAGTCCAGCGGATATTGTATTAAAGACATCACACAGCCAGGATGCAGTTGATCAGGTATATAAAGCACTATGAACAAATAAAGAAACTTCTTAAAAAAGGATTAGATGAAAAAGCAATTGTTTCAATTACCGGAAAAAGTTTGAATGTTGTCAGACAACATATTAAGTTGTATAAGAATTTTAATCCACAAAAATTTAAAAAATAGTCAGGGGACAAATGACACTATAGTAATAATAATACTAAAAAGTTAATTAATCAATAGTTAATATAAAGCTGTTCAGATTGTTCAGATAAGGGCGGTTTTTTTATATAACATTGCATTTGACCAATTACACTAACTCAAATTAATTAACAGTATATTAAATGAATAATCTGTATTGAAAGCAATTAGAAATTGAAAATTCGCAAATCACGATATAGTAATTGTAAACAGAGATTAACAGTTATAGAAGCTTAGAATAATTTTGTTATAAGGTCATTAATTTTATAGATAATTCCTTATGATAAAGTATAAAATAACATTAAGCAAAAACAGAATATTACCAACTTATGGATATTGTTTCAAAAGGAATTCATAGTTCTCAGCTCTAATGCCTCTGATTCAATTTTATAAAAATAAATCCCGCTTGGTATATGGCTTCCATTAAATTCAACTTTATAACTTCCTGCTAAAAGTTTTTCATTAACTAAAAGTTGCCACTTCATTTCCTAGTGTAACGAATAGTAAATTAGTAAAGTAATTATTAGCCTGCATATGTCCAATGGAATGGCTTTGCTCTATCATTGTAATATGTCTCAATAAATTCCATGATCTGATTTACTAACTGTTTTTTTG
>JALYRX010000059.1 GCA_030855105.1 Bacteroidota bacterium | reverse complement strand
ATCAACTATCAACTATCAACTATCAACTATCAACTATCAACTATCAACTATCAACTATCAACTATCAACTATCAACTATCAACTATCAACTATCAACTATCAACTATCAACTATCAATTATCAACTATCAACTATCAATTATCAATTATCAACTGTCAACATTTTCTAAGTTTGTTTTTTCAGCAAATATATTTATTATACCCAATTCTTAAAAAATAAATACAGGAGCAGTAAAATGTCAGATTTATTTAACAACTTGTTAAGCAGTCTTGGTGGTGAAGAGACAACAAAAAAAATCGGGTCATCGCTTAACATTGATCCGAATATCATTCAGCAGGCAATTCCGATTCTAGCACCGATGATACTCGGCGGACTAAAGAGACAAAGTGAGGAGAACGGGGGACAGGAAAGAGTTGACCATATACTGAATAAATATGGTGACCCGGGAGTTCTTGATAACGTTGACGGGTTGGTAGATAAAATGTCAGGACAGGATAATTTCGATTCTAATCTCGGCGGATTGCTTGGAAATTCCGGTTCACAGATCACCGATGTATTGTCAAAAAAATTCAATCTTGACGGAAGCACAGCGGCGAAAATAATTCCAATGATAGCACCGCTCATAATGGGTTATCTGACAAAGAGCAGAAATTCCAATCCGGAGGGCTCCAGCGGATTCGCATCTTTCCTTGATCAAAACGGTGACGGCAGTATAATAGATGATGTTGCAGGATTTTTTTCTAACAAGCAACAGGGGAATCAGAATCAAGGCTCCGGAGGCGGAATAATGGAAATTCTGGGCGGACTTTTCGGTGGAAAGAAATAAATTAAGTTTATAATTTATCATATTCTTAATTAGAATCTCTTTAATATGTTGGGTTTTTAGAACAAACTATTTTGTAAAAAAATATTTGTCTTAAATTAATTGAAGTTCAAATGAAAACATTAGTGCGATTATTTATTTTAATTTTTATCATTTTTATAAATCCCAATCATTCCTTTACACAGGAAAGTGTTAATAAAACTTCTGACAGCAATGAAGTAAAAAATTCTTTGAAAAAAGGTATGTGGGCTATTCAGTTTGGTATCGGAAGTGACTTTACTCTTACGAATTTCGAGGGAGCGGTGTTGTCTCTGAAATATCAACTCGCATCCAAAACGGCTTTGAGATTAAGTTTTAACGGAAATTATTTTAAAAGAGAAAATGATACGAATGATTATAATTATAGTCAGTCAAATTCATTAGGAGTTAACATGATTTTTATGTATTACTTAAATCCTAAAAGCAGGTTTAATATATTCGCATATGCCGGAGGTGCATATTATTACTCTTACGAAGCTGGCCAGAATCCTTCGGAATATCAGGACCTATCAAGATGGACTGTCGGGCCGGTACTGGGCGCCGGAGCTGAATTTTTTGTTTTTAAACAGCTGAGTCTATTCGCCGAATACAGCTATAGCTTCAGATTCGGAAAAGAAGAGTACTTTTCCCATGAGTATTTTATGGGAAATCAACAAAGGATAACTGACAATATTATTTATATGAGTAACAATACTGTGAAATTCGGACTGCCAGTTTATTTTTAATATTTTTTTATTTTCATGTCGTTGAGGTTTAAAAATAAATTCTTTTGTTTAAAATTAAACTTAGTTTGCTTCTATCTAAGATTAAACCAGTAGCGTCTAAACGTTTTCAAAAATAAAGTTTAATTTTCACATAAATTTTTAAATTTCCTACTATGATTTCTGCTATAGCCCATATCAAAAAACAAGAATTAAAACACTGGGACAGAGGGACAGAGACCCAAAGAAAAAAAGTCAAAAAAGTTTTGCAACAATCCAATATCTCTGTGCCTCTGAGTCTCTGTGTTGAAAATTCTTCAATAGTTCAAGACCACTTCTGAAAGACCAATGTAAACATTTTGGACGGATGTGAGATTAAATAAAATTTACTCGCCTTTCTGAATTCATTTTCCTTTCTAATTATTCTATATTTGCAGCAAAATAATTTTACAAAATACACAAATTTTTATGAGTGATAATACTGAACCCAAAAAAAGTACATCCAAATCTGAATGGATGGAAGAAGCTTCCAAATCCAAAACAACCGGAATGAAATTTACGTCCCTGAGCGGAAAAGAGCTTGATGTTTGTTACACTCCTGAAGATATTAAAGAAACAAATTACTATAATGAAATTGGCTATCCCGGTGAATATCCCTACACAAGAGGTATTCATCATAATATGTACCGCGGCAAGATCTGGACGAAGCGCCAGTTCGCAGGTTTCGGAACACCCGAAGATACTAATCAAAGATTTAAATATTTATTATCTCACGGACAGACAGGATTATCAACTGCGTTCGACCTGCCGACTCTTATGGGCTGGGATTCCGATGCTCCGGTATCACAAGGTGAAGTAGGTATTTGCGGAGTGGCTATATCTTCTTTACAGGATATGGAAATTCTTTTTGATGGAATTCCGCTTGATAAAGTCTCGACTTCTATGACAATTAATTCGCCGGCGATAATGGTTTATGCATTTTATCTCGCAGTAGCTGAGAAGCAGGGAGTTACTTTTAACAAATTAAAAGGAACATTGCAGAATGATATTCTAAAAGAATACATAGCACAGAAAGAATATATTTATCCTCCTAAAGAATCTATGAGAATTATTACCGATATGATCGAGTATTCAACTTACGAAGTTCCTCAATTCAATCCGGTAAGTGTAAGCGGATATCACATTCGCGAAGCCGGCTCGACTGCAGCACAAGAACTTGCTTTCACACTTGCTGATGGATTTACTTACATAGAGCACTGCATAGCAAGAGGAATGGATATTGATTCATTCGCTCCGAGAATTTCACATTTTTTTAATTCACATCTGGATTTCTTCGAAGAGATTGCAAAGTTCAGGGCAGCCAGAAGGATTTATGCAAAGAGAATGAAAAATAAATACAAAGCAAAAAATCCTAAGTCATGGCAATTAAGATTTCATACACAAACGGCGGGATGTTCATTAACAGCACAGCAGCCGGAAAATAACATTGTCAGGACAGCAATTGAAGCACTCGCCGCAATTTTGGGAGGAACTCAAAGCCTGCACACAAATTCAATGGATGAAACTCTTGCGCTGCCTTCGGATAAAGCAGTAAAGATTGCTTTGCGAACGCAGCAAATACTTGCATATGAACATGAAGTTATAAATGTTGCTGATCCTCTTGGTGGAAGTTATTATGTTGAGAAATTAACGGATGATATTGAAGCTGAAGCTGAGAAATATTTTGAACTTATTGATGCACAGGGCGGGGTAATTGCTTGTATTGAGAACGGTTTTTTCCAGAGAGAAATTGCGGATGCCGCTTACCGGTATCAAAAAGAACTGGATAAGAAAGAAAAAATTGTAGTGGGTATTAATGATTTTGTTGAAGAGGGTGAGAAGATAGATATACCAATTCTTTCTATTTCAAAAGAAGTTGAAGAAAAGCAGGTAAAGAGATTAAAGGAGCTTAAAGCTTCCCGCAACAATGATGATGTTAAAAATTCATTAAAAGAGTTAAGAAAATCTGCAGTCGATTGCACCAATCTCATGCCGAGAGTTTTGGACTGCGCAAGAAAATATGTAACGCTTGGTGAAATGTGCGCTGAATTGAAAGAAGTATTTGGTGTTTACGAGGAGCAAGCTGTATTTTAATTACTAATTAGTAATTGCTCTCTCTTTCTTTTTATGAAAAAAAATCCCGGTAAAAATTACATTTACATAATCGCAGCGTGTTTGTTTACTTATCTGTTTTATTTTATTTTTGAATATATATTTACAGACGGGCAGATGGGTGTTCCTTTGGATGATACATGGATACATTTTCAGTTTGCTGATAATTTTGTCAAAGGATATTTCTTTCAGTTCAATCCGGGCGAGCCGGCTGCGGGAACGACTTCTCCTTTCTATGTAATAGTCTTAGGCACAACCAGTTTCTTAATAAAAAATTTTATTGTTAATTCGATTTTTCTTTCAGCGCTGTTTTTTTTATTATCCTGTATATTCATTTATAAAATTTCTCTCAGTATATTTAAAAGTGAGAATTCTCCTTTAAAAAGTATTACTTCAAATTACATTTCCGCAGAATCTATATCTTTAATTGTATCACTTCTTACTGTTTTCGCCGGCAGGTTCGCATGGGCGGCATTGTCCGGAATGGAAACCACTATGTTTACTTTTTTTTGCATACTTGGGATTTATTTTCACATAAAAAATTTACAATCAAAAAAATTTACTTTAATACCGGCTTTATTCTTATCACTTGCGACAGTTTCCAGACCGGAAGGATTTTTGCTGTTCGGATTATATTTGGCAGATGTATTCTTAAATTTAAAAAAGGATAAAGTATTTAAGAAAAACATTTTTACTCTTGCATTCTCAATTTTAATTTTTCTTATAATAACTTTTCCATATTTAATTTTCTCTTATTCTATAACCGGTCATTTCTTTCCAAACACATTCAGAGGTCAGGGCGGAAATTTAACCTTTATTCCTGATTTTTATTATTTATTTCGAGCGATTGCTTATTTTATATCCGATAACTTAATTATCGGATTACTGTATATTGTATCTGTATTTTTTTATTTTAAAAATATAAATAAATACTTTACAGACTTAAAATATCTGAATTTAATTTTTCTCTGGATAATTTTGCTCCCGTTAGTTTCTTCAATATTAATCCCAAACTATAGACATCATTTGAGGTATTTAATACCTCTGATCCCGTTTGTTAATATTGCCGGCATGTATATATTAATGTTGCTGTTTAAGAAAAATTATTTTCTAAAAATAAAAGGAATTTTATTTAAACGAAAAAACTCTCTCGCTTTAATAATTTTACTTTCGTTTGTTTATTATATTGTTTTTGCCGTGGCTTTGGGAAAAAATACGGACAACATAAACAACCAACAGGTAAAGCTGGCAGGATGGGTAAGTGAGAATGTGGGCAGGAATGAGACTATTGCTTTGAATGATATAGGTGCGATAACTTTTATAAACAAAAACAGGATAATAGACATGGCAGGGCTTGTCACTCCTGAGTTATTAAGGTACAGAACTTATAGATGGGAGGATAATCTGGATTCTATAAATTATCTATTAAAGAAAAATAATGTTAGTTATATTATTATTTATGATGAATGGTTTAAGGAATATTTAGATAAATATAAAGACAGCTTCACTTTCGTCACAAGCGCTTACCTTGAGGACAACACCATTTGCGGTGCAAAAGAAATGAAAGTTTACAAAACAAATTTTTACGGAAAAAAAGATTGAAGATTCTGAAATTCATCGAGCTGATCAGACCTAAGCAGTGGATCAAAAATCTGTTTGTATTTGCCCCGATATTGTTTGCTGGAAGATTACTCGACCTGCCGTTATTGTTACAAAACATTCTTGCTTTCATTGCATTTTGCGGTATCTCAAGCTGTGTATACGTTCTCAATGATATTCTGGACGTAGAGTCGGACAGGGTTCATAAGAAAAAGAGATACCGGCCAATTGCTACGGGTGATGTCTCCATATATCAGGCTAAAATAACTTTCGGAGTTCTTCTTTTAATCACTGCATTATTATGTTTAAAACTAAATGCGCTGTTTATCCTGACAATCTTTTTTTATTTTTTAAACAATCTTATATATTCTTTTAAAATAAAAAACGTAGTCCTGCTTGACGTATTTTCAATTTCATTAGGATTTATTTTAAGAGTGATCGGCGGCGCTGTTGCAATAGATGTCAGTATTTCAAGCTGGATGATCATCACTACTATTTTTATTTCTTTATTTTTGGGAATATCAAAACGGCGGGCTGAGCTTTCGGGACCAAACCAGGAAAATTTAGAAAGGCAGCGCAAAGTTTTAAGCGATTATGACGTTACTTTTGTTGACCAGCTCAATACAATTGCAGCTACCGGTACAATAATTTCTTACGCATTATATACTGTCTCTGAGAAAGCAATCTCTGCATTTCATTCCGATAAATTAATTTACACAACACCATTTGTTATTTACGGCATCTTCCGGTATTTGTATCTTCTTCATCAAAAAAATCTCGGTGAAAGTCCGACACAGATTGTTACAAAAGATTTGCCGATAATAATTAATTCTCTCCTTTGGCTCTTTGCATGCGCTGCAATTATTTATAAAGCTAAATTCGGTTTTTAATTGTCTTCGAAAATTGATCCCACTCCGGCTCAAAACTCTTTTCTGAAAATTTATAAAGCTGAAATAATTTTATTACTTGTTACATTTACCTGGGGACTTACATTTCCATTAATAAAAATTTCTCTTCAGTTTATATCACCTGTATTTTTTCTGTTTATCAGATTTTTTGTTACACTTATTGTGTTTTATTTTTTATTCCGAAAAAAACTGGACTTTTCAAAATTCACTGAATGGAAATCCGGTCTCATACTCGGAATATTTTTATTTTTTGGATTTGCACTTCAGACTACAGGATTGAAATTTACAACTGCATCCAAATCTGCTTTCATAACAGGTACTGCTCTTATCATTATTCCGTTTGCTCAATATTTTATTCTTAAAAATAAACCCAGACCGGAAAACATAGCAGGGGCATTTTTGGTTTTGACCGGACTTTACATTCTGTCGGAAGTATATTTTACTTTGCCAAATGCCGGGGATATATTAACACTCTTTTCAGCCGTATCATTTGCAATTCATATTGTTCTGCTTGATAAATATTCGCGGTCTATAAATTTTTATTACGTGGCTTTCGGGCAGTTTCTTGCAATGACAATATTAAGTCTTGTATTCATGTTAATATTTGAAGTATTTGTTTTTAATGAACTGTTTATTATAATTAACGCAACATTAATTCTTTCTTTAATATACACTTCACTCATTTCAACTTTATTAAGCATAATCCTGATCACAAAATACCAGTATGAGACAACTCCTCTTCGTGCGGGAATAATTTATAATATGGAATCTTTATTCGCTGTCTTTTTTGCATTTATACTTCTTGGAGAAATTTTAAACTTTAACCAAATCATCGGGGCTGTTATTATGATCTCCGGGTTGCTGATCTCTGAATTCTATGGGTTAATAAAATTTAAGAAGTGATTGTGTCTCAAACAGGTAGGTCAGGCATTCTTGCCTGACAAAATTGTAGTCACGTATACAGTTTAATTAAAATCGGAAAATGCAAAAAAGATTTAAGATATTAATAAAAGGATATGTGCAGGGAGTCGGGTACAGATATTTCTGCTACAGGAAAGCCATAGAGTACAATTTAAATGGTTATGCAAAGAATTTAATTAACGGAAGTGTTGAAGTTGAGACAGAAGGCGAAGAAACTATGATTAAAGAATTCATAAATGAATTAAGAATCGGACCCCGAAATTCAAAAGTAAATTCAATTAATATAGAGGAGCTCCCGTTTGAAAATAAATATGAAGATTTTAGAATTTATTAAAGGTTAATAATGTTCTTGATAATCAAATACTAATCTTTTATTATTGTCCAACATTAAATTAATTTCACAAATTTATAAAAAGACTATATGATAATTGGTTATTGATTACCAATAACTAAATCCCTAAAAATGAAAAATATAAAATCCTTCACTGCAATTTTAGTTCTTTCAATTATTGTTATTTCAAAAACAAGTTTTTCACAAGACCTGACAACTTACAACTTCCTCAAATTGGATTTAGGAGCAAGACCATCTGCACTTGGCGGGAGCTTTAATTCAAATACTAATGACGTAATTTCGATTTTCTATAATCCGGCAGCACTCTCCACACTTACCAGCACACAGGCGAAAATCGGTTTCTTCAAATATTTGCTTGATATAAATTCCGGTAATATCGCTTATGGCCAGAGATTAAAAGATGCGGGTTACATTGGTGGCGGGATAAGGTATATGAATTACGGAACCTTCGATAAATTTGATGAACAGTCAACAAATCTTGGAACCTTTAATGCAAATGATCTTGCAATCTCACTTGGGTATTCAAACATTTATAAAAACAATTTTCATTACGGTGTTAACCTTAAAGTCATTTACTCAAATATCGATGAATATTCCTCAACAGCAATAGCTGCCGATATTGGAGTATTATATACAATCCCTTCCAGTCAGTGGAATTTCGGATTGAGCCTTCTTAATGCCGGAACGCAGCTTAGTGAATACAACTCAACTAAAGAAGATCTGCCAATTGATTTAAGAATTGGTGTAAGCAAAAAGCTTGAACATCTTCCTTTGCGTGCTCATTTCGAATTTGATAATCTTACACAATCCGTAGATCAGTTCTTCGATAGATTTAAGAACATCTCTGTCGGAGGTGAATTTGATTTCAGTGATTATGTCCAGTTCAGAATTGGGTACAATAACAACCAGAGACAAGACTTAAAGACAGGAAGCTCGCTTGGTATCGCAGGATTTTCTGCAGGACTCGGATTTAAATTTCTTGATTACTATTCAATTGATTATGCTTTCAATTCAATGGGCAAAGTCGGCTCGACACAAAGAATTGACGTTGGATTCGCCTTAAAATAAATAATTTTTTGAATTTAATATCTGCCTCAAAGGTGTAAAAACTTTTGAGGCATTTTTTTTTGTGATAAAATTTATTATAAACTTTAGTTAGAGTTTATAAACTTTAGTTAGAGATTTATATATTTTAGTAGAGCTTTTCAGACTTTAGTTAGAGTCTTGTAGACTTTAGTTAGAGTTTATATAAGTAAGTGATAGGGGAGTGTAAAAAATGTTTGACATTTACTTTTGACTATCACATTGAACGTTCTGTAAAATTTTAATATTTTACATCATCATAAAATTCTTAATTCAGGAAAACAAATTTGAAAATACCTGTTATGAATTCACACATTCGATTTCATTCCCTAAACTTCAAAATAGTTTCAAAACAATACTAATTAATTACCTAAATAATTTATTATTGAATTAAAATATTCTCCTTTGCCGGACTATACAATTAGCGAAAAACAAACGCGATACACTCTCATTGATCCACTGCTCACCAAAGCCGGATGGAATATACATGACCGCTCACAAGTTCTTTTCGAGATTCCTACAGAAAATTATGATAAAACTTTAATAAACGGATTTACTGATTATACTTTATACAGGGAAAATGGCGAAGTGCTTGCAGTTATTGAGGCAAAGCGAACAAGCCGTGACTCCCGAGTCGGGCAAAAACAAGTTTTGGATTATGTAGAATCTATTGAAAAGAAACAATCCTTCCGTCCCTTTGCTTTTATGAGTAATGGGTATGATGTTTTCTTTTGGGATAGCGAAGACTCTGCTGAACGACACGTTGCAGGATTTTTTTCAAGAGAAAATTTGGAAAGACTCTTATTCTTAAAGCAAAATAGAAAACCCATAAGCAGTATTAAAATAAAAGATTCAATTGTAAACAGAGCATATCAGGCAGAAGCTATACGAAGAATTTCGGAAACGTTAGAGAAAAAAAAAAGAAAAGCGCTCTTGGTAATGGCTACCGGAACAGGTAAAACAAGAACTGTTATGGCTTTGATGGATGTATTCATTCGTGCAAATGCTGCGCAAAAAATTTTGTTTTTAGCTGATAGAGACAGTCTGGTAGAACAAGCATTAACAGATGGATTCAAAACTCATCTTCCTGATGAATCCCGAACAAGGATCAGGACTTACGAAATAAATAAAAATGTTCGTGTATATGTTTCTACCATACAGACATTAGAACTTTGTTACAATAAATTTTCACCCGCCGATTTTGATTTGATAATTTCAGATGAATGTCACCGTTCAATCTATAATAAATTTACCGATGTGCTTTCTTATTTCGATGCTGTTCAGATCGGATTAACTGCGACTCCGGCAAACTTTATCGAACGTGATACATTCAGGTTTTTTGATTGTGATGGTGTAACGCCGGCAAATTTTTACGATTATGATACGGCAGTAAAAGAAAATTACCTTGCAGACTATAATGTTTATTCAGCTCAAACAAAATTTCAGAGAAAAGGAATAAAGTTTGTTGACTTGTCTGAAGAAGACAAACAGACTTTGATAGACAACGGATTGGATCCCGAAGATATAAACTTTGAAGGAACTGATCTTGAAAAGAAAGTCACGAACAATGATACTTTGAGAAGGCAGTGGGAAGAATTTATGGATGTATGTTTGAAAGATTCAACAGGACAGCTACCCGGTAAGACAATTATATTTGCAATCACACATAACCATGCAATGAGATTAAAGAAAATTTTGATAAGATGTATCCGGAGTATGGAGGAAAGCTCGTTCAGGTGATTGATTCAAAATGGAAAGGAATAAAGATCTATTGAGTAATTTTAAGAAAGAAGATTTACCGAGAATTGCAGTATCGGTTGATATGCTGGACACTGGTTTTGATTTTCCGGAGGTTGTAAATTTAGCTTTTATGAAACCGGTAAATTCACAAATTAAATTCTGGCAGATGATTGGCAGAGGAACACGTAATCATGAAGCATGCAGAAGATATGAATGGCTACCGGAAAGAAAAAAAGAGAATTTCTTGATTGTTGACTTCTGGGAAAACTTCGAGCATTTTCAAATGATGCCCGCTGATGATGAAGGCAAAAGACAGATTCCTGTTTTGATTACAATCTTTAATACGAGATTAAATAAACTTGCAAAATTTCTTGGTGATCAATCTTCTGAAGATGCAAAAAGAATTATAAAAGATCTACGTTCACAGATTTCAGAAATTCCCCTAGAGTCGTTTTCCGTCCGCAAAGTTTTTAATGAAATATCACAAGGATGGGAAGATGATTTTTGGAATTACATTACTCCTGATATGATCGCTTTTCTAAGATTGAAAGTCGCTCCGCTATTGAGATTCGTTCCCGGGACAAATCCATCAATTGCATTCTTTGCGAGCAAGATGGAAAGATGCGGACTTTCACATTTAGAGAAAAAAAATCTTGAACAAATAAAGGAATCAATCAAAGAAGATGTTGCATTGCTACCTCTTAACCTCCCTCAGGTTGCAATTGAAAGGAATTTAATAAATGATATTCTTACAAATTCATTCTGGCAAAATATAACACTGAAAAAAATTGATGATGCAAAAGAAATTCTTGCTCCTCTGATGAAATATAAGAGAGAGAAACCTTCAATCGTAATTGAACTCGGACTTGATGATATAATCGAATCCAGAAATTGGATCGTTCTTAAAAAAGATTCAAAGAAAGTTTATGTAGAAGAATACAAAAAGAAGATTGAAGAAAAGATAAACAAACTTGCATCCGAACATAAGACAATAAAAAAGATCAAAGAAGGTAAAGAAGTTGAAATGGAAGATCTTGAGAAACTCGAAGATACATTAGAATCGGAATTTAATCGAGATGATGTAAGCCTTGATGAAGAAAATATGATTAAGGCATTTGGAGTAAGAGTTAGAAGCTTTGTAGATTTTTTGAAACATGTTTTGCAAATTCAAAAACTTCCATATCACAGGGAAGAAGTAGTAAAAGTATTTAATGAGCACATTATTCAGCATAACTATAATGCCGATCAAACCAGATTTATTAGAGCTGCTCAAACAGTATTCATCGACAGAAGGAAGTTAGAGCTTGCAGATTTATACGAAGAGCCGTTTACGAATTTCGGGAGTAATGCTGTGGAGAAGTATTTTAATATGGAGGAGATTGAGGAGTTGTTGAAGTTGGCGAGGAGATTGGCGGCTTGAGACTTTATCCTCTGCAATAATTAATTGTTAATGTGTATAAATTAATTTAATTTGTGTATAAATAAAACAAAACTATAATGAGAACTAACATAGAAATAGACAACAAATTAATCAGGGAAGCAAAGAGAATAAGCAAAGTGAAAACAAAAAAAGAAATAGTAGATATAGCTTTAAAAAATTATATAAAAACTCATCAAAGAAAAAAAATACTGGAACAATTCGGGAAAATAAGGTGGGAAGGTAATTTAAAGCAAATGAGAGAAATTTAATGGATCCGGTTTTAATAGATACTTCAGTCTGGATTGATTTTTTTAATGGCAAGGAAAATAATCAAACTAACATAATAAAAGATTATTTAGAAAACGAGCATCCTCTCTTTATTTGTCCTTTAATTATTCAGGAGATTTTGCAGGGAATCAGAGATGATAATGATTATAAAGAAGTGAAAAGTAATCTTTTTAATCTCGACATTTTACTCCTCGATCCGGTAGAATCATCTATCGGTGCTGCGGATTTATATCGAATGCTCAGGAAGAAGGGAATAACAATAAAAAAATCGAATGACTGTATGATTGCATTTTATGCTATTCATTTTGGAATTCATTTACTGCATAATGATAAAGACTTTGATTTGATTGAAGAGAATACAAAACTGAAAGTGATGTGAGAAGAGATTTTTAAGAGCCGTTTATGAATTTCGGGAATAATGCTGTGGAGAAGTATTTTACGAAGGAAGAAATTGAAGACTTACTAGAGTTGACTAAAAAGTTAGCGGCTTGAGATTCCTCAACGACCTCCCCCAACCCCCTCCTTTGCAAGGAGGGGGCTTTGCAGAAATGAAACTAATCGAGTATAAACATAAAATTAAGGATAAAAAATTTACGAATTATTGTGGAGAAAATAATTACAAATGAAATTATATTAATTAACTGATGATAAGCCACAAAGAATTGCCGAGATTAAAGTTGAAAATGGAAATATTGTAAAGAACATTTATAAATTAAATAAATGGAATAAAATATTAAATTATGCAAAAAAAGAAAAGTAAAGAAGACCCAATAACCGGAAAGATAATTTAAGGAATGATAAAAGCCAGGAAGAAAATGCTTGAAGAAAAAAGTATTAAAGGGCAATATGTAATTTATTCTGAAAACGGAAAGATCATTAAAGAGAAAGCAAGTGTAATTCTGGAAAGAGAAAACAAAAGATAATAATCACTCTCATGCTCACTGACACTACCCTAAAATCCAAAATAGACTCTCTCCGGGACAGATTTTTTTCCGGAGGGATTTCAAATCCGCTTTCGGCTATTGAGCAAATGTCTTACCTGATCTTTCTGAAACGTCTTGAGGATAAGGCAAAATGAAAGAAAAGAACTTACGATAAATATTTCATCTCTTGAACATTTTGCACGAGCATTTACTTTGAACATAAACTTTCAAACAATTATTTTATTCTAGAGAAAAATATAGAAACATAATTAAAAAGAATATGACAAGACTACTTGAAAAAGCTATTAAGAAGATTTCAGATCTTCCTGAGATTGAACAGGATGAAATTGCAAAGATAATTTTAAGTGAACTTGAAGATGAGAATATCTGGTACATGAAGTTTGCTAATTCACAAAGTGAATTATCCATACTGGCTGATGAAGCAAGAAGAGAAAATCAAAAAGGGAAGACAAAACCTATGGATCTTTAAATGGTTTCGGTGACTACAGAAAAATTCAGAAAATGTTTTGATAACCTTCCACAGAAAGTTCAGGATGAAGCAAAGAAAGTATTTAAAATCTGGAAATCAGATCCCTACCTAAATAATTTAAAGTTTAAAAAAATTCATGCTGTAGAAAATATTTATTCAGTCAGGAGCGGAATGCATTGGAGAGCTTTAGGTGTCAAAGAAGAAGACAAGGTTATCTGGTTTTGGATTGGCTCCCATAGTGATTATGACAATTTAATTTAAAAATCTGAGTTAATATTGATTGAGACAGAAATAAAAAAAATGATTTCATAAATTCTCTAACCTATGCTCACTGACCAAATACTAAAATCCAAAATCGATTCTCTCTGGGATATGTTCTGGTCGGGAGGAATTTCAAATCCTCTTTCGGCTATTGAGCAAATGTCTTATCTCATTTTTCTTAAACGTCTCGAAGATAAAGACAACGAAAGAAAAAGAACTTCTGAAAAAAGAAATCTAAAACACGATTCGGTATTTGATAAATCAATCGGAGATATTCCAAAGAAAGAAATTCAGAAATGTATGAACTTAACAACTTCCGGAAAGAACGGACAGTTCAGAACTCCGAGACATATAATAAGAATGATTGTTCAGCTCGTTTGATCCGAAGATTGTTGAAACTATCTGTGACCCGGCTGCGGGAACTGCAGGATTTCTTACGAATGCATTCGAACATATACTCGAAGAAAATACAAGCAAAGGTATTCTTGAATATGATGACGAAGGTCAGCCGCATCATCTTATCGGTGACAAGATCACGGATAAAAAATTAATGAGCTTTCTTAAGAGCAATGCAATCACAGGCTATGACTTCGATACGACAATGACAAGAATCGGCGCGATGAACCTGATGCTTCATGGAATTGATAATCCAAACTTCAAATACAACGACACGCTTACGAAATCATTCAACGAAAAAGATAAGTATGATGTCATTCTTGCAAATCCGCCTTTCAAGGGTTCGATAGATAAGAGCGATATTAATGAAAGGTTTTTGGTGAAAACTACAAAGACAGAGCTTTTATTTCTTGAGCTTATGCATGATATGCTTGTGATTGGCGGGAGGTGCGGAGTGATAGTTCCGGACGGAGTTTTATTCGGTTCGAGCAATGCACATAAGGAAGTTCGAAAGATGCTAACAGAAAAGTGCAAGCTCGAAGGAGTTATCTCGATGCCTTCAGGAGTATTCAAACCTTATGCAGGAGTTTCAACTGCAGTTCTCATTTTTCAAAAAGGCGGAGAGACTAAAGATGTTTGGTTTTATGATATGCAGTCAGACGGATATTCATTGGACGACAAGCGTGACAAGATAAAAGATAACGACATTCCGGATATAATTGAAAAATGGAAAATAAGACAGACTACAAAAATTAAAAATGAAAGGTCTGATAAAAGCTTTTTCGTTCCGATTGAAGAGATAAAGGAGAATAATTATGATTTGAGTATTAATCGTTATAAGAAGATTGTTTATGAGGAAGTGAAGTATGATGAGCCCAAAGTGATTTTGAAAAAGATAAGTAAAATTGAAAATGAGATACTTATTGATGTCAAAAAATTAGAAGAGATAATAAATTGAATTCATACAGAATAAAAGAATTAATTTCTGAAAAGATAACAGGTGAATGGGGAATTGAACCATCAAATCATAATCGAGTAAAGGTCTTAAGAACAACGAATTTTACAAATTCAGGTAAAATAAATTTTGATAAAGTTGTTGAAAGAGATATTTCTAAATCCTTAGTTGAAAAGAAGAAATTACTTTTTGGAGATATCATAATTGAAAAATCCGGCGGCGGACCTACTCAACCAGTTGGAAGAGTAGTAATCTTCGATTATAAATCTGGAGAAAATTATTTGTGCAATAATTTTACTACAATTCTTCGCACTAAAGAAAATGTCTTTCCGAAATATTTATTTTATTTATTATTCAATAATCATTTAACAAAGAAAACTCTTAATTTCCAAAATAAAACCACTGGTATATTAAATCTTCAATTAGACAGATATCTAAATGAAAAAATCACTCTTCCTCCTCTCTCTGAACAAAAGCGCATCACAGAAATTCTCGACAAAGCAGATTCAGTCAGACAGAAGAGAAAAGAATCAATCGCATTGCTGGATGAGTTTTTGAAGTCGGTGTTTATTGATATGTTTGGGGATCCGGTGAAGAATGAGAAGGGGTTTCAAACTGTGAAGATAAATGGAATTGCAAAAGTTTCTATGGGAGGTACGCCAAATACAAATGTTGCAGAATACTATGGTGGGAATATTAATTGGATGAAATCGGGAGATATTAAAAGAGATTTTATTTATTCTGTAAATAATAAAATTACTGAATTAACCACAATTTTAAAACTTAATACTGCAAGCAATCAATCTGTTGCATGCTTTGAACTAAACAAAAAATTAATTATTCCAATCTATTTGCATTTTAATTTGAAACTTAGGTATAAAGAATTGAGAAATATAACAGGAGATGGAGAAAGAAGCGGACTAAATTTAACTATCTTAAGAAGTCTCAAATTAAATTTACCACCAATACCTCTCCAAACACAATTCGCAAAAATTGTTGAGCGGTAGAAGTGACAAAAATGAAGATGCAGGAAAGTTTGAAGGAGATGGATAATCAGTTTATTGCGTTGCTGGAAAAGGCGTTTCATTAATTAAATTAAATTAAATATTCAAACATATTCGAAACCACAAAATAAGTTATTGCTGGCATAATTTTTTAGATAAAATTTCACCCTACGGGATTTACAATTTTCGAAATTGTTTTTTGCTACAAAGTTTATGCGCCTACAGGGCTTTTACAGATTAATGATGAATGGTTAATGTTTAATTGGTTACACTACATGGCTTCTATCGGAAATTCCATTTCTCTTATCTAATTAAATGTTGCCTTCTCATAAAAACTATTACTAAAATTCGTGACTGATTAAATATTCATAATAGATAAATAGATTATTGATAATTGTTATTATTCATTGCTCATTATTTAAATTTAGTATAATTTATTCTAAAATTTAACACATTCAAAATTGATTTATAAAATTAAAAAATAAATTATGAAATTTTTTCTTAGTTTTTTAATTGTAATAATGTCTGTTTCATCAACTATAAATTCACAAACAATTGTCGCTTCTTATCCTTTTCCAAACTACTCCCAATACAATTCATTCTGGGGAATTACAAAGATCGGGGATACCTTACGCATTGCTACGGATAATAACGGAAGCATTTATAAAGTTACCACAGAAGGAATGATTAAAGATAGTCTTACTACTCCGTTTACATTCAATCACGGATTGGTCTGGGACGGAACGGGTTTCTGGATTGCTGAGCAATTCAGGACAGCCGGTGCGAGATTGTTTAAAGTAAATACTTCAGGACAAAGAATCGACAGTATACTGCTTCCTGCACTGATCGGAGGTGCAACCGGTGGTGTTGGCGATATTGCATTGGACGGAGACGGAATCTGGTTTTCGGTTTACTCACCGGACTTTACAACTTATCCTTTTGCTTATGCTTATAAAATAAATTTAGCATCGCGCCTTATTACGGATACAATTCCATTGAGAGGTCGGCAGGTTCAGGGAATTACAGTTAAAGGAGATACTATATTTTATGTCAACGATTTTTTTCATACTACACCTTCTCCCGATCCGGAAAGAATTTATGCTTACAGCAAATCAACAGGTGATACTTTGTTTTCATTTCCTACACCCGATCCCGACGGAAATTGCAGTCCAAGAGGATTGCACTGGGACGGGGAATATCTATGGCTGGTAGCTGACAGGATAGGAAATAATATGTTTCTTTACAGGACTCTTTACAAATATTCTATAACAGGTCAGGGAAATCCTCAAATATCAACAAGTGGAAATATTCTTGATTTCGGAAATACCATTATAGGAACAACTACCGACAGAACTTTAACAATTACAAATACCGGAACAGCTAAGCTTATCATTACAAATTATGGTATTACAAATCCCATATTCACTATAACTCCTAATTTAACTCCGGATACTTTGAATCCATTGCAGTCAAAAAATTATACAGTAAGATTTTCGCCTACTGCATTCGATACATTATCCGCACAATTAAGAATCACGAGCAATGACGGAGTTACACCTGTTAAGATAATTACTTTAAAAGGCAAAGGAGTTTATAACGGAAGCTATATAGCCTCTTCGGTTTCGTCGATTGATTATCAGGCAAGAAGAGTTAACTCGTTATGCGGAGGTTATTTTGTTGTTACTAATCAGGGAAGTGAACAGTTAATAATCAGTTCAATAACTCTTAATACTCAGAGATTCAGATTGGATACAGTTGGTTTAATATTCCCGGTTTCCATCGATACGCAAAAGACAAAACAGTTTAGAGTTTGGTTCAATCCGAATTCAGCAGTTTCCTTTTCGGATACGGCAAAAATAAATTCGAATGCTGTTAACAATGGCCAATTGAAAATTCCGTTGACAGGTTCGGGACAGAATGTTCCGACAACACTCGGTGAAAATCTTTGGCAGACAAATATTCCGGACAATCCAAATACCACTTCGGATGATTTTACTGTTGCTTCGATGAAAGAAATTATTGATGTGAACAGCGACGGAGTAAATGATGTAATTGTTTGTACTGAAAATTACTGGACTTTGTGTTATAATGGTAACTCATCTGTAAGCGCAGATATACTTTGGTATTTGAATACACGAACGAGCAACAACGTATCGGGTTCGGTAATATACGAAGACGGAATGCAGATAATGGAAGATATAAATAATGACGGGATACAGGATGTCGCTGTCGGAGTTGGTGGAAACAACGAATTGGTATATGCTGTTTCGGGACGCACCGGACAAGTACTCTGGACACACGGAGATTCTTTGATTATATCAGATGGTGATGTTAACGGGGTAAGTGTGACGAAAGATTATAATAACGATGGTAAGAAGGATGTTCTTGTGGCTGCATCAGGTGAGGGAATGGGAAACGGAAGACACGCTGTGATTTGTCTGAATGCGCTGAATGGTGGAGTGATTTTTAATTCTACACAAAACGGAGAATTTACTCATTCAGTAACTTCTACAAGCACGGGTGGTGCGATTGATTTCAGCTTTAATGGCGGACCTTACGGTGTGAATGGATTTAATAACACGGGCGGAACGGTTTGGAGTTATCCTGTTTCAAGCACAGTTTGGAATTTAAAAAATATACCTGATGTGAATGCCGACGGAGTCAGTGACATTGCGGGTTTTGTCGGGTTTGACGGAACTACATTTGTCATTTCAGGAAGTAATGGTTCACAAATCTGGTCACAGCCGCTCGGTTCCAGTATTAATGGAAATATAAAATTAGCAGACGATTTATCAAATGACGGTTACATGGATATGTTTTCATCGGGTCCAAGATCATTAACTTTAGTAGATTCCAAGACAGGAAGTATAAAATGGACAAATCCGTTAGACAATAATTATATACATGGTGTTGACGTGCTTAGTGATCTTACAGGTAACGGAATCAAAGAAATAGTAGCCGGTACACAGAACAGTAATCTTTACGTTGTCAACGGAGACAGCGGAAGAATTTTATTTACATATAACTTCGGTACTGCGACAACCAACACAGTTGAGCAGGTCGCGAGATTAAAAAGCATTGACGGAAACATTAGTTCCGAATTTCTCGGAGGCAGCAGGACAGGTAAGTTGATTTGTTTTTCCGGTGGACCAGACGGAATAGTTGGAATAACGAATTCATCAAACATCGTTCCTGAAAAATTTTCACTTTCACAAAATTATCCGAACCCGTTTAATCCTGTGACGAAAATAAAATTTGACCTACCCTCGATAGTGAATAATAAATTATCAATCGTCAGTCTGAAAATATTTGATGTACTCGGAAAAGAAGTTGAGACGCTCGTTAATGAAAAGCTATCTCCGGGAAGTTATGAAGTTGAATTTAACGGAAGCAATTTTTCGAGCGGGATTTATTTTTATAAATTAGAGGCAGAAAATTTTAGTGAAGTGAAGAGAATGATTTTATTAAAATAAATTTATGAAGTTTAATAAAAAAATATTTTTACTTTTTTTTGTTATCCTAACAGCGATAATTTCCTTTTCAGGTTTGTCTGTAAAGGCACAGTCCATTACATGGCAAAAGGTATATCCTACTCCTGATCCTGAATATAATCATATAGATGGAATTCAAATATTTGACGGAGGATATATTATAGTTAAATATAACTATGTTATTGAAAGGGGAGCAAAACTTTTAAGACTTGATGAATACGGTAATGAAATGTGGACTAGAACTATTGATACTTCATCATTTCCTCGCAGTATTCAGCAAACACCGGAAGGTAATCTCATAATTACCGGATCCACATTTGGAGGTTCTTTCGCTAAAGGGATATTAATTAAAACTGACATAAACGGAAACATAATCTGGAAAAAATATTATCCCGTAGATACTGCAGATGCAGGATTTCGAAAAGTCAAAATACTAAATAGCGGAGATTATATATTGTGTGGAACAAATTCAAATTTTCCTCGCAAAGGTTATATTGTAAGAACCGATTCAAGCGGTAAATTAAAATGGAAAAAATCTTTTTTGAATGGAATTTATAGAGCTGATATTTATGATATTACGGAATCCACAGATAGCAGACTTTATTTTACAGGTCCCGGTTACATAGGGCAATATTTAAAAACATTATTTGGAAAAATGTCAAGCGAAGGTGATATTTATTGGACAAAAACATATGGCTCAGAGGCGGAAGGTGATAATCAATACGGACTTGGAATAGTTAATGAAAATAATGAAAGTATTTTTATCAGTGGACTAAAAACAATTTTTTACAGTGAATATGGTCATTTTACAAGGATTGATACTTCCGGACAGGTTATATTTCAAAATAATTACAATTCTTCACAAGGTTTTGTTTCAATGACGAAGTTTAATAATGGCTATGCTCTTTGTGGCTTAGATCAGAGTACAAATAAAACTAACTTTGTTGCTGTTGACGGAAATGGAAATCAATTTCTAAATAAATTTTATTCCTTTAATACCCCTGATGACTATTTGATTCCAAAATCCATAAGTGCGACTATGGATAATGGATTTATGATTACGGGAATAACATCTTATCAGGGAAATGAAAATAATTTAAATATAATGTGTATTAAAACGGATTCTATAGGAAATACTACCGTTTCGATAAATAATCAAAATCTTGAAATACCTGACGAATTTTTATTATATCAAAATTATCCTAATCCGTTTAATCCTGTTACGAAAATAAAATTTGATATTGCGAGTGACCTAAGACGTGAGATGCAAGACGTGAAACTTATTGTTTTTGATGTACTTGGAAAAGAGATTCAGAATATCGTTAATGAAAAGCTATCTCCGGGAAGTTACGAAGTTGAGTTTGACGGAAGTAATTTTTCGAGCGGGATTTATTTTTATAAACTTATTACAGAAAATTTCAGTGTGGTCAAGAGAATGATATTATTGAAATAAAAATCGAAATGAAAAAACTTTATTTTTTAACATTGCTGTTATTATTTGATACGAAATCCTATGTATTTTCGCAAAACGAATGGTATTGGCAAAATCCACTGCCAACAGGAAATTATCAGTATTCAGTATTTTTTATTGATGAAAATTCAGGATGGTCTGTAGGTCAAAATGGAACTCTTCTAAAGACAACCAACGGAGGAAACTTTTGGAGCTCACAAACAATCGGGATCACTAATGATTTGAGATCGATTTATTTTATGTCATCATTAATAGGCTGGACTGTTGGAGATTCAGGAAAAATACTAAAGACTATTAACGGAGGAAGCAATTGGAGTTTGCAATCAAGCGGAGTTTATTATGAGTTGTATTCTATCTATTTCATAACACCATTAACCGGCTGGACTGTTGGATGGAATGGAAAAATACTCAAAACAACAAACGGAGGAACTAACTGGTTTTCACAACCGAGCGGTACCTTTAATACACTGTTTTGTGTGTATTTCACATCAACATCAATCGGCTGGGCGGCAGGATGGGATGGAAAAATATTAAAAACTATTGATGGAGGAAACAACTGGACTTCACAAGTAAGCGGAACGACTAATCAGTTATCTAGTATGTATTTTATATCAGCAAGTACTGGGTTTGTTGCCGGTGAATACGGATTACTAAAGACTACAAATGGAGGAGGCAACTGGACTTTTCAACTGTTTCCCTCCACTGTTGTATTTTCAATTTATTTCACATCAGCATTTACGGGCTGGGCGGTAGGATATAATGGAAAAATATTGAAGACAATAGATGGAGGTAACAACTGGACTTCTCAATCAAGCGGAACCACTAATCATTTAACCTCTGTACATTTCGTATCATCTTTAATAGGATTGACAGTTGGACAACTAGGCGAAATACTCAAGACAACAAATGGCGGAGAATCTTGGACTTCTCAATCGAGCGGAATAACTAATCATTTGAATTCCGTACATTTTGAATCAGAATTAACCGGCTGGGCTTCCGGACAATCAGGAATATTACTTAAAACAACAAATGGAGGAGATAACTGGACTTTCAAAACTATCACAAACGGTGAAATACGTTCAATTTATTTTACATCCTCATCAACAGGATGGGCTGTAGGACAATCAGGAATAATTTTAAAGACAACTAGTGGAGGGGACAGCTGGATGTTACAATCAAGCGGAACCACTAATTATTTGTTTGATATTATGTTCTTATCTTCCTTAACTGGTTGGATTGTTGGAGGTGACGGAACAATTCTCAAGACAACCAACGGAGGAGATAACTGGATTTCCCAATCAAGCGGTATTGGTAACGGATTGACTTCTATGTATTTTTTAACATTATTAACTGGCTATGCTACGGGTCTTTCTGGAGCAATAATAAAGACCACAAACGGAGGAGAAAATTGGATTAGCCAATCAACTGGAACAGGTAATTCTTTACAATCTGTCTTTTTCATTTCTCCAACAACCGGATGGTCAGTTGGATATAATGGAACCATACTTAAGACAACAAATGGAGGAGATAACTGGATATCTCAATCAAGTGGAGCAAATTTCTTATTACAATCGGTTTTTTTTACATCACAAACAACAGGTTTCATCTCAGGTTTTCCGTCAATACTCAAGACAACAAATGGTGGAGACAACTGGAATTTCTTAACAAGTGGAACGAATAATGATTTAAGGTCAATATATTTTGCATCATCATCAACCGGATGGACTGTTGGAATGTATGGAACGATATTAAAAACAACTACAGGTGGGAATCCGGTTGGTATTCAAAGTATAAATTCTAATGTGCCATCGTATTTTATTTTGTTCCAAAATTATCCGAACCCGTTTAATCCAACGACTAAAATAAAATTTGACCTGCCGTCAATTGTGAATAATAAATTGTCAATTGTCAGTCTAAAAATATTTGATGTACTTGGAAAAGAAGTTGCAACGCTTTTTAATGAAAAGCTTTCACATGGAAGTTATGAGGTTGAATTTAACGGCAGTAATTTTTCAAGCGGGATTTATTTTTATAAATTGAACTCAGGAAATTTTAATCAAACAAAAAGAATGTTGCTAATCAAATAACTTTAAAATGAATAAAGGAAAAATTTTTACAATTACTATATTTAGTTTAATGTGTTTTTGTAATTTATATTCTCAAACTTATCAATGGAGATTGCTGACAAATTCCCCGGGGACAAGCGGACAAAGCAGGTTTGAAGATGCTTATTTTGTTAATCCAAACACAGGCTGGGTAATTAATTACGATGCAGAAGTTCATAAAACAACAAATGCAGGAAATAACTGGAGCTTGATTTTTGAATCAACTTTTGGAAATCAGTTAAGAAGCATTGGATTTTTTGATGCGAATACAGGAATGCTCGGAACATTAATTAATGATTCCACCAAAGTATTATATAGGACAACAAACGGAGGTTCTAACTGGACTGCAATAAATAATTTCACAGGCGGACGAAGACCTCAGGGAGTTTGCGGAATTTCAATTGTAAATGAAAATATTGCTTATGCCTGCGGAAGATATTACGGTACAGGTAGAATTATCAAAACTACCGATAAAGGAATTTCATGGAATGTAGTTTTTTCAGACAGCTCAGTTGCGAGAACTCTGATTGACTGTTACTTTTGGTCTGCAGATTCAGGTATTGCAGTTGGAGGATACAACACGACCAATTTCATTAATGGAAATGCAGTTGTCTTAAGAACTACAAACGGAGGATCTACTTGGCAAAGAGTGCATAAAACAATACGCACAGGTGAATGGTGCTGGAAGATTTCCTTTGTCTCGAGAGATATTGGATTCGTAAGCATAGAAAGATCGGAAGGTTTTTCCTACATTTTAAAAACCACTAACAATGGAGTAAACTGGACTGAGATACCATTTATGGAATATGATGAAGAAGGAATTGGATTTGTCAATGAAAATACCGGATGGGTTGGAGGATGGACAGGACCGACTTATCAAACAACGAACAGCGGAGCGACGTGGCAATTAGCCGGATGGGGAACTAATGTAAACAGGTTTAGATTTTTTGGCGACACATTGGGATATGCTGTTGGAGACAGAGTTTATAAATATTCACGTGGACCGGTCGGAATTCAAAGTTTATCTAACACCATTCCCGAAACATTTTCTCTTTCACAAAATTATCCGAATCCGTTTAATCCGGTTACAAAAATAAAATTTGATATTACACGAGATGCAAGACGCGAGACGCAAGAGGTGAGATTGATTGTTTATGATGCATTGGGAAAGGATGTTGAGGCTCTTGTAAATGAAAAACTTTCGCCGGGAAGTTACGAAACTGAGTTTGACGGTAGTAATTTTTCAAGCGGGATTTATTTTTACAGACTTCAGTCAGGAAATTTTACTGATGTGAAGCGAATGATTTTATTAAAATAAGCATAAAAAAATTTGGTAATTTTTAATTTTGATAAATCGAATATTTTACAATTTGACAAAATTAAAAAATAATATTATTTTCATCTAATTAAATTGTTATAGATTAAATTTAATGTTTATATAAAAAATTTAAGATCTATAACCTTAGGATAATTATCTAAAAATCTAAAAATTTTAATTAATTACGCAAATGAAAACTAAATTATTTATTTTACTCATCTTTATTTTTATTTCATCACAAGTATATTCTCAAGACTTCCAATGGAGACTACTTCCAAATTCTCCGGGTACAACAGGAAGTGGCAGATATGAAGATATATTTTTCATTAATGAAAATACCGGCTGGGTAATTTCATTTGGATACAGTACATATAAAACGACCGATGGAGGTAATAGCTGGACAAGATATGCTAATTCTGAATATTATAATAGAAGTATTGGATTTTTTGATTCTCTAACAGGAGTTATTGGTAGACTAAGTGCATCCGGAACTATGATGCGAACTACAAACGGAGGAATTAATTATTCGATTATTGGCGGATTACCATCGCTTGCAGGAATTTGCGGAATATCAATTGTCACTGATAGTTTAGCTTATGCATGCGGAACATATAATGCTAAAGCAAATGTAGTTAAAACTACTGATAAAGGTATAACATGGAATTCGATTTTTTCGGATACATCATTGGCAAAAACTTTAGTAGATTGTTACTTCCGGACTTCGGATTCGGGAATTGCAGTTGGTGGATATAATAATCATGGTGGTTATTACAATGGGAATGCAGTTATAATTAAAACTAATGATGGCGGTGCTTCATGGCAAAGAGTTCATATAACTAACCGGACAAGAGAATGGTGTTGGAAAATTTCCTTTATTTCAGGAAATATTGGATTCGTAAGTATAGAAAGGGAAACTGGTTTTGCTTACATTTTAAAAACCACTAACAATGGGTTGAACTGGACTGATATTCCATTCATGGAATATGATGAAGAGGGGATCGGATTTGTAAATGAAAATACAGGCTGGGTAGGAGGATGGACTGGACCGACTTATCAGACAACAAACGGAGGAGCTAATTGGCAAATAGCAGGATGGGGAACAAATGTAAATAGATTCAGATTTTTTGGCGATACATTAGGATACGCTGTTGGAGACAGGGTTTATAAGTATTCACGCGGACCAGTTGGAATTCAAAGTTTATCCAATAATATTCCCGAAAAATTTTCACTTTCACAAAATTATCCGAATCCGTTTAATCCTACGACTAAAATAAAATTTGACCTGCCGTCAATAGTGAATAATATATTGTCTATTGTCAGTCTAAAAATATTTGATGTACTTGGAAAAGAAGTTGCAAAGCTTTTTAATGAAAAGCTTTCACCTGGAAGTTATGAGGTTGAATTTAACGGCAGTAATTTTTCGAGCGGGATTTATTTTTATAAATTAGAGACAGAAAATTTTATTCAAACAAAACGAATGATATTGCTGAAATAAAATTTAATCGATTTCGAAACCCTATACCTATAAAGGAGCAGCCAGTTTCCTCTTTATTTTTAAAATAAATATCATATAATACTCTGATTTATAAATTGCAGCTAACGAATATTACATTTTACTAAATTATTTCTCACTCAGCTTTGAAAATTTTTTATTTGTTTTTACTGACATTTTTGTTTTCAAACATTTCTATCTCACAGCAGTCAATAAAATTCGGTGTAATTGGTGATTACGGGCATGACGGACCGGACTTGCTTTCCGTTTCAAATCTAATTAAAAGCTGGAACCCGGATTTTATTATAACTCTCGGAGATAATAATTATGATATAGGGTCTTCGTTTACAATTGATGAAAACATCGGTCAATATTTTCACGAATTTATTTTTCCCTATAAAGGGACTTACGGACAAGGTGATACTATTAACAGATTTTTCCCGTCACTCGGCAACTGCGACTGGGGAACGGTTAATGCTCTTCCGTACAGAAATTATTTTGCACTTCAGGGAAATGAAAGATATTATGATTTTGTAAAAGGACCCGTTCATTTTTTTGTATTGGACAGTGATACTAATGAATATGACGGAATAGACAGCAGTTCGGTTCAGGCTCAATGGCTTAAAAATTCTCTTGCAAATTCTTCTTCAAGATTTAATATCGTTTATTTACATCACCCACCTTATTGTTCAGGACTAATTCATGGATCCGAGCCAGTTATGAGATGGCCATTTAAAAAATGGGGAGCAGCAGCCGTATTGTCAGGTCATGAGCATTTGTATGAAAGACTGACAAGGGACGGTTTAACATATTTTGTAAATGGTCTTGGAGGAAATTTAAGATCTCCTTTTGGTTTTCCAATTTCCGGAAGCCAGGTGAGATATAATTCAAATTACGGGGCAATGCTTGTTAACGGTTATGATGATAGTCTGGTATTTAAGTTTTATAATATTGATAATTCGTTAAGAGATAATTTTAAAATTTTGCCGGCTGTCAAATCGTTAGCTCTTACATTGAACATAGAAGGGTTTTATAATCCGAACACAAATTCAATGTTAGAGGACACAGTAATAATTTATTTAAGAAATATTAATTCTCCATACTCCGTCATAGATTCATCAAAGGGATTTTTGGATTCCTCAGGTTCAGGAACATTGAGCTTTTCAAAAGCAGACAACGCAACAAATTATTATCTCGTTGTAATTCACCGCAACTCAATCGAAACATGGAGTGCTAAAGGATTAACTTTTTCAGCAAATGTTCTGAACTATGATTTTACAACTTCGTCTTCACAGGCATTTGGGAATAATTTGAAATTAAAAGGTGCTGAATATTGTATCTTTTCAGGAGATGTCAATCAGGACGGTTTGGTTGATGTAGAAGACCATAGTTTGGTGGACAATGCTGCCGGTTTGTTTGCTTCGGGTTACATTCCGGAAGATGTAACCGGAGATAACTTTATTGATATTTCGGATATGGGTCTGATCGAGGATAATGTTTTTAATTTTGTAAATCTTATACGACCATAAATGAAAAATAGCGCTATAAATTATTTCTAACGCTTACATTAATTGCGTTAAAGTAAAGACAGTTAAGTGTCTGTATTTAATTCTTTGATATATTCTTTGAAAAATTTTTTATAAGCTTTTTATTAGTTAATATGCAGCGACAGGTTTATCGAATGCAATTTTTTCCTGAATTTACAAGCTTTACTTTAAAAAAGTTTACGGTATAATATAAACTTTAATATTGTTATTTATGATTTAATGAGGTAAGTTTGCTTTCTAAAAATAATCTTAACGAAAGGAAATGAAATGGAAAGAAAAGTTCTAGCTTTTTCAATTGTTTTATTTTTAATAATAGGTGTATTAGCAGGTTTCTCCTATTATGATATTACACCTAACAATTCTTCCAGGAGTGGAAACATTCCCTTAAAATCAGTTTCACCGGTTGAAAGAAATTTACCAGTACAAAATCCAACGGACGGAAATCCTATTCAGAATGCCGGAATAAATTATATGGATAATTTTGACGGAGCAAATGATACGACTGCATTAAAAGCAAGAGGATATAAAGTTTTTTACAGATCAGGAGGTGCTCAAGTCGGTGCAACTTGGTTTCAAGGAAACCCGGCTGTATTTCCTGCTTTTAACGGACCATTAGATGGTTACGTAGCAGCGAATTTTCAAGTAGTTAGTGGAACAAATAACATTGACAACTGGCTTATTCTTCCAAGGGTGAATACCGGGGCTAACGATTCACTTTTTTTCTATTCAAGAGCACCAGGTGGCAGTACATTTCCTGATTCAATCAGAGTTATGTATTCAACTGTTGGGGATTCAGTACCTGAAGCCGCAAGCTGGGTCGAACTCGGACGTTTCAAAGTTAATACTGCTGATGTATGGGAGTTAAGAGGATTTAAGCCAACTGCAGCAGGAGCAAATGCAAGATTTGCAATCAGATATAAAGTAGTCAATGGAGGACCAACAGGTGCCAACAGCGATTTTATAGGAATAGATGCACTGACTATCGGAGCTCAGCCGCCTCCACCGTTGGTTGATATAGTAGAAGTCAGCAATGTTTATGCTTTAGGAAAAAAACCGATAATTTGTTACGACACAAATTATATCAGAGTTAGATTATCTCATAAGAGAGCTCAGACAGATACAATAAATGTTAATACAAGAATAAAGAACGTCGGTGGATTTGTAAAATTTAATATAAACGATGTTATTATTATGACAGGAGTGAGAGATTCAATCATTACCAGATTTTATACGAAACCTGATTCAATTAAGGTGGATTCAATAATTGCTACCGCCACGGCAAATGGTGAACAGGTTACAACTAATAATCGAGCAACATATTTAAGTCAAAATACACCTAATGGATGGAACTATGCAATAGAAAGTGATCCGGTAGATGGTGGAGTTGGTTTTAACGGTGGGACAGGAGATTTCGTAGCGAAGTTTTATGCAAACTGTTCATTGCCAATCTATGCGGTTGATCTTACATTTGACGCAATAGTTGGCGGAGGAAATCAGCCATATAATGTAGTAATATTTGCAGATGCAGGCGGCATTCCGGGAGCTGTTTTATATACCTCAGCCCCGTTGGTTTCACCTCCGGGAGCAGCAACTCCGCAATTAGTTACTCATAATTTACCCATTCCTGTAAATATTTCAGGAAACTTTTATGTTGGAATTTCTCAAACAGGAACTGTAAATATTGCTTTCGGATTTCAAGATGAAACTCCGATAAGAAATAATTCTTTTTTCTTTAGAGCCCCTGTTGGAACGGGAGTGTGGACAGATTTTAGTTCTGCGGGAGCAAACTTCCGTCTTGATATTTGTCCGAGAACTTCGCTTAACCTAAACTTAACTTTATTAATCGAAGGATTTTGGAATGGCACTACGAATATCAGCGATACAGTTACCGTAGAGCTGCACAGTACTACAACTCCATTTGCATTGATCGATGATGCAAAAAGTGTAAAAAGCGCGAGTGGAACTCTTTCACTTTCATTTAATGCACCGGGAGATGAGGCTTATTACATTGTTATAAGACACAGAAACGCACTCGAAACATGGAGTAAAGCCGGTGGAGTAGTATTCGCTCCAAATCCTAAGAGCTATGACTTTACAACTGCAGCAAGCCAGGCATTTGGAAATAATTTAACTTTTAAAGCTGGTAAATTTACTCTCTACAGTGGTGATGTTAACCAGGATGGAGTAATTGACCTTACCGATTTATCTATGGTTGATAACGATGCTTTTAATTTTATTGGTGGTTATGTTCCCACTGATGTAAATGGTGATGGATTAGTTGATGTTGCGGATGCAGCTATAGTTGACAATAATGCATTTAATTTTATTGGTGTAATAAGACCGTAAAACAAGTACGTGTAATACTTTTTATAAAGGGACCGGTGTTTAGCCGGTTCCTTTTTTTATTTTAGAAAAGATTTTTTATTTTATACCAAAGGAATATTTTTTGGATTTATCCAGTCCATTTACAAAATCCAAAGCATTCATTCTTTTTTTCCCTTCAGTTTGCAGCTCCTGAATATCTAGTAAAAAATCACTTGTTGATACAAAAATTTTTTTATCCCGGATAATAATATCGCCGGGTAATACTTCTTTAGGCTGTACAGTTAATTGAGATTTAAAAATTTTTACTATTTTATTTTCCAAATGAGTAAATGCTGCCGGATAGGGTGACAACCCACGTATAAAATTATTAATTTCAACTGCATCCCGATTCCAATTTATTACACAATCTTCTTTAAAGATTTTTGGAGCCGGTGAAGACAAGCTGTTATCCTGTTCCGCCGGATGAACTTTTCCTGCATCAATAAGATTAACAGTTTCTAAAACTGTCTCAGCGCCTAACGCAGAAAGCTTGTCGTGAAGAGTTCCGGCATCGTCTTCTTCCCCGATATACCAACTTTTTTGCAAAAGAATATTTCCGGTATCAACTTTTTCTTTTAAAAAAAAAGTTGTTACACCCGTTTTCTTTTCCCCGTTTATTAGAGCCCAGTTTATCGGAGCAGCACCCCTGTATTTCGGAAGTAAAGAAGCATGAAGGTTAAAAGCACCGTATTTGGGAATGGTAAAAATTTCCTTCGGTAAAATTTTGAATGCAGCTACAATTATCAAATCCGGGCTTAGAGATTTTACTTTATTAATAAAATCTTCGTGTCTTAATTTTTCCGGCTGAATGATGGGAAGATTTTTTTCCAAAGCAAATTTCTTTACTTCAGAACAGGATAAAAACTGTCCGCGTCCTTTTTTTTTATCCGGAATGGTAACAACGGAAATAACATCGTATCCATTTTCCAAAAGGATTTTGAGAGAGGGAACAGCAAACTCCGTGGTTCCCATGAAGATAATTTTCATAAATGAATTTTTCGGTTTTTTGTAGAGACGCACTATAGTGCGTCTCTACATTTGTGCGTCTCTACATTTGTGCGTCTCTACATTTGTGCGTCTCTACATTTGTGCGTCTCTACATTTGTGCGTCTCTACATTTGTGCGTCTCTACATTTGTGCGTCTCTACATTTGTG
>JALYRX010000058.1 GCA_030855105.1 Bacteroidota bacterium | reverse complement strand
CAATATTACTGTTGTGCTTGCATAATCTTCTGTCTTCTTTCCATAACTTTGTCGTTGACCATCATCTTTAGTTGTCCTAAAAACTATTTCCCCATAACCAACCCTGTTTCTGTGAGGATAATACTCGTTGTGTAAATCTTCTATATCCTCTGATAATAATTCTATTATCTTTCTTGAACCTAAGAGCTTGTAGTCATTCTCAAGCAAATTTATTAATGAACTCTTAAAATCTCGTTTCTTCAAACTCTCAAATCTGTCTCTTATTGGATTTAGACTCATTTCACTCCTCCTATCATAGGAGCCAGATTCCTCATGTAACCGTTGGAAATATCTTCCTTTTTTTTTATTCTTGTTCCGGATCGCTTCCACTGTCTTATCATATCATCCATCATTGCTTTGAGGTGAACATCTTTTCGGCTTTCGCTTATTAATTCTATATACTGCCTTATTAAGTTAATACTTAGCCCTGTTACTTTACTTATTGAACTTGCAGCCTTTATCCCATGATAAATACTCATCAATACTTTCTGAAAATCCTGAAGATATCTTTTTATTGCTCCCGTACTGTGATGGGTCTTTAATCGTATTTCGCTAAATGTTTTCCCTCTAAATATAATCCTATTATCTTTTTCTTATGCGTCTGACCGCGACCTATATTATGGAGTACACCACGAGTTATTACCTCTATTCCACGCTTCTTTATTTCCTCTATATCTCGGCGAATTGTTCGTACATCACATGATAAATATTGAGCTAGATCTTCCTGACTTAATACCCCATCCTGCTCTATTGCCTCATGAGTGATTCGCTGGATTCGATTTTGACGCAAGATTTTTCTTCCAAATTCTTTATTTATTTCTATATCTTCTTTTCCTGAATTTATTGTTAATAATACTCGCTTCCTCTCCAACTTCTCTACCGGCTTGCCTGCACGCTCTTCTATCTCTAGTACACTAACTTCTATCTGACCCTCCTTTAATAGATGATCTCGGATCAGGTGTTCTTTGGCACTTTGTAATATTTGCTCACTTAACTTTGGGGAAAGTTCATATGAATTTAATAAATCATACATGAACTCTCCCTCTGATGTCTTTGATAATTGACGTGAATAATGATTTGATTTATTTCCCATTTGCCTATCTCCTTTGCTATTTTTTAAATTATAACATTTTTGATAGGACAAATGTCCTTATTTAATTAAAATCATTTTCTTAGTCACAGTAAAATTTTCCGTCTCAATTTTGTAAAAATAAATCCCGCTCGGGAAATTATTTGCATTCCAATCAGTTTCATATAATCCAGCCGTTCTGTATTCATTGACCAGTTCATCAACTTTTCTTCCGAGATTATCATATATATTTAGCTTAACAAAAGATAATTGGGAAATTTCATATTTTATTTTTGTAGTTGGATTAAATGGATTAGGATAATTTTGTAATAAAAATTGTGATGGTAAATAATTGTTGCTTTGTTTTATTTCAACAAGATTCCCGCCTCCGTTTGTTGTTTTTAGTATCGTACCACTTGTTCCGCACAAATATCCGGTATTTTGATTTAAAAAATTTATTAATTTAATATTTTCATTAATGTTGTAACTTTGCATTAGATACCAGGAATTTCCCGAATCGGTCGTCTTGTAAATCCTTGTTATATTATTATAAATTTGTTTACCCAATATAAAACCGACATTTTGATTTATAAAATTTATATCCTGTAACGGACCCCATCCATATTGCAAATTTACAGTTATCCATGAAGTGCCGCCATTAATCGTTTTATACACATAACCTCTTTCACCAACACAATAGCCTAAAAATGAATTTAAGAAAATAATTTTAAATAATTTTTCATTCTGTTCTCCGATATGTTGAAAGCTCCAGGAGATACCTCCGTTAGTAGTTACCATTATATTTCCATTTGAACCAGATGCCGCACCGTGTTGAGGTGATATGAAAAATGTTGAATGTAAATTTAAGTTACCTAAAACAGATACGTTGTTCCAACTTTCTCCCCCATCTGATGTTTTTAGAAATGTTACATAACCACCTGCATTTTGATTTCCCGCAATAAATCCGTTAAAATTATCGAGAAAATAAATTGAATTTAAATTTGAAGTTACACCTGAGCTTTTAAGGATCCAGTCGGTTCCATTATTAATTGTTTTATAAATTATACCGGAATCACCGACTGAAAATCCAATTCCGTTTTTTAAAAAAAATACTGAATTGAAATTTTTAGTTGAATTTGAAAAAACAGAGTCCCATTTAGATCCTGCGTTTGTAGTTCTTATAATTAAATTATTACATGCAGCGAATCCGGAATTTTCATCCCGAAAAAATATTGAGTTAATCTCATTTTTATATCCTTTCAACTTACTTTCCCAATGTTCATTGTTATCTGAGGAATGTAAAATTTCACCACTATTCCCTATAGCAACAGAATTTATCGAATCAACATAAGCTACATCATTGAGATTCTCATTGCTGTTAGTATTTATATAGCTAAAATTCATTCCTCCATTTGTTGTTTTCAATATTTTCCCGGGATCTGAAACTATTAATCCATTCTCATAATCAAGGAAATTAAATGAATAAAATTTATTGACAGTATCTATAATAAATGGATTCCAATTCAATCCGCCATTGGAAGTTTTAAATATTTTTCCATTGTATTCTAAAACATAAACAGAATCTTTATTAAAGGCTTTAATGCTGAAGAAAACATTACGTACAAATACCGGACTTGTGATCCATGTGGCTCCACAATCAGTTGTCTTTAATATCTGACTAACATCATATGGATAATTGCTTGCATAATTACTGGAAAAGTATCCGGTATTCTGATCAATGAAGCTTGCTGATTTTACAGCATAACTAGTACTTTTAGCTGTAAACCAATTATTTCCTCCATTGGTTGTTTTAACTATCGTTCCGGAGGTATTATACATTGTATAAACCCTTCCGCCCGCAAATCCAGTACTTTCGTTAAGAAAAGTTATCGATAACCAAGCGATGTTATTTGTGGAATTACTCACTACATGTGAAGTCCAGCTATTGCCATCATTACTTGATTTATAAAAAAATTTTGATCCTCCGATTATAATTGAACTGTCATTAAAGATATGTATAGAATAGAAGAGATCATTAATAGGTGAATTTAACTGGCGCCAATTATTTCCACCATCCGTTGTCTTAAGTATAATACCGTAATGTCCAACTGTAAATCCTGTTTTTGAATTTAGAAATTTTACTGACACTAAATCATTTCCCTGGGGCAAAGGATTCTGCCAATACCATCCGGATTGTGAATAAGAATTCGAATTGAGAAGTATAAAAATCGAAGTTATAAAGAGAATATTTTTCATAGTTCTTTAACTGAGTGTAAATTTAGTAACTTCACTATATTATAAGTAGCCAAAAGTTTCTCTAACTTCATAGATTTCTACTTTTCATTCAGTTCAAACGTTCTTCCGAACTTCAAAATATCATAATCATATTTTTTTCTTATCTTATCTATCTTTTTCATAAGGTTTTCCTTCTTGTCAATGTCCTGGAAAATATTTTCCTGCATTGAATCGTCTCCGGAAATAAATTCAGAAAATTTCACTCCGAGCAGTCTGACCTTTTTTTTATTCTCTAACATTTTATCCAGGAGCTTTATTGAATCGTCATAAAAATCAGCTTCGAGATTTGAATACTTTGTCCCGGTAAATGATTTCTGATTAACTTTGAAATCAAAATACTTTACCTTTACAGTAATAGTGCGTCCCTTCATATTTATCGCTCTGAGCTTTTCACAGCACCTTTCCATTAAGTAATATAACTCCGATAAAAGGAATTTTCTGTCGAGAGTATCATTGAAAAAAGTATTTTCTTTTGATAAAGATTTTCTTTCTTCTTCGTTTTCCTTTACACTTTCACTTCCCTTTCCATTTGCTACATTCAAAAGAAAAGAAGTATGAATTCCAATTTCATTCTCATAAAAAGACTTATCAAACTTTAATATATCTTCTATTAAATCAATGCCATATCGTTTGAGCCGCAGCTGAGTTGACTTTCCGACACCCGGAATTTTTTCAATCTTTAGTTTAGCAAGAAATTCTTTTTCTTTACAAAAAGGAATTAGTGTTATTCCATCCGGCTTATTTATCTTAGAAGCAATCTTAGCGCAAATCTTGTTTGTTGAAATTCCTATCGAACAGGTTATACCTAAAGTATTTTTAATATCATCTTTGATATTGTTTGCCATTAAAAGATAATCATTTTTGTAAATATGTAAAACTCCGGTTACATCAAGAAAAGCTTCGTCAATACTAAGTGGTTGTATTAAAGGTGTATATTTATTCATGATCTCACGAACTCTTTTAGAGTAATCCGAATAAAGACCTTTCGTGTGTCTTATAAAATTTCCTTCGGGAACCAGCATCAAAGCTTTTGAAAGCGCCATCGCTGTTCTGACACCCTTTGCACGTGCCAGATAATTTGGACACGAAACAATGCTTCTTGTATCTTGCTTTGTTCCTCCGACAACCAATGGCTTGTTTCTAAGAGAAGGATTTATGGCTTCTTCACATGAGGCAAAGAAAGCATCCATATCTATGTGGAATATTATTTTATGACTGAAGTCTGACATTTCAGTTAACTTACTTCAATTGGGAAATTTTTTCAATATGAAATTAAATCAAACTTTGAATAATACTTTTAAGGTTTTTTGATTCATCAACTAGGTACACGTCAAAACTTCATTTAAAAAAATATTTGAAATATTGTCAAGTGTAGGCTTTTCAAATTTAACTTAGGAAGATTACCTCAAAGACTCAAAGGCTCAAAGTCCATTATATTTGAACTTTTTGCTCTTAGAGTCTTTGAGTCTTTGAGGTAAAATAATGTTTTGATAAACAGAATCAGAATTAAATTAAGACTTTTATCTTGTACAGAGTTTCAACCGGTAAACCGAATTATCTTATTAATGTTTTCAGGGAATTATTGTATTTTATTATAAAGCATTTCAATTTCATTGGTAAACAAATTTATAAAAACAGAAAAGGCAGAAGCATGGGTGATATTGTTTATACTTTCAATAATCTGGGGAAGCTCGTTCATTCTGATAAAAAAAGGTCTCGAAGTTTTTTCACCTGCCCAGGTCGGGACAATAAGAATTGTATTTGCTTTTTTGGTCATGCTGCCTTTTGCTTTGAAACACCTAAAGATAGTTTCAAAAGATAAATATAAATATATTTTTTTTACAGGCTTGGTAGGAAACTTGATACCGGCAATTCTATTCGCAATAGCTGAAACAAGATTGGAAAGTTCATTGACCGGAATTCTTAATGCACTCTCACCAATGTTTACTTTATTAATTGCAGTTTTTGTTTTCAAATATCCCATTAATTTCCGGCAAATATTAGGACTGCTGATCGGTTTTGTCGGTGCTATAGGTTTAAGCTTTGTAAGTTCATCAGGTGGAATGGGTAGTATGAACGTTTATGTTTGGCTTATTGTGACTGCGACAATTTGCTATTCCGTAAGCCTGAATTTTATTAAGGCATATTTGGGAGGTCTTAGTTCTATTGTTATCACATCGCTTGCTATGCTATCAATCGGACCTGTATCGCTAATATATCTTTTGACGACAGATTTTATTAATAAACTTATGAATACTCAGGGAGCATTTGAATCACTTGGATATATTTTTTTGCTTGGAGTTTTTGGAACAGCAATCGGTTTGGTTTTATATACAAGATTAATATTAATGACTACGCCTATATTTGCAAGCTCCGTGACTTACCTTATTCCTATTGTTGCGATTTTTTGGGGACTGTTTGATGATGAAATTTTATACCCGCTGCATTTAGTTGGAATGTTTATAATTCTTCTTGGAATTTATATTGTTAATAGGACCGAAAGTTTCAATAAGGTATAATCGATTTTAATTATTATTAAATGAAGTTACACAAAAAATAGATTTTAAATTGTTAACATAAGTAAAATCAAAAATGCTATTTAATAAGCGCTAAAAATTTTGAATTTAACAACCTCCCCCTTGCCCCCTCCTTAGTAAGGAGGGGGTTGGGGGTGGTCAATTAGGATTTTACGTCACTTCAAAGTTTAAAAACTTTATAAACTTTATAAACTTTACAAACCTTACAAACTTAAATGGACTTATTCGGAGATAAAACCAATACAGCTTATAACGTAAAGAACATTCCTCTTGCCGAAAGAATGCGTCCAAAAACGTTGGATGAGTTTGCAGGACAAAAACATTTACTTGGCAAAGACAAACCGATCAGAATAATGATCGAGAAGAATGAACCTTCTTCAATGATTTTATGGGGACCGCCGGGTGTTGGTAAAACCACTTTAGCTTTATTGATTGCGAATCTTGTAAAAGCTGAGTTCAGCCAGCTGTCCGCAGTTTCCTCCGGTGTAAAAGATGTTCGTGCAGCAATTGAAAAAGCTGAATTCAATCTAAAGCAAAAGAATAAAAAAACAATTTTATTCATTGATGAAATTCACAGGTTTAATAAAGCCCAACAGGATTCTCTTCTTCAAAGCGCCGAGAAAGGTACTATCATTTTAATCGGTGCAACAACTGAAAACCCTTCGTTCGAAGTTATCTCACCTTTGCTTTCACGAAGCAGAGTTTACATCCTTGAAGAACTTTCAAAAGATGATTTTATTTTTATTATCTCAAATGTTTTAGAGAAAGATGAATTGTTACGCAACACGAAGATTGGAATTGAGGATAAAGATTTTCTCATAGGGCTTTCTAATGGTGATGCTAGAAGACTGCTAAACGGTATCGAGCTTGCAGTAAAATTAACTAAACCTGATAAAGACGGAGTCATTAATCTTACAAATGAAATATTCAAGGAAACCTTTCAGGCAAATTACATAAAGTATGATAAAAATCAGGAAGAACATTATAATATTATTTCCGCATTCATAAAAAGTGTCAGAGGAAGCGATCCGGATGCCGCAGTTTACTGGATGGCAAGGATGATAAAAGGAGGTGAAGATCCCAAGTACATTGCAAGAAGAATGATAGTGCTCGCTTCGGAAGATATTGGAAATGCCGACCCCTATGCACTGACACTTGCTACAAATGCTTTCACAGCAATTGATTACATTGGAATGCCTGAGGGAAGTCTGGTTTTATCGCAGGCAGCAACTTATCTTGCAAGCTGTCCGAAAAGTAATGCATCTTATATGGCTATCAAAAAAGCTAATGAAGATATAAATAATTTTCCTGCATTTGATGTTCCGATCCATTTAAGAAATGCTCCTACAAAATTAATGAAGGATTTAAATTACGGAAAAGAATATAAATACTCGCATGATTTTGATGAACATTTTACAGAGCAGCAGTATTTACCTGAAGAGCTGAAGGACAAATTGTATTATCTGCCGACAGATATTGGTGAAGAAAAAAAATTAAAAGACAGGTTGAATAAGCTCTGGAAAAAAAGAAAATAAAATCATCAATAGGAATTATTTCCTAGAAATTATATCCCGCACCAAAGTTAAGCTGTGTCTGAGTTATATTACCGGAAGAAAAGATATGGCTGTCTATCAGTGATAAATTCAGATTAAGCTTATCAATATTCACAGTCGCTCCAAGTGTGCCAAAGGTCTGGCTGTAGCTACCCGGGTCCGGTATATAAATAAAAACGTAATTATTTATATTTCTGAAATCCTTTACTGTAAATATTCCACTGCGAATAATAATCATTTTGTTAAAACCATATTCCATTCCAAAATAAAAATCATTTCTATCATCCAAAGATTCATCTACAGAAGTATTTATGAAACGGTAATCCATTGAAAGAGTCAATGGTGTTTCTTCAAATTTATAATTCACACCGATGCTGACCTCCAGCGGGAAATAATTCGGGTCTTTATAAGTAAAATTTGTATCACTGCTTTTATATTCAATGTTTTCACTCGTTTCCGGTGTAAATGTCGCGCCAATTGATAAATTATTTATGGGGGTGTAAATAATTCCAAAATCCGGAATGAATTTCTCGAAACTTTCAGTATATTCAAAATTGTCACTTCCTTCACGCTTGTAAGAATAAAAACTATAATTTAAATTTATTCCAAACTTTAGCATATCAACACCTGAATAAACAATAGGCAAAGTAAGTGAACTTATTGAGAATGCATTATTTCCTTTACCGGCAGGTTCACCCAATTCATTAGTTATATTAAAGTTAAAATTATAATTGTTATTGTTTTGATACAAAATTCCGGCAATAAAATCTTTATTTATTTTATAGCTAATCCCGGCAAGCATCGTAGGATTATACTGTTCATAAAAATTTCCTGAAGAGTACTTATTGTAAGGTGTTTCCCATTTGTATAAGTACTCTGCATAAATTTGAAATTTATCCTTCTGACTAAGAGAAGCCGGATTTAATACAATTCCCGACAAATCATTATTTCCGGCAATTCCAGTGTAACCTTTGCCTGCAGCTTTTACCGATAAATAATTGTGAGAATAAATATCATAAATCAGATCAAAGTAGTAACTATTCTTTTTATATGTTTGAGAATATCCTGATTGTGAAAATGCTAAAACAAAAACATTAATAACAATCAACTTTTTCATTGAATTCATTTTATTTTTTATTTTAATTTTTAACTTCTTTTAATACAATTTGATTATTAGGATCAAACGAAACTTTCTTCGGCTCGTCATTAAATTCAAATTTATACATCTGAAGATTATAATCATTGTTCACCTTTATAATTGAATCCTTGCCGTTTTCAAAAGTTACCTTTAATTCGACCGGCATTTTAAAAAAACCTGCATTAGTCTGAACCTGACTAATAGTATAGTCAACTTTCCATTTTTTATCTTTCATTTCTTCAAAACGGTAATTGTTCTGATACACAGGATGATTCGGCTTATACACCCATTGATCAAAAAACCAGTTGAGGTTTTCTCCTGTAATCAAACTGATAAAACCAATAAACTCCGATGTCGAAGCATTTCCATACATGAAATTAGGATACGTCGCATATTTGTTTATACAATTAAAAAAAACAGAATCACCCAGCACGTATCTCAAAAGATGCATTACACAACCGGCTTTTGAATAAGTAATTGCTTCATTAAATAAAATACTGTCATTGGGTTCAGAGACATCCCATGATTTTTCATAAATTGCCCAGCCCGGGTTTTTACTTAAATATTTTTCAGCCTCATATAAAATTTTAAGTTTATATTCTCTATAACCCTTTTGATTTTCAACCCAAACTGCTTCATTGAATGTCGCAAATCCCTCATTAAGCCAGATGTCTGCCCATGTCATCGGAGAAATCAGATCACCGAACCATTGGTGTATAACTTCATGACAAATCAATTCTTCCGTCCAGCAATCGGGACATAGAGTCACAATGGTTTGATTTTCCATTCCACCCCAGATGAAGTCTTTGTTTAATGTTGCAAATGCAAGCTTCTCAAACGGATAATCTCCATACTTAAGAGAAAAGAAATCAAGCATTCTTCCAACCTTGTTTTTAATATTGTCAATATTGAATTTTGTTTCACCCGGCTGCCAGTAGAATCTTATCTGCATGTCTCTTCCGTCAGGTCTTTTCCAGGTAACAATATCGAGATTGTATTTTTCTTTTGCGGCTATTGCCATAAGATACGTTGCAATAGGAAAATCACTCTTCCATTTATAAACTGCTGTGTCACCGCTAATAGCTGAATCAATCAACAAGCCGTTTGAAACAAGCTGTACACCTTTAGGAACGCTTGCTGTTAATGAAAGCTGAGCTTTGTCATTCGGAACATCAACACACGGAAACCATCTTCTCGAACCTGCGGTCTCGCAGTCTGTAAATATCATTCCGTCTCTCACATAAAATGCAGAGTCTTTTACATTTTTATGTTTATAATTAATTCTCACTTCGAATATTTCATCCTTTTCATAAAACCGGTCAAGATTTATTGTTAAAATATTATTGATATGCCGGAATGAAGTACCGGCTCCGCTTATAGATTCAATAGAAATTGAAGTGTTGACTGCATTTAATTCAATCTGGGATGTTCCGGTCTCGGTCATAGCAGAGATCAATTCAGTTGCGTCAAACGATGATGGGTATGGTTTTATAAAACAATTATATAAATTCAGATTGATATCATACATTAATACATTTACGGACCGTTCCTGCTGTGAATATATTCTGAGGCTAAAATTAAAAAACAAGATTAAGAAAGAAATAAAATAAAGAACGAATGTTTTAATTTTCATTTACGCAGACAGTTTTTTTAATGGACAAATTAATATTATTCAATAAGAAATACAATGTTAGACTTACAAATGATTTGAATACTTAGTTCCAATTTTATCGTGAAGAATTATTTCATATCAATATGACACAATGCAAAATCATATTTAACCGGATCGAGTTCATCAAACTTTTTCAATCTTTCCGTAAGCTCGAGAGCAAATTTCATATCACAGGTTTTCCTCTTTGCCAATTTTAACTTTCTGGAAACCCTGTAAACATGAGTATCTACCGGCATAATAAGCTTACCTTTATCAATCTTATTCCAGATTCCAAGATCAATCTCATCTTTTCTGACCATCCATCTTAAATACAGATTTAATCTTTTAAGCGTTGAATTATTTTCGACTAAAGGAATAAGATAGCCGTGATATGAATTTTGATTTGTAATTTCATTTAACTTTAAATTAAAAAAAGAAAGTGACGGTAAAACATTTTGCTGCGATGACCTGTATTTTTCGAGGAATAAATTTTGAAGACTGCCGTGAGAGAAAATTACATTTTTTATATTTTCAATCAACAATGCAAGGTCATCTCCGGTGTTAAAACGGTAATACAAATGCTTTAGAAATTTTTTATCTTTTTGTTGAGAAAAATTAGAAGTAAATTCGTAAACTTTAAAATTAATGTTTCTAAGAAATTTATAGATGAATTGATTTATCTGTTCGACCTTACCGTAAGCATAGCAGGAAGTTATTAATCCGATTATCTCTATATCTTTTTCATCCTGAAATTCATGAAGAATCCATACGGGGTCTTTTGAAGAATATTTTTTTTTAAAGCTAACATATAATTTATCTAAATATTCTTTCAAATCTTTTTGTAAAATCTTATTCAAATTTTAAACTAAATGGAAAAAGTTTTTTTGATTGGTGATAACGAACCCTTAATGTCTGAACTTTCCGAAATGCTTCAGGCTGAATACGATGTTTCAGACGAACTCGATGATTCGGTTGATTTTATATTTGAACTTACAAATTTCAATAAAGAAATAAAATTTAATATTTTAAATTTTATTGACGAGAAAAATTCAAAGGGAATCATAATATCCACTTCACTTTGTATAAGTGCATTAGAGCAAGCAGTGAATTCAAAATATGCGCAAAGGATTGTAGGGGCAGCATTATATCCGACTTTTACAAAATCCAAAGGGATTGAATTGTCAAAAACAAGTTTTTCCTCAAAAGAAAATTTTGATAAAGTGAAAAAGCTTTTTGAAAAATTGAACAAGGAAGTTTATGAAGTTACGGACAGACCAGGTATGATTTGCATGCGGATAATTTCGTTAATTATTAATGAAGCCTATCTTGTTCTTCAGGAAGGAACTTCCAACAAAAAGGATATTGATACTGCAATGAAGCTCGGAACAAATTATCCGTACGGTCCGATTGAATGGTGCGAAAAAATTGGCATAGAATTAATATATAATATTTTGAAATCCATGTTCGATGAATACGGCGATGACAGGTACCGGATTACTCCGATGCTAAAGGAAAAATATCTTGAAGAAATTAAAATTTAAATTCTCGAATATTATAAATTTATTTCATCTCCTATTAAACAGCATAGGATTAATTATCTTCATAAGCTCCTATATCGGATCTTCCGTTTATCATTAAACTATTTCCGTAAAAGTCCGTTAATCCAGGATTAATTCCAAATAACGAATCCAGGTTAAGTCCGTTATCAGCCATTACCGATGCACTGGTAAATTTATAAGCCGAAAGAGTGTCTATTTTATAAGGATTGTTAACAGTATCTATTTGAGTAAAAGGATTTTCCAAATGTGGATTATATATTTTGGCGACTACAACTCCGTTTATTTTTTCAATAGTATTATTGTTTAGACCATTTTGATTATTTATCAAGTCCGGAAGGTTGTAATCTTCTTCGCCAATAGTAATTATTTGATAATCTTTTTTATCCCAATAACAATTATTGAGAATTGATAAATTAATATGATTAGACAATGCATCTATATATATCCCTCTCACCAAATCCGTTATGATAATATTATTAAAAATTTTTGTTCCGTCCTGCGGCAATGCTAAAGAGATAGCCACCTGCCAACTGGCTGTTTTCTTTTTCACTATAGTATTATTGTAAATAAGATTTCCCCGGGCTTTATGTTTTGAATCTCCTGACGCGATTTTTATGCTCATTAGCCCGTTTAAATTTCCGCATTCTTTAAAAATGTTGTATCTGATAATATTATAATCCGCATAACTTGAATCCATATCATGCATATATAACTTTTGATTATTAGCGACTGATAATTTTGAAGACCCCGAAATTAACGCTCCCACTCCATCCGTATTATGAATATAATTGTATTCTGCAATACAGCTGTCAGACCCATTTTCAAAATCGATTGCTTCAGCATCATAAAGAGAATTACCATAAACTTTGTAAATTTCGTTGTACCTTACAATTATATTTTTTGATGCGCCGATTAATATAGCTATACCTGATATGTCTGCAAATTTCCCTACATTATAAATTAAGTTTCTTTCACATATTATTTTTTTACATAAACTCAGCTGTATTCCTATTCCTGAGTACCCATTACCACCCGGATATCCCTTTATATCATGAATTTTATTATTTTTTATTGAACAATCAGAATACCAGACATAAACAAAGTTAATGCCCGCCTGACCGCAATCGTGTAAATGATTATTTTCAATTGATACATTAAATCTTTTACCATAATTACCCGGAACAATTTTTATTCCTGCCTGTTTGATATTTCTAATTTCACAATCGTTAATTAAAAAATTTGATTGGTCCGTGCTGTCTCTGGTGCGGGTCCAGTTTTTTATATAAATTCCTAAATCAGGGTTTCCTTTCATATTTTCCGGATCATAATTTCCCATAATTATCAGGTTAGAAATATTTAATGCAATGTGTTTGTCAAATTCTATTCTAATTACAGCATTTACTTTATTGTCTTCTGAATATAATGTAGCCTTTGTTGATCCGTATGAATTAATTACTACGTAGTCTGTTGAGTTATCATAATCCAGATGTTTATCTATTGCTCCTTTAAATGTATCGCCTCCTTTAAAACTAATTGTGTCGCCCGGAGTGAAATAATGTTTATTGACTCTTTTAATTGTTTTCCAGGGGTTTTCTATTTTATCCCCGGTGTTGGAATCATTACCTGTGTTGCTTACATAAAATGTTATTGCAGAAGAGAGATTTGTGCATAAAACTAATGCGGAAAATAATACTAACGTTAAAACCTTGATTGTCTTTTTCAAAAATAATTTTTTTAAGTTTTCATAATGCATTTCCGTAATTCTGTTATTCAATGATTTCTAATATTAAATTATTAAGCCTGGGTTTATTTTTGGAAATCTTAATTGCATTCTTTAACCGCTTTTCACCATATAAAAGTTTAGTTTCAGTCTCGGCATATAATTCACAAATTACATCACCTTTTTTTATCTCATCTCCGCATTTCTTTTTTAAAATTATTCCCGAAAGGTAATCTATTTTATCATCAACTTTTTTTCTGCCGCATCCAAGCTCAATAGCAGCAAAGCCAAAATCAATGGCTATCATTTCCGTTACAAAACCGCTTTCACCGGCTATAACTTCTTTTTTAAATTTTGCTCTTTTCAGATTACTCCAATCTTTAACATAATCAACATCACCATTCTGAATCTTTACCATTTCCAAAAATTTTTTATATGCGCTCTTATCCATTAATTTATGCAATGCAATCTTTTCACCTTCTTCTATACTTTGTGCTTTTCCTGCAAGATAAATCATGGCTCCGGCTAAAACGTTATTCAGCTTATACAAATCGGGAACAATACTTCCGTTCATCAGCTCAATACATTCTTCAACTTCAAGCCAGTTACCGATCTTCCTTCCCAGTGGCTGATCCATATCAGTCAGGATTGCAATAGCTTTCTTTCCGAATTTTTTTGATATTGAAATAAGATTTTTAGCAAGCTGTAATGACTTTTCATATTCGGGAAGGTTAGACCCGTTTCCTATCTTAACATCAAATACAATTGCATCGGCTCCTTCGGCAAGCTTCTTACTCATTATGCTTGATGTAATTAACGGGATGCATTCGACGGTAGCAGTAACGTCTCTTAATGAATAAATTTTTTTGTCTGCAGGCACCAGTTCGGAAGTCTGTCCGATCATCGCAACTCCAATCTCACCTATAATCCGCATAAAATCATTTATAGAATAATGCACATTGAACCCGGGAATAGACTCCAGCTTATCCAGAGTTCCGCCGGTATGACCAAGTCCTCTTCCCGAAATCATCGGCACCGAAATACCGCACGCTGCAATCAAAGGAGCAAGAATTATCGATGTCTTGTCCCCTACTCCTCCTGTCGAATGCTTGTCCACCTTCGGCATATCAATATGACTAAGGTCCACTCTCTCACCGCTGTTAAGCATTATCTCCGTGAGAAAAAATGTTTCATCTTCATTCATACCGTTGTGATAAACTGACATCAGAAATGCCGACATCTGATAATCGGTGACTTCTCCTTTTAAATAACCCTCTACTATAAATTTTATGTGCTCTTTTGAAAGTACAAAATTATTACGCTTTATTTTTATTATCTCAACAACATTCATTTAAGCATGATTAAGTTTTATCTGATTATTTTTATTTGATGCTGATTTAGAAATGACCTTAGAGTTAATCGTTTATTAATTTATTTGATATAATTAACTTTATATACCGACCACTCCCTCGACCATGTTTCAAAACCATTTATTGTTAAGACCTTTGTCAGATCTTTGTTATTAAAATTGAGAGATTCTCTTACAAGATATTCATTATTAATGTTCCAGCCGACAATATAATCAATATTCATTTTCTTTACATATCCCATCAGATCTTTGTTCTTTATGGAAATCAATGCATCTTTGTTGACAACACCATCTAAATTTATAACTTTGATACTGTCTGAAAAGTAAGCAATGGCACCGCTTTGCATTGCCCCAATGATAGTTCCTGCTTTGAAATTCTTCGAGACCCATTCTCCTATTGCACGATAGCCTAAATCGGTTTTATTATTTTTATTAATATATAATTCTATAAAATCATATCTCGTAAAATTAATTATAAGTAACATAGCCGATATAATAATCATAAATTTTTTCCTTGAAGAGGAATTTTCAAATGACTTCAAAGCTGAATCTGTTAAAAGGGAAAGCAGCATTATGAATAAAAATACAAACGGGAAAAAATATCTTTTAAAAAACCACATTCCATATACATAAAATACATAAGAGCAAAAAAGTAAAGCACAAAATAAGATTAAAGGCAATAAATCAACAAGCTTACCTTTAAGGAATGAAAAATTTACTTTCTTCTTTTTATACAACAGTATAATTACACACGTGACACATCCAAGTATTAAAGGTAAATTTTTGATTAATGCTATTCTAAAGCCATAGACAATTAACTCTACTTGTTCTCCTGAAAAAACTTGAAAATAATTTTTTAATGACCAGTTTTGATAGCGAACTGCCTCCCCGCTGCTCTGTATAATTTCTCCTGTATAGACAAAAGAATATATCAGCCAGGGTAAAATCGTAAGAATTACAAAACATGAATATATTAATCCTGATTTAACTATCTGCCGGTAATCATTTTTATTCTTTATCCGGTCAGTTATGATAAATAAAAGAATTACCAATGCAAGAATCCCATTGTCTATTCTAGAGAATACAGCAAGACCGCAGAGAATTCCTAAAATAATTAGATTCTTGTACCCTTTTTCGTTAATAAAGTTATTTCTTTTTTTGAAGAAATAATAAAATGAACTGACTATAAAAAAAAATGATATAATAGTTTCCAGCCCGTTCATTGATGTCAAAACAATGTATGGACTTGTTATCCAGAATAGAGCGGATATTGTAAGTGAATATTTATTTTGAGTAAAAAGATTAACTATATTTAGTATCATTATCAAACTTAAGCAATCAAAAATCATAAGCATAATCAATGCTGCATATACAGGTTTGATTTTATCTTCATCGAAAATCAGATAAAACGGAACGCAAAGGAAAACATACATGGGCTGAAATCCATTTGTGTATCCGGTTGTATAAAGCGGACCGTTTCCATCTGCAATATTTTTTGCAAGATATAAAGATATATATGTGTCGTCAGGAAATGCTGCTGCATCAAAATGTTCGAATGGTCCTGCAATAAATATTATTTTAAAGATTAAATTTAAAACAAGAAATAATATTATGACATTAGATTTCAATCTTGGAATTATTGGTGTTTGATTGTCTTTGTATACAGCGCAATTTAAAATTTAAATTAGAAAAATTCGACCGTTATTTAAAGTCTCTGAATATAGCTTTAACAAAGATCTTTACACCACATTTTTTATAAATAATCCAATCATCTTTCACAAAATCGATATTTTACAATTTGACTAAACGGATAATTCATAATAATTTGTACAAGTTTTAGACTTTCACACCTAAAGATTGAAATTTGTTAATTCTTATGTCCGGGTTTAAAAATATACCTGCATTTAAATTTTCAATGCTTTTAATAACCGGAATAATTATCGGGTCTGAATATATTTTCCGATCAGACATTCTTATGATCTTTTTATTCCTGATTTTAATTTCAGCTTTTATATCGTTTAGAAAAAAACCGGATTCTATTTTTGCTTTCTTGTTTATTTCAATTGCGGTCATTCTATTCGGAATATTGAAATCTAATATTGACTTTTTCTTTATTACTGATAACTCGATAAAAGGAATTCCGGACAATATAAAAGTAACAAATAGCCGGCTTACAGGAATAATAAAAGAGATTCCGGATTATGACAGCAATCGTGTTAGGTTTTTGTTAGATGCAAAGTTCATTAATGACTCAATAGAAGTAAACGGTGATGTCATTGTTACAATAAGAAAAGATATATTCAGTAAGTCTGTCGTTATGCAGCCGCATCTTAATCCCGGTGACAAAGTTACTTTGACCGGAAAATTATCTAATGCTCCGGCTCAAAGAAACCCCGGCGAATTTAATTATAAAAAATATTTGGCTCTGCAAAATATCCATAAAACATTTTTAGTAACCGGCTATAATAACATAAACATAATTTCTAAAAACAATCTCGGTTTCTTTTCACAAAATATTATTTACCCGGCAAAAATATTTGCTTTGAAAAATATAAAAGATAACATTAAAGGAGACGAAGGTGCATATTTGAAAGGTCTCGTTACCGGTGAAAGAAGCGATATAAATCCCGGGATGAAAGACTCTTTTATAAATGCCGGTGTAATGCATTTGATCGCTGTCTCAGGACTAAACGTTGCTTACATTATTATTTTTGTAACATTAATTCTGTCGGTTCTTAGAATTCCTGTCGAAATCCGAATTGTTATTACAATATTTTTTTTGATTTTTTATTGTATGTTCACCGGAAGCTCGGCTTCAATTGTCAGAGCAACAATAATGGGAATTTTGGTCTTAATTGCTTTCCTGATCGAAAGAAAAATAAACTTTTACAATATTATCGGAACAGCTGCGATGATTATCTTAATTTATGACGCAAAGCAGTTGTTCGATGCAGGATTTATTTTGTCTTTTACAGCAACACTTTCAATGGTTCTAGTTTATAGTGTGTTCGAAAAAACTTTCATAATAAAAATCAGAGAATGGATTACAAGAGGAAAGAAATTAACACTGCTGATCATAGCTCTTTTCTTTACATCGCTCGCGGCGCAGATAGGAACTCTGCCGATCACAGCATTGTACTTCGAAAAAATTTCAATAGTATCAATTCCTGCTAACATGATTGCCGTCCCGCTCGCAAATCTGTCGCTCGCCATCGGGTTTTTCCAGATCGTTACTGCTACCCTGTCGGAATATTTATCTTCTGTAATTGCTGAAACCAATTATATTTTACTGATGGTCCAGATAGAATTTATTAAATGGTGCGCATCTTTGGATTTTTCATACATTACAATTCACACATTTAATTTTTTTAATTTAATCTGTTATTATCTTATTTTAACAATTTTGATAACTACTAAAAAGGTTAAAGACATTTTATACAGATTAATTCTTTGTATAATTATTATTGCCGCTGCATTTATTTACGGCTATGACTTTTCAAAAAATCTTAGCGTGACTTTTCTTGATGTGGGACAGGGAGATTGTGCTTTAATTCAGACTGCTGACAATAAAATAATTCTGGTTGACTGCGGAATAATAACATTTACTTATAATAGCGGCGAAAGAACCATTGCACCGTATTTGCACAGAAATGGAATTGATAAAATTGATTTGCTGATTGTAACCCATCTTCACAATGACCACATCGGAGGAATAAATTATTTGCTCCGGAATTTTAAAATTGGAAAGATTATTGAGAGCGGTCAGAAAGTTAACACTTCGTTTACTTATACCATGGACAGCTTAATTATTAATAAAAATATTTCACGCGAAATAGTCAGAGACGGAGATTTAATTGATGATATAAAAGATTTAAGATTATATTTTCTTTTTCCATCGGACAAGTTTGTCAATGATCAAGGTTTGACAGAAGGTAATAATTTAAACAATGGCTCGATAGCTTTTATCTTAAAGTATAAGGACACGGAAATTTTCTTCGGAGGTGATATAGAAAGAGAAGCTGAACGATTTTTATATCAAACTTATTCCGATTTTCTCAAAACAGATATTTTAAAAGTCTCTCATCACGGTAGTCATTCATCCACTACTATACCTTTTATTATAAAAAACAAACCGGAGTTTGCCTTGATTTCATGCGGTATGTTTAACAGGTTTAATCATCCGTCGGATATTGTATTAAACAGATTGAAAAATATAGGAACAATTATTTACAGGACAGATCTCGATGGGGCACTCATAATGGAAAGTGACGGCAGTAATATTTTTGTCAAGGACTGGAAGTAATATATTTTTTCCAATGAAAAATCCTTGCGTTAAAATTAAAAATTTAAAAATCCTAAAATAAAGATTCCCGATATGCTGTAAAAATGATTTTACAAATTTAATTATACAAACTACAGCATCTGATTTAACTTGCTTTAAGTTCCTCTATTCTTTTTTTGAAATCGGCTTTTGGAGTCTTTTCATACAGTTTGGAATAAATTTCAAATGCCTGCATTTTATTTTCAGTGGTATTATCTAATTTGAAAATCTCATAATTCAATTCAGCTAATTGATAATCTTCTTTAAAATCATTCAACATCATTCTCAATTCATTTATAGCCACTAATTTATCAGATATTGATTTTATTTTTACCGATAACAATCCGCAATAAAAAATTATATTTTTCCTGTCTATCTTTTTTGCAATTTCCAAAGCTTCATTGTTCACTGACTGCGAATCTTTTATTTTACCCAATTGAAATAAGAGAACTGCTTTTCTGTTTAAAAACATACATAGAATAAAATTAGTATTTAATTCTTTCCCGATTAAAATTGCTTTATCAAAATAGCTTAATGCTTTATCGAATTCTCTCTTTTCCCACTGTGAATAAAGAGAATGTTGGCAGATGTTAAAACAGAGAAAAAATATCAGCGATAGCAATTTTATTATTCTCATATTCAGCTTCCTTTCTTAATTATTTAATTTATTTAATTAATTTTATAAAGCAGCTTCTACAACATAATTCTAAATTTATAAAATACAAACTCAAATTTAAAATAATTTTAATTTTCAAAGTTTTATGTGCACAAAATATATTGCTTTTCCTCTCGAGCCGGCAAATGAAATTATGTTTTCTGTTTCATCATATTCGACATTATTTATTGTATTGTATATCTTTCCGAGGGATTTATTATCAACAAATATTTCTTTGGTCCCGGTATGAGCGACCGGGTCATAAATCATATCTCCGATAAAAAATAATTTACCGTCTGCAGTAAACATAAGCTCTGAAATATATGAAAACATTTTTGAGCCGTTGACTGCGTTTGACGGAAACGGAAGTTTACCGGATTTTGTCACTACAAAACTCTTAAAAGTATTGGAATCAACTTTCTCTTCAATGGCAAAAGCAAAATTATTTCTTTTGTCAAACTTTATAATTGATCCCTCGTCTCCTGTATTTTGATAGGTTACATATTCATATTTCCCTATCAGCTGATCTCCAATGTAAATAAAAGTTTCGTTCTTTTTATTTTCGTCATCTCCATAATTTTGCCCGATATAATAAATCTCATTATCCTTAGAAAAACCATATTCAAAAACATCATCGAATTTTTCCCTGTTTATAATAATTTTACTTGACCCGTAATTCAGCATCAGAAGAACATCCTTCTTTTTCAAATCCGCAATTCCCGAATAGAGCATATCACCTTGTCCATTATATTTAACAGGTCCGATACTGTATGCCAGTTCATTTGCAATTCCGTCCTGTATAAAAAATGATCTCGAATAATATTCGTCATAAACAGTTTCGTCAGGCGCTGCTTGCTTCGCGGGGATAATAATTTCTTCGGCACCTATGTAAGATAGCTTCCCGTCAGATTCTATTTTAAAATCCGACAAGCCGTAATTAAATTCAAGAGCTTGTTCTGAATTATTAATATCGGAATAGGCAATGATCTTTTTATTTCCGATCACGGGATAATAAATAAATTTAAATTCACCTACAGAGTCACCTGCAGTATAGACAGGTTCATCTGTATTGTTAAAAGACAAAGGTGTACTGACAAGTTCAAATTTATCATATGCATTATTCCCCGACACAACAAATTCATTTCCAACCTTTTCATAAAATTTTGCTCCGGTTTTTGCTATAAAGCTTAATTCGTTATTTTTATTTTTTGAAAAACTTAATTCATTAATGTCATTATACGTTGTTTGTATTTCGCTTGTCTCAAAAACAATCTTTGCTTTACCATTCGATATGGCAATAAAACCTCTTTCACCGTTTTCATTTAAATAAAAATCTTCGGAACGGTAACCTTCAGCTTCTCCCTCGTGATGATATTGAATCGCTTTATAATTATAGATCGGTTTTATAGACTCATATCCTTCAGATTTACGAAAGCCGCTGTCAATGTTGTAGTAACCAATTTTATATTGTTCGGATTCTTTAAAAATGAAAACGTAATCTTCGTTATTGTTAATAAAGGCGTTGTAGCTTTCGATGTAATTATAATTCAAAACATTTTTACCGTTTACAATTAAAAAATTATTATCAACCCCGTAATCTTTTTTAAAATCTGCACCAATTACATAATAATTTCCCTCAGAGTCAAACCTTATATCTTCTGCGTAGATATTATCATATTTTTCTGAAACGGAATTATTAGAAATGATAAATACTTTGTTTTCATCTTCGGGCCTGTACAAATAACAATAATTACTGCTGCTGCTGTCATAAATAAAATTGTAAGCATCGGCATCCCCCTTATACGTGAGACGGAAAATTTCTTTTTCTGTGATTGATTGTGATGATAAGTTATTTATGGAAGGTAATACAAAAAGAAGGACAATAAGAATTTTTTTCATTTACAATTTTAGTTTTACAAAATTAACTTATTCACATTAAACATTAAAGGTTTCAAACTCAGCATATTTGGAATTTGGAATATTGAATTTGGGATTTTACTAATTTTTTTAAACTTTGATTTATATTTTGAGACTAGTGTTAATTGTTAATTGAAAGATTATGTTCTGTATACATTAATTAAACTATATTTTTTGAAATTAGAATTATTAATATTTAAAACAAAAAAAATTAATGAACAATCTTAATCCTGACAGCATAGACTTCACGGTCAAAGAAAGATTTCTTCGCTATGTAAAAATTGACACGCAATCCGATTACGATTCCGATTCTCATCCAACCTCTGAAAAGCAAAAGGATCTTGCTGTTATTCTTGTGAAAGAACTGAAGTCAATGGGAATTCAAGATGCGCAGACGGATGAATTCGGATATGTATATGCAACAATTTCATCAAATACCAACAAGCGTGTCCCTGTCCTTTGCTTTTGTTCTCATATGGATACGTCACCCGATGTAAGCGGGAAAAATGTTAACCCGGTTATTCACAAAAAATATAAAGGCGGCGATATTGTTTTACCAAAAAACAAATCCCAAATAATTAAATTCGATGAGCATCCGCAGCTAAACGGGCAGATCGGTAATGATATTATAACAACAGACGGGACAACACTTCTCGGTGCAGACAATAAAGCAGGTATCGCCGAAATTATGGATGCAGCAAATTTTTTAATGACACATCCGGAGATCAAACACGGAAAGATAAGAATTTTGTTTACACCCGATGAAGAAGTTGGTAAGGGAGTTGATAAATTAGATATGAAAAAACTCGGGGCAGAAGTAGGTTATACTATGGACGGAGCTGATTTAGGAAGCGTTGAAGGCGAAACATTTTCCGCGGACTCGGTAACAATAAAAATACAGGGCTTCAATATACATCCGGGCTTTGCTAAAGATCAAATGGAAAATGCAATTAAGATCTGCTGTGAAATTATTAACCGGCTTCCAAAGGTTTCTCTGTCGCCTGAAACTACCGAAGGGAAAAAAGGATTTATTCATCCCGTTTCCTTAAAAGCTGAAGTCGACTCTTCTATAATGAAATTTATTATAAGGGATTTTGAAGTTGAAGGATTAGCAGAGAAAGAAAATTTGTTAAAAAATATTACTGAAGAAGTTATAAGCAACTATAAAAAATCAAAATATGAAATTAAGATTGAAGAGTCTTATAGAAATATGAAAACGGTTCTCGATAAAAGACCTGAGATAATTGAATATGCGATGGAAGCAATCAGGAGAGCAGGCATTGAGCCGAAACTTTCGTCAATACGCGGCGGCACAGACGGGTCGAGACTTTCATTTATGGGTTTGCCCTGTCCGAATATTTTTGCAGGCGAACATGCATTTCATTCGACGCTGGAATGGGTATCTATCCAGGATATGCAAAAAGCAGTTGAGACGATTATTAATCTTTGCATGATATGGGAGGAGAAGAGCTAAAAATAGTTTATAAAGTTTATAAAGTTTGTAAAGTTTGTAAAGTTATAAGGTTATAAGGTTATAAGGTTATAAGGTTATAAGGTTATAAGGTTATAAGGTTATAAGGTTATAAGGTTATAAGGTTATAAGGTTATAAGGTTATAAGGTTATAAGGTTATAAGGTTATAAGGTTATGAGGTTTGTAATATATTTAGATTTAGTAAAATATTTTGGATAACAATGAATGAGTTGATAAAATAATTGCCGTCCATTTTTGCAATTTAAATTCAATTTTACTATTTTTAAAAAACATGAAACAAAGGAAAATGATTATGAAATTTTCTAATAATTTTATTCCCAAGGTTTGTTTAATAATTTTATCTACTTACGGCTTATCTTTTTCAAACCAATCAGATTTTAAATATAATAATTCTTTGTTTCGATTAAATGGAAATTATACGATAGAGTATAAGAAGGAAATTTTATTAATATTAATGATATCGTTAGATTCAAAATTAATGATTGAACTATGAAAGCTATATTTCTAATATTATTTTTATTTACTCTCTCAATTTCAAAAGCTGATTGGACGCAGACTGACGGAGTGTACGGAGGATCGATTCAAAAAGTATTTCCTTAAAATAGTAATATTTACATTGGAACAATGTACGGAGGAGTTTATGTTTCAACAGACAATGGTAATCATTTTATTCAAAGAAATTCAGGACTATCCGATCTGAAAATCAATTCATTTACTGCTGAAGGAAATTCTGTTTATGTATTAACTGAAGACAGCTCGGTATTCAGAACTACTAACAACGGATTGAATTGGACTTCAGCGAGCAATGGTCTTCAAGGAATGAAATTATTATGCGTTAGCTCTAACGGTGTAAACATTTTTGCAGGCTCTAAAAGCAACGGAATTTTTATGTCGACAAATTCAGGGATTAACTGGTCTAATATAAATAATGGTCTGGCTCAACTAAAAATTCAAGGTATAACAGTTTCAAATAACACACTTATTCTTATTTGCAGGAATAGTACAAATAGTGATATCGATAAGATTGTTCGTTCAACGAACAACGGGCAAGCTGGCAAATCACCCTGACATTAGGTTCCGCCGAACAATTTAATTCAATTGCTTCATCTTCATCAACGGTTTTTGCCGGTGGCTCACATGGAAAATTATATAAGTCTCTCAACGCCGGTTTAAGTTGGTCGCAAATTAATTTCGGTTCAGGACTTCCGCAAGTTTATTCTATTGCTCTTCTCAATTCATCTGTCTTTCTTGGGTCGAGCAGCGGATCAAATGATTTTAATTATTATTACTCTAATGATAACGGAAGCAATTGGTCTTATGGAAATATAAATCAAACTTTTCCGACCTCAACATATTCCTCCGTTAATTCAATTGTCCTGGATAGTGGAATTTATTTCACAGATAGCCTTGCAACAATCTGGACACGTATTAATAACGGAATTACAAATAAAAAAATCCATGCTCTTCATACAAATTCGGATAAAGTCTTCGCCGGAACCGAGGGAGGAATATTTGTTACAACAAATAGTGGAGCAAACTGGCTTCCACTCAGTAATGGATTAACTAACCTTTATATTACTTCATTAATTTCAAACTCAACTTATTTGTTCGCCGGTACAAAAGGAAACGGAGTTTGGAAAATACCTTTATCGGAAATTCTTACTGAAGTAAATAGTTATTCAAATATGCCTCAATCATTTTACCTTTATCAAAACTATCCTAATCCTTTCAATCCTAAAACAATTATCCGGTATCGGTTAAAAATGTTTAGCCATGTTAAAATAAAAATTTATGATATACTAAGTAATGAAGTAAAATCTTTAGTTGATAAAAATCAAAATGAAGGAACCTATGAAATTGAATTCGATGGAAGTAATCTTTCGAGTGGGATTTATTTTTACAAATTAGAAGCTGATAATTTTTCGGAATTCCGAAAAATGATTTTCTTAAAATAAAGTTTTAGAAAATAATTATGAAAAATAAAAATATAATTTTCATATTGCTCATTTTTACGTATTCTTTTGCAAAAGCCGAGTGGACCCAGACTAACGGAATTTACGGAGGTCCGGTTAACAAAATGTATTCTTATGGAAATAAAATATTTATCGGTACTCCAGCTTCCGGCATTTATGTTTCAGATGATATGGGCAACTCATATGTCAAGAGAAATAACGGATTGGCAGGGCTTGATGTAACTGATTTTACTTCAGATGGAAATGCGATATACACGGGAACAAGGAGCAACGGCGTTTTTAAATCTACAAATGAAGGATTAAACTGGTTTGCTGTTAATTCCGGATTGACAAACCTTCGAATCTCTTCCCTTGCCGTGAATGGTTCAAATATTTTTGCTTCAAATGACAGCGGTGTATTTAAAACTACAAATTTTGGTGCAAACTGGATACGTGTATTTGGTGAGGTGAATATTGATGTTTCGGTACGTTCCATTACAACCACATTAAACAACATATTTATTACAGGTATTTATCTTGGTATCTATCGTTCGACAGATGACGGAAATAATTGGGAACATGTTTTAGAGTCTTCCACCGGATTATTCACTTCGATAGTTTCTTCCGATTCAAATATTTTTGCTTGCGGCTTACTTACAGGAATAAGAAGGTCAACTGATTTGGGATTAACCTGGACATCGTTGAATTTTATAACTTCGATTGTATATTCCTTGGGTGTAAACGGCTCAACTGTATTTGCAGGAATTGGAGGCAGCCCCGCTAATTTATATATCTCTACAAATAATGGAAATAATTGGGATTCATCTTCTAGCGGACTTCCGCACACTGATTATTCATCTGTTTTGAATATATTATTTAACGCATCAAATTTGTTTGTTGCCGTTCCACAAGGTGTTTATAAATCAACAAATACCGGTCAGAACTGGTTTAATTCTTCCGCAAACATTATAGCTTCTTCAATTAACAAATTATACGATTTTAACAATAGAATATATACCGGGGCAAATTCAGTCGGAATAACTTATACATCTGATAATGGTGAAAACTGGGTAGATGTAAATCAGGGATTAAGTTCGGGAACGGTAATCTCAATCGGAAGTTGTGATTCGGTTTTATTTATCGGAACCTATGGCGGTAAATATAAATCCACAAATTTCGGAACGACTTGGATAACATCAAATTTAGGATTGTCCGACGCTTCTACTGCATTTATTTCAAATAGCGATATGATAATGGCGGGAGGATATATTCCATACAAATCCACTGACTATGGTCTGTTTTGGTTTCCGTCAAGTTCGGGGTTTATCAGCGGAGGCGGTAGGATAAAAGATTTCGCTCAAATTGGAATTAATACTTATACTGTGAATTCGAATCGAATTTTCCTTTCTCAAAACTTTGGTGTATTTTGGGTTGAGCTGAACAATCCATGGTATTACAGCGAAGTAAATACCATGACTTCAAATCAACAAACTCTATTTGTAGGACATCAGGATAGTGGAATTTATAGAACCGACAGTCTAGCATTTGGTGGTTGGAATCGAATTAATAATGGACTTACTAACAAAAAAATTCATGCTTTGCATACAAATTCAAATAAAGTTTTCGCCGGCACAGAAGCGGGATTATTCGTTACGACTAATAACGGAGCGAACTGGCTTCCACTCAATAATGGTTTAACGAATCTATATATTACTTCATTAATCTCCAACTCAACTTATTTATTCGCTGGGACAAAAGGTAGCGGAATCTGGAAAATACCTTTATCTGAAATTCTCACCGGAGTAAATAATTATTCAAATAAAAATAAGTCATTTTATCTTTCGCAAAATTATCCAAATCCATTTAATCCGGTTACTAAAATAAATTTTTCATTACCCACTGCTCAATACACAATACTAAAAATTTATAATGCATTAGGAAAAGAGGTAGTTACTTTATTTAATGAAAGACAAGACGCAGGGTTTCATGAAATATTATTTAATGCGTCTGGATTCTCAAGCGGTATTTATTTTTATACTTTAGAGACTGAAAATTATAAAGCTACTAAGAGAATGGTTTTGTTGAAATAATTTTTCTATGCAAAATTTTATAAATTCCCGGGGAAATTAATTACTCGAGCTACGCAAAATAAATTTTTTAGAAATTTTTGTATATCAAAGAATTAACTAAACTGTAGTTCGTTTGAAATTTTCGTTCCCTAAACTTTAGTTACTCAATACTCAATACTCAATACTCAGTCATTGACTTCCGCTCTCTCTTTCTCATACTCGGAAATAATTTTTGTTTCTACTTCTTTCGGAACATCTTCATAATGCGAAAACTTCCTGTCATAATAGCCTCTTCCCTGTGTCATCGATCGAAGCTTAGTAGAGTAATCGTTCATTTCTGACAATGGCATCTGACATGTAATCTTCTGCAATTTTCCGAAGACATCCATTCCGTGAATTCTTCCTCTTCTTGAAGAAATATCTCCCGATACCGCACCCATGTATTCTTCCGGAAAAACAATTTCAACATCGTAAATAGGTTCGAGTATCACCGGGCTGGCATCTTTAAATCCTTTTCTGAATGCCTGCGCTCCTGCAATCTTAAATGAATTTTCATCCGAGTCAACATTGTGATAAGATCCGAAAATCAAAGTTACCTTCACATCAATTACTTTACATCCAATCAGTACTCCTGAGTTTAATACTTCAAGCAAACCTTTTTCCACTGCAGGAATGAATCTCCCCGGTACTACTCCTCCTACTATTGCATTAACAAATTCAAAACCCTTTCCTCTTTCCTGCGGCTCAAGCTTAATATGAACATGACCAAACTGTCCTCTTCCCCCGGATTGCTTTTTATGCTTATACTCGACATCATTTATTTTTGCTTTGATGGTTTCCCTGTATGGAATTTTCGGATTTGTCACATCAACTTCAAAATTGTATTTACTCTTCATCCTGTTCAAAATTGTGTTCAAATGAATTTCTCCCTGACCGCTTATTAATGTCTGACTCGTTTCAGGATTAAACTGTACAATGAATGTCGGATCTTCTTCATGAAGTGAGTGAAGAGATGCTGCGATTTTATCTTCATCACCTTTATTCTTTGCATGAATCGCGAGAGTCATATTCGGTTTGGGAAAATTTATTTCCGAAAGCACAACCGGATAATTTTTAGAACTCAAAGTGTTATTCGTATGAGAATCTTTCAGCTTTACGACACCTGCAATATCTCCGCAGATTACTTCGGGCATTTCCTTTCTGTCTTTCCCATTCATTGAATACATTTGTGATAATCTTTCGGATTTTCCGTTTGCTTCATTTATCATATCCATTCCGGCACGAACTTTTCCGGAATATAATCTGAAGAATGAAAGTTCACCGATATTTTTTTCCGAAACTGTTTTGAAAATAAAAAGTGTGGGCTCACCATCTGCTTTGGGTGATATTTCAACAGGATCTTCGCTGTTAGGTCTTCTTCCTATTTCAACGGGTTTGTCCATTGGTGACTCAGTGTAGTTGGAAATAAAATCAAGAACATCTCTTGTTCCGATATTCTTCGATGCACTTATACAAAAAACCGGGAATAACTTTCTTTCCCGCATTCCCTTTTTTAATCCAAAATTAATTTCTTCTTCTGTTAAATTAGCCCCTTCTTCAAAAAATCTTTCCATGAGAGTTTCATCCTCTTCCGCAATTGCTTCTACAAACTTCTGATGATATTCAGCTGCTTTGGTTTTTAACTGTTCAGGTATTTCATCTTCAATATATTCTCCTTTTCCGTCATTCTTAAATTTTAACCATTTCATTCTTATCACGTCAATTACAGAATCAAACTGGGAGCCCGCATTTACTGGAAACTGCACAACAGCTACCCTTGAACCAAAACTTTCTTTAATTATTTCAACTGTTCTTTCAAAATTTGCATTTTCCGTATCAAGTTTGTTTACTAAAAAAATTACATTGTTTTCATATTCATTTGTCATCATAAAACTTGCTTCGGTACCGACCTCCACTCCCTTGAATGCATCTACAACAATCAGTGCGGTATCGGTAACTCTTAAAGCCGATTTTACCTCACCAACAAAATCCATAAAGCCCGGAGTATCAATGATGTTAATTTTTTTCTCTTCCCCATCGGAACCTTTCCAGAAAGTATTCATCAAAGAGGAGTTGATGGACTGTTGTTTTTCAATTTCATCTTTATGATAATCACTGACTGTATTTCCTTCTTCTACTTTTCCGAATCTGTTAATCACTCCCGATGCATATAATATTCCTTCGGCAAGTGTTGTCTTACCGCTCCCTCCGTGACCGACTAATGAAATGTTTCTGATGTTCTCCGGTTTTATTGCAGCCATAAATTTTTAATCTCCTTCTTGTTAAAATGACAGTTAATAAGTTTTTAAAGTTTTAAAGTTTTTAGAGTGTTTAGAGAGTTATTAGAGTTTTTAAAGTTATACAAAGAAAACAATAAAAATCAGAGTAATCATTCAATCATAGTTTACTCTGATAGGTATCTCTTCATTTGTAATTTTTATCTGAGTAAGATCTGAAATTAAAATTCCTCCCTTTGTTAAATTGTAACTACTTTTTTCCACCACATCCCCTTTGACTATCATAATCGATCGGTCGGCTTTCAAGGCATCTATCCAAAAATAAGTTTTTACATTTACGACTGTGGTCAACTGGTCTACGACTACTGCCGGAGCAGGGTCTTTCAAAACCTCTTTGACATCATTGACAGCTGAAAGGATCAGATCTTTTGCTTTCTGTATATCGTTATTGTAATCAATCTGAATAATAAAATCGAACCGCCTTAAACCTTCTCTTGAAATATTCTTAAGAGGATTATTTAATATCAGTGAATTCGGAATAAATACATTCTGACCATTTTCTGTTTTTATATTAGTGGTTCTGAAGTCCAGGGAAGTTATCGTCCCGGTATATCCCGAAGTTTCAATAAGATCACCAACATTGAAAGGTCTGTTGAATGCAAGCAATAAACCCGAAAGAAAATTCTCGCCAATATTTTTAAAAGCCAGACCGATTACTATTGCGGAAATACCTGCGCCTGCTATTATGCCGCTTGCCACAGTTGCAAGACCCAGTACTTCCATTGATATTACAAACCCGACAATCATGAAAACCCATTTTGAAATCTTTCCGAGGAAGTTCGATAGAAGTATGTCATTGGATTTAGCATACAATCTTTTTCTAAAAAAATTTGAAACATTATTACCCAGTAACAGGAATATTATTAAAACGATAATCGAAATACTCAAGCTGGGTAAGATCTTTAAAAATCTCTGCCAGAAATTATTAAGCATTGTTACGAATTCAATATCCATATTATTATTAATAATGCTTGTTTGACATTATTACATATTTTATTTTGGTATAAAAATGAATTGTTTAAAATAATATTCATTTTTAAAAATTTAAAGTTACTTTATACAATAAAGTATAATTATTATATTTATTCAAAATCAATTATTGATGCGCAAACAACTGCCTATTACTACTTATGGAATGGAAATCCTAAGGAAAAAAACAAATCGTGTTGAAAAGGTTGATGCAAAGCTGATAAATCTTATTGAAGATATGTTTTATTCAATGGACAAATCATCTGGAATCGGACTTGCTGCACCGCAGATCAATCGCGGAATATCGCTCGCAGTCATTGACATTTCAGCGATTGTTGAACACAAAAAAGAAAAGCCGCTGGTTTTGATAAATCCCGAAATTCTTGATTCGTATGGGGAGGTTTCAATTGAGGAGGGCTGCCTGAGTATTCCCGATATACGTGAAGACGTAACAAGACCAAAAGAAATTTTCTTAAAATATGATGATTTCGACTTGAAGGAAATCAAAATTGAAATTAAAGGTTTTTTAGCAAGGGTAGTACAGCATGAGATAGACCATCTTAACGGAAAATTATTTATTGATTATCTTTCAGATAAAAAAAAGAAGGAAATAAAAAAGCATTTATCTCTTATTCGCAGAGGAAAGATAGATACGGAATACCCTCTGCATGTTAATGTTAAAAATAATTCATACAAAATGTAGAGACGCACAAATGTAGAGACGCACAAATGTAGAGACGCACAAATGTAGAG
>JALYRX010000057.1 GCA_030855105.1 Bacteroidota bacterium | reverse complement strand
CGACGTTGTCATTTACAGGATGAATCTGCCATAGAAATCCATGACCATTCTGCTGAACCCAATCTCTTCCGCCGTTTGTAGTTTTAAGAATTAGTTCGCTTCCGCAAGCCCAGCCGGTATTTCTGTTTATGAAGCGTATATCATTAATGAAATTACCTGAAGAAATATATTGAGCATACCATTGTGCGTTAAGTTCCGATGAGAAAAAAAGAAGTGTGAATATTATTAGAGTAAAATACTTTTTCATCAGCAAGTATTTTTTTGTTAATTTAAGTCAAGAGTGTTTTTATAACAATGCGATATTTTCCCCTGGAAAACACATGGCAGTAATCACTGATTGCAAACCCATTATATGAATCCCACCAGTTTGAAAGAGAAGTTCTATCAAATCTTATAACACTATCCAAATAATTAGGCGGCCTCCTTGCAGGCCACGCATTGATATCGGTTATTGTACTGTCTCCGGATTCGTTCTTGAACTGAACAAAGACAACAAGAATTGGAAAATAGGCATCTGGATCCGTATTATTAAAATCGGACCTTTCCGGTTTATATCTTCCGCTTTTTATAGTATCAGGGTCGTACCCTGTAATCTGAAGATTGGGTGTACCACAAATGCAATCGGAACAAATTTGTGAATTTAATTTGTTCTGATTAAAAATTAAGAAACTAATAAAAACTAAAAAGTAATTTGAAAATGTTTTCATTTTTCCCTCCTATAATTTTGTTTTAAAATCATATTTTGTTTATTTCAAAAAAATCATTTTCTTAGAATATAAAATTTGTCCATCAACAATCATCTGATAAAAATAAATTCCACTGGAAAAATTCATTGCATTAAAAATTATCTCATAAGTCCCAGATTGGTGTTCTTTATCTGTTAAATAAGTTATTAATTTCCCTGATAGATCTGAAATTAAAATTTTTATATCAGACTTATTCTTCACATCAAATTTTATTTTAGTTGTTGGATTGAAAGGATTGGGATAGTTTTGATATAATGTAAAACTTTCCGGGACGGAGAAATTTGAACTCTGATTATTTACTATAAGTCCACCTCCGGTAGTAGTATATAAGATTTTACCTAAACCTCCTGCTACCCAAACTATACTATCATTATATGCATATATTGAGGTGTACATGGCAAGTTTGTCAAAAATTTCGGTTGGCTCCAGTTCCCAATTGAAACCGCCATCAGTCGTTTTGAATACCTTTCCCCGATGTCCACCTGCATATCCAATCAATAGACTAGGAAATTCTACGCTATAAGTTCTAGCATTAGAACCACTGAAAATTTGGCAAATACTATCCCAACTCATTCCATAGTTAGTTGTCTTATATAGTATATTACTTCCTGATGCTGCAGTCCATCCAGTCTCATTTACAAAACTTAAACGATAACATTCCGAAGTAGAAGTGGAAGGTGAAAGTGGTACTAAATACCAGTTAAATCCGGAATTTGTAGTTCTAAAGATTTTATTACTAAAACTACTTATAATCCCTGTTGAATCATCTTTAAAATGTATATCAAATAATGAGCCCGCTATACCCATAGAATCAATAAAAGTATTACCGCCGTCAGTTGTTCGAATTGTTGTTTGTCCTCCACAGAACCAACCTGTATTTTCATCAATAAAATACAATCCTCTATAATATTGACCGGTACATCCAATCTTAGGAGTTCCCGCTCTTAATCCAATCCAGTCTTCACCTCCATTAGTTGTCTTTAATATTGTACACCAGCCGGCAGCATATACTACACTGTCATTGACGGATTGAATCTCGAATATAATACTTTGAGCGGGATTTGGCTGAAGTATCCAGTTTGTTCCGCTGTTTGTTGTTTTATAAATTAAATTTTCTCCGCACACCCAACCGGTATATTTATTTATAAACTTTATATCCCGTAAAGGCACCGGGTCTACTTGCTGTAGATACCATTGAGCATTAATAGCCGAAGGGAATATAATAAGAAGTAATAAGATTTGTGTAAAATACTTTTTCATGTTGTGAAGTATTTTTTTGTAACATTAATCTATTAAAATTTTTTGTACTATGAAATAAAATTTCCGCACCTAGAGAAAAGAATATTTTTTGGGATATTATTTTATTATCAAAAAATTTTTGTTTCTGAATAATATTTATTATTTTTGTCATTTTGTAATTCCAGTTTATAGAAGTAGACTCCTGAATTAGTTTGCTTCCATCAAATGTTTTATTGTATTCACCATGAGCAAAATTCTCTTTATATAATATTTCCCATTTCTTTTCCGATAAGATCATATATCCGTAATGTTACGAATGAATGAGATTTAATTCTGAATCTTATAATAGTTGAAGAATTAAACGGATTTGGATTATTTTGAAATAATTCAAAATAATTATCAACTAAAATAAATTCATTTTGACTGACAATCAAAGCGCGCCGTTTGTTGTATTTATTACTCCGGATCTAATTGCCCATACTATCGAATCATTGAAACTTGAAATGGATTTTATGGAGTTAGAAACAGCACTTAAGCTTATCGACCAGTTAAATCCTCTGTCTGTTGTCTTAAAAAATTTTTCCAAATGAACCACCGCAATATGAGGTAAGAGACATCGATTTTGTTTCGGTTCTGTTACTTGCAATTCTTAACTGATAAAAATAAACTCCGCTCATAATTTTATTTAAAGTATCAGATTTACAATCAAATTGGATTGCTTAAAACGTTTTGGATAGCCTGTAAATAAATTCACTTCCGTCAAAACGTTTAACATGATTATTAATAATGTATTTTATCTGTCTTATTCTTCCATTCATCAAAAACTTTTTTAGCTTCTTCATGCATCATTTGTATCATCGGTATGATTCTTTCATGAGCGGGCTTTGTAACTTCTTTATAAATATGGTGATCATCGAAATCTATTTCGGCTGCATCTTCCCGCGTATTTGCGTGATAGATTTTATCTATTCTTGCCCAGTGAATCGCCGAAAGACACATTGGACAGGGTTCGCAGCTTGTATAAATAATACATCCTTCGAGGGAAAAATTATTTAGATTTTTACATGCTAATCTTATGGCTTCCATTTCCGCGTGTGCTGTCGGATCATTTGCTGAAGTTACTTTATTTGAAGCTCCTGCAATTATTTTTTGATCTTTTACAATCACCGCACCAAATGGTCCTCCGCTGCCGTCGTCCAGATTCTGTTTTGAATAGCGTATGGCTTCACGCATAAATTCTACTGAAAACTCATCCATTATATAATTGGCTATAAAATTTTAACAACTTAAAAATATGCCGGTTTAAGTTCAATGTTAAATCTTAACTTTCAAATGAAATTATATTTAAATATTTTGACTGAAATTGTATGAATGTATCCGGCTTAAAAATATATGCTTCTGAAATTATAAAACGTCTTTCAGAAGAATATCCCGATGCAAAATGTCATCTTGATTTTAGATCGCCGTTTGAACTGATTATATCCACTGTCCTTGCGGCACAATGCACGGATGTCCGTGTAAATATGATAATGACTCCGCTTTATAAAGCAAAGTACAAATCACCTCATGATATTTTAGAAGATGGAGAAAATAATTTCAGACAAAACATTAAGTCAATAAATTTTTTTAATATTAAAGCAAAAGCTGTTTTATCAATATGCAAAACCTTAATTGAAAAATTTAATGGGAAAGTTCCTCAGACAATGGAAGACCTTACATCACTTTCGGGTGTTGGAAGAAAGTCAGCAAGTGTAGTGCTTGGTAATTGTTTTGGAAAAGTTGATGTAATAATTGTTGATACTCATTTCAAAAGAGTTTCAGCCAGACTTGGGTTAACTGACAGTGATAATCCGGATAAAATAGAATTAGAACTAAAGAAAATAATTCCGTCTGAAGAGCAATTTTATTTTTCTATGATGATTGGCGAACTTGGCAGGATAATCTGTAAAGCAAGAAATCCCATCTGCCCATTTTGTTTTTTGAATGATATTTGTCCGAGTGCATTTAAGGGTTTATAAAGTTTGTAAGGTTTGTAAGGTTTGTAAAGTTTAAAATAAATATTGCTCGATCCCAAACTAAAGCTTGGGATCGAGCATTAAAAACTTCTTAAATTTATTTTATTTATTTTTGTAAATTATGAGTCAAATCAAAAAAATCAAAATAAACAACTTCAAGAATCTTGAAGATGTGGAAATTGAAGTAAAGCCGCTGACATTTCTTTTCGGACCGAATGGAAGCGGCAAAAGTAGTTTCATTAAAGCTTTAATGTTTTTACAGGAAAACATTTTCCCAATAAATAATTCTCTTACTCATTACAAACTAAAAAGTGGAATTAACTTAGATTCATACAAAGAAATAATTACAAATAATGATTGTGAAAAAGATTTAGTTTATGAAATAAAATTAAAAGGGAAATATAATTTTGTTGACGATAGAGTTTTTGATTTGGAAAGCAATTCTGATTATTTTCAATATATAAAAGATGGTGATCTTTTTTTTCTTGTTGAGAATTTTTTAAATGAATTAGAAAAGGAAAATTATTTTAACGGTTCAAGGTTACTTGCAGAAGATCAGATAGGTCTAATTGATACCGACAAATTAAGAATTTATGAGAATCATAATTATGATATTAAAACAATCACTACATTTACAAATGAAATAAATGGGAAGAATCTTAAAAGTATAAAAATAATTGATGAATTGAGTAAAAGCACATTGGAGTATGATGTTTTTAAAAAGGAGATGTTAAAACTTTGATGAAAGCCATTGAGAATGAAGATCAGGCAGACAAATAATTTTACAAAGAAAGCAGGTTAATTGATCAGGAATGATGGATACCTTAAAAAGAAATTGAATGATGCAATCGACAACTCATCTCAAATCCCTTCGATAAATCACTATTCACACATAAGTTAAAAGGAGATTTAGAAAATTATTATTCATCCCGGGTTACATATGATTTAAGAATTATATTTAAAATAATAAAAGAGAATAATGATGATATATTAGTATTGCTCACGATTGGAACTCATGATGAGGTATATTAATTTTTTCTTTCGATTGATTTGAAAATTAAAAGAGTTAATTTTAAATAAAAATAAGAATGGTACTTGTTATTAAAAAAACTGCCAAAAAGAAAGAGTTAGAAAAAATAGTCAAAGAGATTAAGCGTAAAAAACTTTTCAAAGCCTCAGAGTTTTGCGGAAAAATAAAAGTAAAAGGAGATGCTGTTGAAATTCAAAGAAGTTTAAGAAATGAATGGAAGTAGCTTCGTTTTGGATTCTAACATTTTCATTTATCTGATCGGTGGCGATAAAATAATTTCTTCCTATTTAGAAGATTCAACCATTTATATATCTTTTATTACAGAGATAGAATTATATAGTTTTCAAAATTAAGCGAAGCTGAAGAGAAAATTATAGATAGACTTCTTTCTAACTGTATTATAATTGACATAAATGAATCTATAAAGAAAAAAGCAATAAGTTTAAGAAAGAATTATAATTTAAAAATCCCTGATGCAATAATAAGTGCGACATCAATATATTTAGATAAACCATTATTAACTTCAGATACTCACTTCAAAAATATAAAAGATTTAAATTTATTGTTTTACGAAAAAGCTTAAAAATTTCTATAAGTTCAATATCTTTAATTTATTTCTTCACCATTCCCATAAACTCCTCAAATAAATACTTACTGTCATTCGGTCCGGGTGATGCTTCGGGATGAAATTGAACCGCCATTACTGGAAATTTTTTGTGACGAAACCCTTCGTTTGTTTGATCATAAAGATTTGTATGAGTGATTTCAACTTTGTCCGGGTCAAGAGTTTTTGCATCAACTGCAAACCCGTGATTCTGTGATGTTATCTCGATGCTGTTTTTCAATTGATTTTTCACTGGATGATTGCCGCCGCGATGACCAAATTTCAGTTTGTACGTTTGTCCGCCGAGTGCGAGCGCAATAAGCTGATGCCCGAGACAAATTCCGAACATTGGAATACTAGTCTCAATAAGTTTTTTTGTATTATCTATTCCGTATTTGACTGCATCGGGATCACCGGGACCATTCGATAAAAAAATTCCGTCCGGTTTATAATCCAAAACTTCTTTGTAGTCAGCTTCCGCATTGAAAATTTTTAGTTCCACATCGTATTTTAAAAACTCTCTTAGAATATTTTGCTTTATCCCAAAATCATATACTGCAATTTTAGATTTGGGGTTTTGAGATTTTACAATATAATTTTTTTTTGTTGTAACCCTCTTTACAAGGTCGAGGCCGTTCATTACCGGGGACTGTAAAACTTTGTCCAATAATTTTTTGTCGTCCTGCGTTTCATTTGTGATCATTCCTCTCATCGCACCATCACTTCTTATCATCTTTGTCAAAGCTCTTGTATCAATTCCGGAGATTCCAATCACTTCATTCTTTATAAGATATTCATCAAGAGATTTTATTCCTTCGTAATTACTCCAATCATCTTCATAGCTTCCAACCACTAATCCTCTCGCCTGAATTTTTCCTGACTCTGCGTCACCGTCGTTTGTGCCATAATTCCCGATCAAAGGATAAGTCATAATAATTATCTGACCGAAATAAGATGGGTCTGTCAAAATTTCCTGATAGCCGGTGAGTGAAGTATTAAACACAACTTCACCGGTAGATGTTTTTTTATATCCGAAGATATTTCCTTCAAATATAACCCCGTTCTCTAAAACTAATTTTCCCTTCTCCAAATTCTATCTTAAATATTATCGAGGAAATTTAGCTTTTCCCCGAAAACTTTTATTTGATTTGCAACTTTGCTGTAGCCGTGCCCTTCGTCCTCAAATAAAATATATGCGACAGATTTATTTTTTTCTTTAAAGCTTATAAACAATCTGTTCGGATTCGGCTTCTACAAATTTATTACCTTTTTTATTGAACGAATGAAAAAAACATTGTGAGTCTTCAAATCCTTTTAAAAGTTGCTCAACTTCTCCTCCTTCGTCCGGCATTTTATATATTTGGACATTTTCATCTCCATTCGTGTCACTCATAAATACAAGCTGTTTAGATTTCGGATTATGAAAGACATGTCTTACCGAATCATTCCATGTCGAAATCTGGTCGGACCAACCCCTTCCAAAGGAACACTCCAAATCTGCGCTGTTCCGGTTGTTTAGTGATGTAGTATATTGTTTTATCATCCGGTGAGATTGTAAATCCGAAGATTGTCCTGATAGAAAAAAATTTTCCACAGGGTAACGATGAATTTTGCTCAATATGTTTTATGTTAATTTAATTTAATTCTTTCCTAGTAAGATAAGTTTTTTTAAAAACTTTTTTTAGTCTAAAGATAGAATGATTTTAGACTTTTTGATTTTCGTACATTAGATTTTAATATTCAAGAAATACTGTTGCTAAAAACATCCAAATTTTCCACTTCATTTCGCTCAGTTTCGTTTGTAATGATAAAATGGTTGTTTAAGAAAAAAATATATTGATGATTTCATTTAATTTTTAAATGATTCTTTATAACTCTAAAATCAAAATCTAAAATAAAAAGAAAATTTTCTTACTAACATCTTTGTAATACTATTTTTAGTTTGCAAAAAAAATATATTTGATATTATAGATTGAATAAAAAAATTTCTTTGTGCATTCACGGACATTTTTATCAACCTCCGAGAGAAAACCCCTGGACTAATGAAATAGAACCCCAGCCGTCTGCAGCACCTTTTCATGATTGGAATGAACGAATTTTACAGGAGTGTTATAAACCGAACTCGGAAGCGGTGATAGTGGATGAACATGATAATGTAATCAGGCGGGTTAATAACTATGAGTATTTTAATTTTGATTTTGGACCGGCACTTTTAAGCTGGATAAAAAAAAAGCATCCGAAAACTTATGAAAGAATAATTGATGCAGATAAGAAAAGCTTACAATTTCATAATAATCACGGAAATGCAATAGCAATGGTTTATAATCATATTATCATGCCGCTTGCAAACCGGAATGATAAAATTACCCAGGTCAAATGGGGAATTGCCGATTTTAAATTTCATTTTGGAAGAGAGCCGGAAGCAATGTGGCTACCCGAAACAGCATGTAATGAAGAGACTCTCGAAGTTTTTACTGAAGCAGGAATTAAATATATTATTCTTGATCCTTCGCAAGCAAGTAAAGTAAGAAAAATTCATCACGGAAAATGGAAAGACGTTTCATCCGGGAATATAGATCCGGAAATTCCTTATAAATGTTATCTGAAAAAGCATCCTGAAAAATTTATTAATATTTTTTTTTATAATGGAGCTCTTTCAAAGAACATTGCTTTCGATGATCACATTTTTGATTCCAGTAGATTATTCCATCGATTGGAACAAATTCCCGTATCAAATAAAAAGCCGGTTAATCTGATTAGTGCTGCTGTTGACGGAGAAACGTTCGGACATCATAAGCATTATACTGAAAGAACTTTGTCATATCTCTTTTCAGAATTGATTCCGCAATCAAATTTCAAGATAGTAAACTTCGGTGAATATCTTGCTTCTCACATACCTGAGTATGAAGTGAAAATAAAATCCGGAATAAATAATGAGGGAACGTCATGGAGCTGTCCCCATGGTGTTGGAAGGTGGAAAGAAAATTGCGGCTGTGGCAGGAGTCAGGAAAACCCAAGCCAGCAGTGGAGGAAACCGCTTCGCGATGTTTTGCTTTGGCTTAGGGATCAATTAATTGTAATTTATCAAGACATCGGAAATCATTTTTTCAATGATGTTTGGAAGGCAAGAAACGAATATATTAGTTTGATTTTAAATCCGGATAAAGAAACCAAAGAAAATTTTTTTTACTTTAACGCAAAACAATTTCTAAATGGAAATGAAAGTGAAATTTGTATAAAGCTTTTGGAAATGCAGAAGGATTCTATGCTGATGTTTACCAGCTGCGGTTGGTTTTTCTCGGATATTTCGGGTATTGAAACTATACAAATTCTCAAGTATGCATCCCGTGCGATAGAACTTGCAAAGGAAGTATCAGTAATTGATCTTGAGAAAGAATTTTTAGAAAGACTTTCTGCCGCAAAAAGCAATTTGAATAAGTATAAAGACGCAAGAGATATGTATTTGAAGGAAGTAAAAGCAAAGATTTGAAAAATCAGGTGAAAATGAAATTTAAAAACACCATTTTAACGGTGTTTGAAAACCGTTTTAACGGTTTTATTGATTATGACAAATACATTTATTAAAATATGGGTGCATGCGGTTTTTGGAACTAAAGATAGCTTACCTTTGATAAACGAAACATTGGAATCGAAACTTTACAATTATATAAAATCTCAATTAATGCTAACGTATAAAATTGAAGTAAAAATTGTGAATGGAATTGAAAATCATATACATATTTTATTTTTATTAAATCAAAATTTTGCAATAAAAGATATTATTCAAAATATTAAAGGTGGTTCGTCACACTGGATAAATCAAAATAATTTAATTGAAAGTAAATTTTCATGGCAAACCGGATACGCAGCCTATTCAGTAAGTGAATCAAATTTAAAAAAAGCAGAAGAATATATACGAAACCAAAAAGAACTGCATAAAAAAATTTCTTTTAAGGAAGAATATCTTTTATTTATCAAGAAGCATAAATTAACCCAATAAAACCGTTAAAACGGTTTTATGCTCACGATTAAAATCGTGAGTTTTTTTTTATAATTTACATCAATTGAATTACAATTCTTTCTTAAATTCAAAGTCATCCGGTAAATGGCAGCGTATAGGCATTCAACGCCGTGCAGGTGTTACCGTTCCACTGTTTTCCATTTATTCCAAAAACAGCGTCGGTATTGGCGAGCTTCCGGATTTGAGGGCAATTATTGATTGGTGTCAGCAAACAGGAATGTCTATTCTCCAGTTACTTCCTTTAAATGAAGTAGGTTATGACTTTGCGCCTTACAATGCTGTAAGTACATTTGCTCTGGAGCCAATGTATCTATCTATCAAAAAGTTGAGAAAGGTGGATTTGAAACCATTCAGGGGTGAATTAAGAAAACTTAAAAAAAAATTCCCTAAAGGAAATGGGAAAGTTAATTATGAAATAAAGAATGAAAAATTAAAATTACTAAAGAAAATTTTTGAAACTGTTAGTACCGTTGAGCTAAAGAAGTGTAAGAAATTTGTTGAGAAAAATATTCATTGGTTGAAATATTATTCGGTATTTAAAATACTTATGGAACTTAATGATAATAAGACCTGGGAAAAATGGGAATTGAAGTACAAGTATATTGCTCCGCTGACAACTGAAAAAATTTTACGAAATTTTTCACATGAAATTAATTTTTATTACTGGCTTCAATGGCAGTTGTATGAACAGTTCACCACAATAAAAAAGTATGCAAAAAATAAACACGTGCTATTAACAGGCGATATTCCTTTTCTTGTGTCGAGAAACAGTGCCGACGTGTGGGCATACAAAAATTATTTTAAACTAAACTTATCCTCCGGTGCTCCTCCCGATATGTATTTCTCACAAGGACAGAGATGGGGAATGCCCCCATACAATTGGGAAAATATTGGCGCTGATAATTACGGTTACATAAGAGAAAGGCTGAAGTATGCTGAAAACTTTTTTGATATGTTTAGAATCGACCATTTTATAGGACTGTTCAGGGTCTGGACTATGGATTTAAAAACTCCTGAAGAATATGGCGGTATGTTTGGAAAATTTGACCCTGAGGACCAAAGAGATTGGGAAGACCACGGAAAAACGATTTTAAATGTCTTTGCAGAAAGCTCTGTTATGCTTCCATGTGCCGAAGACCTTGGAACGGTTCCGAAATGTTCTGAGAAGGTGTTAGAAGAATTTGGCATTACCGGAATAAATGTACAAAGATGGGAAAAAAAGAAGAATGATAATTTTAATTTTCTGCCGGCTGAAGCATATAGAATAAATTCCGTTGCGACTGTTTCGACTCATGACTCAAGCTCGCTTCCGGCCTGGTGGAAAACAGAAGCCGGAACAATTGATAAATTATCGTTTCAGCAAGCATGTGAAAGATTGAATTTAAATAATGAAAAGATTGAGTACTTAATTAAAAAATTATTTGTTGAAAAAAATTCTGATAACGGAAGACTCTGTTGGCGAAATGAAATTTCTAATGTTTACATTTTATTAAATATTTTTAATCTTAGTTACGAAGAGTTGAAAGAGATAATAGGTATGTATCTTTCAAGCTATGCTGAAAAAAACAAATTCCGGAATTACATAAGATTGAATAACATTGAGCTAAATGCTTCCGTAGAATTTATCAAACAATCTCTCGAAAAGATCAATGCTGCGTCCTCGATTTTCAGCATTCAGCTTATTATGGAATATTTATATCTTGATAAAAACATTTTAGAAAAATTCAGCGGCACGGATTACAGAATAAATCTTCCAGGAACTGTCAGCGGTAACAATTGGTCGATAGTAATTCCTTTTTCTCTTGAAAAATTGAAAGCGTTAAGTATAAATGAAACCATTAAAAAAATTCACTTAAAGCATAACAGGATATGATTTAATCTTCTAATTGAAATAAGATTGCCCTAAACTTTCTATCTTTCAAATAATCTATAATAGTTTTATGTTTCCAAAAAATTTTTCTTACCATTCCAATTCTAATTCATGATTAAAAGAACAGAACGTCCGAAATACTCTCCTGAATTCAGAAAGCGGCGCGCATTGAACTGGCTAACGCTTGGCTTCACTTACGCTGCAATGTATATGGGCAGATATAATCTTTCATTCGCGAATAAATCCTTGTCCGATGAATATGGCTGGGATAAAACTCAAATCGGTGCAATCATTACGGCAGCACTGACCATATACGGCTTGTCTGCAATGTTTAACGGACCGATCGCAGACAGGATTGGCGGAAGGAAAGCTATGCTTATCGGCTCTATTGGAACTGTAGTGTTCAATTTTTTCTTTGGACTTGGCGCATATTTGGGATTTCTCGGAACAGGAACTTTGCTTTTAACATACTTTGCAAGTGTATGGTCGTTGAATGCCTATTTTCAGTCATACAGTGCATTGGCATTAATAAAAGTAAATGCAGGCTGGTTTAAAGTGAGTGAGCGCGGAGTCTTCTCTGCGATATTCGGTTCTATGATTCAAAGCGGAAGAGCATTAATATTCATAATCGGAGGATTTATTGTAACAGTCCTCCCTTGGCAATGGGTATTTTTTATCCCGGCGGGTATCGTTGCTGTGATGTCATTCATGACATTCTTATTCGTAAGAAACATTCCTCCTGATGCAGGACTCCCTCCGTTAGATACTGATGATGCGACGAGCGGTGATACAGGAAAAATTGATTTCAAATATGTTTTCAATAAAGTCATATCAAATCCTGTCGCCATTACGATAGCTATTGCTGAATTCTGTACCGGTTTTGTAAGACACGGCTTTGAACAATGGTTTCCACGGTACATGCAGGAGTATCAGAAGCTTGCACTCGATTCACCTGTTTTTCAGAAGGGTGCACTAGGTGTAGTACTTGCGGGAATAGCCGGTGCTTTTCTTGCCGGTTATACTTCTGATTGGGTATTTCAATCAAGAAGAACACCTGTTGCATTCATAGGATATATATTAATTATTTTTTCTCTGTCGGTAATTTGGTTAGCAGGTGATCTGAATTTTATTATAGTTGCGTTCATTGTCAACTCACTTGGAATCAGTATGGTTCATTCAATGCTTTCGGGAACTGCTTCGATGGACTTCGGAGGGCAGCGTGCAGCAGCAACTGCTACGGGGATGTTCGATGGAATGCAGTATATGGGAGGAGCAACAGTTGGTGTAGGAATTGGATGGCTATTGGATAATTTCGGGTGGGGAGCCTGGAGTCCGAGTATGATTGGGTTTGCGGTTATCGGCGCAATTCTAATGCTAAAGTTATGGAATGCAAAACCGAAACCGAGATCACAAATAATACCTGCTGATCCGGTGGTAAAATAATTTTGATTAATATTATTTCAATTTGTCCCTGTTAAATTATTATGAACAAACATCCCTGGAATCCTCTGCACGGCAAGACGCTGGAGAACATTGTAACCGAGCTTGAGGAATATTACGGATGGGAACAATTAGGTCACAAAATAAAAATCAATTGCTTTAAAGAAAACCCGAGCATAAAATCAAGCTTAACTTTTTTACGAAAAACTCCATGGGCAAGAAAAAAAGTTGAAGAATTATATTTGAAGACTAATATTTGAGTATGACAACTAATGTCAATAATAGATTTAGTTGTTTAATTGAAAGCTAAGTAAGAATAATTAGGTATTGATTTTACATTCCGTAATAACAATTTTTAAAAAAAATTAAAAGAATAATAACAATGCTAAGTGTAAAGGGAATCTACAACGGAAAAAATATTACTCTTCTGGAAAGAATAATTGTCGATAGCCCAAAAGAGGTTATTATAACATTTTTAGAACCGGAAATTAATTACTGGAGCAAGGAAGAGGTGGAAAAAATGGGATTAACTACTTTGACATTAACAGATTTTGATAATGAGGATTATTCGAAATGGTAGTAAGATATATATTGCAAAAATTTATTTTACAGATAGTACCAATTTAACGACAGACCCATCCTATTGATAAAATTGATAAAATTGATAAAATTGATAAAATTGATAAAAAAATATTTGAATGAGGAATTTTTGTTTTTACCCATTACAAGTAATTTGGATTTGCCCGGAATTAAGATAAAAAATTCAGATTTAGACAGTGGAAGTTTATTTAAGTCTTCAGTTCTAATCATTTCAAAAATCGGTATCATTCATAAATCTCTTTTACAAAAAGAAATTGCAAAGCTGAAAGATGATTCCCTTAATTTTATTATGACAGCAGTCTGCAAAGAGTTAGCCTGCAAATAAATCATGTTAAAACTTTACAACACATTATCGAGGACCAAAGAAGAATTCATTCCTATTGAACCTGGTAAAGTCAGAATGTACAGCTGCGGACCGACGGTTTATAATTTTATGCATATTGGAAATCTAAGAACATTTTTCTTTGAAGATATTTTATTAAGAGTTCTGAAGTACAATGATTATCGGGTAAAATATGTAATGAATATAACTGATGTAGGGCATCTTGTTGCTGACAGTGATGACGGTGATGATAAAATGGAAGAGTCTGCGAAGCAGCAGGGGAAGAGCGTCTGGGAAGTTGCTGAATTTTATACAGAAGCGTTTAAAAAGGATATCAAGCTGATGAACATTTTACCGCCAGATATTTATACCAAGGCAACCGATTATATTAAGCAGCAGATAGAAATGGTAAAATGTCTCGAAGAGAAAGGATATACTTATATAACAAGTGACGGTGTTTATTATGATACTTCAAAATTTTCGGATTACGGAAAACTTGCTAAGCTTGACATAAAAGGTTTACAAGAAGGTGCTCGTGTTGAGTTTTCCGCTGAGAAAAAAAATGTTACAGACTTTGCATTGTGGAAATTTTCGCCCAAGAACAATGAGAGTGATAATAAAAATGAACGAAGACAGATGGAATGGGAATCGCCATGGGGCATTGGTTTTCCTGGCTGGCATATTGAATGTTCCGCAATGAGTAAGGCAGAGCTTGGAAATCATTTTGATATTCACAGCAGCGGGATTGATCACATACCTGTTCATCATACAAATGAAATTGCACAGTCAGAAGCATGCAACGGAGATAAGTTTGTTAATTACTGGATACATGGAGATTTTCTCGATATGGGAAATGAAAAAATGTCCAAATCCCTTGGAAACTTTGTAACATTACAGACATTAACGGAGAAAGGCTACTCTCCAATGGATTACAGATATTTTTTATTGATGGCACATTATAAAAAGAAACTTAAATTTTCTTTTGAAGCTCTTGATGCCGCAAAAAATGGTTACAAAAATTTGACAGGAAGAATTTTAAATTTTAAAGAAAGCATAAAAAGTTCGCTGCATTCATCGGGTGAATCATTAATGCTGAAGGATAAATACAAAGAAAAGTTTTTGAATGCAATTAATGATGATATGAATATGCCGGAAGCAATGTCAGTTCTATGGGATATGCTGAAAGAGGAAAATTTATTACCGGAAGATAAGCTTGCCTTGTCTTATGATTTTGATAGTGTATTCGGGTTAAATCTCGATCATATCGAACAAAAAAATAATGACATCCAAATTCCTGAAGAGATTACAATTCTTGTGAAGAAAAGAGTTGAAGCAAAAAAGAATAAAGATTTTAAATTAGCCGATGAGATCAGAAATCAAATAAAAGAAAAAGGTTATGAAATGCTGGATAAAAAAGACGGCGTTGAAATAAAAAAAATAAATTAATTGGGATGTGTAACGTGTAGCACACTTAAAACTACACACCAGTAAGTGTGCCACACGTTAAATTCTACTCGGTAGCTTTATCCCACACACTCTGCGGAACAAGATTTTCCATTAAATTATAAACATCAGAAATTCCCTCAAGATATTCGGATTTTACTTGCGGCGGAACTTCTATTGTCGTGGGTTTTTGATCTACGTTAGATGGTTGCAGCATTGTGATTATCATTGTTTGAGTAGCACCACCGAATAAATTTTCATCCGACTTCATGTCTGCAGGACTAACTGTAAATATCTGGCTATTTCTCAAAGCAGAATTAAGTTTTTTGCGTCCGTTTTTTCCAACACGGAAATCATAGTTAATCGCAGCTGAACCTTTTGTGTAGGTTAAAATACCTGAACCGTTACTGCTGATTGAAATTGTATATTTATATTGGAACTCGGGTGAGACGGGGCCTTTCGAATAAGAATAAGCAATAGATGACCACTTATTGCTCTGTGCATATAACGAGTTTACTAAAACAATTGTAAAGAATAAGAAGATAATTTTTTTCATTTTGAATAAATTATTTTAAAAAATTTTACTTAATTTAACGAATATCGGATTAAAAATCAGATACAAGATTAATGACATTATGGATTATATGAAAAGATTTCCGTATATTTTTAGTTGTTGAGGAGAATTAAGAGGCAGTAGTATTCAAAATAAATTTAATTTATACATTTATTAAAAGGTAATTGTGCCTTTAACAGAAGAGTGGCTTATCTGAGATCAATTTGTTTCGGTTAGCAACAAAGTTAATGATTGAACCTTTAAGACTATTATTATTTGGAGCAAAGAATAAATTTTTCTCTATTGAAATTATAAATCCTTCACCTCGCAATTCATTATTCTTTTTTTGATATGAGATGCAGAAGGAGAAGCAAAATACTGGCATGTATTTTCTGTAGTTGCAAAGAAGATAAAAAATTAATTTTACTTTAAAAACTAATAATGGATACGAAACACTAAGATTTATTTTTTTAAGTAATTGAATCATTTCTCAAATCATTGTATTTTTGCATAAAAAGTTATGTCAACTAACATATCATTTGCAGGGAGTATTCCTGAAAATTATGACCGCTATCTTGGACCATTATTGTTCGAGCCCTACGCAAAAGATTTAATCGAAAGGATCAGCAGCAGAAAATTTTCATCTGTACTCGAGCTTGCATGCGGGACAGGAAGGGTAACACAATACTTAATTGTATCGCAGCCGGATGCAAAGATAATTGCAACTGATGTAAACCCTGATATGCTTGAAATTGCAAAGAAAAAAGTTACTGGAAAAAATATCGAATGGAAACAAGCTGATATGCAGGAAATTCCTTTTGATGATTCGTCATTCGATTTGATTATTTGTCAATACGGTGTCATGTTCGTTCCGGATAAAGTAAAAGCTTATAAAGAAGTTTACCGTGTCCTTAAGCCGGGTGGAGTATTTTTATTTAACACCTGGGAAAAACTTGAATCAAATGAAGTTGTGTATACGGCCGAGCAAATCGTTAATAGTTTTTTTAAAGAAAATCCTGTGGGATTTTACAAAATTCCTTTTTCATATTTTGATGAAGAGGATATAAGAAAAGAATTGGAAGAAGGCGGGTTTAAAAATCTTTCATTTACCCGCGTGCAGAAAGAGGGCGTATGTGATACTGCCGAAAATGCTGCAAAGGGTTTAGTGGAAGGTGTTCCGGCTATTAATGCAATTAATGAACGGGATCCAAAGTTATTACCGGTAATTGAAAAAGAGCTTGCTGCAACTTATACAAAAAAGTTCGGTGATAAGCCGATGAGATCTCCTTTGAATGCAATTGTAGTTGAAGCAGTTAAATAAAAATTTTTTTTAAAATTAAAAAATATTATGCCGTTAAATGAATCGTTGATCGCTGAGCTTCAGCACGAAGCTGCTAACACAAGAAAAATGCTCGAGCGCGTTCCTGAAAAATCTTTTTCCTGGAAGCCTCATGATAAATCCATGTCACTTGGAGAAATTACAAACCATTTAGCTGAAATCCCTCATTGGGTTGGGGTCTCTATAGAACAGGATGAGCTTGATTTTGCAGGCAGTGATTATAAGCCCCGGACTCCGACAACTACCGAAGACCTTTTAAAATTTTTTGATACGAATATAGAAAAAGCATTGGAAAGTCTGAAAAATGCATCCGATGAAAAGCTTTTTGAAAACTGGACCATGCGTAACGGTGAACAGGTGTACTTTACAATGCCTAAGATTGCTGTTGTGCGTTCATTTGTAATGAATCATTCTGTTCATCACCGCGGACAGCTGTCAATTTATCTAAGATTACTGGATGTTCCTTTACCATCAATCTATGGTCCGACAGCTGATGAAAGTAACATGTAAATTTTTTTATTTTGTGTAGACCTAATATATAGAGACGTAATAAAATTTAGAGACGTAATGTATAGTCTCTAAATTTTACACATTAAATTTTTTTACAATCTCTTTACTGATAAAGGGCGAGAGAGCTATACCCATCCCGTTGCAAGACAAAGCAAAGATAATTCTGTCGGATATTTTTTTAATCACCGGTCTTTTTATTTCGTTGAAACCCATTATCCCCGACCAGCAAAAATCGATTTCATATTTTTGATTTGGCAAAATAATTTTATCCAGCTTATCTTTTAAGTTATTTAAAATTTTTTCATTCAATTCAAATTCAGTTGTATTCTCTTTTTCGAAATCCAGATTTCTGCCGCCCCCGAATATGATCCGGGTTTCAAAATTTCGAAAATAATAAAATCCTTCATCAAGATGATATACACCTTTGATCTTTAACCCTTCTATCGGCTTTGTTACAATGACCTGTCCTCTCCCGGGTAAGACATTCATTTCAGGAAATAATATATTTGTGAATGCATTTGTACAGATGATTACAGACTTTGCATTGAATTTAATTTCTTCTTTACCGGAATTATTTTTTGTAATAACCTTAACATAGTTTTCTTTCTCGCTTAATGTTTCAACTTCACAGCCATTAATTATTCTTACACCGAGCGAGGAAGTGTAGTCTATAAGCGAACTCATCATCTTACCTGTATCTATCTGTGATTCAAAAGAGCTGTAAACAACAGACTTTACTTCCGATTCATTAAATCCGAATTTTTTTATCTTCCCGTTCTTAACTTCAAAAGTATCTGCTTTAAAAATGTTTTTTAATTTTTTATTGACAAAACTTATTTTATCAATTGCTTGTAGATGTTTTTCATCTATTAATTCATATCCTCCGTAATTTAAAAAACCGATTCTTTCATCGTTAAGTCTTTTTCTTAAAAGATTAATACCTTCATATCTTTTTTCAACTAAAGAAACTGTCTCTTCTTCGCCTATTCTTTCAAAATCTGATAGAATTTCCGTTAAGCTACCAAAGCATGCAAAACCAGCGTTCCTGGTGCTCGCACCTGAAGGCAGAATTCCTTTTTCCAATACAAGGACACTTCTTGAGGAATTTTTTTCTTTTATCTCGCAGGCGGTCGAGAGCCCAAGTATGCCGCTGCCGATTATGACGAAGTCGTAATTAATGAATGAATTTTTTTCCCAGAAAGATAACATCTTTTTTGTCGTTCCCGCATGCTCTTAGCGGGAATCCAATAATGAATTATTTAATTTTGTTGAAGATAATAGTCGCAAATTTTTATCGTTAGGATCAGTAAATAAATTGTGTTCAGTACAATGTTTTATAAAAGTTCTTATTTAATCAAAAAAATTATTCTGATTCTACTTCTTTCCACCACACACTCAACAAACTTACTTTAACTCAAGCGGATGCTTTGAAAGCAGCTGTGCATAATACATTAGATTTCTTGCCATATTTTTGGCCATCATTTTTGTTGCTTCATTAGCTAATCTTTTTTCCCTGTCTTTACTTACCTCTCCTCCCACTTCACCAACCCAATACGCTGCACACTCCGGAGGAAAAGTAAACCCTAAAAATGTCATCACCATCATTATTGTACCGAGCGCTGATAATGCACCGTCTTCACTCCCTGTAATTATTATTCCTGCAACTTTATTATACAACGCACTTCGACCTTCCTTGTGATATTCTTCATCGAGTGCATCCATTCTTTCTATAATTCTTTGCATTAAGCTCGACCTTCCGCCCCACCAGATGGGAGTAGAAAAAATAATTATATTTGCCGCCTTTATTTTTTCTACAATCCCGGGCCAGCCATCATCTTTGCTTTCTCTGTAATTAAGACCGACGGGAATATTTTTATCGGAGATGCGGATAATTTCTGAATCTGTTTTTCCAAAGTCTTTCATATAATTTAATGCAAGTTCCGAAAGTTCACCTGTATTTGAAATTTCGTTTTCATGTTTCAATGAACAGTTTAGAACAAGCACTTTTATCGTGCTGTCCGGCGCAGGCATTTCACATGAAAGACAGGGCTTAGGTTTATACACGATTTTTTATTTTTTGATTTTTAAATAATTATATTACCAATGTTTCACTTCTTTGATGTTAAAGCCAGCTTTATCCCGAGTCCGATTAGTATAAGTCCTGTAAGCCTCTCCTGTATAATTAAAATTTTCTGATTTTGTTTTAGAAAGTTTTTTGTCTTACCGAATACATATGCGACGATGATTAATACAATTGTTCCCTGTATATCAAACCAGAAGCCGAGAATCAAAAGCTGCATCTTGAATAACGGAGATGCAGGGTCAATAAACTGCGGGAGAAATGAAAGAAAAAAAATCGCGACTTTGGGATTAAGTGCGTTTGTTATGATTCCCTGCTTCAGCAGTTTCCACTTATCGATTACAGGAACCTTTTCTATTTCCCGCGAAAAATTTGATTTGGACAGGAGTGCCTTTATACCCAGATAAATCAGGTATCCGGCACCTGTGAACTTTATAATTTCAAACAGGAATGCAGATTCAGATATTATGAATGAAAGCCCGAGTATAGCGGCAAGAATATGAACTAAGCATCCGATGAATACGCCTATTGCCGAGAAAACTCCAGCCTGCATTCCCTGTGATATGCTCCTTGATGCAACATAAATCATGTCGCTTCCCGGGGTGAGGTTTAATAGTATTGAAGCTAAAAAAAATAAATAAAGATTTTGAGTGTCGAACATGAGTTTAAAAATATTATTAATAGACTTCACAAACTTTACAAACTTTACCCTTTATAAACTTTATAACTTTACAAACTTTACAAACTTTAACAACTAAATCTTCACACACACATTCTTCGGCTCAGTAAAAAATCTCATCGCTTCAAATCCGCCTTCTCTGCCCACTCCGGAATTTTTCATTCCGCCAAATGGTGTCCTCAGATCGCGGTGCATCCAGCAGTTGATCCAGACTATGCCGGTATTTATCTTAGCAGCAACGCGATGTGCGCGTGAAAGATTTTCAGTCCAGATTATAGAAGCAAGCCCGTATTCCGATGAGTTGGCCATCATCAATACTTCTTCTTCGGTTTCGAACGGAGTTAGTGTAACTACCGGTCCGAAAATTTCTTCCTGATTTGTTCTGCAGTTGTAAGCAAGACCTTCTATTACGGTTGGTTCGATAAACCATCCGTCGCTACAACTTCCTTCTAATTTTATTGACTTTCCTCCGCATAAAACTTTGCCGCCTTCACTTTCTGCAAGCTTTATAAAATATAAAATTTTTTCAAAATGATCCTTCGAAACGATTGCTCCTAAATCAGTATCAACCTTTAAAGGATCGCCGACTTTAAGCTTCTTTACTCTTTCTACAAAATCATTCTTAAACTTTTCATAAATTTTTTTCTCAATGAAAATTCTCGAACCGCACAAGCAAATTTCACCCTGATTTCTGAAAGAAGACTGTACTGTTGTCTCAAGCATTTCGTCATACTTAGAGTCAGCAAATATTATGTTTGGATTTTTTCCCCCGAGCTCAAGTGAAAGTTTTTTAAACAACGGTGCTGCAATTTTTGCAATCTCCTGTCCTGTCTTTGTTCCTCCGGTAAAGGTAATTGCTTTTATTTTCGGGTGAGCCACGATCGCAGCGCCTGTTTTATATCCGTAACCCTGAATAATATTTAATACTCCTTCCGGTAATTTTGCTTCAATACAAATTTCAGAAAGCAGGTAAGAAGTGAGTGGAGTGATTTCAGACGGTTTTCCAATCACACAATTTCCCGCAGCAAGAGCCGGCGCTATTTTCCATGTGAATAAATACAACGGAAGATTCCACGGCGATATTGCACCTACTATCCCCAACGGCTGCCGCAATGTATAATTCAACGCAACATTATCGGTCATGTGTGATTCACTTGAGAATTGTGTTACTGCCGATGCAAAAAATTCGAAATTTTTTATTGCTCTGGGAATGTCAACACTCTTTGCAAGCCATACAGGTTTTCCATTATCCATGCTCTCTGCACTTGCAAACTTATCCAAATTTTTCTTTATCAGCTCTGCGATCTTCATTAAATATTCCGCACGTGTTTCCACAGGTAAGTTAGACCATTTAAGAAATGCTTTTTCGGCAGATTCGACTGCAAGCTGAACATCTTCTGCATTTGAATCCGGTATCATAGTAAATACTTCTGCTGTTGCAGGGTTGTAAACGTTAATGTAGTTATTGGAATAAGGAGTAGTTAAAATTCCGTTAATATAATTTTTTAATTTATCCATAAGAATTTTCTGTGTTATTAACTGTAGAGAACATTATCAAATTTCTTTTTCCTCCCAAAACATTAGCTCCTCTAATTCGCTAAGCTCTCTCCATTTTTCAATCTTCGAAAGTATTTTTTTATAACAGGAAGCTTTGATAAAAAAATAATGCGAGAACTCATCTTCGCCGATTTCATATCCGTCATATTCAAAATTGTTTTCTCCCATTAAATTTTTTAACTCCGATAATAAATCAGGAAGAAATCCCTCTTTACCGGCATCGATAACCCTGTTCAAAATTTCATATTCATCAGAGTCTTTTTCAAAATTCATTCCGATAAATTCATTACCGATAAATGTGTGTTCCTGAATGGCGGGTTTAAAAAGAAAACAATGATAAACATATTCTTCCCCGTCAATTTCTTTCAAATACCATTTACTGTTCTCTTTCATATGATCAGAAGTTTAATGTTTAAAAACATTTTTATTTAAAATTTAACAAATTGATTTATCAATCAATTGATAAACAAACTCAAATCACGAAACTGATTCCATTAAGGTTCTGAACGCAACAAATTTATCTTTATACTTTTCAGAGTGCTCTGCCTGCAATTTCGGTGCAAATTCCTCCTGGTATTTTTCAAAATCATCCAGTGAATTAAGAAAATATTGTATCGAATATGTGTTTCCTTCATCATTGTCTTTTGAGATGATCTTAAAAATTTTATTATCTATGAATAAACCTGTGTCAAGTACTTTAGGAATATGCTGAGACTTCATCCATTGTAACCACTCATCATGAACCGAGTCGTCGATATTTACTGTGACATTATAAAGAATCATAATTTTATTACATTTAAAAAACTTTGCCACTAATTTACACTAATTTACTCGAATTATAATACTAATCTTTTATACTTAAGTGAATCTTCGCCGAAGTTTATTATTATTCCCAACTTAATATTTGAAACAGACAAATAGTTTAAAGTTTGCTTAATGTGTTCTTCAATTACTCTGCTGCAACATTTTATTTCTAAAATTATTTTATCATAGACAAGAAAATCCGCATTATATTTGTGAGGAAGAATAATATTCTTATATTTAATTTAAAAATTTTTTCTCACGGTCAAAAGGAATATTTAATTTTTTTAATTCATATTCTAAGGCATCTTTGTAAACTACTTCAAGATATCCTTTTCCAAGTATGCGATGAATTTCCATACAAATTCCTACTATTTGAAAGCTTTCTTCTTTGTAAATGATTTCATGATGCATTCGATCTTCCATAATTTATTCATAAATTAATTCGCGAAAATTAGTGATAATTCGTGGCGAAGCTCTTCCCAGGATTCATGAATAGATTTTACAAACACAAAGTTCTTCCGCCATCAACAGGCACATTAATTCCGTTAATATAGCCTGCATATTCTGATGCAAGAAAAGTTACGGCATAAGCCAGCTCTTCCGGTTCAGCAAACCGATTGGCCGGAATTTCCTTCAGCCATTCCATAGAAATTTCCTCTTCGTTCTTGCCTGTCGATGCAGCCCGGTTTTTAAATAAAGAAAATAATCTTTCAGTTTTCGTTGCTCCGGGAAGAACATTATTAACTGTAATGCCATATTGCGCAAGTTCACTCGCTAATGTTTTTGCCCAGCTTGCCACAGCTCCGCGAATCGTGTTAGAAACTCCAAGCCCTTTTAATGGCTGTTTAACGGAAGTTGAAATAATATTTATAATTCTTCCGTACTTTTCTTTTTTCATTCCTTCGACTACACCCTGCACCATTATGTGACTGCATATCAGGTGATTTGAAAATGCATTTATGAATTCAGAAATGTCTGTAGAGATTGCTTCACCTGCTTTCGGTCCGCCGGTATTATTTACTAAAATATGGACAGGAGGATTTTCAGAAATAAAATTATTTAATTTCTTTTTTAATTCATCAGGTTTGGAAAAATCTGCTACAATAAAATTGTGATTTTGATTTTTAGAAGCAGGCATTTCTCTCAGTACTTTTCGCAGTGATTCTTCATTTCTTGCAATAAGGATCACGCTTGCGCCGGACGAAGCTAATTCAATTGCGATTGCTTTACCAATGCCTTGTGAGCTTCCGCAGACGATCGCCCTTTTATTTGTCAAATCAATTTTCATAAAGTTTATTTAAGCTATTTTCTTTTTTTATCAAACAACATTAAACGTTCTTCTTTATTTAAATCATACAAATAATTTGAAATAAATAATTCTTTGCCAATTTGTGAAGAGTTTGGATTTACATTCCGCATTCCATATTTCAGATCCCAGGGGAAGATTTTTGCAAACGAAAATAATTCTTTAATGTAATCCGAATCATCATAAGTAATTAACCATTTGTGATTACATTTTTTCATAACCTCCGCAAATTTTTCATGATCAAAATTTTTATGCAGCTTTCCATTTTTCCCATAAAGAGCTGATTTAGCAGCAGAGTAATATGGTGGATCTAAAAATATAAAAACATTATCTCCTTCTTCTTCCACGACTTCCGCATAATCTAAATTGGAAATTTTAATATTATATAAAAGTCTTGATAATAGCTCAACTCTTTCTATACTACTTTCTGTAAATCTTCCTTGAAAAGATTGATTTGAAAATCCTCCGGATTCACTTGTCCCGGAAAATGTGATTCGATTTAAAATAAAAAAGGCACTTGCAATTTCCTCATCCTCAAAAGAATTAATATTGTCAATCAAATATCTGTGCAATTCTTTACCATTTAAAAATCTATCTTTTAAACTTCTAATTTTTTTAATTAGAGCATCGGGATTATTTTGTGCCAAACACCAAAATTTATAAAGCTCAAAATATATATCATTAATCCAATAGCGTTTTGTAGGATACAATTGTTTTAAGTAAACAAAGAGTGAACCTCCTCCAAGAAAGGGTTCTCTGTATTCTTCAAAAGAAGGAATTAAGTTAGAAATTAATTTCACAGCTCTGCTCTTACCTCCCGGATATCTTAAAGGGCTTTTAATCATTTTATATCGTTCCCGAAATTTGAATTATAAAATTATTTTCGTTTGCTTCTTTAAATAAAATATTTATTTGAACTTTTTCATTCTCTTTAAATTTATTTTGTTCAATAAAATTAATGATTTCTGAATCAGAAGATTTATTAGTAGCTGAATTTTTAATTTTAGTAGACACTAATTTTAATATTGGAGTAACTATATATTTTTTATTATCTATTTTAACATTGTCTAAATTAGAAAATAAAACCATTTTCAACAATCCATCTCTTATGTCACTTTTACTAGGAAGTTTAGATGAATTTGAGAATTTAGATTCAATGATTTTTAAATTCCTGTTAATTACTACGTTTTCATCCATTGTTAGATAATACATACCACCTAAATAATTTTGAACAGTAATTTTACATTTTGAAACTGAAGATAAAAACTCCTTAGGTTGAGTTGTTCTAAATTCTCTATGTTGAGCTTGCTGAGATTTTAATCGGGAGTGCTGCCTAAAAATATCAATATCACTTAAGAGAGTTTTTTTAAAATTCTCTAATCCTAATTTACTATGAAATTTAATTTTGAGTTTACTTTCAACTTTCTTAAAAGCTAAATTAGCTTTCTTAAGAAGAATATTGATCTTTAATAATTCATTAATATTCCAATGCAATGCGGAACTATGATAGTTATTTAATTCTCTTAATTTTGATTTGATATACCGATTGCTGAATTTCTGATTTGTAATTTTATTAACGTATTTGAAATTTCTTTCCGCGCTATTATAATATCCATAAATAATATATACATTCAATAAACTCATTAAGGAAATTGTATCAAACTGAAGATAGTCTCTATCTCCGTCAAGTCCTTCATCCTTAACTATTGGAATTACAGTGATTTTTTTAAAATTATTTAATGTATTGTAAACTCTTTCATATGGATAAGAACGAGTTCTTTTAGGAGAAACCCATTTTGAAATTGCATAAATATTATTATCATGGGTTACAAGGCAAGATGATTGACAGTTATTAATATTTAACCTTTTAATATTTACTATTTTTAAATCTTCAGAGAAATAAGAAGTGTATTTGATCTCTTTTATATTTGCAAGAATCTCCATTTATAAAAATTTATTTCATTTCATTAAATTTGCAGTATAATTAAATCCAAGTTTCAATCTTAATTCTTCTGTAAGCTCAGGCAATGACGAACGTGGAATCAGATATGTTGAAAGATCAAATAAATCTTTAAATACCTTATGCTTTTCAGACGTTTCCATTAAGTAATGATGACCGGAAGAGCCGCCTGTTCCTACCTTTGCGCCGATCATACGATGAACCATTAGAGCATGTTTGTGTCGCCAGGTAGTAAACAGTTCATCAATATCAACAAGATACGTTAAAAATCTAAATGGTAAATGTAGTATCGGCTCGTCTCTGTAAAGATTTATGAACAATGCTGCAAGTGTTGATTTATATGACAATCGTCTTAAGCCCTGCTTCACAAGCTCATTGTGTTTTTGTTCATCTAACAGAGCCACAAATTTTTCCTTTGTTTCTTCAAATACTTTTAGCTGTTTTTCCCGTTTTTCATCTGTCAAACTAGGGTTATCTAAAATGATTTGTCTTTCGTTTTCTAACATTGCAGCTACAGCATTTTTATAATGTGACCAAAAGTCAAAAGCATCAATTTTCAAAAAAGGTATTCGGGATAACCAGTTATCAACGGCATTAAAGAGAGATGAAGTGCTTTGTGAATCAATCATCATCTTCTGATGTTCATCCGAAACATGAGAATAATAATTTTTATTATCCAGCTTGACTCTGCTATCAATATTCAACCCGAGCATATTTTCAATCAAACGAAATTGAAGACTCTGAAATCCCGAAGCAGGAATTAAAAAATCACGAAACTCCAGGAAATCAAGCGGAGTCATTGTTTCCAGAACATTCAATTGGTCAATAAGAAGTCTTTGAATGGCAGTAATTCTTCTCAGCCGCGCAACAGCTATACCGATATTTTTTTCATCAACATTTTCTTTTTGAAACATTTGGATGACAGAATTTAGTTCATGAATGATTTGCTTAAACCAAAGCTCATATGCCTGATGTACAATTATAAACAGCATTTCATCATGTGCATGATGTCCGTATTCATCGCTTTTTGGCAACTGGCTTGTTAATAATTTTTCAAGATGCAGATAATCGGAATAATAAATCGGCGGATAAGGTTTTTTCATATTAATTTTTTATTGCTTAAAATAAAACTATTGGATGATTATTAAAAGTAAGTTTTAGGTATTGCTTTCAAAATCCAACTTTACAAACTTTACAAACTTTACAAACTTTACAAACTTTACAAACTTTACAAACTTTACAAACTTTACAAACTTTACAAACTTTACAAACTAATTTGCGGACTTTTATTTCAATAAATCCTGACATAGAAATCAAAAAAGAAATTTCGAAAATTCAAAATGAGCTGAAGGAACAAATATTTTCCATTAATAATGCATTTATAAAGTCTATTAAATGGGAGACAGAAGATAAATTTCATATCACTTTATTTTTTATTGGAGATACCAGTGAAAGTAAAGTTAATAATATTCATTCGGGCATAATAAAACTAGAATCATCGTTATCTTTAAATGAAATAAATTTTGCTGCCAAAAATGTAAATGCTTTCCCTAAGTTAAAATATCCAAGAGTAATAATTCTTGATCTGGTAAATGAAAATAATAAGATTTTTGAATTATCGAATAAATTAAATACCGTTTTAAAAGAAGAGGGTTTTGAAAGCATTCAACGTTTTCACCCTCACATAACTCTTGGTCGAATAAAAAGAGAAAATAAAATTAATCTGATAGGCTTAGAAAATAAAACTAAAATGGATTTGAATTTCCGGGTAAAGAATTTTTACCTGATGGAAAGTAAGTTGAAAAACATCGGCTCCGAATATTCAATTTTAAAAGAGTATAAAATTTGAACAAGGGATTTAATCCCTTGCTCAAAAGTTCTGTTTATTTTACGAGAAGCATTTTTTTCACATCGGAAAAATCATCGGTAACGATTTTGTAATAGTAAATCCCACTTGACAAATTATTTCCGTTAAAATCTAATTTATATCTGCCGGGCTGAAGGAATTCATTTAATAAAATTTCAACTTCCTTTCCAAGCATATTGTAAATTATTACTTTTACATTATTATTCTTAATCAGATCAAACGTTATATTTGTAGTAGGATTAAAAGGGTTAGGATAATTTTGATATAGATTGTATTTATCCGGAATGATAGTGCCAATTTGATTAATACCGATTGTTGTTGCCCACCGGGCTGTTTCTATAAGAGGATTTAAAATATTAATCGTTACTGCGCTGTCCGTTCCGGAACTGTCGGGACTTGTATACGAACCTGCTCCGGCACCATTCCAGCCCCGGAAGTAATATGTTGTTCCTCCGCTGACAATTCTTCTCGATAACACTCCGAATGTGGCACCGGAAGCAGAATCATAAAATATACCTCCGCCAAAAGTATTTCCGACAAAGGAATTTACAATCAGTCTGTATTGAACTTTATAAAAAGCAGTAAGACTAATATTTGAAGTTACATTAATAACCTGAGTAGTATCACCTCCGTTGGACCAATTAGTATAAACATACTGCGTGTTTCCGATTGTTCTCGGACTGACGGCTTGAATAGTTACCTGAGTACCGTTTATAAAAACCAATTGCTGTTGCTGATTATACGTAACTCCATTTATTTTAAAATCAGCTATTCCCGGTCTGTTAGTTCCAACAGTTACTAAGGATGCATTTACATATATATCAACTGTTCTTCTATGAACAGGTGTTCCGTTGTTACCTCTTGCTAATACTTTAACCCGGTATCTGCCTGGCGGAATGGTGCCGGCTGCATCTATTCTTACAGTTACCGAATCGGGATAGGAAGAGATTGAATCCTTTCCTACGAATGAAACATTCAAAGATCCTGTTGCCGGCATTGTATCTATTGCAGCAGTAAACTTTACCTTATCACTATATAATTTTACACTTGGAACAACAACATTGAAATTTACACTTTGCCCGCTATTAACATTTACAACAGATGGATTTGTTTTCATTGCATAGTCAGGAAAATAGGCTACATAACTCCCAAAAGTTCCTGTCCTGAAATCTGTCCAATTAACCATTGATGTTATTGAGTTGGATATGATTGAATTGTAATCTCCAAGATATAAAGGTGTTCCGCCACCACCGCAAGTCGTGCAGTTAATTCTCATCTTCTTATTTGAAATTTGTTTGTTAGCAACAAAAGATGTTCCTCCGTCCGTTGAATACGAAGCATAAATAAGAGCACTGTCACTTGTAGGACAATCGCGCGTATCCATCCATTGCACATAAAGTCTCCCTGTTTCTTTATCACACCAGGTTGCGGGCTGCCATTGATTATGGTTTTCAGAGTTGATGTCATCATTAACTTTTAATTCTGCAGACCATGTTGCTCCGTGATCGTCTGAGTACCTGCGAAAAATATCAGGTTTATTTCCATCACCCGAAGGAGTGTTCGATGAATAAATTACATATAATCTTCCTCTGTTAGGTCCGTAACTGTTATCAGCAGTAATAAAGGGGTAAGGTCTTGTTCTCATATTCTGAACGGAATTTCTTCCGGCGACATTCGTTCCTACATAATTTGCAAAACTTTGGGATGACATGGGATCAAAAGTTTGGCCCCCGTTTGTAGAACGGAAAAAAGTATATGTTGCTGCAAAGGAACTGCCGGTATTAGTAACAACATACACACATCCGCCGGAAACATTCCCACCTATAACATTAGCACCAACGCACACCATCATTCCGGGCAACTGGTTTGTTGCCGAAAAAGTATTTTCAAATGATGCTCCATTGTTTGTGCTTCTTACAAAATTTCCGGGAGTCATTACACCATACACATAATTTGCATAAGGTCCTCCGGTCTGATCGCAGGCTATCCAGTTCTTGTCGACTCCTATATTTGCGGAAACAGGTGTAAACCATGTAACGCCGTTGTTTGTAGATCTTACATTCCACGTTCCTGTGATCGGACTTTTCATATTATCATAAAAAAGATTTCCTAAACTGTCATAAGCAGTGATAGGGTCACCTGCAGCATTTGGAAATGATGGATTATTCCTTGCCCAGTCTATACCATTTAATGTGAAATGAGTAGCATTAGTGTTGTATGCTGCAAAATACCATAAAGGATTTCCCGGGTTCATTGAAATATGGCATTCGGCGAAATCATTTCCCAAATCGAAATTATCATAACCTTCATTATCTGTAATGACTAAAAGTGGTTTTGGAGTTGTAGTAGATACATAATCCCAATACTCTCTTGGTGGCTGGTCGAGCAACGGATTATCCTGAGCGATTGTTATGCTGATATTTAAATACAACATTACAATTATAAAAATATAAATGAAATTAGTTTTCATTTTTCCCTTTACTTAATTTTATAATTAATTTTTTGTACCTACAAATTAGGTATTTTATACTTATCGAACAATAAAATTATTTATAAAAAACCCCCGGCTTAAAGTTAAGACGGAGATTTGATTTTAGAACTTACTATATAATTATTTAATCAGCACCATGCGTTTTGTCTGAACAAATTTATCAGCCTGCCCGTCTCGGGTTTCTAATCTATAAAAATAAACTCCGCTGGATAAATTACTTCCAATAAATTCCATTGTATATCTGCCTGCGATTTTAAATTCATTATTTATAAGACGTATTACTTCTCTTCCAAGCAAATCATAAACTATTAATTTTACTTTACTGTCATTTGGTTAGTAGAAAATAAATCATAAAAATATTTTACCTTATTACCTTATTATCAAATCGTGAAAATAGAATTTAATAATCTATATACTCATTTTATTTTTTCTATATTGCATCGGCAACCGCTAATTGAAGAAGAAAACCGGGAACGAATAGAAAAATATATCACAGGTATAGTGAATAATAATAGATGCCATTTGTATTCCATTTATGCCAATCCTGACCATACCCACTTTCTTGTTTCGCATTCACCAAAAATGTCAGAAGAAGATTTAGCAACAAATGTTGCAATTAGTTTACAAAAATTCATCGATGAAAATTGATTATGTAGAACACAATTTGCCTGGCAGGATTCTGATTCTGCATTTTCTGTATCAAATCTGATGTTGACAAAGTTTGTAAATATATTCTTAATCAACCAAACCATCATCGGAAGATAACATTTACAAAAGAATACGAATTGTTTTTAAAAATTTTATCAGAAAACTTTGAAGCAAAAAAAAATAAGGTAATAAGGTTAAGATGAGTCGTTGTTTAAATTTTCTACTAAGGTTAAAAACTTTAAGAATTTTTATTAATCTAAATAGAAAACAGAAGCAAAAAGATTCGAGGTACATCTGCCTGGTACAAGCAGGTTGTTTTGCTTTAAAAGCTTT
>JALYRX010000010.1 GCA_030855105.1 Bacteroidota bacterium | reverse complement strand
CTATTAACTATTAACTATTAACTATTAACTATTAACTATTAACTATTAACTATTAACTATTAACTATTAACTATTAACTATTAACTATTAACTATTAACTATTAACTGCTAACTGTATTCTCCCCATACACTTCTCAATGCATTCGAAATTTCGCCAATTGTAGCATAATTTTCAATTGCATCCAAAAGATAAGGCAGCAGGTTTTCATCCGAGTTAGATTTTAGTTTAATTACATCCAACAAAAAATTAACTTTATCATTGTCTCTTTTCATGCGAAGTTTTTTTAGCTTTTCAATTTGCTTTTGCCTGACTTCCTCATCAATTTTGAAAAGAGAGTATTCTTCATCAGCATCAGCTTCAAATTCATTTATTCCAACTACTATAGCTTTTTTGTTTTCAACATCTTTTTGAAATTGATAAGCATTTTTTTCTATTTCACTTTTTTGAAAACCATATTCAATTGCCTTCAATGCTCCTCCCATTTCTTCAATCTTATTGATATACTCCCATGATTTTTCTTCAATTTGATTTGTAAAATATTCTAAAAGATATGAACCCCCGAGAACATCAGCACTGTCCGCAATGCCGCTTTCATAAGCGATAATTTGCTGTGTTCTTAATGCGGTTTGCACTGCCTGCTCGGTTGGGAGTGATAACGCCTCGTCTTTTCCGTTTGTATGGAGAGATTGACAACCGCCGAGTACAGCAGCAAGAGTTTGAATTGTAACTCTCACAATATTATTATCAATCTGCCTGTCGGTTAGTGTGGAGCCGCCTGTCTGTGCATGAAATCTAAGCTTCAAACTATTTTCATCTTTCGCATTGAACAGTTCTTTCATGACCTTTGCCCAGATTTTTCTTGCTGCCCGAAACTTTGCTACTTCTTCTATAAAGTTATTGTGTGAATTGAAAAAAAAGGAAAGACGTTTGGCAAAATTATCTACATCAAGTCCGGATTCGATAGCTGCCCTGACATACTCTATGCCATCTGATATTGTAAACGCTACCTCCTGTACCGCACTCGATCCGGCTTCACGGATGTGATAACCGCTTATTGAAATCGTATTCCATGAAGGTAAATTTTCACCACACCAGCCGAATACATCAGTGATTAATCTCATAGCATGTTTGGGAGGATAAATGTATGTTCCGCGGGCAATATATTCTTTTAATATATCATTCTGAATTGTACCGGATAATTTTTTTAAATCGGCGTTTTGCTTTTTTGCAATTGCAACATACATTAGAAGAAGTAAAGGTGCTGTCGAATTAATTGTCATTGAAGTTGAAATTTTACTTAGCTCTATGCCTTCAAACAAATTTTCCATATCTTCTAGAGAATCTATTGCAACACCTGCTTTTCCAACCTCACCTTCACTCATCGGATCATCACTGTCATATCCGATCTGGGTCGGTAAATCAAAAGCTATTGACAAACCTGTTGTTCCTGAAGAAATCAAAAATTTATATCTTTTATTTGATTCTTCCGCACTCCCGAAGCCCGCATATTGCCGCATTGTCCAAAGCCGCGACCTGTACATTGACTTATGAATTCCTCTTGTATAAGGATATTCTCCCGGCGACGGTAATGGATTTGATTCGGTTAAAAATTCAGGTATTGTAATTCCCGAATCTGTCTGGAAAGATTCTTTTCTGATGTTAATAGTAAAATAATTTATGAATGAAAATTTTAATCAAAATAGTTATTATCAAATGTAATTTCAATTTTACTATTTTAATAAATAAACCAGAGGGAATTTAGTTTGTGGATCGGTTTAAAATTCGGGACGATTATTTCAAAATATTTTTATCATCGGTATGCTTAAAATATCTTTTCGAATTTGCCGAATACAATCCGTCTTTGTCGTCAATTACGATTTCCCATGTATTGGTCTCCCAGAACTTAGGCTTTGATGTAAGTACAACAAGAAAAGTTGAATCATTAATTTTATTGAAAGTGTATTTCGATCGGTGAGAAGCTATTTTGAGTGAGTCATTTAACATATCTTTGACTGTATAGAAGAGCGTGTCTTTATCAAATCCTGCAACGAACCTCACCGAATCATCCTGATGTGTATAAACATTTCCAATCAGCCTTGCGCTTCTGTTACTGCAGCCGAAAATTAAAAAAGCAAAAATAAAAAATATTGCAGCTATAATTATTATTTTCATTTCTATAAATTATTTGAATTAGGTGCTGCACATGTTAATGTCGAAATAATAATTAAAATAAAATTTTTTTTAATCTTCATTTAGTAATTGTTAATTTATTGCATTACAATTCCGCCGTCTACGCAAATTGTCTGACCCGTAATGTAGCCTGCATCATCCGAAGCAAGAAACTTAACTGCATTGGCAATATCTTCTCCTGACCCGAATCTTTGCAAAGGAATGGAATTCAGATTGTTCTGCCTTATTTGCTCGGAAAGCTTGTCTGTCATTTCAGTTACTATAAATCCCGGCGCAACAGCATTACAATTAATATTTCTCGATGCAAGTTCTCTTGCAACGGATTTAGTAAATCCTATCACACCAGCTTTTGACGCAGCATAATTTGCCTGACCCGCATTTCCTAAAATCCCCACGACAGAAGTTATATTGATAATTTTTCCGTATCGTTTGCTCATCATACTTTTTGAAACTGCTTTCGTCATATTGAATACACCTTTTAAATTTGTATTAAGCACTGCGTCCCAATTGTCATCACTCATACGAACAAGAAGCCCGTCTTTTGTAATACCTGCATTATTAACCAATACATCAATCTTCGAATATTCTTTGGTAATATTTTCGACAATCTCCTGTACCGAATTTAAATCTGCAACATCACATTTAAAATGTTTTATGTTTCTCGAATCAAAATAATTTTCATCGATTGAATTCTTATACGTTACAAGGACAATGGCGCCGCAATCGGTAAATAATTCTGCAATAGCTTTTCCAATTCCTCTCGAGCCGCCTGTGACTATTACAACTTTTTCTTTAAAGTCGGACATTCTTTTATTGATAAATTATGTTTTAATTTTCTCTATTTGATACTTCCTCTGATAATTATTTTTATAATGTTCATTCAAAAAATTATATCCTTCTTTGCCCATTATAAACTTTATCTCTTCAGTCATCGCCTCGAAAACTGTTTGCGTAAAGTTCTCTGTATGATGCACCCCGCAGTAATCAAGCTTTACCGAGTGGTCATTATCACATGTCAGAACATTATCAATTATAGTTAACGGATACATAACGCAATATTTTGGCTTCACTGCCCACTTGTGCATATTATTTTTCATTGCCATAACCTGCAAAGAACAATAATGATTTTTATCTTTAAATACACATTGTGTAATTCCTTTTGAACTTACGTATAGCTCTGTTCCTATTGCATATCCTGACGGAAAGTCAGAGTCCTCCTCCAATTCTTTCTCAAACCACTTTGATGTATCCCGGATTTGATATTCATCCAATACTTCTTTAATTTGATTTTCATAAGTCATAATTACCGATTGAAAATCCCTGTCCAGATAAACTCCCCAGTTGCAGCATTGACCGCTGCATATACTCATGTCACATCCTTTTACAAAACCCTGTTTGAAAATCAACGGGTCTATCTTCATTCCGTTGAACTCTATAAAATCTTTCTCTGATGATTCTTCTGACATTATTTATTATAATTTTCTAAATCTTCTATAGTGCCTATGTTGTGAAGCTCTGCTTTAAAATTTATTCTCTTGATCAGTCCTGTCAAAACTTTGCCGGAACCTATCTCATAAAATTTTGTAATACCGGAATCATTTATCATATTATTTATAAGCTGCTGCCATTTTACCGGCGACATTAATTGCCTGTATAATGAATTTTTAATAATGTCATTATTTTCAACAGGCTCTGCTTCTACATTTGTAAAAACCGGTATGTCGGCATTTTTAAAATCAACTTTGTCGATTGCGATCCGAAGTTCTTCTGCTGAAGTCAGCATTAGTTCGGAATGAAATGCACCGCTGACTGGCAGTTCTTTTACAAGCTTGGATTTATAAGGCTCGTCCTTTGCAATTTTCATTGCACGGTGAACAGCATCAACATCCCCCGATATAACAATTTGTCCAGGAGCATTATAATTTGCGGGCTGAACGATCTGATGTTCAGATGCTTTTTCACAAATCTCATCAATCTGCTCCTGGGATAATCCTATTATTGCAGCCATCGTACCAGGTCTTCTCACTCCTGATTCATTCATGAGAGTTCCTCTTTTTTTTACAAGACGAAGTCCGTCCTCGAAGCCGACAGAGTTTGCATAAACATTAGAGGTGTATTCCCCAAGTGAATGACCGGCAGTAGCATCGGCTTTGATTTTATTTCCAATAAGTTTAAGAAGTATGTAGGAGTGAACGAATAAAGCCGGTTGTGTAATATTAGTTTGCATCAAAAGCTCAGCCGGTCCTTCAAAAGAAATTGTGCTTAGAGGCATTTCAAGAATTTCATCTGCAATTGAATAAAGATCTTTTGCTAAACTAAACTTATCATATAAATCTTTTCCCATCCCTACGACCTGTGAACCCTGTCCGGGAAATACAAAAGCAATTCTGCTCATTCAAAATATTTAATTGAACTCAAATTAATTAAATTAAAATGTTAAATCAATTTCAGAATGAATTTCGGAATATTATTGATGTGTCAGATTTTGCTCAACATCCTTTTAAATTAATTTGTTGTAACTAAAAAAAATGTTAATAATAATTAAAATGATTTTTTTAGTTTATCTAAATACTATGGAATATCTTAGAATTTTCTAAATTTGATATTTCTTAAAATCAAACTATTGAAAATATAGGTTTGAGCTTCATAAACTTTAGCAGGAGCTATATAAACTTTAGTAGGAGCTATATATCTTTATTTAGAATAATATAAACTTTAAAATTCGTGGCTTTTTTTGAAAATATTACATCACGGCTCTGTGGAAAATAGTCTTGAATTGTTATTTGAGATAAAATGATTCGGCTTTGTCCCCGCCGAGTCTCGTGCTTCATCTGACTCGGCGTGTTAAGATCTTTCGGTGAGTTCTACAAAAGCAAGTGAACCCAGCGAGGACGGATGAATCTAATAGAGAAACAACTACATTAAAACTATTTACGGCTCCGTCGAAAATAATCTGTCATTGCTCTTTGAGATAAAGTGATTAGGCTGATTGAAGAAAGTTGTAACATAATCATTCACCGAGGTAACCGGTCCGACCTTTGTCACATTCCAATATAGATCACTATTCTTTAAACTTCCTATGCCAATTTCTTCAAGTCCTTCGAGAGTAAAACTATTATTTGAAGTAACTATATGATATTCATTAAACAGGTTTCTGACATATATATTTGCTACATAAACTCCGGTTCCGGACCCTCCGTCAAAAGAAAATAGTGTGCCTGTATTAACATTTACAGCGGAGTTTTGCGGTGAAACTAAGGAGGCATATGTGTGTGTCTCTAAATTATTTGCGGCATCATGGTAGACATAAAATTCTTCCCGTGAATACCCCTCGGCTGCTCCAAATGAAAGTGTTTCTACAATTGTCTTAAAATTTCTTGCAAGACCGGTCGGAATTATAAAATTAAAATCCTTTTCACCTAAGTATGAAAATCTATACGGGGGAATTCCGATAGTAACTTCACCATACGTTGCATTTATTGTAGAAAAGTTTAGATAAAAATAAGAATAACTGTTGTAACCATCAGGTGCTGAAACCGAACCTGAAACATTTTGCTCACCCGGATTGAACTGTATGCTTTGAGAATCAAATTCATAATTGTAAGAATTACCGGGCTGCAGCTGCATTGCAGGACTCTCACCGAAATTTTCATAAGAAATAATCTCACCTTCACTATTAGTCCTGTAAGATAACAAAATTATTTTACCGGTTACTGCTTCATTTGAAGGGACATAAAGTCTTGTAGGATATTCAGGGTTTAGAAAATCTATATCAGCATAAGAGTTTACATGGTTCCCGTCAGTAAACATAATCTTCCCGGATAATTCTGAGTGAATAAATTCATACGGAAAGTTAACATTAATAAAAAAATAATTATTGGAAGAAAATGTTACTACCGGTAATACAATATTATTTGCACTCAAACCTTTAAATACTGTTGCAAATTTATGCAAGGAATCAGAGACTATTACATCATAAGGATAAGTAAAATTATCCATCGAAAAACTTCCGTCAGAAGCAGTATAAACGGAATTATTTCCAATTGTTACCTTAACATTGGAAACATTTAAATATTCATAGCTTCGAACTTTTCCGGATACAGTTGATGTAGGATTTATAACTGTATCGCATCTGTAATAAACTACTGAAACAGATAAAAACATTATTGCCGAAAGAACTCTTCTGTAATACATTTTACTCTCCTTTACGTTTATATTTTTAATATTGTTAATTAAAATTGTGAAAAGGTACATGTATTTTATTTTAATATTTGATTAAAAAAAGAAAAATTGATTTATAATTTTTGTATTGAAAATTATTCATATCTTGTTTTAGTGAAAAAGTTTATAAATAATCTTTAAATTAGAACCTCTCCAACTTAAAATTTATTTTATTGTTTGTCTCCGCCGAGTCTCGAGCTCATCTGACTCGACGGGTTTTGGAGATCACTGATTATTATTTTATTAAAACAATTTTTATTGCTGAGTTATATGTCTTGCTCCGGAACTTTACAAAATAAGCTCCGCTAGTTAAATTTCCCGCATTTAAAATATATTTATAACTCCCTGCAGGCAGAGTCTCATTAATTAATTTCAGCACTTCTTTCCCTGAAATATCATACAATATCAAATTTATAAAATCAGATTTTGGAAGATCAAAATTAATATTGGTTGAAGGATTAAACGGATTCGGATAATTATTATATAATTTGTATTCCATTGGAATAAACTCATTCACAGTATGAATTCCTGTTGAAATTCGTCTTAGAGTCATTGTAACAGAATTTGTAGAACTCAAAGAATCTGTTCCGTTATAAGCTTTAACTTTATAAAAAACACGAACCGAATCTCCGCTTAATCCAAGCCGCACTGCTGCTGAATCCAGGAAGCTTCTTGTTAAATTCATACTGGTATCCCTTCCATTATTTCCTGATAGAATATATTCCTCCGAAGACCCGAATAACTTTTTTAAATGAATTTTATAATATACGTCCGGCGAGTTGTAAGATTTATTCCAGCTAAATAAAACCCTGCTTGTATCATTTTGAGAAATTAAAATTCTTGCACTAGGTCCTTGAGGAGTTACTGTCTGGAAACTTGATAAAGGTGGAATTATAATTCTAAATACATTTGTCTTACTAATTGAATCGGTTCCAAATAAATTATTAGCACTTAGCTTTACATTATATTGCCCCAGAGAATTAAAAGCAAGTTTAGGATTTTTTAACGTCGAAGTTTTATTCTCAGGTCCTGTAATTGTCCAATACCAGTTAGAAGGAATTCCTTCTGTCATATCTATCAAAGTCAACGTATCGAGTCTAATTATTTCCAGGTCACTGACTGTAAAATCAGCTGCAGGCATTCCCGCTACATTAATACTTAAATTTGGTCGTAGAACAAACAAACCTCTTTTCATGTCAGAGGCGATTATTTTTCCGGAAGGAAAATAGTATACTCCCCAGCATCCGGTATAAATATTTGCATTAGCTTCCGGGTAAGTATCGAACCATCCAAGCTCGACAGGATTTTCCGGATTAGTTATATTTAATACTTTGACACCGGCGGTGTAATAAGCAACGAAAGCATAATTGTTATATATCTCTACATTGTGAACCATTGAATTCTCGAAAGGGTATGAGTTGAAAGATGTAATGTAAGTAATGTTATCGAGATCTGAAACATTCCATATTTTCATTTTGCCCGGTGGATGTGACAATTCATCGGTGACGTATGCATAGTGACGGTCATTTGTAAACGCAATATTATGCGGTGAATTTGGTAATGGATTATTTACCCAGCTTCTGATGTTCCGGAGACTGTCTTTATTTCTTGCATCAATAATCGAAACCTTGCCGTCGCCTATATTGCAAGCCCAGATTGTATCATTAATTATTCTTGAATCATGAACGTATAAATTACTCCACTTGCCTCTGAGCACCGGAACTTCCGGGTTAACTGATAAATCAATTACGGCAATTCCGTCGGTAAGGCTTTTGTTAGCCCCGTTTAAGTATAAGTATGGACCGGACTGAGAAATAGAATGAGTACTTATGTGATTTGGAATATTTGACAAACCGACATATCTTATTGAATCCGGAAGATATTGCAGATCAACTATCTGAATTTTGCTGCCAGAAACTTCGGAAACTATATAACAATAATGTGAATACGTCTTCATCTCCCTCCATGTATTTCCAAAAGAAAACGCATCAGGTGTAGGAAGGAAATCCACTTCGTGTATATTCAATGTATCGGTTATATCTATGAAAGCTGTTCCGGTATAACATCCTAAGATGGCATATTCTCTGCCGTTAGGTGCAGTCCAGCCCCAGAGAGCGGAATAGTTTCCGTTAGTAGAGGGATGAGTATTAATATTTGCAAGTTGTTTTATTCTAAACCCGGTTTGGGAATAAACTGAAGAGAATACAAAAAGCAAAAATATTGTTGTGAAGAATTTTTTCATGATTGATAGGGAGGGTCGGTCTTGTTAACAAAGAAGAATGGTTAAACTTAGTTAAATTTTTATTAATAAGCAATATTTATTTTATGTAAATTTTTTTTTTGTGAAAACTGGATAGAAATGTCAGTGATATAACTCGATAGAAATCTCAGTAAAATGTTAAATTGAAGACACCCCAAGATCATCCCTGGAGGAGGATGAACAATCAAATGACTGGAAGCAAAAAAATTATGTCTAAGTGTTTCAACGTAACTTCAGTCGGGCTACGCCCTCCTTTCGTTACGTTGAAGTTCTACATTTAATTAAAAAATAAAATGTATGACATTTCTAATGAGTTCTTGATTTATAATATTTAATTTACTATTTTATAATAATCAAATTTATCTGATATTTTTAACACTTCCATATAGAGCATACATAGGTTGAGTTCAAAGTTTTTGAAGAATGTTCCCCTTTTTTAAATATATTAGTATAAAGAATTTAAATTAAAGAAATAATCGAATATTTTTTAATACACTCTCAGAATATATTGTTTGTCCATAGTTCTTTTAGCATCCCATTTAATATAAAGAGCTTAAGTTAATTAGTTTTTCCTCTAATCCACTTTACTCTAAAAACTTACAACGAAAGGAGTTAAAAATGTATCTCTTATCTCATCCACCATAAGTCGTGCTCTTATCCAAACGTAAAACTTAAAAAACAATTTTATTAACTTAAATGGAAGAGAACAAAATGAAAACATTTTCGAAATTATCAATTACTTTTTTTAGTTTAGCTATAATTGCTATCCTGTCAATGTGCTTCTCCAATGAAGCAAGTGCATCACACTTTCGATATGGGCATCTGACATTTACAAGAGACCCACAGAACTGTAATATAGTGACATTTACACTTACCAATGCATTTAGAAGAAATGGTTATGCTCCAAACAATAATGTTGGCAATCAATTCACTGAATCTATTGGAAATACTTCTTTAATTTTTGGAGACGGCACTCCTAATACAGGTACTTTGCGATATAGAGTTATTGCGGTAGACGTTCCAAATAATTTTCTCATTGCACGGGCTCTCCAGCCCGGTGATACATCAAAGCAATCAATTACTCATACTTATACAGCTAGCGGTCCTTTCCTTGCTGAAATAAATGCGACTGCAAGAACCACAGTAGAAATAAATCATCCAAATCAAGGCTATAGAGTTTCAACCCTTCTGTATCGGGACAATTGTAATAACTCTCCTATTAGTAGTTTACCTGTTATTGTAAACCTGGTACAGGGTGATTCTACAACGTTTACTGTCCCGGGATTTAATTCAGATCCTAATAAAGTTTTAAGATGGAGATATGCAACTGTAGCCGAAATGGGTGTTACCGGTACTAATCCTCCGGCAGCTTTTGGCGGACCTGGTAGTATCGATCCCTTTACGGGGGTGGTTACATGGAATACTACCACTGCAGTAATAGGAGGATTGTATTCCTGCCAGATTATACTAGAACAAAGAGATTTAACTACTGATACTGTCAAAACAAGAGTTGCAGTTGACTTTTTATCATTAGTTCTTCCTCCATGTATTGATTCAATTGCACCGGTATTTGTTCCTCCGACTCCAACTTGCGATACAGTGATTGTCGCAGATACTGGTGTTGCGATTACATTTACAGTGCAAGCACAGGATGATGGTACAAGACCTATTACATTAAATGCTGCAGGTCTTCCTCCGGGAGCAACTATGACACCACAACTTCCCACTACGGGAAATCCAGTGAGCAGCGTATTTAACTGGACACCTTCAGTAACAGGTGGCCAGGTAGTATCGTTTATTGCAACCGATAGCTGCGGCAACCAAACTATTTGTGTAATACAATTTGATATAACGAGTCCATGTCCTGATACAATTGCACCGGTATTTATTCCTCCGACTCCAATTTGCAATGATGTGATTACCGGAGATACTGGTGTTGCGATTACATTTACGGTGCAAGCCCAGGATAATTCGACAGGTCCTATTATATTAAATGTTGACAGTCTTCCTCCGGGAGCAACAATGACACCGCCTCTACCCACCACAGGAAATCCAGTGAGCAGCGTATTTAACTGGACACCCCCTTCATACGGTGGTCAGTCAGTAACGTTTACTGCAACCGATAGCTGCGGCAACCAAACGACTTGTCGAATAGTATTTGATGTCCCGTTGCCGGTAGAACTAACTTCATTTACATCCTTTATTAATAACAATGAAGTAACTCTTAACTGGTCAACTGCTACCGAAAGTAACAATTCAAGATTTGAAATTGAAAGAGCAAACGGAAATTCGCAAGAATGGAATATGGTTGGAACAATTCAAGGAAACGGAAATTCAACTCAACCAATATCATATTCACTTGTGGACAGAGGTTTGAATGTAGGAAGTTATAATTACAGGTTGAAACAAATTGACTTCAACGGTAATTTTACATATCATAATCTAAGTAATGAAGTGATAATCGGTGTCCCGACAAGATTCAATTTGTCACAAAATTATCCGAATCCCTTCAATCCTTCGACAAAGATAGATTTTGAAATACCGAAAGATGGAAACGTTAATTTATATGTATATGACAATACCGGTAAGCAAGTATCCACTTTAGTTAGTGAATTCAGAACTGCCGGATATTATACAGTACAATTCAACGCTTTAAATTTAGCAAGTGGTATATATTATTACAAGATTCAATATTCAGGAGACCAATCATTTGAAAAAGTAATGAAGATGGCTCTTCTGAAGTAATAAATTTTTAAAAAAGTAGTTTTATCTGAATCCCTGTTGGTGAAGAACCGGCAGGGATTTTTTTTAAAATTTTTATAAGTTTAAATCTAAGTTGGTTTTATATTAAGCCGGGTATACTTTTTTAGAGGAGATTGATTTGTTGTTAAGAAATTTGTATATATATAAGTTAACTAAATTACCATTGTATGTAAATTTTTGTGAAGTTAATTGAGTTTTCACAACTGTTAAAAAATTTAACTGGAAGTCAATTTCATAATAAAATAAAAAAAGGAATGGCTTGATGTCCATTTCTTTTTAAATACTAAAATCTCCTTTAACTTAAAATTTATTTTATCAAAACAATTTTTATTGCTCTGCTAAATGTCTTTGTTCGGAATTTTACAAAATAAACACCGCTGTTAAGATTTCCGGCATTTAAAATATATTTGTAACTGCCTGCAGGAAGAGTTTCATCAATTAATTTCAGCACTTCTTTCCCTGAAATATCATATAATATCAAATTTACAAAATCAGACTTCGGAAGATCAAAATTAATATTAGTCGAAGGATTGAATGGATTCGGGAAATTATTATGTAATGTGTATTCAGTCGGGATAAATTCATTCAAACTATGAATTCCTGTCTGCGTTCTTCTCAAAGTAATAGTAACAGAATTCAAAGAAGTTGACGAATCACTTCCCATATAAGCTCTGACCTTATAAAGAATACGAATCGAATCACCGGTTAATCCAAATCTTATTGCCATAGAATCGAGATAGCTTTTCGATATATGATATGAAGTATCTCTTCCATTATTTCCGGAGAGAATAAATTGTTCCGACGTTCCCAAAATCTTTTGAAAATAAATTTTATAAAAAATTTCGGGCAAGTTATTAGATCTTTTCCAGTTGAAAAAAACTTTGCCGGTATCATCCGGAGAAGTTACTATTCTGTATGTTGGTCCCTGCGGATTTAATGTCGGAAAACCCAATAAAGGTACATATAAAACTCTAAAGTGATTGAGTTTAATTACAGAATCTATTCCGAATGAATTTGATACTCTAAGCTTTACATTATATTCACCGATAGCATTGAAAGTCAAATGAGGATTTTGAAGTGTAGAAGTTTGAGTTTCCGGTCCGTAAATAGTCCATAACCAGCTCGTGGGAATTCCTTCGGTCATGTCTATAAATGTTTGCTCATCAACCCATCTCTTAACCTGTGGTTGTGCCACCGTGAAATCCGCTTTTGGATTTCCCGGAACCGGCATTGTTAAATTTGGTCTAAGAACGAATAAACCTCTTTTCATATCGGACGCAATTATTTTTCCTGTAGGAAAATAATAAACTGCCCAGCATCCGCTAACACTATTCGCATTAGCTTCAGGGTAAGTATCGAACCATCCAAGCTCGACAGGATTTTCCGGATTACTTATATTTAATACTTTGACACCGGCAGCATAGTAAGCAAGGAAGGCATAATTCTGATATATCTCGATGTTATGAACTACTGTATTTTCAAATTGATACGGGAAAAAAGTAGTTACGTATGTTATATTTTCAAGATCGGAAATATCCCAAATTTTTAATTTCCCGGGATTAATCGCATCAGATACTTCATCTGTTACAAGTGCATAATGTCTGTTATCAGTTAATGCAATATTGTGCGGAGCATTGGGTGAAGGAGAATTTGTCCAACTCCTTATTGTTCTTAAGCTGTCTTTATTGACAGCGTCGATAATTGAAATTTTTCCATCACTTATGTTACATGCCCATATGGTGTCATTAATTATTCTTGAATCATGAACATATAAGTCCTGCCATTTACCTCTTAGTACAGGCACTTCTGGATTTATTAAATCTACTACAGCCACGCCACTAGAAAAAGGGGGATGACCTCCGTTCAAATATAAGTATGAACCGGATTGAGAAATTGTATGCGTTGTCGAATGATTCGAAATATTTGATAATCCGACATACCTTATAGAGTCGGGAAGATACTGCAGATCAACGATCTGAATTTTGCTGTTAAAAGATTCCGAAACAATATAGCAATAATGAGAATATGTTTTCATTTCCCTCCAGATGCTGCCATCAACTCCGGAAGGAAGAAAATCAACTTCTCTAACATTATTCGTATCGGTAATATCAATAAATGATGTTCCGGAATAGCATCCGAGTATAGCATATTCTCTGCCGTTAGGTGCAGTATAGCCCCATAGAGCTGAATAAATCTGTAAAGGATAAGGATTTAAATTTCGGATTAATTTAATTCTAAACCCGGTCTGTGAATAAAGTGATGAGCATCCAATGAGCAGAAAAATTGTTATGAAGAATTTTTTCATGATTGATAGGGAGGGTCGTTCTTGTTAACAAAGAAGAATGGTTAAACTTAATTAAATTTTTATTAATAAGCAATATTTTTTTAATTTAAATTTTTTTAAAATGTTTACAAAGTTATAATAAAAAAGATGTCAAATGATAACTTTCCCATAGGATTATTTAATGATTAAACATTTTTCAAAAACTAAATTTTATATTAAAAACTATTTGCTTAATTTTAACCGTGCTTAATTTCTTATTCTTAAATATTCCCTAAGCAAATAAAAAGTAATTGAAGAATCTCACAACACACAAACCGAGACTATTGTTACTTCTCTTAATAACTTTTTTGATTGTAACCAATTTGATCTGGTACAAAGCCGGACATAAGCCGCTACACTGGGACTCATCAATCCATCTTTCTCTTTCGGTTGATGCTTATAAAACTTTTGCCGATAATATTTCAAATTCTTCCTTAATAAATAAAATGCTGGGGATATCATGGTATTATCCGCCTCTTGTTTATTATGCGACAGTCCCGTTTTATTATTTGATGGGAATAGCTGAGTTTGCGGGATTCATTGAGATCAGTGCTTTCTTGATTTTACTTTTAATTTCTGTTTATTTAATCGGAAGCAAACTATACAATAAATCCGCAGGATTATTCGGTGCATTTTGCATTTCGATGTATCCTGTTGTAGTTGAATACTCGAGAGATTATATGCTCGACCTTCCGCTCGCTGCATTAGTAGCATTATCGGTTTTCCTTTTACTAAAAACAGAAAACTTTAACAATTCTTCTTACTGCGTCTTAGCCGGAATAGTATTAGGATTCGGAATGCTTATCAAATGGACATTCATGTTTTTTCTTATAACTCCTTTGATATTCCTTTTTATTAATGGCATGAAGATTAATGGCCAAAAATTAAAAGTGTTTTTAAACTTTCTTCTTACAATTGTAATTTCTTTTGTCATATGCATGCCCTGGTATTTAAAAAATTTAATAATGATATTTTCAACAAGATCAGGTGAGCTGGGAAGAACAGATCTTACTTTTCTCCAATCAATGTTTTATTATTTCAAAATAATACCTGAGCAGATTTCTCTTATTATAGCAATACTATTTATTGCCGGCATAATATTATTTTTTATGAGAAAGAAAGTTAAAATAGATTACTTCTTGATATTTTGGTTAATAGGAAGTTACATTATATTGACTCTAATAAAAATCAAAGCTCCGAGATTTTCAATTTCCCTGCTGATTCCATTAACATTAATATTATCCGGAAATATTTTTAGCGGTTCGATTAAACAGAGCAAAAGAAAAATTTTTATTTATCTTTTTTTAATTATCGGTATTGTTCAATATCTGATCATTTCATTTTCGGGCGTCAATATCAATTATTTTATACCGATATTCGATACTCCTATTTTAGCTAATCTTGCATCCGTTAAATCGGTTAATCATAATCTAAGTATCTTAAATTTAGTTGAAGAAGACAGGATCAAAAATAAAAAAGAAAGATCGATACTTCGTGTCATTCCTGATGAACCGAATTTTAACAACTCGACATTAAAATATTATGCAAAGATAAATAATTATCCCGTTAACATTCTGGGCTTAAGCGGGTTTCCGCTATTCACTGATTATGCTATTGTAAAAACAGGAAGCATGGAGTTTGAAAAGCCGGACAGCAAAAGAATAGCTCTGACTAATGAACTGTTGAGTGATACTTCACAGTTGTCCGAGATATTTGCAGAGCTTAAAAAAATTGAGATGCAAAGCGGGGATGATTTAATTTTATTCAAACCGGAAAATATTATTGACGCAAATATAAATTTAGATTCACTAAAACAAAAAATTTATTCTTCTTCTGAAAATTTCTTAAAGAAATACCTGAAACCAAAAAACAAATTCAAATATGAAATCATTTTTAACGATACATTAGGCGCTCTCTCGGGAAATGTAAAATCACTTAAGATTTTTTCTGAAGAAACGGAGTTCGGAGATTTTTCTTTCAAAGATATCGGCTTGAAAATAAATAATTTTGAGATTGATATTAAGGATTTCGATTATGCAATGAAGACATTATTGAAATACAATAAACTCGATATTCTTTCAATGAACGGTCTTGAAGTAAGCTCACTGGAAATTAATTCTACCGATTTAAAAGATTATATTGAAAAATCAACAGGCAATAAAGTTCAGATCAAAAATATTTCACTCGAAAATAACTTAATTCAAATAGAAGGTCATTCGAATCAGATGAATACAGACTTTCTCCTTGAATTGATGCTGACGCAGGCAGAGGATTCAAATCTGAATTTCAAAATAGAAAAATGCAGGATTTTCAGCATAACTGTTCCGGCTTTTCTTCTTAATTTTATGCTTTCCAATTATAATCCGTTAATTAAAGGAATTGAGTTTATAAAAGATTTTAAATTAAATAAATTGGAAATTAAGAATAATAAAATCATTATCAAAAAAGATATTTAAATCATTCAACAATGGGAAAAAATACCAAGGAAGAAAAGAATATCACATCTCTCTCAAGAGAAAACAGAATCTTTAAACCGAAAAAATCTTTCTCAAAGCAAGCATACATTAAATCTTTTCAGCAGTATAAAAAATCCTATGAAAAATCAATCAAAGATCCCGAAAAGTTCTGGGCTAAGATAGCCGAGGAACTGCATTGGTTTAAGAAATGGAAAAAAATTTTACAGTGGAAAGCTCCGCATTCAGAGTGGTTTGCCGGCGGTAAGCTAAATATTTCTTATAACTGTCTTGACCGTCATATCGAAAGCTATAGGAAAAATAAAGTTGCAATTTTTTTTGAAGGTGAATTTGGAGATACAAAATGTCTGACTTATCATCAGCTTTATATTGAAGTGTGCAAGTTTGCAAATGTTTTGAAAAATCTTGGTATAAAAAGAGGTGACAGGATTTGTATTTATTTGCCGATGATCCCGGAAGCTTTAATTGCAATGCTTGCATGTGCGAGGATTGGTGCTGTTCATTCGGTAATCTTCGGAGGATTTTCTGCGAATGCATTGGTTGACAGAATTACAGATGCTGAAGCTTCGATGGTGATTACTGCAGATGGTTCATTCAGAAAAGGACAGATTGTTCATTTAAAAAATAATGTTGACGAAGCAATGCCTAGCTGTCCCTCTGTAAAAAATGTTATAGTCGTAAAAAGAGTCGGCAATGAAATTATGTGGAATGAATACTTGGATAAATGGTACCATGTTGAAATGGAAAGTGCAAGTGAAGTTTGTCCTGCCGAAAAATTAGATTCCGAACATCCGCTTTACATTCTTTATACAAGCGGTACTACAGGGAAGCCGAAAGGAATTCTTCATACGACAGGCGGCTACTCTGTGCAAACTTACATAACAACAAAATATATTTTTGATATCAAAGATAAAGATATATTCTGGTGTACTGCCGATATCGGGTGGGTGACCGGACACAGTTATGTTGTTTACGGTCCGCTGCAAAACGGTGCAACGGTTTTTATTTATGAAGGTGCGCCCAATTTTCCTAATCCGGACAGGTTCTGGCAATTAATAGATAAATATAAGATCACAATTTTTTACACAGCTCCGACAGCAATTCGCGCATTCATTAAATGGGGAAATCACTGGGTAGATAAATATAAACTGAATTCACTCCGGCTGCTTGGAACAGTAGGGGAACCGATAAATCCTGAAGCATGGATGTGGTACAATAAAATGATCGGAAAAGAAAAATGCCCGATTGTCGATACATGGTGGCAGACAGAAACCGGAGCTATTATGATTTCACCTTTACCGGGTGCAACACCAACAAAACCTGGCTCCGGAACATTGCCATTTTTCGGGATCGAACCCGAAGTTGTTGATAAGAAAGGAAAGAAAGTTGCAAAAGGAAGCGGAGGTTTACTTGTAATTAAAAAGCCATGGCCTGCGATGCTTAGAACAATTTATAAAGATGATGAACGCTATAAAAAACAATACTGGAGCGAGTTTCCCGGAATTTATTTCACGGGTGACGGAGCGAGGAAAGATAAAGACGGATATTTCTGGGTGATGGGAAGAGTTGATGATGTGCTCAATGTAAGCGGACACAGACTAGGAACGGCTGAAATAGAATCTGCACTTGTAGCTCACATAAAAGTTGCGGAGGCTGCAATAGTCGGCAAGCCTGATGAAATAAAAGGAAGCTCGATCTGTGCGTTCGTAACACTTGAAAGCAGTCACACTCCTTCAGATGAACTAAAACAGGAATTGAAAGAATGGGTGGTAAAAGAAATCGGTGCGCTTGCAAGACCCGATGAAATAAGGTTCACAGATATGCTTCCGAAAACACGAAGCGGAAAAATAATGAGACGCTTACTTCGCGAGCTTGCGCACAGCGGCGAAGTAAAAGGTGATGTGACGACGCTTGAAGATTATTCGGTACTTGAGAAGTTGAGAGCAGAAGAGGAAGAATAGTTTCAAATTACAAATTACAAATTACAAATATTTCTTAGTATAATTTGGAGAAAATAAAGATAGTCATTTTATTTGGCTCGGGGATTTCTATTAGCGCCGTAAAAAACAAGTTCGCAGAACAAGGATATCCTTGGGGAAAAAAGTTTTGGCTTAAATGCAAGAGTATAACTTTTCATATCGAAAAATTTTTATGGAACTTATTTTTAATTTCTCTTTAAAAGTTAGAAGAATTTTTAATTAAAAAAGAATAATATGAAAAACAACAAAGCAGTTAGCCTAACCCATCTCCTCTGAATAATAATATCTGTAATTTTTTTTTCAGCATGTAATGATGATATGATAAATCCCGGTGAAAGTCGTGATGCTTATGAAATTAAAGTCTGGGATTATTCTGAAAATCATTATTTTCTTGATACACTTTACAAACAAAGTTTTTTAGATTATTATAACAATGCAACTATATCCCAACTTACAGAATTTTTGTCAGTAGATGACCAGAGTTTTGAAGTATGGGCTCAAACTGACCTGACAGTTACCGATTATAGAGAAGCTGCTCTCCATATTGATCTTCCCGTGCTTCCTTCTAACGGGTATATAACGATTCATTTAAAGTTGTAACAAATCTTCAACAGGGAATCAACGCTTTTGGATTTGTTAGAAAATTACATCAAAGTGAATACGTGCTGAATAAATATGCAGGATACGTTTCATTAAAAATAAATTTACCGGATAATTATTTTGCAGGTGTAGCATATAAACGTACTAACACCGGAGAACAATTCGGAACAATAAGTACCGGTGCAGGTGTAAATTCTACCGATACTTTAGTGTTAAAAATGATAAAAGTTGAGAATCTTGTCCCGCAAAATTTATTAGCATGGGAATTAAAATTAAAAAATATTTACCAGCTTCCAAAAACAAATATTGTTCAGTCAGGATTTGAATTTGATATTAAATATTTTATCAACGGAAATTATTCTTTTACTTTTCCGAACATGAATACTTATTTAATAACAATATTGGGCTTGGATAAATATACAAGTGGAAGAACAGGACCACCGGATAATAAATTTGATTACATCCAGGGATTAACTATAAATCCGGAAAACGGCTGGATAATTTTCCCGACATTAAAACCATTCCTCACCAACTTGTCGCAATATAATTTAAATGGTCAAACAATTGATTCAAGCTATTGGTATCCTGAGATATACACTGAACACAAGCAAAATGCAAGCAACTTTCCTAATGCAAATAAGTATTTGCTGAGCGGTTATATCTTTTAAAATTTTTCCATGGCTGTTGAGTTTATTGCTCAATACTGGTGAGCTTTTTCAACAGTCATTTTTATTTATAATCCTTCATGAAAAGTAATTTTTGTTTTAATTTTAGTTATCGGGTCACCTTAAACTCATAAATTTTATAATTAAATAATTGCTAAAAGATGATTTTTATTAAAAATGGTCTGTTCAAAATGCTGTCTAAATTCCGGTCCCTGAAATGTTCCAGTAAGAATTTCTCCCTGACATCCGATACATCCCTGTACTGCAAAAATGCAACAATCTCTTTTCCTAAACTCAGAAGGTCTGAACTAATATTTTTAATTTTGTAATAATCATATTTTTCATCGTGATAAATTTTCTTAAAAATGTTTTCATCTGTTAATTTTTTATTTTTAAAATCAAAATAAAATTCTTTTAGAGAATCGAAAAGAGTTATGACCTTTTTATTTTTGTTAAATACCGGTGAGTTTATAAAGTCTTTAAATTCACGGAATTCTGATTTGGAAAGAGTTTTCCTCAGCTGAATAAGCTTGGTATTTTGCATATTAAACTATCATAAATTTCTAATTCAATAATTGTAAAAAGCTAAAAATTTTTATGAAATTAAAGATTATTTAAACTTTTTTGAAATTAGCCATAGCATTTTCTCTAAAAACTGAAATATTTTTCTTTGACTACTAGTATAAGTTAATATATTTTTGAATCAATGGCGAAACGATGTTCAAAAATTTTTTTTCAAATATTACCTCCCATATACAAATCTAATATCAACATCGTAACGCCATTACGAACTTAACTGATAAAGGATTAAGTTATCTCTTCCTACTGTATTGGGAGGTATTTTAAGTTAAAAATTAAACCAAAAATAATAAAATATTTGAAAGGCGAAAAATGAAAAAATTAAAGACATTAATTTACTTGTTTGTATTAATCTTTGCTGTAACCTATCAAAACTCTTCAGCATCCTTTGCTGTCAATGAAGATTTTGAGTCCGGAAATTTTCCACCGACTAGTTGGCAGGCAAATTACCCGTGGGAGCTAGCATTCTATAGTGCAAACTGCAATGGAATCTATTCTTCACGTTATAATTTCCGCAACTGTATTTTTGACAATGAATTGTTTCAAACTTATAACTTTCAATCTACTATCGCAGGCGACAGCTTGTTCTTTGATCGTGCATATGCTCCGTACTTCGATGGGACTGATGACATATATGATGATTTGCTGATATACAAATCCACAAATAATGGTGCAACCTTTCAGCTGTTGTATTTTTTCAACGGGCTGCAATTACAAACTGCTCCTTCAACTCCCAACGATTATACTCCGGATTGTTCCGAATGGTTAAATTTTGGAATCGGTTTGCCTGCAAATACAACGACGATAAAATTTGTTGGACAGGAAAATTGCGGTAATAATCTTTACTTGGATAATATCAAAGTCGGCCGCCATGACAACATAAACGATGCATCGGTAGAATTTGTTTGGGCGAAGGGAAAAGTACCTATCACATTCGGCGTACCCGACACAATCTCTGCATTAATTAAAAATAATGGAACAAATCCAATAAATAATTTAAAAGTTTATTTGAATGTTTCCGGAACAAATAATTTAATTGATTCTTTAGTGATTTTGTCTTTGGCCGGAGGAGATACAGATGAAGTAAGATTCAGAGGGTTTATTCCAATATTAAATGGAGTTTCAAATGTTACAGTAAGCGTTCCACCTGATGATGATATTGGAAACAATATAAAAACTACTTTTACCCAAGCAAATCCCAATACTTATAGACATGTAGATTCTAATTGTTGTAATTCAGGAATTGGCTGGGTTGCAGAAGCAGCTTTTTTATCTAAATACAGAATCTCCAATACAGGGCAGGTAAGACAAGTAAATATAAAAATCTATAATGATCCGAATAACGTCGGACAAATTGTTTATGGTATTGTATTGGATAAGAATGGAATAATAGTTGGTAAATCTCCTCATTATAAAATTCAAAATGCAGATCTGGGTATATATAAAACATTTAATATAACTGATCCGGCACCTTACCTTACAACTAATTCTTATTTTTATGTTGGCATTGCACAAACACAGTCGTACGGACAGAATGATTATTTTGCACCTATGCAAATGAATGATGAAGCTATTGCAAGACCTAATGCAAATTACGGTTGTAATCTTGGACCTATTGGGACTAATATTGGTACATTCGAATTTCCGAGAGAATATGGCTTCGAATGGGCAATCGAAGGAGTTGCGGGTGCTCGTGCATCAATTGATGCCGGTGTTTCGGATCTTGGATTAACATATGACCAGTATTTTTCGACGACAATTTTTACACCGGTAGGAAAAGTTTTTAATGCGGGAACCGGATCTGCTACCTTTACAGTAAACAGAAAAATTACACCCGGAGCATATACAAGCACTAAAACGGTTACAAGTTTGGGATCCCTCTCAAATGCAAATGTAACCTTTGATCCCTGGACTTTTTTTTCCGGAACAACATACACAATCAGGGATTCTGTAATATTAGCAGGTGACGGTAATATTTCAAATAATTCAATGACAAACATAATAACTCCGAGAGTTGCGAAACAATTATGTGTCTTGTGGCAAAAGACGGATGATAAAGACAGTATTGTAAGATCAATATTAAGTGACGGAAGATATACAAATAACTTTGATACTGTTCCATTAAATTATACCGGGTCATACAGACCGTGGAAAATTATATTCAACACTTACAGAAATGATGGCAACTGGCCTGCTTGGGTTCGTGATTCATTGAAGTCCTTTCTCGATAATTCAACTGCAGGAAATAAAAAGTCTCTCGTAGTTTTTGGAAATGCATTAGCATTTCACAACGATCCGGATATATCTTTTCCATCTCCTGCAGATTCGATTTTTTACAGACAATATTTAAAAGCAAAAACTATAAGTGATAACTGGCCGGTAAATATTCCAGACAGTGAAAATAAATTCAGGGGAATTGGATTCTTTGATGGAATAACCCAAGATTCCATATCTGATCCCAGTACTCCTGAATTAATAAAACCGACTAATGGAAGCAGTGCAGCTTTCAAGCCGCAATCAGTGACCGGAAACGGGGCTGACTCTTGCAATGCAGTTAGTTTTGCAGGTGCAAATTACAATACATTCTTTATGACAAATAAATTTTCAAGTTTAAGATCTACTAACGGTTCTCCGCTGGTTTTTTTGGGACCAGTTATAATATATACAAAAATCATAGACTGGATACAAAGCGTTAATACAAATGTAAAAGTTCTTGATCTTACTGTTTTGCTGGAAGGTTTTTATAGCCCGGGTATTAATTCGATGATAAGAGATACTGTGAGAGTTTATCTAAGAAATTCGACCAATCCTTATGCTGTAGTTGACTCTTCTAAAGATCTGTTAAGTCCTGCAGGTCAGGCATCGTTTATTTTTAATAATGCAGCAAATGGAGTTAATTATTTTTTACAGGTAAAGCACCGCAACGCAATTGAAACATGGAGTAAGACAGCTGTTAGCTTTACTTCCAACCATTTGAATTATAATTTCACAAATAATATTACAAAGGCATTCGGAAACAATATGCTGTTATCGGGAAGCAGATATGTATTTTACGGAGGAGATGTAAATCACGACGGCTCAGTAGATTTAGATGATAATGCGATAATCGAAAATGATGCATTCAATTTTGCTTCGGGTTACGTTGTTACTGATGTCAATGGAGATGAGATAGTAGATCTTAATGACCAGGCGATTGCAGACAACAACGCATTTAATTTCGTTTCAAAGATTACTCCTTTATCTTCGCCGCAATTGCTTGCAAAGAAAGGAATTGTGCTTGATAACATTGTTCAGTCCAATGCCAATACTGATAATGCATGGGTCTTAAAAGAGGAAAATAAAATTGACAATGAAATATATGAGAAGTCAAAAAATGAAAAACAGATAAAACAAAAAACGCAGTATGAAATTTATGAAAAGGGAAAAGACAAGAGATTGATCAAGATTCAACCATAATAAAAACTCCCCAACCCTTCCTCTTTAAAACAGGAAGGGTTGAGTAGTATAAAAATAACTGCTTTACAAAAATTTCAAAACATCACTCCTTCCCAAACAGGGGTTGGTATGCATGGATACGGTTTTGAGACACGCTTTAAAGAAGGACCGGGTTTACTCGAGTCCTTTTTTTATTTGAACAGGAATTCCAATAAAAATAATCAATCATTCAATTCCTGCACTTTTTCTTTTAGCCATAATTTTATTCCAAACCTGTTGTTGCTCATAATTTCTATCTCGTTTTTGATCTTGGAAATTTTAAAATCTTTATCCTTTTTTAAGATATCTAAATTAAATTTTACAAGTTCTCCTGTAATCTTCAGAAATTCTAAAATGGAAATCTTAATTGAATCAAGAATTGATTTTTCTCTTGAGAGGTAATGCCTGAAAGCATCAATCATCAGCAATGTCTGGTCAAAATATTTTTTATCATAATTGATCTGAAGCAGCAGTATCTTCACCTGAATTTTTATTATGAAATTGGGAAAGTTAGCTTTGGAAAAATGATCCAGCGCCTTATCAAGATCTCCTTTCTTATATGAAATAAAGCCGTAGCAGAAATTCAATGTATTTTCTTTTTCTTCTTTAAGCTTAATCTTAAATCTTTCCATAAACTCTTCAGCCCATCCAAACTCATAAACCCTTACAGCTTTTTTTACCTGATTTAAAAAATCCGGATAAAGGATCTTTCCCATTTCCGAATTATCATAAACAGGATACTCTTTAGCGAGAATAAACTGTTCATTAAGAAAATCCGTCCTGCCATTTTCATTATAAGCCGTTGAGCAATACCCATCAAGATGAAGATACAACATGTAATTATCGAAATCACTAAGGTCATCCTTATATTTGTCTTTCAATTCTTTTAATGCATAAAAGTATTTTTCATCCTTTGTTTTTTCCATGAGCAAAATATTATAATACACTTCCAGCGTTGGATTATCACTGATTTTATTTTCATCAAGATACTTCATTACGTTGTCAAACATTTTCATATCAAAATAATAATTATTCTGATTATTTTCGTGAAGCATTATGTTGTAAATTTTAAGCATAAAAATTGCAGAATAATTAACAAATAGGTCAAGCCGTTCCTGAAAATAATGAAAATTTACATTTGGTTTTTTCGGTGAGTAATAAGACATTATTTCAAACTGAAGGTCCATCTTATGCAAATAATAATTCTCATCTTTTATTTTTGTTTTTTCAAGAGACTTACAGGCATATTTGTATGACTGTTCAAATGCAGCATCGAGATTCCTAGCACGAAGTTCCTCGAGAAGATATTTTTCGAAAACACGAGTGTCTTTTCTGTAAACATTAAAGGCAAGAAACTCTTTTCCCAAGCTAAAAAGATCCGAAATCAGATTCTTAATTTTGAAGTATTCAAATTTATCATTCTTAAAGATCAAACCGAATAATTTTTCTTCATTCAGATCGGGTGAATCAAATTTAGGGTAATATTTGTAGAGAATTTCGAAGAGTTTAGAAATTTTTTTATTCTTATTAAATGAAGGTGAATTTATGAAATCCCTGAACTGCCTTGTCTCACTTTGACTTAATGATAAGAGAAATTTGATTAAACGCGTATTCTGCATCTGCTACTTAATTTGACACTTATTATAAACGGTTTGTGAAAGATAATTTAAATACTAAAAAGATTAAAGGTTTTAGTATGCTGTATATTAAACTTCAATAACATTACTTCTTTTGATTGATTAAAAAAATGTAACCGAAGTTATGTTTATTTTATTTGGATTTTTTTCCCGAATTTCTAAAGAACCAGATTTATATGCTCTCAGAACTGCAAAAATGGTTTAAAATTTAATTTTTATAATATTAATCCATGATTTTGGTTAACCCGGTTTTCTAAAACCATAAATTTTTTTCTTTGGCATATCTTGTAAATAATTTTTATATTGTTTCCAAGGCGTTCCGAATGTTTAAGATTTCTTTTTACGAATTATATTCCCCCTATTCTCAAATCTAATATCAAACATCGTAACGCCTTACGAAATAATCTGATATAATAGATTTATTTTAACTCCACAATGAAATAGGGGGAGTTTTAACTTGAAAGTAAAAAACAAATTGTGTTAAAAATTAAATTTATGCATTCTTTGAAAGGAGAATTAAAATGATAAAGTCAGTACTGCAATTTATTTTATCCTTTGTTCTTGTTATCACTGTTTCTGAAACTGCTTTTTCGGCAAACGAACAATTCAGGAGCCAGTCTTCAGGTAATTGGAATTCCGACTCAACGTGGCAAATGTCAACAAACGGAGGAATCACATGGTTTTCCGCAACCAGTACACCCAGGGATTCGAGCGGTGTAATAACAGTCCGAGCTCCGAACATTGTTTCTGTCACAGTCAGTACTACTGCTAATCAATTGATAGTTGATTCAAATGCGGTTCTTGCTGTGAACAATGGTATTATCCTCACCATCCTTGCAGGCTCCGGAAATGATCTCACTATGTCTCGGGGTAGCACTTTGAACGGATCGGGTTCTGTGAGAACACAAGGTATTATTGAAATAAACTTAAGAGCCGGTTCAGCTTTCAACGCTGCTCTGAATGTTAACACCGGGACAACCTTTGCTTATGATCAAAGTTCACCTTACGACGGAAGCTTGTTCGGCAATGTCACAGTAGACGCATCAGCCACATTAAACGGAGGAAATATTTCAGGACGGCACTTGTTTATTTTCGGAAATGTAATTAACAATGGTATAATAACAGCCTCCAGCACGGGCGGATCTTATAGTATAAATGGATCTTCCCTTGTAAATAATGGAGTAATCACTGCGGCAGGAACGATTTACTTTGAAAATACAACTTCTGTTTCGGGCAACGGAACCTTTACCCCTGCAGGCACTGTAATTTCGGGAAATGTTACTCTCTTAAATAGTATCACATATTCACCTTCCGGATACATCGTAATAGATTCAGGAGCAGTTTTAAATCCAAACGGAAACACATTCACTCTTACTTCAGGTACAATGACAGTCAATTCAAACGCGACTGTTTCTGCGTCGGGTACTGTAAGAACTCAAGGTACTATCAATTTAAACTTAAGAGCCGGTTCAGCTTTCAACGCTGCTCTGAATGTTAACACCGGGACAACCTTTGCTTATGATCAAAGTTCACCTTACGACGGAAGCTTGTTCGGCAATGTCACAGTAGACGCAGCAGCCACATTAAACGGAGGAAATATTTCAGGACGGCACTTGTTTATTTTCGGAAATGTAATCAACAATGGTACAATAACAGCCTCCAGCGCGGGCGGATCTTATAGTATAAATGGATCTTCCCTTGTAAATAATGGAGTAATCACTACGGCAGGAACGGTTTACTTTGAAAATACAACTTCTGTTTCGGGCAACGGAACCTTTACCCCTGCAGGCACTGTAATTTCGGGAAATGTTACTCTCTTAAACAGTATCACATATTCACCTTCCTCATACATACAAATAAATTCAGGAGCAGTTTTAAATCCCAACGGAAACACATTCACGCTTACTTCGGGAACAATGACAGTCATGTCAAACGGAACAGTTTCTGCTTCGGGTACTGTCAGAACTCAAGGTACAGTTGCATTAAATCTGAGAGGAGGTTCCGCCTTCAATGCTGCTTTGAATGTTAATACCGGTTTAACATATGCTTATGATCAGAGCTCACCTTACAATGGAAGCATATTTGGCAATATTGTAATCGATGCAGGTGCCACGCTTAATGGAGGCAATATTTCAGGAAGAGCTCTCTTTATTTACGGCAGCTTAATTAACATTGGAACATTAACTGCATCAAGCACAGGCGGAATAATTCGTTTACGGGGAACTTCAATTATAAATAACGGGATAATTAATCCTGCCGGTGCATTATTTTTTGATACAACTACCTCTTTATCGGGAAGCGGCAGCTTTACATCTCTTACCGCGTTCAACACAAACGCCAATGTTACTTTGAATAGCACTCATCAGATGCACAGTATCAGCATAAGTGCGGGTGCTGTGTTCAACATTTCCAATCGCTTGCTGAAGCTAACGGCATCAAATCCATTAATTCAAAACGGGACTTTCACGACAACAAATAGTGATATTGTTTACAATAACAGCCAGAATGTGATTCAGACCATTTCAACTATAAATATTAATTATGTAGGTCTAAAGATAGATAATTCTGCGGGTACAATATTATCTAACAATATCACAATACCGGATACACTCGCTGTAATTCTCGGCGATTTAGATCTTAATGGAAAAATAATTACATTCCCGCTGACAGGATATTTAACCGAAACTCCGGGAAATACTGTCAAAGGCACAACAGGTCATATCACTACGACAAGGAGCATTAATGCACCTTCGGCATTGAATATAGCCGGTTTCGGAGCAGTATTGACTACCGCATCTAACTTAGGAATCACCGAAATAAGAAGAGGTCATACGGTTCAAAGCGGATTGAATGGAGGAACCAGTATTAAAAGATATTTTGACATTACACCCACAAACAATTCCGGTCTCAATGCAAATTTTAAATTTAAATATGACGATTCGGAACTCAATAATAAACCTGAAGGACTTTTAAAATTATTTAAATCGACCAATACAGGTGTTACCTGGGCATTGCAGGGAGGAATCTCAGATGTAGTAAATAATGAAATCACTATTAACGGACTTAATTCTTTCTCAAGATGGTCGGCAGATTCATCCGGAGCTTCTGCTGTTATTACTTTAATAATTGAAGGATTTTATGATCCACTGTTGAACAAGTTGAATATGCGTGATACTGTAAGAGCGTATTTCAGAAGCGTAACACCGCCTTTCGCGATAGTAGATTCATCAAAGACAGTTATTGATTCACTGACGTTTACCGGTGCGTATAGATTCCCTAATGCTCCGTCGGGTACATATTATATTCAGACACAACATAGAAATTCTATCGAGACATGGAGCAAAGCCGGAGTGACTTACACAGTTGGCAACACACTGCGTTATGACTTTACCACAGATTCTGCAAAAGCATTTGGAAATAATATGAAAAGAATTCAGACGAAATGGACAATATATGGAGGCGATGTCATACAGGATGGTTTGGTCGAATTAGCTGATGTTGCTTTGATAGATAATGATGCGGGTAATTTTGGAAGCGGTTATATAAACACAGATATTACAGGAGACAGATTTGTAGATCTGGATGATCTTTCAATTGCCGATAACAATTCGTTTAATTTTGTGGGAGTAATGAGACCATAAGGTAGTTAAAAGTTAAAAGTTGAAGGGCTGGATTAATTTCCAGTCCTTTTTGTTTTATAAAAAAATAAGTTCTTAATTGATTTTAATTTTTTTAAATTGTGCTAAATAATTATAAAATCTAAATAAAAATATTATGAGTAAGAAATTACTATTTAAGATTTCATACTTAAAGAAATCAATTTTACTTTTAGCAATTCTGTTCATGGCATCAACCTCTGATAAATCAAACGCTTCTTCCGGTGATACAATGTGGGTCACAACATTCAATCAGAACTTTCAAAATTGGGCTGACATTCATTATCAGAATTTTCTTTTGCCTGATACTGCAACTCACTATAAACAAATCCTAATGTATTATACTATCGGCTGTCCCTCAGCAGGCTGTGATCCGTGGGACCGGCTCGGATGGATACAATTATATAAAGATTCATTAACAAAATATGAAATTGCAAGAGTCATAACTCCTTATAATATTGTCGGAAGCGGCTACCCGGGTCAATGTGTTTTCGTATTTGATGTGACAGACTATATGCCTTTACTTCATGATTCGGTAAGATTGGGAAGTTACATAGAAAGCTGGATCGGAGGTGTAAGAGGCTGGCTCGTTACTGTAAAGTTTGCATACATTGAAGGAGAGATTCAGAATAAACCTGTTCAGGTAATAAATCTTTGGCAGAATAATCATGTCCTTTACGGTGACCCTTCCGTACCGCCTGAAAATTACCTGACTCCTCAAACAGTTATGATTGATCCGCAAACTTCTAAAGCAAAAGTAAGACTTACAACCACAGGACATGGTCAGGGAAACACCGAAAATTCAGCAGAGTTTTCTTATAAGATACATCAGGTTGTTGTCGGTAATGACATTACAGATCAAACTTTATGGAGAAGTGACTGCAGTACAAATCCATGCAGTCCGCAGGGCGGTTCGTGGACATATCCCAGGGCAGGCTGGTGTCCCGGTGCGAGCGTAATTCCATTTGAAGTTGATGCAACAAATAGTGTTATACCCGGACAGAATGTAATTATTGATTATAATCTTCAGGCGTATGAAAATTTCTGCAGACCTAATAATGTAAATTGCATCAGCGGGCAGACGTGCTCGGACTGTAACTATAACAACAACGGACATACGGAACCTCATTACACTATACAAGGACAATTGATTTTATATAAAAATAATCCGCTTGCCAGCTTAGAAATAATCAGCTCGCAAATTCCGGAATCATACAATCTTGAACAAAATTATCCGAACCCGTTTAATCCAAGTACAAAGATTAATTTTAATTTACCAAAAGCATCGAATATAAAATTATCAGTTTATGATATTCAGGGAAAGCTTTTGAAAACTTTGGTTGAAGGTGAATTGACAGCAGGCAGCTATAGTACAGAATGGAGCGCAAGTGATTATCCAAGCGGAATTTATATCTATAGAATTGAAGCCGATGGATATAATTCATCAAAAAGAATGATGCTTGTGAAGTGAGTTTGTAGAGAGTGTTGAATGGGTTTAGTAGTTGAGTTGGTTTAGTTGGTTTAGTATGTGCTTTGTAAATTAAATTTAAATTAAAAAAAAAGATTTTTATTAAAAATTTTTTTAAAATCATTATTTTTCGGGCAGCCATTCAATCTGTTCAATGCAGTATTTGGAGAATAATGATTACATTTTAGTTAATCAGATTTCTTTAATTTTTTCCAGCAGCCAGTCTTTAAAAAAAAGCCTTTCTTCGCCTGATATATTTTTCTTGATTTCCTTTAATTCTGATTTGGCTCCCGACATTTTAATGTTAATTAATGTATTGTAATAATCTACAAACTTTTTATTCCGGATTCTTAAAGTTTCAGGGATATATTTATTTTTTTTCAAAAAATGTTTAAATGAATCAACCAAAGAGTTTGCAGGTTCAACATAATTGAGTTCGTAATATATACGGAGATACAAAACTTTTACATGAGCTTAAAATAGAAATAAATTATCTCGACTTTCGAAATATAGTCAAGAGCTTTTTCGAAATTTTTTCTCTTAAACTCTATTAAAGCGAGACTGTAATTATAAAAAGATTCATTTTTATCAGTATTTAAATTTTTGTAGTACTTTAATGCGAATTTTTCTGAATCTTCTATTTTTTCTTCCACAAAAATATGAACTATGTTTAAGTAAACCATAAAAGGCATTTTCATACCTTTTCCCGGTTCGTAGATTCCGTCTTCTAAAATCTTTCTGTAAAGTATACTCAATTTAATTTGATCATTTCTCCTGTCAAAAGCGGAATTCAGCAAAAAGTAAAAGCTGAGTTTGTTATCATCCCTGAACAAATGCCTGTTTTTGTAAAAAAGAATTTCAATTTTGGAAATAAAATTTTCATTATTTCGGTCAAGAGTATGAAGAACACTGTAAAAACAAAGCTCCAGAATTTCTTTGTCGCTTTTTTTTATTCTCGGGTTTTTATCTAAGTACGAGATAAAATTATTGAAATCAATATTACTCAGTAGATGTTCAACTAAATCATCTTTTAAATCTAAGTTATGAACAGTTTTTCTTTTGTGCGAGTTATCAATAAAATTAGCGGCGCATAAAAAAAAATAATTCAATAAAGCTACCTGACTTTCAATAGTACTCATATATTTTGTATTGTTCCGAAGGGCAAATATTACTTCCTGCATTTTTAACAGATACAAATCTGCAAAGTATTTGCTTGTAAACCCGTCTGATAACTTGCTTAAATTTTGTTTAGTATCTGAAAATAATTTAATATAAGGTTTATTCAGGTTTCTTTTTTGATAGACATTGATCAGACAAATCCGCTTCCCCAGTTTGTCCGATATAAAATTCTCATAAGTTAAGTACTCTTCGATAAGCTTAACAAGGTCCGAAGACATGACCCGCAATAAGTTTTCGGAACTTGTTTTATTAAATTTCACTTTGGGATGTAATTTTCTATAAATCTTCTCATAGGTAAAATCAGAATTCTCAAAGCTGGGATAATGTTTTACCAGAATTTTATAAAAAGGAAGCAGCTCGCGCCCACGAGAGAAGTAAGGAGAAGCTACAAACTTTTCAAACTCTTTCATTTCTTCCTTTGAAAAAGTTTTTAAAAGTTCGATGAGTCTTGTGTTCTTCATAAATGTTCTTTACATATGAGTGAATGATGAAATGATGTTTATGATTATTTTAAGCTAGCTGGTAAATTTTCCTTAACAGTTCTCTGAGAGCCACAACCTATTAGTAATTCAGAATTCATTAATTTTTTCAAGAAACCAATCCATATAAAATAATATTCCTTCGCTTTCAATATTCTTTTTAAGAATTTTTAATCCCGATTTATTGCGGGCCATTTTAATATTAAGTAATGTTTTATAACAGTCAACAAATTTTTCATAATTAACTCTGTGTCCGTCCGGAACGTATTGATTCTTTTTCAAAAAATGTTTGAATGAATCAATCATGGAAATTGCCTGTTCGGTATAGTTCAGTTCATAAAAAATTTGCAGAAATAAAATTTTCGTATAATACTTTAAATAAAAGAAAACAATTTCCACTTTGGATATATATTCGAGAGATTTTCCATAATTTTTTCTATTAAATTCTAAAAGAGCAAAGCTAAAATTATAGAAAGACTTTTTTTTGTCGGTATTTAAGCTATCGGTAAACTTCAATGTAAATTTTTCAGCTTCTTCGGGATTTCTTTCTGCGAATAATCTTATAATATTAAAATAAAGCCTGAATGGCATTAAATTTTTCCCTGGTTCGAATATTTTATCATGAAGGATGTTTTTGTAAAGTATGTATAATTTTTCTTTGTCATTATTTCTGTCATAAGCAGGAAGAAGTAAAAAGTAAAAACTTAATTTGTGATTATCTTCAAACAAATATCTATTCTTGTAAAAAAGTCTTTCTATATTAGAAATGTAAATCATATTGTCACGATCAAGAGAATGAATAAGACTATAAAAACAAAGCTCAAAAATTTCTTTGTCAACCTTCTTAATACTTTTATTTTTATTTAAGTATGAGGTAAAATTTTTAAAATCGAAGCTACGCATAAATTGTTCAATCAGATCATCCTTTGTATCTACATTAAAACTAATTTTATTCTTATGCGAATTATCAATAAAACAAAAGGCGCATAAGAAAAAAAAATTTAATAAAGCAGTCTGACTTTCTAAAGTGCTTCTGAATGTTTCATTGGATCTGATATCAAACATTACTTCAAACATTTTGAAAAAATACATGTTAAGGAAGTATTTGCTTGTAAACCCGTCACTCAGATTATTTAAATCTTTTTGAGTTTTTGAATATAATTTAGAATATAAATTTTTTTGGTTTCGGGTTACATAAACCTCAATCAGGCTGATCCGGCTTTGAAGTCTGTCAGATTTTAAATTCTCATAAGTTAAATACTCTTCGGCAAGTTTAACAAGCTCTGAAGACATGACCCGCAATAAGTTTTCGGAACTTGGTTTATTATATTTTACTTTGGGATGTAATTTTCTATAAATCTTCTCATAGGTAAAATCAGAATTCTCAAACCTGGGATAATATTTCAATAGAATTTTATAAAAAGGAAGCAGGTCGCGTCCACGAGAGAAGTAAGGAGATGCAACAAACTTTTCAAACTCTTTGATTTCTTGTTTTGAAAAAGCTTTTAACAGTTCGATGAGTTTTGTGTTCTTCATAAATTGTTTTTAACTATGATTGAATGATGATATGATTATTATGAAATTGCAAAGACTTATTGTTCATCATAATAGAATAAATATTACTTGCAAAATAAAAAAATATTTACAAAAATACTGTAATAATTTTATATGAGTATGTTGCCTGAAATATGGAATTCTATTCAAAATTAGAATAAGAAATCATTATTCACCTGATATGACCTCGTTAAAATTCCGTAATAATCGTCAAAAAATTTCTTTTGACAAAAATATAATTCAGTATATTTTTGTAATGTGCACAAAAAGTGCTCGGTAAAGTGCGCAGACTGAGCACAAAAAAAAATGAATCATGATTATCAGGAAAAAAATAAAAAAGGTAGCTAAGGGCTACAGGCTAAAACCGAAGACACATTCACTGATAAAAGAGATTCAGAAAATACTGCAGGTGGACCAAGATACAATAATAGGTAAAGCATGCCGGATGCTTTATAAGGAAATTATAGGAAGAAAAATTCCAGTAAAATAGAAGGAAGAACAAAAGGAAGAACAAAAATATTTATAAAAATTAGAATTAAAAAAATGAAAGGAAGTTTTCAAATGGAATGCACGAAAGTATATGGAGGAAGCTGTTTATTAAACGTATTCCTTAAAATAATTTTCAACGAAGACCGGATTATTTTAGAATTACAAGCACTTCACCCGGCTATAATTTACAGTTGTTAAGTACGATAAATTTCAGCAGGATTAAATAAAAGATTAAAAAAAGAATAAAATGAAAAATCTAATATTAGCAATAGTCATAATAATGTTTTTCAATATAGAAGTATTCAGCAATAATTATCCGAACAATGAAATAAGATGCATGAGATTCTTTGATCACTTAAGCGTAAACAATAATATTAAGAATGCTTACTTATTGTCACTGTTAAACCATTATATGGCTCCTCATTTGCTTCTGAATTTGCCGGAAAATCATCAACAAGTAAGTGATCTTCATTATTCATCTTCATCATTCAGGGGAAAGTATAGAGAAAAAACAAAACATTGGTTTTATAATCCAAACAATCCTATATCAGAAAATAATAGAATTCCTAAATATGATTTTATTGCTTTCAGTGACAATGTTGGTTTAGATCCTGAAGCAATGATCATATCAACAACAAAATACATTATTGTAATATTCAGAGGCACAGACAGAGTTCGTAACTTTAATCCAATTATAGGAAGCGCGATTTATGACTGGGGAGAATGGATATCAACTTCAACGAACTACAATCCATCAACACCTCCTTTTGGAATTCGCGGCAGAGTTCATGGAGGATTCAACAAAAGTCTTCTCTATGCAGGACCGGGTATTACATTTATTGATTCATTAGCAAAAAAATTAATTCAAAGGGGAGTGAATTCAAAATCTCTTTGGATTACGGGACACAGTCTTGGAGGAGCGCATGCGACGCTTGCCGCTTTGTACTTAAAAATCGGCAAGCAAATAAACGCCAAATGTATATATGCTTACGCCAGTCCGCATGTCGGGAGCTACGATTTAGTGGAAGTAATAAATAGTAATTTTCCAGGATATGGTTTACAAAGATTTGATTTTATGGATGATCCTATTACAAGACTTCCATTATACTCTATGGAATTTAACAGAGCAGGCACAAGGATTAAGATTATGAAAGAATCTGGAGCAAATAACTATAGATTCAATGCTGATGAAGAGTCGGGAGATGATTTTAAACCGCTATTTTGTTTTCATCATACTCACTGGTACTCAAGGTCAATAGGTCTTAAGGTATTTGATTCCAATCCCGAAATGGGCAGTAAGCTACCTGGAATACCGCAAAGACCTGTATCTGCGTGCAGCAACATAGATTATAATTTAGCCGCAGGTGACTTAAGTTTAGGAAGTTTGGCAACGAGCGTCTTGTTTAACGGGTTTATGGATATTGAAGAAGGGAAGTACTACATAGTGAATGCAAAGAGCATCGAACAAAATTCATCTCAATGGAAATATCTTTCTGTTACTTCGAGCTTATCTGATCAAAATGGAGCAGATGTTGAAATCCATAATGTAACACCTCATAGGCGATGGGCACAATGGTCTGTAAAAAGAATCGGTAACAGTTTATTCAGCGGTTACACTCTTCAATTAGTTGATGGAGAAAAATATCTGGATGCAGACTTAGGAAATATTGTATCGGATGGTTGCGATGTACAGTTATGGGAAAGAGGATTTGGAATTAGAACAAATCAAGAGTGGTATATAGGAAGACAAGAAGATGGTTCATTTATTATAAAGAATATTATGGCTTCAAATCCTCTTGGGGATCATGTATTGCATGTAAGAAATTCAGAGACAAACACTAATGGAGCAAATTCAGAGCTGATTAAGTATGCTCCAAGTTCTAAATCACAGCGCTGGTATTTTATTAAAGTCAATAATTGATTTTCGCAACAATACACTGAACAAATAATTATTCAACTTAAATATAAACAATAATCATAAAACAAATACGAAAATGAAAAACCAAATTTTGTTGTCGGTCATCTTATTCGCAGTTTCTTTGAACTGCTTCGCAGGAAACACAATGATCCTAATGCAGGAGAATGGAGGTAAATTGATTTACCTAGATAGATACATAGATGACGAAAGAATTTCAAATACTGTTGGTCGAATGGTAGACCGAATTGCTGAAACATACGTTTCCAATTCTACCCGTGTAATAGGAAGTGATAAGTATTTAAGAATCATTGACTTATCAGATAGAAATTGTACACGTGAAAAACTTCTTCGAAATCTCATTTCAGAAACTGAAGCCGGAAATACGATTGATTTGTACATTCATGGTCATGGAAGCAGTAGGGGAATGGAATTTTACAATGGAGAAACTGTGAATGGCAACAGTGTAAGATGACTCCTTACTGATGCTCGAACGCGTACCGGAAATTCAAATTTTAATTTTAATCTAAGACTGGTTTACATGGGTCATTGTGCCATTTCCCATCTCATTGATTCTTGGCTCTCAATTGGTGCGGAAACGGCGCTTGGCTCTGAGTGCATAAACCACATTGAGTTTCCTTATGGTCCAATTTTCCTTAACAAATTTGTAAATGAAAATAAATCGGTTAGGGAATCTGACGAGGAAGCATATATGGAAGCAGGTTTAGCATGGAGGACAGCAGATTTGGCAACAGGTACTTTAGTTGGATACACAAACATAGGTTGTGAACCTTTTACTTCTCAAGAATGCTGCTTGACCATAAACAAAATAGAGAGTTCGAAAAAAGTAATTGGTGGAAACAGTTCCATGAAATTTTTTCCTCTGAAACCTAAAAATCCATTGGATGTTCTTCGTGATATTTTAGTCGATTCTGTATCTACAGTCGTAAAAACTCTTGCTGAATTACAGTGGGCTGTATTGGGAACCTTACAAAATATAGGCAACAACACAATTGGCACAAAAACTAAGCGTTACAAATTTATTAATTATAAATATAAAGATTGCGACAAGAGATACTTGTATTACAATGGAAGCAAAGGTAGTCAACTGCAATTAAGAAGCAACGGAACAGTATTTACAGTGAGGTATAAGACATTAAAATCGGGTTGTCGTTTAGCAGGAGGTTACCAAATTAGAAAGAGTGGCGCTTCTATGACTTATAAACCGAACAACAATAACATTGTGATGGAAGATATTTCAAATTGTTATGAACAAACTCATAGAATTGATGACGACGAAACATGGTTTTTATGGGATATCGGCAATAAAAAATACGTGCTCTTAAATTGGGGTTCAAAGAAAGTTTTAGATGCTCATGATACCGTGTGTGATCACTATTGTGACTGCTCAGGTCAGACAAGCAATATGATAAACGGATTTTTTCCAGAATCTAATGATCCTTCACAAGTTTGGATTCTTGAAGAAGTGAACTAACGATATGAATTTTTTTTATGCTCGTTACGAATCTCCTGATTCGAAGCGTTATAAAATAGAATATTCTCTCCGCTCCCAATCGGGAGATTGGGAACGAGGTGTTTTTAAATTAGTCTGGGGACAAATGTCCCTATTAGTAAATAATTAATTCAGATATAGGATTTCCGAAGTCTTTAAGACTTCAGAAATCATTTTAAACATAACCTATAACTCTCATTTTACAGAAAGGAGGAAGAAAAAATAAATGAGAACTTTTACAATTCAAAAAATTTAAAAAAATTAATTGAAAGGAAAACAGTAATGAAAAACTTAATCACTATTTTAATTTGTATCATTTGTTTTACAAACAAGATGAATGCTCAATGGTCGGAGCAGACCTCGGGAATTACAACAACTATTCTTTCCGTATCAGCGATTGATAATAACATAGTCTGGGCATGCGGAGCCGGAGGAGTTGTATTAAGAACAATAAATTCGGGACTTAGCTGGAGTGTAACCACTTCACCAAATCCTACGATTGACCTCTTTACAATTCAGGGTATAGATGCTATGACAGCATTAGTAGGCGGCTCGGGGGCATCTGCCTTTGCCTACAAAACAACAGATGGCGGTGCAACATGGACACAGACTTTTGCTCAAGCAGGAGGTTTCATAAATGCAATTAAGCACTTTAACGGATTTCCGGTTTATGGATTACAAGGAGATCCAGTTGGAGGGAGATGGACACAGTTCATTAGCTTTGATTTCGGTTCTTCCTGGGACTCAACAGGTTTTTATAATCCCGCACCTCCGGGTGAGGCGGGTTGGAATAATTCATTCTTCTGTGCGACACCAAGTTTCTTTTCGTATTATGGAACCAACAATACAAAAGTATATCAGCCGTTTGCTAATGGAACTACTCTAAGCTATCCAACACCAGGACTTCAGAATTCACTTGCGATATGGGGTAATGACAACTCAAGATTAATGACAGGCGGAGATATTATGCTTTACACAATTAACGGAGGAGTTAACTGGACTAATGTTAATGCAATCGGAACCGGCGACATATTGGGAATTTGCGGAGCCAACAGCAAATGGTATTATGTCAGAGGTTCTTCGGTTTACTTTTCACCCGATGACGGAGCAAACTGGAGCAATGATCATACTGCTTCAGGAACCTACAACCATATTTCGCTTTCTCCGCTTGGAGGATATATTTGGGCCGTCAGGGATAATGGAGGAATATCAAGATACCTGTTTGACATTCCTTTACCCGTTGAGCTCTTATCTTTTTATTCTGTTGTTATCAACAGTGATGTTATATTAAACTGGTCAACAGTTACTGAAACAAATAACTTCGGATTTGAAATTGAAAGGTCTTCTTCAAAAAATTTGATCAACAGCGATTGGAGTACTGTAGGATTTGTTAATGGAAATGGAACAACAACAATATCGAGTAATTATTCTTTTAAGGATATGAGATTGAATGCAGGGAAATTCAATTACAGACTTAAGCAGATTGATCTCAATGGAAATTTCAAATATTTCAATTTGAGCAATGAAGTTGTGATTGGAATTCCGAATAAGTTTGAATTATCACAGAATTATCCGAATCCTTTTAATCCCACTACAACAATAAATTACAGTCTGCCTTTTGAAAGCAAAGTAAACATTAAAATATTTGATATGTCAGGAAAGGAGATTCAATTATTAATGAATGAGAATAAACCTGCAGGATATTTTACATTGAATTTCAATGGTGCAAGTTTACCTAGCGGAATTTATTTTTATACTATAGTTGCAGAGTCAAATGGTAAGAGCTTTTCATCAACAAAAAAAATGACACTTATTAAATAAAGTTAGGATAGAATTAATTACAATAAAATAATCGTTCCGTTCTCAATCTTCTCTGAAGAAATTTGAAAAGATTGGGAACGATTTTTTATATTATTTAGGCAAGAATTAAATCCAAAATCAAATCGATAAATCTCAAATCTAAAATCCCTGCTTGCAGCAGGCAGGCCAAATTCCAAATATCTTATAATTGTATCTCTTTTTTAATTTGATTAATTTGCATCGTAAAAAAAACAATTGAATATTTGCGTATTTGCTTCAAGTGCGGGAACGAACTTCCAGGCAATTCTTGATTCGATTAATAAAGGTTATCTCAATTCAAAATTTTCAAAAGTGCTGTAATGTGGATTTTGATGATAAATTTTCTTTGCAGACGAAAATTGGAAATGTTATGACAAACATAAATAGGATAAAGAGTGGACAAAAAATAGAGTTTACTCACAGATAATAAATACTTAATCACTGATAAATTTCATCGCATTTTGTTGGAGCAATCTCAAATAGCAATTCTATATGTTAACGAGAAAAATGAACTTAAATTAAAACTGCATAGAGAGCAATATGAGCAATTGGTAGAAAAATTCCATAAGGGAATGAATAATATGTTTGGATTGGAAAAAATAAAATGGGAAGCATAGTTATATTTGAAAAAAGTATAATTAAGTACAATATATACTTCTGAGTTTTATTTATTTTGCGTTGAAATAAAATCTTAATATTGAAAAATGAGAACAGCACTTATTACCTCGATTTTCTTTTTTTATTCAATATGTGTCTTTGCTCAATTTGTCGACACTTCCTATTATTCAGTTGTTAAGTCAGGTACAATAAGCGGTGAGCAAAAAGCATGGCAAACTTCTCCGGATCAATTTAATTATACATATTATTATAATGATCGTGGGCGAGGTGATAGTCTTAGCGCAGCTATTCAAACAAATAAAGAAGGACTAATTGTTTCGCTTAATATAAATGGTGTGGACTACTACAAAAATCCTTACTCCGAAAGCTTCGAAATTATAGGCGACTCGGCAGTATGGACAATTAACGGCGACCGCAAAGCTAAAAAATTCGATAACCAATTTTATTATTCTTATCTGATTCCGAGTATTAATGAATTAGAAATCAATTGGTTAATGAAGCAACCCGGCAGGAAAGGAAATGTTTTGCCCGAAAGCTTTATTCATGCAGATGAGCCGGTATCCAAAAGCATTTCATATGACGGCAGGTCAGCTGTGCTTAATTTATATTCAATATATTTTGATACCTTGCCTGCACCTTGGTATGTATGGATGACTGATAAGGGGCATTTATTTGCTTTAGTGAATTCATGGTTTTCTATAATTGAAGAGGGATATGAAACCTGGGCTGATACATTGAATGCCATTCAGGAATTAGCCGGTCAAAAATATTTTTTGAATCAGATGAAAGAGTTCTCCGAAAATTTGCCTGCTCATATTTTAATAACGCATGCAAATATATTTCAATCGGCTGATGCTTCACTGTTGGAAGACATGACAGTAGAAGTTCTGAACGGAGACATCGCAGATATTTATCCTGCTTCTGAAAATAAAATTACAGAAGCAGATACAATAATCAATGCTGCAGGAAAATTTCTTATGCCGGGCTTGTGGGACATGCATGGTCATTACTATAAAGAGGCAGGTGTCTGGTATCTTTCAGGCGGAGTGACTCACGTCCGCGATATGGGCAACTCAAAAATTTTACTTACTTATAAAGAAGAAATTGCTAACAATAACATGCTCGGACCAGATATCAGTTACATCTCGGGTTTTATAGATAAGATAGATCCGTATCAGGGACCCACCGGAAAAATGGTTGGATCGATTGAAGAAGCCATAAAAGCCATTGATGAATATAAGCAGCTTGGCTATGACCAGATAAAAATATATAGTTCGATAAAACCGGAATGGGTGCCGGCTATGGCTGAACACGCTCATACTCTGGGCATGAGGATATGCGGTCACATTCCTTCATTCATGACAGGAGAGCAGGCAATTCGAGACGGTTATAATGAAATGACACATATGAATTTTGTGTTCCTCAATTTTATGGGTGATACAATAGATACAAGGACTCCATTACGTTTTCGTTTAGTCGGTGACAATGCAGGAAAAATAGATTTACAAAGTAAGGAAGTACAGTCATTCATATCATTGATGAAAGAGAAATCAATTACGCTCGATGCTACATTGAATATTTTTGGAGGAATGTTTAATGAATTTAAAGGCGATACAAGTGCAAGTCTGAAGCCTGTTATTAGCTGGCTCCCGGATTATTTGCTAACCGAACTCGCTAATCAAACACCTTTTGGTAGTGAGGATAATAAGCCAGACTACCAATCAGCTTTTGCGAACATGAAGAAGATGCTGAAATTATTATATGACAACGGAATTCTTCTTGTTGCGGGAACGGATGGAGGAGAAGCCATTGGATTACATCATGAGCTGGAAATATATGTGGAGGCAGGAATTCCCGCAAATGAAGTTCTTAAAATTGCGACATACAATGCAGCATTGAATTGCAATTTGCAAAATAAATACGGAGAAATTAAAACCGGGCGAACAGCGGATTTAATTCTCATCGACGGCAATCCAATGAATAATATTAGTGATATACGCCGTGTGGAATTGGTGATAAAAAATAATAAAATTTATAATCCCAAACAATTGCTAGCTTCGCAAGGATGGAAGTATTACTATTAAATGGATACAATATGAAATACTGTGAATTACCATGGATAATTATTTCACTAGTTTTATATTAATATTCATAAATTATCTAATACAGATTATGAATATTACTTTTTCTTTAAAATTCATACAGTTTGATCTTCTTTCTTTTGATAGATCAAAAGAAAGAAGCAAAGAAAAATCTCCCGCTTGTGATAAATTGCCGGAAATTCAATCGTATTGGCGGCAAAAATTTCAACTCACCACACGTCAGAAAAACACTGACGTGTGGTTCAGACAGGAAATTTTTGCTCTTCGCCAATACTCTGAATTTCTTTCGGCAATTTATCACAGGCGGGTATCATAATATTTAAATGATTTTAATTTAAAAGAATTTTCCACTTTAAATCATATAGCACCATTTAATGTCATACTTCAAACGTGAGACATCAGAAAAACCTTCCTAAAAAAATAACTTTGCTTTTTTGAGAACGCAACAACCTCAAATTCTTTAAAACCAAATCAAAATTAATCAAATCACTAAAATCCATTCATAATATTTTGAGAAATTCCCGGAAAAATCTCTTTGGAATAATTTCTAAATTGAGATAAGTTTGTATAGAAATTATAAATGTTTTTAAAAAACTTAAATAAAAAAGGAGAAATCAAAATGACACTCTTAAAAAAAGTAAAACTGGTTTCGATTGTAATTTTAGCAATTACAAATTCCATTTTCTCAATGCCGATTGAAATGTCATCATACACTTCAAGTGTAAATGAAAATAATGTCGAATTGACCTGGTCAACGGCTGATCAAACACTGAAGGCAGGATTTCATATCGAGAGGAGAAGAAATAATTTAACGAGCTGGGCTCAAGTTGGTTTTGTTCAAGGACACGGAACAACAAATAAACATATGCAATATTCTTTCAGAGATGCCGGCTTAGCACATGGAACTTATTATTACAGGTTGAAGCAGGTAGACTCGAACGGACAATTTCAGTATTATGACTTATCTTCACCGATTACAATCTATAAAAAGTGCACAAGAGAAATAGTGTGTTGAGTGTGTTCACAACACTTATAGAAGGTTTTTATAATTCTTCTCTCAATACTATGGTCTCAGATACGATGATTATTTATCTGAGAAATGTTATTTCACCTTTTGCAAAAATAGATTCTGCAAAAAGTGTATTGGATAATTCAGGAATGGGAAGTTTTATTTTTTTCAATGCTATTAATAGCGCAAATTATTATATAGCTATGAAACATAGAAATTCTATAGAGACATGGAGTGCCGAACCTAAAGTCTTTACAAATTCAATGATGACTTACAACTTTTCAACAGCTCAAACTCAAGCATATGGAAGCAATATGATACTAAAAGGAATCAAAATGTTGTATTTACAGCGGTGATGTAAATCAGGATGGAACCATTGATTTATCTGATTTAGCTGAAATAGATAATGACGCCTTTAATTTTGTATCAGGATATGTAGCTACTGATGTGAATGGCGATGGCTTTGTTGATGTCGCGGATGCGTCGATAGCGGATAATAACGTTTTTAATTTTGTGAGCAAGATTGTTCCGCCTGGAGCTGGTTCACAAGGTCCAAGAGATAATCTTAATACAAAAGTGAAGAATCAAAATGAACAAAAAGAATAACGATGTAGATCCAAAAAAGATGATGGAAATAAAAAATAATTGTTTTACAGGTATATCTCAGAAAATAATGTTCAATCTCATAGCATTACTGAAAGAAAAATATTTCTCTTGATGTATCGTTGATTGCTTTGCGTCGATATTTTATGATTCAGGGTGACAAGACCGGCAGTTTTGTTGTAGAACGGTTTGACAAACCGTTCTACGATCAAGAGGACTCCTTCGATAAATTAGTTTTCGCTTTGCAGAATGACCTGCGTCGCCAGTAAGTGTATCAAACAATTGCGTAACGCTTCCAGCTGCCGTCATCATGTCTCACCGAGATAAGTCAACTCAAATCTTCCGACAATTTCTTTTCCTGCAAGTAACCTGGGACCTTGACGCAAGATCAGCAAGACAGGATGCATACTGCTTGCCAACAGGAATATTGCCCCGGGAAATATCTGCAGTCATCACCACAAAGTAATTGACCATAAGTGCTGTAGATGTTAATTTATCCGAAGTTCATACTACACATTGAACAGTTGGAGATACCTTTTTCACATTCAAGAAATTTCTCTACAATATCCTCCATCTTATAAAACTTTACTGAAACAGGAATTATATATCTTTCATTAAAAATTGTATCTTTTTTTTAATTTGATTAATTTGCATCGTAAAAAAAACAATTGAATATTTGCGTATTTGCTTCAGGTGCGGGAACGAACTTCCAGGCAATTCTTGATTCGATTAATAAAGGTTATCTCAATTCAAAAGTTTCTCTGCTGATAACAAATAATTCCACCTGCGGGGCTGTTGATATTGCAAAAAAAAACAGCATTGATCATTTGCATATAAGCAGAAAAATTTTCCCCGGGCTTCCTGATAATAAATATTCGGAAATGCTTTTAACATCATTGAAAAAATATGAAATTGATTTTATTGTTCTTGCAGGCTATATGAAAATGCTGGAGACAGTAGTTTTAAATAAATATAAAAATAAAATCATAAATACTCATCCCGCATTACTCCCTTCATTCGGCGGCAAAGGAATGTTCGGCATAAATGTACACAAAGCTGCGATCGCAAGCGGAGTAAAGGTTTCCGGTATCACAATTCATCTTGTTGATGAGAATTATGACGAAGGGAAAATTATTTTTCAAAAGTGCTGTGATGTAGATTTTGATGATGATGAATTTTCTTTGCAGAAGAAAATTCAAAAGATGGAGCATAAGTATTATCCTGAAATAATTAAAAAGTTTGAAGAAGAAAAGGTAGAGATATTGAATGGTAAGGTTAAAGTGAACTAGATTTGGAATATGGCCTGCCTGCTGCAGGCAGGGATGTCGAATTTGGGATTTTTGATTTAGATCTTTGATTTTAGGTTTGCTTTTCGAAATTCAATTAACCATTAACCCATTAACTATTTAACCCATTAACTATTTAACCAATTAGCTATTTAACCAATTAACTAATTAACCAATAACGAATTGATCAAAAGAGCATTACTTAGTGTTTATGATAAGACCGGGATTGTTGAGTTTGCAAAAGAGCTTTTAAAATTTAATGTTGAGATAATTTCAACAGGCGGTACTTACAAACTGCTGAAAGAAAATAATATTGAAGTAAAGACTGTAGAAGAAGTAACCGGCTTCCCCGAAATATTAAACGGGAGACTAAAGACTCTTCACCCGAATATTTTTGCCGGAATATTATGCGACCGTGATATTGAATCCCATTTCAGTGAACTAAAGAAGCACAACATTAATCCCATTGATTTAATTGTAGTAAATCTTTACCCGTTCGAAAAAACAATCTCACAGGAAAATGTAAAAGTCGCCGATGCCATTGAACAAATCGACATTGGCGGTGTATCTTTGATAAGAGCTGCTGCTAAAAATTACAAAGATGTGAATGTTTTGGTTGCCCCGGAACAGTACAAAGAATTCACTGAACTTCTTAACTCCTCAAAAAATAGTATTCCGTCTGAACATTCGCAAAAACTTGCACAGCTTGCGTTTAAGACGACTTCGAGTTATGACAGCTCGATACAAAAGTATTTTGCATCCCCCCTGACCCCCCTTCCTAAGGAGGGGAATTCGAAATTAATTTTTAAAGAAGAAAATATAATTCCCGATCTTTCCAGCTTAGAAGAACTGCCGCCGCAAGAATTAAGATATGGAGAGAATCCTCATCAAAGAGCTGTGTTATTGAAAGAAAATTTTGATGAAATTTTTGAGGTGCTTCACGGGAAAGTGCTGTCTTATAATAACCTGCTCGATATAGATGCAGGGTACAATTTAATTTCGGAATTTGAAACAGAGAAAGTCGCATGTGCAATCATAAAGCACGGCAACCCGAGCGGTGTTGCAGTTGCAGAAGATCTTTCATCGGCTTATGCAAAGGCATTTGCCACTGACACACTTTCTCCATTTGGAGGTATAATAATATTTAATAAAAAATTAGACTTTAAAACGTCAATAGATATTGATAAATTGTTTTCAGAAATAATTTTAGCCCCGGGTTTTGATGACAATGCGTTGGAACTGCTGAAGAAGAAAAAGAATAGACGCCTTGTAAAGTTTAAATTTACAAAAGATAATTTTGAATTCAGGAAGATTGCCGGCGGTATTTTGTACCAGGATAAAAATAATCTTGAAGTAAAAAAAGAAGATATAAAATTTGTCACAAAAAGAAAAGCAACGGATGAAGAGGTTGAAGATATGCTGTTTGCATTCAAAGTCGTCAAGCATACGAAATCAAATGCAATTGTGTTTGTAAAGGAGAAAAGAACTCTTGCCATTGGCGGAGGTCAGCCATCCAGAATTGATTCAACTAAAATAGCGATATCGAAATCAAATGAATTTAATCAGGAGCTAAACAACAGCGTTGCAGCTTCAGATGCATTCTTCCCTTTTGCAGACGGACTGACGGCGATAGCAAAGGCCGGAGCATCAGCCATTATTCAGCCGGGTGGCTCGGTGAGAGATGATGAAGTTATAAAGGCTGCGGATGATTTTAATATTGCAATGGCGTTTACTGGTATCAGACATTTTAAGCATTAAAAAAAATAAAATTTTTTCTAAATCATAAAAGAGTTATAAGGAAATTTAAATGCCATTATTAGGAATGTTCTCCAATGATATTGCGATTGATTTGGGAACTGCGAATACTTTGATCTACATGAAAGGAAAAGGAATTGTTTTGAACGAACCATCCATCGTAACTTATGATGTTGCATCAAGAAAAATAATTGCAATAGGTGAAGAATCCAAGAAGATGATGGGAAGAGTTCACAAAGAGCTTGCAACGATCCGCCCGATGAAGGACGGTGTGATAGCGGATTTTGAAATTGCCGAAGGTATGATAAAGGAGTTTATAAAAAAAATAAGCTCAAGCTGGATGCCTTCAAGAAGAATTGTTATCTGCGTTCCAAGCGGCATCACGGAAGTAGAAAAACGTGCAGTCAGAGATACAGCCGAGCATGCTGGTGCAAAAGAAGTTTATTTAATATCAGAACCGATGGCAGCGGCAATAGGCATCGGGCTTGATGTGATGGCGCCATATGGAAATATGATCGTTGATATAGGCGGAGGAACTACGGAAATTGCTGTTATTGCTTTGTCAGGAATTACCAACGGAGCATCGATAAGAATCGCCGGAGACGAACTCACCGAATCTATCATCAGATTTTTCAGAAACAATCACAACATATTAATCGGAGAAAGAACCGCAGAAGAAATAAAATGCCAGGTTGGATCTGTTATGCCGTTAAAAGAAGAAGTTATAATTGAGGTAAAAGGAAGAGACTTGGTTGCGGGAATTCCAAAGGTAACTGAAGTAAGCTCGATTGAAATAAGAGAATCACTTAATGCACCAATAACTCAAATGATCGAAGCTGTTAAAGTTGCCCTCGAAAAAACTGCACCCGAACTTTCATCAGATCTTCTTGACAGAGGAATATTTTTAACCGGCGGGGGAGCATTAATAAAAGGATTGGATGAAAGAATAAAAATGGAAACAGGAGTTCCGGTTCATGTAGCCGAAGACCCGTTGACAGCAGTAGCAAGAGGGACGGGGAAAGTACTTGAGGATCTGGATTATTTTAAGAGAGTTCTTTTGAGAAGATAATAGTTCTTCAGTTTTAATAAACCAATTATAATCATATTATGGTTTTATAAATTATGGTTTTATAACCTCTACAAAATTAAAACCATTATTATCAGCTATAGCAAGATCATTAATATCAACTGTATTGTCACCAGTTAGGTCAGTAACCACATATCCTGTCACGAAATTACTTGCATCATTATCCACTAAACTGTTATCTGTAGCGTCTACAATATCATCCTGATTTACATCACCACTATAAATACAAAATTTGCTTAGTTTGTTTTTTAAATTATTTCCAAATGCCTGAGATGCTGATGAAGAAAAATCATAAACGGTTGTGTCACCTGCTGTAAATGAAATTCCGGATGCACTCCATGTTTCTATTGAATTTCGGTGATTTACAATCAAATATTTTGTTGAGCTTCCGGTATTAAAAAAAGAAGTAACAACATTTGCTAAGGAGTTTAAATACACTTTCGCTGAATCCACTATTGCGTAAGGACTTGCGATATCTCTCAAATATAATCTTAGAGTATCAGGAACCATATTACTTCCATTCCAGAATCCTTCAATAAATGCAGTCAGATTCAAAGCTGAAGTATTGCTGACTGTACTTGCCTTCACAAGCATTTTATGAATGTTGAGTCTTCCATTTGAAACTGTTACGCCTGTCATCGAGGGAATTGTATCAACACTTGATAATATAAATTGCTTAAACAGCAAAGCCGCAGAATCAGGATCATTCTTCATAAGCTGAATTAAAGTACTGTGTGCACCTGCATGCAAAAGGCCGATAGCGCCGGTTACCTGCGGTGTAGCCATAGAGGTTCCTGTTAATGTACTGTAATTATTTGTTGGCACAGTTGATAGTATGTTTGTGCCGGGAGCTCCAAGATCCATGTTGATCGGTCCGTATCCTGCTCCGCTGTTTCTTGTATCGGTTCTTGTAGTGTTAGTCACTGCAATCATGAAATTACTCGGACATGTAGTAGGAATATCTCCCTGAGTATCGATATTAATATTTAGATTAGGACCGGCACCGGCGCTTAAAATTCCTGCCATTCCAAGTGAATCATAAAAAGCACACCACAGCGGATAATTCGACGGAAGTCCGAAATCTATCCCGAATGAAGAATTGGTTGCAACAACAAATGCTCCCTGTGTTCCGTTTGTCTGATTATAAATCTTTCTTTGCTTTAATACATAACCGTAAGCTTTTATGACATTCATCTCCGAAGCAGAGCCATAGACAACCGGCATAGATTTTACTTTCCAGTTAACTCCTGCAACTCCAAGACTATTGTTACCTTTTGCACCGGCTATTCCTGCACAATGAGTACCATGGGAATTTGAAGGAATAGTACCGTTGTTATTTGCTGCATGCCATCCGTTTACATCGTCAATGTATCCGTTGTTATCGTCGTCAATGCTGTTGCCTGCTATCTCGCCTCGGTTTCTCCATGTATCAAGATCCGTATGAGTTACCTGCTGTCCACCATCAACTATTGCAACAACTATAGTATCTCCTAAAGCAGTCACACCTCCTGTGGATATATTCCAGGCTTCCGGAGCATCTATATCTGCATCGGGAGTGCCGCTTTGACCTGTATTATTTTTATCCCATTGGTCGCTGAACCTTGTATCATTCGGAACTACACGTTCTTTAAACTCATGATTAAACTGTGCTATCTCTACATTGTTGTTTCTCATTACAGAAAGTAAAGCATCGACCGGCTCAGACTTTGTAATGTCATATTGAAACAAATAAATATTCATATCAGGGACTAACACTTCTTTTACTTTTAGGTTTATACCTTCATAATTTTTTATAAATGCAGCTTCGTCAACATTGCTTTTAAACATCACAATTATTTCTCCTTCAACATAATCTTTATCTTCATAAAAATGTGTGAGATTGTTTTGGCTGATTGTGGAATCGTTGAATGAAATAGTCATCATAACAGCTAATGCTATTGCAAGTAATACAGAAATGATTTTCATTTTTTTTAATTTTGGTTTTAATGAAATTGGAATGACCTAAAATACAGAATTATTTTTTTGGTAGAAAGTAAAAATTTGTGAATGGTCAATGGTGAATTATGGTGAATGGTCAATGGTGAATGGTCAATAGTGAATGGTCAATAGTGAATTATGGTGAATGGTCAATGCTGAATGGTCAATATAGAATGGTGAATAAATGTCAATGTGAAGCTGGATAAACTATTGATATTTACTATTTACTATTTGTTATTTTAGAAGCCGGAGTATTGTATTCCAATTTCTTGTTGTAACTTTTTTGCCAAATTCTTTTTCAATTATATCCATAAGCTCAACAGTCTTGCCTTCTGTAACGGTAAGAATACTCCAAATTTCCTTATCGGTGACACGCAAGATTTTAAAATTTTTGTCAGGAGATTCATACGGAATCTTCATTTTATTTTTTGGTTTTTCTGGAAGAAATGTAATATAAAGTCTTGTTTGCGGAGTGACATTTATTTCTTTGAATGGATTCATATCTGAAAGAAATTGCAGTTCTTCAATTGATCTCACGATGACGCTGATTTCAATTCCAAATTTTTTTTTAAGATTCTCCTCTATTTTTTTTGTAAGTATGAGAGTGTTAGCTTGTTTTGTTTCAAAAAGCACGTTGCCGCTGGCAAGGACAGTCCTGATATTTTTAAATTCAATTGCTTCAAACAACTTTTTCAGATCATCCATTTTAACGGGATTATTTCCTCCGACATTTATCCCGCGGAGAAATGCAGAATACTTAACCATGAAATTTTTCTCCTTTCTTTAACATATCGAGAATTTTCTTTTTCCATCTCTCACGTGTTTCCTCTTTTTTTGCTGTTTGAAGTCTCCAGCCTATTGCATATATATTTGCTTTATTTAAAGTTTCAAAAAAGGTTTTTGCTCTCTTATATTTCGAAAGTTCTTTAAGAAAGTCATCAGGAATTTTCATTGAACTCGGAGAGTCATATGCTCTTTCCCACCTGCCGTCTGCTTTTGCCGCTTCCACCTGCTTTAAACCAGCATCAGTCATGTTACAGGATTTTATAAGTCGTTCAACGTGTTCTCTGTTTATTTTTGACCAGATACTCTTTGATCTTCGCGGAGTAAATTTATTGATCCAGGATTTTTCATCTAATTTTTTGCTCTGCCCGTCTATCCATCCATAGCAGAGTGCTGCATCCAAAGCTTCCGCACGATTAACAGACTTGACTCCGGAATCTTTTTTATAGAATTGCAGCCAGATGCCATTTAATTTCGAATGATTTTTTGAAAGCCATCTTTCCCATTGTTTGGGGGTTGCGAAAGATACTATGGGAAAAACGGTATTAGTAACAGGAATTTCCTTTTTCAACTGTTTTTATTTATAAATAATATTGCGAGTCTTATTGTAAATTTAAAGTAAGAATTCCGGAACTTTAGATAATAGTGAATGGTGAATAACGAATAGTTAATTGTGATGTTCAATTGTTAATATAAATAAAATCAAAATTCTTTGCAACAATTAGGAGCAAACACATTGCAATTACGTTAAAACAATTTTTGTGTAAATATCTGTTTTCATTTTTTTTATTTTAAGTTACTTAAGTTGACCGCTTATAACTTTAAATTTATTTTTTTGCCACGAATTACACAAATTTCCACGAATTATCTCTAATTATTATAAAAAAAGGTTTTGCGTGAATTTGTGTTAATTCGTGAAATTCGTGGCGGAAATAAATGTTTTGAGAACGAAGCGGTCAACTTAAGTTAAGTTAATAAAAATATATTTATTAAATTTATTTACCTTAGATTCCTTTTGCAATGTAGATTCATGTTTGGTTTGAATCTTGTGAGCTTTTACCTGAAGGAATCTCAAATCCAGTCAAAATTTCTTCGAAAGATACAGCGGCTGTTGCCCTCGAATTTTGCACTTATTATATTTATTTCTTTTGGTTATTTATGAAAAATATTTTTTAAAGTTTTAGTATTTTTAACATTAAACTCATTGACGATGACAATTATCAACGAAAGAAAAAAACTGGCACAGTTTATATTACTAATGTTTATAACGGGCTTATTGCTTTATCTTTGTTGGCTGATGCTCAAACCATTTATTTCCATCTTGCTGTGGTCGGTAATCCTGGTAATTATATTTCATCCTTTATACAAAAAACTCCTGGGCAAAACAAAAAATCATATGCTGAGCGCTATTGTAACTATTGCTGTATCTTTACTAACATTTATAATTCCCCTTATGCTTGTTTCTGCTGCAGCGATAAATGAGCTTGCAGGATTTGCAGGAACTACTATTGACAAGGTACAGCAGGTGATTACCGATCCGCAGCAAAGCTGGTTTGGATATATTTATAATTACCTGAATGGATTTATAAATCTTGAACAGATTATCAAACCTGAAGATATTAAAGCTTTTGCTTCGCGTGCCAGTGAAATTATGCTTTCGGCTTCGTTGTATCTTATTGAAGGAGTTTTCGGGATGTTTGTTGGAATCTTATTTGCTATTTTCAGCATGTTCTATCTTTTCCGTGACGGGGAAAAGGTAGTCAAGGATCTTCCGAATATTTTGCCTATGGAAAACGATCAGGCAAAGGAGCTTATACGCGAAACATCTGATCTTATCAATGCAACTATCAGGGGTTCGCTTTTTGTGGCTGTGCTACAGGGTACACTTGCCGGTATATTTTTCTGGTTGCTTGGGCTACCGTCGTTTATTCTTCTTGGTGTCCTTGCAATGATATTTTCACTAATTCCTACCGGTGGGACGGCATTTGTTACTGTTCCTGTAATTATTGTTCTTGCGGCATCCGGCGAGTACGTTAAGGCAGGTATTTTAACGGGATATGCTTCACTTGTAATCGGGATGATAGATAATTTTCTTCTTCCAAAGTTAATTAAGCAGCGTGCAAAAATGAATGAGCTTTTCGTCTTCTTTAGTGTTGTCGGGGGATTACAGCTTTTCGGTATACTCGGAATTTTCATGGGACCAATAATCCTTGCAATAGCTTTGGGTCTGTTGACGGTTTTTAAAGGCGAGAAGATCAATAAGGATAGTATCTCTATACAATGATGAAATGCAGTGTTATAAAAAAGCCGCGATAATTTTCATTATTATATTCTATAAATTTTTGTAAAATTAATTTAACGATATTAGGAAATTCCCTGTCCCGGTAATAATAATATTTAGATTCAAAAATATTTTAATGTTTAATTCAGCGGACATAGAGTCAAAAATTTTTCTCCTTGAAATTTTACTCTTTAAAATTTTACCTTCCGGGTCATACAAAGATTTTTTTACAACTTGTTGCAAAATACTTTCTAAAGATTATCTTCTTTATAATTCTGAAAGAATTCTCCCGCATAAACACTTTTCCTAACTTTAACATACTATAAAGAGGACCATTGTACTGCAAGTGAAAGTTGAATTTAATATTCAATAAAAATTTTTAAGATTTGAATTCACGAAACGTATAAAAAGAAATGCCTGAACATATCAGAATGTAATCTTCGTTATGAGGATTAATAATTTATTTTATATTCAGTGAAAGACTTTGTTACAGCTATTCATAAATAAAAAACCCCGCAAAGAAAAAACACAATGCGAGGTTTAATTAAAGGAAGAACAAATATGAAAGAACAATTGCCGGCGAGCGCCGACTGTGCAAATATAATAAAATTTATATAATAAAAAAGTAATAATTTGTAACGCTGATATTATGCTAAAAGAACACAGGCAAAAATTCAACGCAAAAAACGCTGATTTGCTAATCAGAGGGTTTTTAAGATGATTAAAAATATTATAAAATCAATAAAAAATTAATTTTAAAAATTCAGAAATAAAATTATTACAAGGTATCTTTTCATTAAAGGCTTCGGAAGTTTATGATATATAAAAAAAGAGACCCGGAAAAATTAATCCAGGTCTCTTTTTTTTTAAAACTAAATAATTCTATCTTAATACAACGAGCTTCTGAGTTAAAGTTTCTGATTTAGAATCATCCTCCGTCACCAATCGGTATAGATAGGTTCCGTTCGCAATAAAATCTCCATCGCTGTCCTTTCCGTCCCATCCAATTTGATTATAACCGATATTTACAGGTGAGTCAATTTCTTTAATCAACTTTCCGGAGACGGTATAAATTTTAATCTTAAACTTATTAGGAACAACCGAGCCGGCAAGATTGAATATGAAATTAGTGCCGTCTTTCATGGGGTTAGGATAATTGTAAAGATCCTTCACAAGTAATTCGTCACTTACTATGACATCATAAAAAGCAGTATCAACATTATCAGAATCGATATGGTATGTAAGTGAAAGCTTGTTTGTGCCGGTATTAAGTTCAGGATAATAGTAAAGTGTATTATTACTTTCAGATATCGAATTATCATTATCAAGAATTTTAATAAGGGGATTCATATTTCCGTTTATAAAATAAGGAACATACCTGTCATTAAGCTTTAAAGAAAGACGAGTTGTATCCGAAGCCAAGGTTGATGTAAATTCATTATCCGAAAGATTAATTTTAATTTCAGGACTCGGTCTGACGAAGTCCCCGTTATTTAATACCTGACCATCGGTGAAAACTTGTATTGATGTTGGATTTGTAGAATTGCGGTTTAGTTTGATAGATATTCCCACAACATTATTATATGTATAGAATTCGTTATTCAGACCTTTCGGTTTTAAATCCACATACATATTAATACTGTCTCTGAAATACGGAATTATAAATTTATTAGTGTAGCCGAGACTGTTGTCTGATTTTAATGTGTATGAAACTGTATCAGTCAAAATAAGATTGGAAGTGGTTATAGATTTTTTATAAACGTTGGCGACTATTCCCGGTAAATCCAAAAATCCCGGATTGTGATACATTAAAGAAAATTTTAATTCACTGCCGACACTATTCTTTGATGTAATTTTTAAAGAATTTACATCCCATGTAAGCTCAGCCGGTGCTGTATAATTTACTCTTATTGAATTTAATACTGATGATAAGCTTCCAAAAGCCGTATCGATATTAAATTTTGCAACAAGATTTATTTTAGGATATTGATATGCGTTAATAGTACTAAGATCACTAAAAGTCTGATTCTGTAAGTTTGAGAGCAATAGTGTTTGCTGGTTATTCAGATCGATTCCGTAAACATCAAATACAATTGTGCTGTTGGGATTTAATGTGTGCACCCACGAGAAATCAGACCAGGATTGTGCAGGACCAATAATATTAGAAACAGAACCGGAAGCTTTTCTGAATGTTACATCTAAAGCACTTATTGATTCAGTCCAATGTGTACAGCTAACGCAGCCTGGAGCAGGTCTGCAGCAAGGGTCATACATTTCCTTTGCCTGGGCAGGTGTAGCTCCAAGATATCCAATTAAGCTCCAAGTATGATAATAACTTAATACCCCGATTGAATCACAATAAATACTACCGAATTGTTTTAATTTAGTTTTTGCAGCGGCAGTTAAAGTTTTCCCTCCCGCAACATATGCTGCATTTAATAACATTAGGTAATGAGTTGAATCGAAAGTATTTAAGAATGTTACAAGAGAATCATTGGAAGTTGTTGTATTCATTTTAAGATTCTTTAACTGCAAAATATTTCCTGTTATTTTTTTTACTTTAAGAATATTTAGACCCGTGCTAGCACCTGCGTCTATATATAAACTCCTGTTTCCAACGCTGAAATATGATGCTTCCTCGGCATTGCTTCCATATGAGCGAACGAAGAGATTCGCTGTATAGTCAATTAGCTGTATGCCGTTTGTATTAAAAAAAGTGTTGTTATAATCGGACTGTGAATATTGGTTGCTGTTTATTTTGTATATTTTTACGCTTCCCGCTGCAGGGAAATCTGTATTCTGGTTCTTATCAGTGGCGGAAGCTAGAATGATATTATTGTAAACAAAAGTTTGAATGTTTGACCATCCTGAACTGTCATTATTTATTATACAGTTGGTTCTCCAATAATAAATTCTATTATTTACCGGTACCGGCACAGAAGTTTTAAATTTTGTTGATACTCCGGAAAGTGCTTTTGTCGTAAAAGTTCTGATTATTGGTGAGTTAAAAAGAATAGTAGTATCGAGCTGAGTTATTACTTTGACATCATTGTCAATTGTATTTATTCTAGGGTTCAATGCTACAAGATCAACACTATCTGAGCTTAGCAGGGAATTATTTACAGGTTTAAAAGGAACAAATGCAGTATTTTTTACCGGTATATTGATGGAGATCGAATTATTATTTTTATTTTCAAGAGGATGCCAGTTATTATAATCCAATGTAACGACAGCACTATAAGTACCGACAGAATCCAGATTAAAATTATAACTTATAGAATCAGCACGACCAAAGACCCTTAATATAGAGTCTTTGAAAGAATAATTTTGATTATCTTTTTTGAGCTGTATTCTAATCTTACAGGAATCTGCGGTCAGTCCGTAATTTTTTGGGAATACAGTTAAAGTTATATTATCTCCTACACTGGGAAATTGATTTGATAATCTGTATTCTGAATTTTTAATTGAAAGCTCAGGCCGGACGGGGTAGTTTAAAGTTACAGCCGGATCACCGAGATAACTATAACAATTAAGAGTATGTCTTATGCTAAACGAAAGAGAATCTCTGCTCATAAGTTTCTGTGCATATTTTGTGACATCTCCGGCTCTTCTTGTAGTATCAAATTTTATAGTGGCAACCATAGAAGTGCCATAATCATTTCCGTATTGAGAATAGCTCCAGCCGGTAGTCCCAACGAAACCTATTGCTCCTTTATCATTAAGATAAATAAATTTTTCACCAAAACCTCTATATTCAGTTTTTGAATTTTCGCCCGTGAAGCATGTGAGACTCAAAACCAAGGGAAGCTTGTTTCCATTGGTTAATGTATTCGGATCATTCATAGCTACTTCCCAGTCACGGCTTCCTGCGTGACCTCTGTAATTGACAAAGAAGCATCCGCGGCTTATATCATTTTTTACGGAATCTTTCATATTGAATGTCAAAGTTCCTGCAGTATCCGACCTGTAAATTTTATGCGCGTTTCCGCTTAATGATGGCGGAGTTATATAATTGTTTATTTCAATGTTCGATTTTGACTGGTGAGATGTTTGCTCGGATAAAGTCCCGCCACCTGTAACATAAATAAAATTTTTCGACCAATCATCCGGTGCTTCATTTTCATAAGCAATCACTTTATCAACCATTGTTTGTGCTTCAGACGGATAGTAAGCCGGTAATCGACCTATTCCGATTTGTGTATAATAACAAAATGTTCCGATTTTAAAATTTGCAAAGTATCCATCCGACGGCGGGTTGCCGAAAGTCGGTATTAAATTTTGATAATACGCAGACTGGGATAAGTTTTTTTTAGGATCCAGTGAAGCTCTTCCCATGAGACAAATGAAACGAAGTTTTGGCAGTTGCCAGGTATCATAAACATTAGTCGTAAAATTTCTCACTGCTATCGGATGCTCCAAACCATAATTAAAAATATCGTAGATATCTTCTATTTCTGCTTTGACGGATCTGAAATTATCATGTGACTGCCTGTAAGCACGTAACTGCTCTGCCTGTGACAGAAATAACTTATTATATATCAAAAGATAATCTGCTCCGTTTGAAGACGATACAAGATCCTGGACTTGCTTTTGTTTTATACGAAAAGGTTTTTTTGTAATTAAATTGTTTATTAATTCAAATTTCCCGTTGCTTTTTCCGGTGAATTTCAAAGTATCAGAATTAAAAGTACTATTTGTAATTTTTAAATTATTATTTACATCATAGATGTTAATTTGGTTTGCCGAATTATAACCGGATATTTTAAATAATTTGGAAGTAGTATCAGTCCCTCCCAGATTTGCCGTTATTTTTTCATTTCTGAATTTAAATATTTTTGGATACGAAACTTCAAATAAATCGATATTTATATAACCGCTTGCACCGGTTGCCGGAACATACTTTAAAGAAACGTTGTTGACTGTTACGTTTGACAATAAAGAACTTGAAAAACTAACAGTTGAATCGATTTTATTTAAATCATTTGAATAAAGAGTTGCTATTAATGTTCCATTAACACTGACCTGTATAGTATGCTCATTAAATATAGATGTGTTTCTGTAATCCGGGTAAGCAAATACTTTAACAGATGCGGTTTGAGGAGCTGTATATAATAAAGGAATTGAAAAAGTATCACTAAAAGTCTGATTGTTAGTTATGGATGTCCAAAACCATCCTTCACCGCGAAATTTTTCTGTAGTTAAAAATCTTAAGTCAGATGTGCTGTAGTTTTCCCCCTGACTATACCATAAATCTTTTTCAAAGTGAAGTAAGTCATTAAAAAATAAATTCGTGTAGTTTGCCGTAGTAGTATATGTTGGAATTGTGAATCTTATCCCGTTAGCCCCACCCCAATCAGCCCAGTAGACGTTAGTATCAGAGTATTGATTGTAAAATTCATTAGTTGTATAGGAAAGATTATTATTATGGTCATACGTTTTTGTGGAACCTCCGTAATTTTTTGTTCCGTAAAAATCAAAATAATCATTTGCATCAAATGATCCGTCCAGTTCGCCGTTAAAATAAATAGGAATCTGAACTCCCTTGTTAAAAATCTTTACAGTTCTTGGATTTAAGCCGGTTGTATTTATCCCGGCATTTGTGAAATCTGTTTTGCTTACCCTGAACATTCCGTCTTCAACTAAATACATTTTTAAGTAGGTCTTGTTCGGAGTTATCCAGTTATAATTTTGAGAAAAAGAATTGTGGAAATTAAATAAAGAAAGAAGAAAGAACAGAATAATTTTTTTCATGTTATATTATTTTTTTTGGACAAAATTATTGAATGCCCGGAATAATATACTCCGGGCTTAATTGATTAATTAAAATTTTTAGAGTTCTACCTTAATACCACAAGCTTTTGAACTTGGGTTTCGGTCTTATTGGAATTTGTTTCGTCTTGGGTTATTAGTTTGTAAAGATAAGTTCCGTTTGAGACATAATCACCATCATTATCTTTCCCGTCCCATAAAATTTGATTATAACCGATATTCACGGCATAATCAATTTCTTTTATCAGTCTGCCCGATACCGTATAAATCTTAATCCTGAATTTTTCCGGCGAAGCTAAGCCGGCAAGATTAAATATGAAATTTGTTTCATTCTTCATCGGGTTCGGATAATTGTAAAAATCTTTTATCATAAATTCGTCACTGACAAATACATCATATGTTATTGTATCAATAAAATCATTACCTGTTTCTTCATCTTTATATAATATTGAAAGACGGTTGCTGCCGGTTTGCAATTCGGGATAGTATAATATCAGCATATTACCGTATGTGCCCTGACCATCTTTGAGCCTGTTCTCAGTATTATTATCAAAACTATTATCAACTGTTTTTATTAACGTGTTCATTTTACCATTTACAAAATATGGAACATACCGGTCATTTAATTTTAATACAAGCTGTGTTGTATCGGATAATAACTTTAAGCGTGAGGAAGAAAAAGTTTTTATTAAGTTTACTTTTATCTCCGGGTTTTTTCTTACATAATCGCCATTACTGATAGTCTTTCCATCACTCGACACCTCTACCTTAGAAACCGCAATTACACCTGATCTCGTAGAAGTCAACTTAAAGTCTGCTGAATTGTTGTAAGAATAAAATTCATTGTAATTTCCCTGCGGCTTTATGTTGATGTTTATTCTTGTGCTGTCACGGAATACAGGATTTGTAAAACTATTAGAATAGCTTTTTGCACTGTCAATTTTTAATAATGATTTTACAGTATCGGTCAATAAAAGATTCGCTCCGGAATAAACATTTATAATAGTCCCGAAAATATATGTAAAGCCGGCATTATGATAATCGAAGGAAAAATTTGTAACATTATTATCTTTTTGGGAGGAAGTAATCTGCAAAGAGTTTTTATCCAACACAAGCTCGGCAGCAGGAGAATAATTTACATTAAGTGAATTCATAACAGATGATTGTGTTCCGAGAATAGTATCTAAATTTAATTTAGCAAAAAGATTTAGCTTAGGATATTGATAAGCATCTATAGAACTCAAATCAACAAATTTATTTGTTTGAACATCGGGAAATAAAACAGTTTGATATCCGTTAACATCAATTCCAATTACATCAAATTTTAAAGTGCTATTGACAGCTAGACTTTGATTCCACGAAAAATCAGTCCATGTTCTGGCCGGTCCGATGATGTTTGAGACTGTGCCTGATGTCTTGGTAAATAAAACATTCATAGAACTGAACGACGGCGACCAGTGATTACATGAATTACAGTTAGGAACCGGCCGGCAGCAGGGATCAAACATTTCTGATGTCTGTGAATGTGAAGCTCCCAAAAATCCAATTAAGCTCCATGTGTGAAAATAACTTAACAAACCAATGGAATCACAATAAATGCTTCCGAATTGTCTCAATTTGCTTTTCGCACCTGCACTGAGCATTACACCTCCCGGAACCTGAAAATATGCAGCATTCAAAAGCATCATGTAATAGGTAGAGTCGAATGTATTTAAGTAATTTATCAATGAATCCGATGACGATGTTGTATTCATTTTCAGATTTTTACTGCCTGATATCTGGCCGTTCAGCTTCCTTACTTTAAGGATGTTCAATCCGGTATTTACACCGCCATCAATAAAAACATTTTTATCTCCTACACTAAAATAAGATGCTTCTTCCGCATTGCTTCCATAAGATTTTATATAAAGGTTAGCAGAGTATTGGTTTAGCTTAATTCCTTCATTAGCGAAATTTGTATTTACAAAATCAGACTGTGAAAATTGGTTCCGGTTTCTTTTGGTCAAAATGACTGGTATTGTTTCGTTTATGTACCTGTCGCTGTAGCCGTTATCAGGTATAGTACTTCCGTCGTTGTAAATGAAAGTTTGAATTATGGGCCAGCGTGATGTATCATTATTAATAACAGCGCTCGACCTCCAATAATATAATGTGTTATTATTTAACAATGGCACACGTGTCTTAAACCTTGTTTTCGGTCCTGTTACATTATTATTAACAAAAGTTCTTTTAAGCGCAGAATTAAATTGTATGCTCGTATCCAAATCCAGAATAACTTTTACAGATTTCTGATTAAATGTGAAGTTGGGGTTTAATGCAGTAAACTGTACACTGTCACTAAATACAATTGAATTGTTGATAGGGCTAATCGGAATGAATGACGTTGTATTAAGAGCAATACCAAACGACATCGAGTTATTTGTTTCATCTTCATTCGGGTACCAGTTATCCTGGTCCAAAGTTACAACCATACTATAAACACCATTGGAGTCAATTTTAAAATTGTATAAGACAGTATCTAGGTTTCTGAAAGCTCTGTAAACCGTATCATGATAGGAATGATTTTGATTATACCTTTTTAATTGAAATCTTATTTTACATGAATCCGCATACAGTCCGAAATTCTTAGGAAATATTTTCAATGTTATAGGTTCGCCAATAACATTTGATTCATTAGAAAGTTTATAGTCGTTATTCCTTATTACAAATTCCGGTACGGGCGGTAATTTTAATTTTACTGCAGGGTCACCAATAAGATTGTAACAGTTAACAGTGTGTCTTACTGAAAAGGAACTTGAGTCCCGGCTCATTCTTAATCCTACCTTTTTTAAAAAATTTCCCATTATACGTGTTGTATCCCCCCTCATTGTTTCTATAATGAATTTCCCAAATTCATTTCCCTGAGACTGATAGCTCCATCCTGTAGTTCCGATAAATCCTATCGCTCCTTTATTATTGAGATATATAAATTTTTCTCCAAATCCTCTAAAATCTCCTTTTGAGTTTTCTCCTGTGAAGCATGTCAGACTCACAACCATGGGAAGCTTGTTGCCATTGCTAAGAACATTGGGGTCCTGCATACCTACCTCCCAGTTATGACTACCGGCATGACCACGGTAATTCACAAATATACAACCCCTGTTAATTGTATTTTTGATTGAGTCCGCAAAATTATAAGTTACAGCACTGGAGTCATCATTGCGGTAAATTTTAGTTACCGGGCTGGATATTGGGGGCGGTGTTATATTATTATTTATTTCAGTATTAGATACTCCCTGATGGACGCTCTGTTCACTTGAAGTCCCGCCGCCGGTAATATAACTAAAAGTTTTTACCCATTGATCAACAGGTTCATTGTCATAAGCAATAATTTTATCAACCATTGTTTGTGCTTCCGAAACGCTGAAGGCAGGTAATCTTCCTACGGCAATTTGGTCGTAATAAAAAAATGTACCTGTATTAATATTGGCGAAATATCCGTCTGAATGCGGGTTGCCATAGACAGGAACAAAATTATTATAGTAAGCTGATGATTGCATATTTTTCTTTGGATCTACGGAGCCTCTTCCGAATAAACAAATATAACTCAGCTTTGGAGATGGCCAGTTTTCATAGACATGTCTTGTAAAATTTTTAACTGCGACCGGAGCTTCCTGTCCGTAATTAAAAATATCATAAATATCTTCTATCTCGGACTTGAATGATCTGAAGTTGTTATATGATTGCCTGTAAGATTTGAGTTGTTCTGCCTGAGATAAAAATATTTTATTATAAATCAACAGATAATCCGCACCAATGGAATTTGATACAAGATTAGGAACCAGACGCTGCTTTATACGAAAAGGTTTTTTTGTAATTGTTTCATTGACAATAACCAAAGATGCATTGTTCTTACCGGTAAACTTTAGAGTATCTAAATTATAATTATAACCTGTAATTCTGATATTATTGCTTACATCGAAAATGCTTAGGGGATTCGGGAAATTATAACCGGTTATCCTAAATAGCTTAGATGTTGAATCGGCAGAATTTAAATTAGCAGCAAGTTTATTATTTTGGAATTTAAATTTTTTAGGATACTTCAATTCAAACATATCTACAAACATTCCTGCTCCCGGTGTAGCTCCGGCAGAAATATATTTTAAAGAAACATTATTTGTTGACGTCCCTGACAATAAAGAACTTGAAAAATTCATCGTTGTATCAATGGGATTGAGATCATTCACATAAGCTGTACCGATAAGCGTTCCATTTATTTTAATCTCGATGATATGCTCGTTGAAAATCGAAGTATTTCTGTTTGTTGGATAAGCAAATATCCTGAGTGAAGCCGACTGCGGAGATGTAAATAATAATGGTAATGACACTGAATCACTAATCGTTTGACTATCATTTATAACTTTCCAATACCAGCCCTCACCTCTGAATTTTTCTGTGGATAAATTTCGGAAATCAAAGCTTGAAAAGGTTTCACCGATTGAATAAAAAAGGTCTTTTTCAAAATGGAAAAAATCATAAAAAAAATCAGGTGTATATAGTGCTGTAGTTGAATTATTCGAAGTTATAAATCGCATCCCGTTTGCTCCGCCCCAGTCAGCCCAATAAGTATTCGTATCTGAGTAAAGATTATAATATTCGCTGGTTACATATACCTGGGCATTGTTGTGATCATATGTTATTGTGGGTCCACCGTAATTTCTTGTTCCATAAAAATCAAAATAGTCATTTGCATCAAATGATCCGTCATCTTGTCCGTTAAAATAGATAGGAATTTGAAAACCTTTATTATAAACTTTCACCGTTCTCGGGTCAAGACCTATTGTGCTAATTCCGGCATTCGTAAAATCTAATTTATTAATTCTATACATTCCGCTATCTGCAACATACATCTTTAAATATATCTTGTTCGGGGTTATCCAGTTATAATTCTGTGAAAAGGAATTATGAAAGAAAAATAAACAAACAACTGGAATTAACAGAAATTTTTTCATAAGAATTTTTATAAGTTTAAATAATTTGGGGTAATAGTTATACCGGAAATTTAATTTAGATCATAATTTTTAAAGCAACTATATACTTTTACAAACCTTAACAACAAAATAAACCTGATTAAGTTTATAATTTGCTTAAAATAAAAAGCCAAAATGGTATTCTAAAAATTAGGTTGTCACACAATGTAACTACAATTTTTCTACTTTAAAACCACAAGCTTTTGAACTTGTGATTCTATATTTCCGGAATTAGATTCGTCTTGTGTTATAAGCTTATAAAAATACGTTCCGTTAGCCACATAATCACCATCATTATCTTTGCCATCCCATAATATCCTGTTATACCCGATATTAGCCGGGTAATCAACATCCCTTATCAATCTTCCTGAAACTGAATATATCCTTATTCTGAATCTTTCCGGGGAAACAGAGCCGGCTATGTTAAATATAAAATTAGTTTCATCCTTCATGGGATTTGGATAATTATAAAAATCTTGTACTATTAATTCATCGCTGACAAATACATCATACGAAATAGTATCCATGTTATCAATAACATTTTCTTCATCTTTGTAAATTATCGAAAGTTTGTTATTGCCGTTTATCAGTTCAGGATAATAAAACAGTGAAATCTCATTCTCCGAACTTTGATTGTCTTTAAAATTATTTTCAACGGTCTTTATTAACGAATTCAGCTTCCCGTTATTAAAATAAGGAACATAGCTTCCATTGAGTTTTAATACGATCTGTGTAGTATCCGACAATATTTGTTTTAGCTGAGAAGAAATATTTCTAGTTAAGTTAATTTTTATCTCCGGGGTTTTTCTTATATAGTCACCGTTGGCGATAATTTTTCCATCGCTTGATACTGCCACTTTAGAAGATGAAATTTCATTTGATTTTGTAGAGATTAATTTAAAGTCTGCTGAATTATTATATGTATAAAATTCAGTGTAATTTCCTTTTGGTTTAATGTAAATATTTATCCTGGTGCTGTCACGGAAACCCGGGGCAATAAAGCTGTTTGAATAGCTTTTTGTGCTGTCAATCTTTAATAATGAGTTAACAGTATCAGTCAGTAAAAGATTCGCTCCTGAGTAAACATTTATAGTAATTCCATAAAGATATGCGAAACCTGCATTGTGATAGTCAAAAGAAAAATTTGTAATGCTGTTATCCTTCTGCTCGGATGTAATTTGAAGAGAATTTTTATCAAGCACAAGCTCAGATGCCGGTGAATAATTTACATTCAGAGCATTTAATGCTGCCGATAATGTACCGGTCAAAGTATCGATATTAAATTTAGCAAGCAGATTTAGTTTCGGATATTGAAAAGTATTTATTGCGCTTATGTCAGCAAACTTATTGGTTTGAATATCAGTAAGTAAAACAGTTTGCAGCCCGTTTGTATCAATTCCAATGACGTCGAATTTTAAAGTGCTGTTTGGGACAAGAGTTTGACTCCACGAAAAGTCAGTCCATACTTGTGCAGGTCCGATGATGTTTGAAGCTGTCCCTGTAGTTTTAGTAAAGGTAACGTTCAGAGAGCTAATTGATGCTGTCCAATGATCGCAGGCACTGCATGCGGGGGCAGGTCTGCAGCACGGATCAAACATTTCAGAAGCTTGTGAAGGTATTGCACCTAAGTATCCGATTAAACTCCATGAATGAAAATATCCCAGCAAACCGATTGAATCACAATAGATACTTCCGAATTGTCGCAATTTATTTTTCGCACTTGCACTTAGAGTTGTTCCACCCTGAACGTAGGCTGCATTTAGCAGCATCAAATAATAAGTCGAATCGAATGTATTAAGAAAGTCTGCTAATGAATCCGATGATGATACAGAGTTCATTTTTAAATTTTTAAATTGAGATATCGAACCATTCAGCTTTTTTACTTTAAGTAAATTGAGACCGGCATTGCTTCCACCATCAATAAATAAATTTTTATCACCGACAGTGAAATAAGAAGCTTCCTCTCCATTGCTGCCTAAAGATTTTACGAAAAGGTTTGCTGAGTATTCTATCAATTTAATTCCATCATTACTAAATTTTGTATTTACAAAATCCGGTGGTGAAAATTGGTTTGGATTTCTTTTTGACAAAACGACAGGTATGCTTTCATTTATGTATCTATCCTTATCATCGGAACTAACAATCCCGTTATTATAAATGAAGATTTGAATTTTAGACCATGCAGATGTATCATCGTTTATTATCGAATTCGTTCTCCAATAATAAAGTAAATTATTTGTTAAGGAAGCAAGACCGGTTTTGAATTTTGTTACTGTTCCTGATAAATTATTATTTGCAAAAGTTCTTTTAACCGGCGAATTAAACTGCTTACTTGTATCTAATTCCAAAGTAACTTTTATTGTTTTTTGATTGAAGCTGAAGTTCGGGTTTAAAACTGAAAATTCGACGCTGTCATTAAATACAATAGAATTATTCACCGGGCTTAATGGAATAAATGAAGTAGTTTTAACGGGGATACTGAAAGTTATAGAGTTATTCGTTTCATCTTCAAACGGATACCAATTATCCTGATCCAAAGTTACTGTCATGTTATAAACACCATTCGAATCAATTTTAAAATTATATAATACGGTATCTAAAAATTTAAACGCTCTGTAAACTGTGTCGTGATAAGAATAATTCTGATTATACTTTTTTAATTGAAATCTTATTTTGCAGGAATCTGCGTACAGTCCGAAGTTTTTTGGAAATATAGTTAATGTTATCGGGTCGCTAATATTTACAGCATCACTTGAAATTTCATAATCTGAGTTTGTTATTTGAAATTCCGGAAATCTCGGTAATTTCAATTTGGCTGCCGGGTCACCAAGCAGATTATAACAATTAATTGTATGTCTTACTGAAAATGATGGAGAATCTATACTCATTTTTAATCCTGCATATTTTAGAAAGTCTCCCAGTCTTCGTGTACTATCTATACTTAAAGTTTGTTGAATATATGTCGAGAAATCATTTCCACTGGAAATAAAGCTCCATCCTGTAGTTCCGATAAATCCAATTGCTCCTTTATTATTGAGATAAACAAATTTTTCTCCGAAGCCGCGGTTTTCCGTTATTGAATTTTCTCCGGTGCTTCCAGTTATACTTAAAACGAAAGGAAGGATGTTACCATTATTTAAAACATTCGGATCTTCCAACCCCAAATCCCAACCATAATCAGAGTGCCCCTGGTAATTTACAAACAAAGTTCCTCTATTAATAGTATTTTTAATTGAGTCAGAATAATTAAAAGTAACATTACCAGTGGAATCATTGCGATATATCCTGACGGCTTCACCTGATATTGGAGGTGAAGTTATATAATTAGAGATATTGTAATTTGATCTTTGCTGATAAATTTGCTGTTCATAAAATGAACTTCCTCCGGTAATAAATGTAAATGTTTTCCACCAGCGGGCAGGAGCTTCAATTTCATAAGCAATAATTTTATCAATCATAGATTGCGCTTCTAATGAATTGTAAGCCGGCAATCTTCCGACAGAGATTTGGTCATAATAAAAAAATGAACCGATATTTAAATTAGCAAAATATCCGTCTGATGGCGGATTGCCGTAAACCGGAATTAAATTGTTATAATAAACCGAAGAAGAAGAATTTTTCTTCGGGTCAAGTGAACCCCTTCCGAAAAGACAAATGTAACCAAGCTTCGGTAATTGCCAGTTGTCATAAATATGTTTTACAAAATTTCTGATGGCAATAGGATTTTCAAAACCGTAATTAAAAATATCATAAACATCCTCTATATCCGATTTTACAGCCCGGTAATTATCATGTGATTGCCTGTAGGCTCTAAGCTGCTCTGCCTGCGAAACAAATAAATTATTATAGATAACAATATAGTCCGCGCCATTATTAAACGAAACTAAATCGGGAACCTGTTTCTGCTTTATTCGAAAAGGTTTTTTAGTAATGTAATTGTTTACCAATTCAAATTTTCCGTTGCTCTTTCCCGTAAATTTTAACGTATCTGAATTTGATGTAAAGTTACTGAGCCGGAAATTATTATTCACATCGTAAATATTAATATCATTCGATGAATTATAGCCTGCAATTCGGAATAGCTTTGAAGTGGTATCCGCTCCTCCAAGATTTACAAAAAGTTTTTCAGAGCTGAACCTAAAAGATTTTGGATAATTTACTTCGAATAAATCGATATACATAGCACCGTCAAATCCCGGAGCTGCTGAATATTTTAAAATTACATTGTTTACTGATGAGCTTGATAATAATGATGTAGAAAAACTTATTGTTGTGTCGATGCGGTTGAAGTCATTTGAAGAAATAGTATTTACAGTTGTGCCGTTAATAATTACCGATAAGCTGTGTTCATTTAAAATTACAGCATCTCTATTTTTAGGATATGCAAAAATTCTGATTGTTGAATTTTGTGAAGAGATGTTCAAGGAAGGTATGGAAAAAGTATCGCTCACCGATTGCAGATTGGTGAGCAGCGCCCGATACCATCCCTCACCCTGTAGTTTTTCTGTCGATAAAAATCGAAAATCAACAGTTGAAATGGATTCACCTAAAGAATAAATTTTATCTTTTTCAAAATGTAATTTGTCATAAAAAAAATCGGGTGTGTATAAATTTAAAGCTGTATAATTTGTTGATGAAAATCTTATCCCGTTTGTCCCGCCCCAGTCCACATAGTATAAATTCGTATCGGAATATTGATTATAATATTCGTCAGTTGTATAAGCCGGTATGTTGTTTTGGTCATAACTGATTGTCAAGCCGCCGTAATTACGTGTTCCATAAAAATCAAAATAATCGTTTACATCGAATGTCCCATCCGGTTCACCAAAAAAGTAAATCGGCACTTGGTTCCCTTTATTAAAAACTTTAACCGTTCTCGGATCGATGCTTGTCGTGTTAATTCCTGCATTAGTAAAGTCTGATTTATTTATTCGGCACATTCCATCGTCAGCAATATACATTTTTAAATAAGTCTTGTTCGGTGTGATCCAATTATAATTTTGCGAAAAAGAAAAACGTGAAGTTAAAATAATAAACAATACAGCTAAGAACAATTTTATTGTTAGCATGATTTTTGTTTTTAAGTTAAATATAATTTGTGAATTTAATAAAACATCTAAATTCTTTTTATGGTTGAATAATCTTACTTAAATAAATAGTAAAAAATATTCTATAAGAGGCTGGAATTAGTGAGAAAAAAATTACTTTGGCTAAAGTAAAAAATTATATGTTTAATTACTATTAAAAAAAGATTCCTTGTAATAATATGCTTGTATGGACATATACAGGGATAGATATTTCGGCTTAAAAATTATATTCTTCTTACCAAGCCATTTTAACATTCTTTTCAAAGTATATAAAATTTCAGAATTTTTTTCAGAATTTAATTTTTCCTGAAAACGTTTGATAGCTCGAAAAAGAAATTTTACATCGTCATATACGGATTTAGTATTGATACCTCTTGAACTAATTAAATCTCTAATTCTTAATACCTGTTCGATAGTGATATTGAGTCCCAAATTAGCCATGTTTTCTTTTACTATTAATGCGCTCCCGTTTATCAGGATATCCTTATTCAAAACACTATTGTTTGTCGAATGCTTTCGATATTTCACTAACGGATTTTTAATATTAAATATTTTTCCGTACTGGCTTATTTGTGTAATGAGCTTGAAATCTTCGGCATGAATAAAGTCTTCATCATATCTCAAATTGTTATCGTCAATAACTTTTTTGCTGTACATTATACTTGGATGTGAAAATATACATCTGAATAATAAACCAAACTTTGCATCCTGGTTATTCATCGGCCGCATAGGTTCTGAAATAAAATTTTCATATTCATCCATAACAATAATGTTTGCGCCGACTAAAACATAATTCTGATTGTTTTCAAGAAACATAAACTGTTCTTCTAATCTTTTAGGAAAAGAAATGTCATCACCATCTTGAAGAGCTATGTATTTGCCTTTTGCAATCTCCAGGGCTTTGTTGAGAGATTTAACAATTCCTTCGTTTTTTTCATTATTCATCATAATAATTCTACTGTCCTTAGATGCTAAGTCTTTAATTATCCCGTAAGTATCGTCCGTAGATCCGTCATTGACAATAATATATTCGAAGTCAGTAAAAGTCTGGCTTAATATACTTTCGATTGATTCTGCTATATATTTTTCGCAATTATATACAGTTGTTAATACTGAAATTTTTTGGCTCATGTTTTTTATAAAATAGCGATTTTTTTTGAGAGGTATTTTTCCCCCAATGCCATTAAGTTAAGGAGCTTTTTCTAACCCTCACCCCTACCCTCTCCCACTGGGAAGAGGGGTTAGGGGAGAGGGTATGATTGATAAACTGTTTGACATTCCTTAACTTAATGGCATTGATTTTCCCCCGGAGCATTCTTCACGGGGATTTTTTTGCTTTATACCTTTTTGTAACCGGTGTTTTTTGTTGAACAAAATTTTTTAATGTAACAAAATTTATGAAATTTACTTTTTTATCCCATAATGAAATAATTTCATTATTTAAAAGTTCTTCTTTTTGCTTTTTCTGCTAATGGTCTTCCCAGAATTGAATTAACTAACAAGCTCCATTTATTTCTACTGCTAAATATTGAGCGCGGATTAAATAAGAATGAAAGAATCAAAAATATAATTGCACCGAATCTTTTGTTATTGTTATAATTATCCTGAGCTTGTTGATAAAATTTTTTAGACTGAACTCTGTATTTTTTGTATTTGAAATAATAATAAAAAATTAATTTAAATTTATATAAAGTCATTTCGTAGAAATACCAGAACCTCGAAGCAACATTAATTTCCCCGTTTATAAGCTTTTTTATATATCTGAGGAAATTCTTTCCCCAATTTAACGGGTTCAGTGAAATATTTTTTTTAGTCTCAATATAATTTGAAACATAAATAATGTTTGATTTATTTATTTTTTCTCTTTTTGAAATATATTTTGGTGAAAGAAGATAAGTTAAAAGTAAAACTGCGTTGCCTTTGAAAGAATGATTAGCTTTTTTAAGCTCATGCCCGTGATAATTTAATTTGTGTGCGAATGAATATTCAGGATTATCATAATATATGTGATAGACAAATTTAATTTTTTCACTCCAGGTATGTCTGAAAGCCGAATAAATTAATAAATTCCACCGGGATCTTTTCTTAATCGAAGCGGGGTAAAATAAAAAAGATTTAAAAATCAATAAACTGGCCTGAATATTTTTATTATAAAAATATTTTTTTCCAGCTTCTTCAAAGTTGTCATGAGATATTTTCTTATATTCTTTATACCGGAAGAAGTTAATAAAACCTTTGGCAGGTCTTATTACTTTCAAGGATGTTAAACTCTTTTCTAAATTTGACTTCTTACCTTGTTTGGATTTGAAAAAAAAATTCGGAGAAATAATGTATGTAAGCAGTAACAATAAATTTCCTTTTACCGCTCTGTTGCTTTTCTTGAATTCATTTCCAAAATAAAATAATTTATTAGCCAATGGCAATCCGGGAGGAGTAGTAAAAAAGAAATAAGCTATTTTAGCCTGTTCTACTTTCCTGGAACCAATTATTGAGTAAAGAAATAAGCTCTGTCTTGATCTTTGATTTAATCCCTTCGGATAAAACAAAAACGATAATAACATATTAAAAGTCGATCGAAACCTTTTATTTGAATAATAATTGGCGCGTGATTTCTGATACATCTGTCCGGAATAATATTTATTCTTTTTTAATGAAAGTATCGAATATACTTTTCCAAAGCTTTTTCGGATTTTAGCGGAGAGTGTTTTTAAATTATACGGCTTTCTTTCGTAGTAGAAAAATTTATAATAATTATAAAGATAATATGGTAAATTTTTTCGGTCAAAGGTTTTCAAATGCTGTAGTGCTTCAAGGTGTACATTTTTTCTATTATTAGCATTGGAAGTTTTATTCAAACCGTTCATACAAAACGTTCCAAGATAATCTTCTATCTTAACCAGTTTATGAGTCTGATATGCTCTGAGCAGGAACCAATAATCCATTGCATAATGATTGTCCAGAGGGAAGGCACCAATACTTTCCTGAACTTTGCGTTTATAAAAATAGCTGACAGGATTGATAGGGAAAATATATTTGAAAGGAAGCATTATCTTTTTATAATCTATTTCCGCCTTTCTTGTAAATGTGTGCCGGCTAAATTCAAAGAATAAATTTCCAACTACCATTTCAGCAGACGGATTTTCTTGAAATGCTTTTGAAATTTTATGAAAGGCTCCTCTCTGGAAATAATCATCAACATTAAGGTAAGCGATTATATCACCGGTAGACATATCGAATGCTTTATTCATAGCATCAGACTGCCCTTTGTCAGGTTCCGATACCCATTTTAAATGTGGATACTTTTTCAAAATTCCAACTGTTCCGTCACTCGAGCCGCCATCATATATGATATGCTCAAAATTCGCATATCCTTGATTTAAAACACTAAGAATTGCTTTTTCAATAGATCCTCCGGAGTTAAACGACGGCGACAGTACACTTATTTTAGGAAAGATCTTGTTTTCACTTATTGTAAGATTATTGTCAAATGTATTTTTACTCCAGGGCCATCCGTATCTGAAATCATTTTCAGACTCAAGATATTTCCTATGTTCGGCTTTTAATTGACTAAAATCTTTTTTCCATTCTGCATTTTTCAGTAATTCAAAATTTTTGTCATATTCTTTTCTGACGCGGATGAGCTCTTTCAACTTTGATATATAAAACTCAAGCATGAGAATTCCGGTATTATTATCCTGTGGAAATCTTAAAGATAATATTTTTTTAATCCCGTATTTTCGGAGTATTGAAACAGCTCTCCTAAATTCATACAGCCAATTTTGATTATTTATTTTACTAATATTTGAATCTGCATGTGCAAGTTTTATTGCTTTCTCATATAGTTCAAGCCCGACAGTTGCTGCTCCAAATCCGACAAAAAGTCTTGACAGGTAATTCCAGTTGAGTCTTCCCGCAGGCATACAATGTTTCAACTTTAACCTTGAATCATACCAAATTTGCCACCCTGCAAGAACTAATGCATAGCATGCTTCCGAATCTCCTCCTGATGATAATTCATTGCCTTTCCGACAGCTCATGGAAGTTTTAAATCCCTCACTAATTAATTTCTCCCATGCAGATTTTCTTACAACCATGCCTGCTCCCCAGACATATCCTCTTTTCCACGTTATATCTCCTTCCGAAACTTTTCCGGTATGAACATCAAGCTGGGGACCTGATGCATAATCTCTTTTAAAAAATGTAAACCATTCCGGCGGCTCAACTTCACAAACCGGTTCGTTTGGTCCTCCTAATGCCCCGATCTTTTTATTGTTACTCATTATTTCATAAGTAATCTGTATAAAATTTTCATCTAACCAGTTATCATCGTCACATGTAACCAGGTATTCATACTTTGCAACCTCATAACCTTTTTCCAAAGCAAGTTGCTTACCCGGAATTGGCTGATCTACAATTTTCAATCCCACATGATTCCTATGCTTTTTCCATTCATTTAATGTAACTTCTTTTGAGTTATCTGTAGAAGCATTATCAACTAAAATAACTTCCCATAGAATTCTCGGATCCACTTTCTGCTTTGCAATATGTCTGATTGTTTCTTTAAGCCGGTCTGCACCGTTATAAGTACAAACTATTACCGATACACCATTAAGCTTGCTAATGAGGTTATACCGGGGAAATTTTATATTGTAATCTCTGAATACCGAAGCCAGATAAGGATAGTCTCTCTTTTTGACAATTCTCTTTAACGTCTTTAAACCGCGATTATATGTCCCTTTAGTTTTTAATAATCCTTCCAGTCTTCCCAGACTATATTCTATCATTGGTATATCAGTGTCACCTTCCCGTTTTTTTTCAAAAGATAAAAGCTTCTTATAACGGATACTTCTTAAAGTAGAAAGGGTTTTATGAATTTTTGTACGTTTCGATTTTGGAATTAACGGTTGATTTTCATTTAGTAAATTTTTAGGAGTGTTTTCTAAATAGTTATCTAAACCTGCAGATGCCTCCCCGAAACCTCTAAACAGCTTTCTTAAATATTTCCAATTTAATCTTTCAGAAGGCAAAAAATGTTTGAACTTTAACCGGGAATCATACCAAATTTTCCAGCCTTCGTTTCGTAATGCATAACAAATTTCAGTATCTCCTCCGGCTGAAAGAGCATTACCTTTTCTGTCCGTCAGTATTGATTTGAAATCTTTGGATAACAATTTCTTCCATGCTTCTTTTCTTACAACCATAGATGCACCCCAGACATATCCTCTCGACCCTGTTATATCTCCGTTCTTATCGGATTGCCTGCCGATAGCAAAACTGTTTTCCCAATCTTTAAACCAATTAGCAGGAGATACATCAAACTCAGCTTTGCTTTGGCCACCTAATACGCCAATCTCTTTATTACTTTCCATTATCTCATAAACCAGCTTTACAAAATCTTCATTAAGCCAGTTATCATCATCACAAAATACTATGTACTCATATCTTGCAGTGTCAAAACCTTTTTGACGTGCAACACTTAATCCCAAAATTGGTTCTTTTACAATTTTAAACGAAGCAAGACAATTATGAGCGTTCCAGATTTTTTGAGCATCCTGCGAAGTATTGTCCGTAGATGCATTGTCAACTACTATAACTTCCCATGGAATGTGATCGGGTACCTTTTGTGTGCAGATATTTATCAGAGTTTGCGGAAGAACCGAAGAGCTGTTATAACAGCAGATTACAATCGAAACTCCTTTTTGCTTTTCATTTTTCTTAGTCGTACCGTTACCTGATAGTTTTAAATCTTTAAAACCATTTCCGTTAAAATTATGCTTTACATCTTTCAAAACATCACTGTATTTGCCTTTGACTCTTATTATTTCTTTAAACCTTCCCTGAAGTCTTTCTATCTCCAGGATTTCAGAATCACCTTTGTATTCATATTCTTTTGAAAATATTTTTTTAAGAGGATGTTTTTTTATTTCAACTAAAGTCTTAGTTGCATTTTGAAGCCATGACTTTTCTTTTTTTGCTTCATTGACATCGGCATTTCCATTTATCAATTTTGACAGTGATTCTTCTTTAATAGAGACAGCTCCGAGAGTATTGCTCAGATTACGAATATACTCCCAGCTGAATTGTCTGACACTTATAAAATTCTTTAATATTAATCTCGGCTCATATTTTATTTTCCATCCAGCTAACCTGATTTTATAAGACAGCTCCGGATCATTCGAAAGCCCTGCCATTCCGGTACTGTCTTCGGGATCTAAACTGAATTTAAAATTATCCTCGTAAATATCTTTGAGTGCTTTTTTCCTTGCTACAACTCCTATATTCCATAAATAACCTTTTGCGTAAGTTAAATCAGATGTTTTGTCAGCTTGCTTTCCCACGCTGTAGTAATCTTTATAATTTATAAACCACTTCGGAGGGTTTACATCACTTTCTAATTCGGTTTGTCCGCCTAAAATCCCTGTATCTTTATACTTGTGAATAACTTTATATGCAATCCGCACATAATCGGAATTGATAAAATTATTTTCATTCAGGAATATCAGATAATCAAACTTAGATTTTTTAATTGCAATCTTTTTGACAGAGTCGTCATTCGGTGAGGGCTCCTCTATAATTTTTAACGAGGCGCTGCAGTTTGTACTTTCCCATTTCCTGTAAATATTATTTTTTGATTCGTCCTTAAGCGAATCGCAAATTAAAATCACCTCCCATGGAAAATCTTTGCTTAATTTTTGTCCGGATATTTTTTCAAGAGACTTAAAAAGCCGTTCATATGAGGTGTTGTTATAACTTAATATAACTGAAACCCCTCTTCTGTCATTTTGTTTTTTGTATTGTGGAAATCTAAAGTAAGGATTGGTGATAATGTATTTTATAAATCTGAAATCTTTTTTACGTGCAATTCTTCTAAACAGTCTGATACTTTGATTGTATGGAATATCTTTCAGAAGCTCTTTCAATCTTCCGAATTGATATTCAATCACTAAAATGTCGGATTCATCATATAATGTTTGTTTATAAGAATTTAATTTCCAGCCTTTACAATCTTTTAGTTTTCTAAATGTACCTGTTATTAATTTTCTTTTATTCTTTTTTACAGGAATTTTTTCCAATTCCCCGGTTTTCTGTTTATCAGGATTTATATAAGAATTGAGCAATACAGAGTCCGCACCGTATTGATTCCATATTCTTCTCAAATGTTTCCAGTCAAGTTCTGATTTGGTAAGAAGCCGGTTAAGTTTTAATTCAATGCTGTACCATATTCTCCAGCCGTTGAGCCTCATAGCATAGCAAAGTTCAGAATCGATTCCGGATGCTGCAGCTTTATTGTTTACATTTCCATAAACTGACTTGAAATTTTTATTTAATAAATCTTCCCATGCTTCTTTTCGTATTGCCATTCCCGAGCCCCATACATATCCTTTAGACCAGGTGATATCGCTTGTATACTCATACTGCTCACCTATTTGATAACAATAATTACTCCAGTCCTTAAACCAGGCGGGAGTTTCAACTTTGGAATACAATTCAGTGTATGCTCCCAATGCTCCTAAGTTAATATCTCTCATCATGTTTTGAGAAACATATCTTATATAATTTCTTCCCAGCAGATTACCCGGATTGCAGAAAAGAACGAAGTTATATCTTGCATTTCGTATAGCATTATTTCTTGTTTCTAAAATGCCGCTCTTTTCAAACTCGATTATTTTAAATGAAGTTTTTCCGTTGAATTTTGACCACGTCTCTTTTGCAATTTTAATTGTATCGTCTGAAGACGAATTATCAATTATAATTATTTCCCACGGAATATATTTAGGGACTTTTTGAATTATTAAATGCCGGAGTGTCCTTTCAATTGTTTCTTCATTGTTATTAGTGCAGATTACAACAGAAACACCCGCACTTTCAATAGGAATATTAAACTCCGACAGAAAATCCAGATTGGAATAAATTAACTCAGAGTTTAAAATTATTGTTTCACTTAATTGTGATGCGGCACCTTCTTCATCATTAAATTCTTGATACATTCTCTTTGCATTATTAAAAGAATATACGGCATAATGTTTATTCCGGAATAATGTTACTTCATCCCTTTTTTCTTCCGGTAAATACTGAGTAAAGATATCTGCAGCTTCTCTTAAAAATCTCATGTCCTGCCCTGTTCTCATATCGGTCAAAGTCATGGATGTTCGGTGTATACGGTATTGTGCGAGGGCTTCCGGTTCATATCCTATTTGGAAATGTGCAGCAATTCTTACCCACATCTCCCAGTCTTCGCAGCCGATATTCTTTGGAACGTATCCGCCTAATTGTTCATAGACTTTCCTCCTTACAACCATTGCACAATATTGTATCCTTTGCTTCTCGGCTAATCTTATTAACGCATCATCTAAAATTCCCGTCTCTTCCATTTCCGGTTCCGAATAAAACATGAATTTATCATCATCATCTATATATTCCTGTCTGCAAAAAACAGCACCGGCATCTTCATATTTTTTAAAAATGGTTTCAAACTTTGTATAAAAACCGGGCTTTACTTTATCGTCATCATGAAGTAAATGAATCAATTCTCCTTTTGCTCTTCTGACACTTTCGGTAAAGTTAAATGAATGTCCGACATTTTTTGGAAGCCGGTAATACCCGACTCTGCCTTTCCAGTTCTCATCTATTATCTTTGGAATATCAACTTTTGTTGAACAGTCATCCACTACTTCTATCTGCATTAACTCCGGTCCTGGATCCTGTGAGATAACACTGTTTATCGCATCAACGAAATATTTTCCGGGATTGAAGGTAGGTATCATCACAGACCAAAGCGGTCTTTTTGTACCGGTGGGAACTGGTTCGACAATATTTGATATTTCTTTTGTGTTCAATTTTTGTTTCAAATTAATTTATTTTCCATTTGACTTGCCGGTTCAGTAATTCATCAAAAGAATTTTCATCCGCTCCTTCATGTAAAATTCTATATATATTTATAATTTCCCTGTTGTTATTCTTTAAAAATTCTTTGTCTGCTAATATTAGTTTCTTAAAATATCTTTTGGCCTGATAATATCTTTTCTGTCTTATATCAATTAAAATCAGGTCAAAATATCTATGTGCAAAAATATTCCTGATCAGGTCGTCATATTTATATCCAAGCTTTTCATTCATTACACGGTAAAATTTCAAATCTTTCAAAAGATTATTGTAAGCCGATTCTCCCTGCCACTGACCATTTGAATGTACTCGGTATACACTCATAAGCTTGTCTATGTATTTAATCTTTCCCTTTTGTGCAAGCATAAGATACAAAGGCATGTCACCGTAAGGTAATTCTCTGTACCAATCAGGAATACTCATGATATTCCTTATCATTACGGTTGGAGTCATTATCGGATTATAACCCATTAGCAATGACTCGATCGGCATAGTATCAGTCGGCTCAAGGTACACTGTTTCAAACGAACTTCCGCTCGTTTCATCTTTTACTTCTGCTTTATGAAAACAAATAGCCGTATCCGGATTACTATCAAGAAAATCAACCTGGGTTTGCAGTTTATCATCATCCGTCCAATAATCATCACCGTTTAAAAGAGCAATATATTTTCCGTCGCACATATTCCAGGTTGCAACGTCCATGGCCATCATACCTATATTTTTTTCGGGTAAAAAAAGCTTTATCTTGTGCGGATATTTTTTTTGATATTCAAATGCAATCTCACGTGTCCTGTCTTTTGAACAGTCTTCTCCTAAAATTATCTCGTACTCAAAATCTGTTTTTTGCATCAGGACACCTTCAAGACATTGAGCGAGATACTTCTCGTGATTATAAGCTGACATCCAAACACTGACTTTCATATTCCGAAAATAATTTAAATTGATTTAATTTTTAATCCCGATATACATACCACGGCCAAATAAACCTTCTTTATCGTAAATAACTTTTAATCCTGCATTTTCAAACGCCTCCTTGTACTGCTTATCATCGAAAAGTCCAAGTTCATGCCGCTCTTTAAAATAAGTTACTTCTTCGGGAGTTCCTACAAGGTAATTTATTTCTAAAATAGAAAGTTCATCTTCTAATTGGCTCCTATACATCCAGGTAATTTTCAAACCCTCTTCATCAAAATGATTTACTGTTACCTTGTTTTTCCAAAATGTTTTTTTGCTGAACCATGGCTCGATGATAAGAATCCCGTTTGGATTCAAATGCGCAGACATATTTTCAACAGCCTTATATAAATTATCTAATGTCTTAACATAAGCGATAGAACTAAACAGGCATGTTACTACATCATATTTTTTATTTAACTGAAAATCTGTCATATCTGCGTTATGAAAAATATTTTCAGGACAGCGCTTATTGGCAATCGTTAGAAGTTCTTCGCTTAAATCCAAACCCTCTGCATGATATAAATTTTTTAAATGTTCGATGTGTTTACCTGTACCGCATGCAGTATCAAGTAATGTTTTCGCATCGGGATTATAATTTGATATTATAGACGAAAGCTTTTCAGAAGCAGATCGATAATCCTTAAAGTGATAAAGTGCATCGTAAAATTTAGCTGATTTAGTAAACAATTTATTTTAATAAAATTTATTAAGCTTTTCTATATGCAGGGAAATAACCATTAAGATCATTTGCATCGATATTCTTTTCTGCGCACAACTTATTATAAACATTTACATCATAAACCTGTTTTAGATTTATGAACGGCAATTTATATGCTCCGAATCTTTGTTTGGACATGGCGACGTTATCACCTTCGATAATTCCTCCGCCAAGATTCATCAGTGGAATTTTCTTAGAACGAAAAAATTTCAACCCGCACCATAGCAATGACGGCGAGTGTCTGCGGCCTTCCTCAGTAGCTACATTAAACATACAACCGCCCTCATAATCTGTAAAAGAAAAAATATACACCGCTTCAATATTATCAAGTTTTCCAGCACCCACCATAAAAACATTTTCAAGGCTGCAAATAAATTCTAAAGTCTCAAGCGTAAAATAATTTGCATCCGAAGCATTAATTCTTTTAAGAAAATTATAATAATTATTTACAAAAAAATCAGTAAGAATTTTACGGTCGTAAATAAAAGATGCTTCCGCTTTTTTATAATTTTTAACCTGTCTTTTCCTGTTAACATCCAGATTTTCAAACAGCTCAGTTAAGCTTAACTTCAAATCAATAAAATATATACTTGTAGATTGAAAAGATTCTTTCTTGTCAAAATAACTTTCATTTTGAAATGCAGGGTTTAAGCTTATATACCCGCAGATATAATTTTTCCTTTGAACAAATTCATTCCAGTAATTTTTAAACTCTGAAAAATCTTTATTGCCGATAAAGCCGGAAAATCCAAAAGGAGTTACAATATCCTTATACCCGTTGTATTCTCTTTCGGCAACGGGACAAATTATTTTTATATTATCTCTTTCAAAAAAATACAAATATGTATCGAATCCTGTTGTCCGGTGCATAGCGTAACAATTTTCCCATGTATGAGCAAATGAATGTTTAATTCCCTTTAAAGCCTCTTTCCATTCCAAAGGGGATTCTAAAGAAATACAACTATGCTTTACCATATTAACTCATATTCATTAAATACTTTTTTGTCTTACCCTTGGAATTAAACATTAAGACATCTATTATCGAAAGTGAATCTAAAAAATTATGGTTAAATTTTCTATAAATTATTTTGTTAGACTTATAAAATTTAATTTTATTACTCTTGCTCGAAAAGTTTTTTGGAATAAAGCTCAATTCCTCCGATCGGGTTAATATATTGTTCAGTTTTTTCCTTTTTACATGTATCAATAATTCTAAACTGTTATTTAATATCAGAATTTTTATAGATAGCTGATGATTCAACAAAATTTGTATCAATATCCAAATAATTTTTTAAAGTGTTTATGCTTTTAAAGGTAAATAATAATCAATATGTAAATTATATTAAACGTAAAAAGATTAGTAAAAATCGGGGGTGATGAATTTTGTTTTTGAAACAATTTCTCTGTGTTACTTTCTTTTGAACGATTCAAGCTTACTTCTTTTATTCGAATTTAATTGTTTATTAATGCTATTCTACTAAATAAAAAATATTTTGGATATTAGTAAGCCAGTTAATTTCAGTTAATAAACTAATAAAGAATAAATTTAAATAGATATTGCAATTGTTCATATGAGGGTTGCCGTAAGATAATAGTAGATTGGAACAAGAGGAAAAAAAATTCTTTTTTATTGATTGTTTGAAATAGTATTTTAAAGTAATTAGCGGCAGAAGGACAGTATCCTCTAATTTAATCATACTCAACTTCAAATTTTACGTGCTTTTTATAAATTCTCCCTGACAGGAATCAGTATTATTTTGAAGTTGTGACAAAAAGGAGACAAAATGAAAAAACTATTTTTGCTTTTCACATTATTGATTTCAGTATAAGTGAATGCCCAGCAATAGGTTTCAACTTATCAGAATCAGTTAAGAGATGAATGAAATCGGATATAGTGACAGATTCTGAAGGCAATTCATATGTTCTTGCAACCGGACAAACCTTCGACACTAATTATTATATGACAGTTATCAGGTACAGCCCGGCAGGTGTAGAGCAATGAACAAACGATTTACAATTCCGGGTTGCTGCGTGAGATAATGAAAGGCAACATGCAGGAGTTAATGAAATAACATTTTAATGCAGCATTGTTTCCTTTAGAAATTTATTTTTATACAATTAATACAGGTAATTACACAGCTACAAGAAAAATGATTTTAAAAAAGTAAATTTATAAATGCAGCCGGCAGGAAAAATACTTACTTATAACAGGATTAATGATCTCTTAGATAGTGGTTATTCTCACATTTTTAAATAAGATCCCTTTATAGGCAAACTGCCCGGAGATATAAGCTTCAAAGGAAAAAATTTTGCAGTTTATTTCCCGATAGTTACTTCAATTTTATTAAGTATATTACTTTCATTGATATTTTATTTTATTAGTAAAATTAAAAAATGAAAAATTACATCCTTCAGAAAATATTAATTTACATGTAATTATAATTATTTCTGTTCGCTAAAGAAAATTATTTATGCATAAATAAATGAACCTTGATTCCCGATTACAACAATTCCAATAAAACATCACCTATTCAATCCGTGGGATTCATGCCTCAGCTTGATTCACTAAGAGCCTTTGCGGTTTTTTTTGTTTTGATCGAGCATTGGTTATACAAGTTTGAGTGGTTAAAAATACTTCCGTTTGGAATGATTGGTGTAACTTTATTTTTTGTATTAAGCGGATTCCTGATTACTCAGATTTTAATTTCCAGCAGAGTTAATGTAGAAGCAACTGGCGGGAAAAAAATTCATTCCATAAAACAATTTTATATAAGACGCACACTTAGAATATTTCCGATTTATTACATAACTTTATTCATTCTTTATATTTTTAATGTTCAGAATATAAGGGAAAAATTTTTATGGTTCCTTTTTTATGCATCAAACATTTACTTTTATAAAATCAATAACTGGGCGGGAAGCCTGTCACATCTGTGGACTCTGGCAGTAGAAGAGCAATTTTATATCATATGGCCCTTCATAATTCTATTTATTCCTAAAAAATACTTATTAAAATCGATAATCGGAATTATCATTTTCGGACCGGTTTTTCGTACATACTTGTTTATACTAAGTGGAAGCTCAGAGTGGGTATCATCATTCATACATATTTTAACTCCCGCATGCATGGATTGTTTTGGTCTGGGTGCTTTATTAGCTTATTACAAGGTTCTTGAAAATGACAGAAATATTTTAAGGTCAAAACCTGCATTTATATTTTTAATTATTAATATCGCTTCTGTTATTATTTTAACTTTTTTTGAAGAGAATGCTATAAGTATTTTTCTTTTCAGATTCCATATCTCCTTGATTTGCATGTTTATAATACATAAAGCAATAACGGGTTTCAGCGGAGTGACAGGTAAGATCCTTGAAAATCCAGTTATAATGTTTTTAGGAAGGATAAGTTATGGTTTGTATCTTTACCATAATTTTATTCCGATGATTTATAGCTCTCTCGGATTACCAGCACTACATAATATATATGTTAATTTTATGTTACAGATGAGCATTCTCGTTATTATTTCAATGCTTTCATGGTATCTGATTGAAAAGCCGATAAATAGTCTTAAGAAATATTTTAGTTACAATTGAAAAAAACTTGCATCATAGCTTTTATGGCCAGCATTTTATAAATTATTTAATAAAAACTTATTTTATTTAAAATAAATATACATTTTATGAATAAATATTTTTTGAATATTTATTAACATAAAATTATTTGTTGGGATAAAAATATAAAAAAATCACCGTAAATCAGGTCAATCGGTGTCATCCCGTTCCTATAAAAAATGTCATGAACTTTCGATCTGGATCGTAAATCAGATAGTTACTTGAAACTATATAATTAAGAGATTATTTTTCAATACTTTACAGGAAAATATTTAATTAGTTGAAGTGGATTGTTTTATTCCTGAAAGGATCAATTGAAAATTTGATAAGATCAGTACCGGAATTTTTCCTTCTTTTTAATTTTTATTATTTTGAATAATTCTTTTCTCAAAAAATCCAAACAAATAATCATATTCGTTATATTACCGATGCTTCTTTTTATTACAGCATTTTTTTTCAAAGAAGCTGGCGGACCATATTATCTTAATTATTATGACCCAAGTTATGTGTACATGGTAAATTCCATTAACTTAATGGAGTTTGAAGATGTCGGACATACCGATCACCCGGGAACCACACTTCAGATATTCGGTGCAGTTATATTAAAAATAGCTTTTTGCGGCAAAACCGATGCACAGGTACTTGAAATTGTTTTTTCTAATCCTGAGCGGTATTTAAATATTTTAAATAAAAGTCTTGTAATAATAAACTGCATAGCTCTTTTTTGCCTGGGGATTTTCGTTTATACTCAGACTTTAAATCTCTTTCTCAGTCTGCTCTTGCAGCTTTCTCCTTTCATATCATTTGAAATATTTTACGGCCTCGTGATTGTCTCTCCTGAAAATTTCTTAATACTTTCTGTTCTCTGCCTGCCGGGATTACTCTTTTATATGGTATATAACAAAAATTCCGGAAAGTATATGCTTGCTCTTTCATTAATATTTGCAGTGATATGCGGATTTGGTTCCGTATCAAAATTAAATTTTATTCCCATATGCCTTCTGCCCTTGATTGTATTGAAAGGGTATAGATTCAAATTGATTTTTATTGGAGGAACGGTTCTTGTTTTTATGCTATTGTTTTCACCTGCTATTTCAAAACTTCCAAAGTTCTTTGCCTGGATGGGCAATTTAACTTTAAACAGCGGAATTCACGGTAAAACAGATTTATCAAAATTTGATCTTTCCCTGTTCTTTCAAAACATCGTTCTTATTTTTTCAAAAGATATTTTCTTTTCCGTAATATGTTTAATAATAATTGCAGTTCTTATTTTGAGTTTAATTGTAAAAGCTGAAAAACGATCCGAACCTGATGAAATTATTTATAGAAAGGAAAGAAAAGTACTGTTTGCAGTTGTACTTACAATTATCTTTCAGATACTGGTTGTTGCAAAAAATTATCTTCCCTACGCGCAATATTATATCGTTCCTTCATTGATGCTATCAATTACTGGATTAGCATTCCTTATTTCTTATTCAGTAAAAACATTTAAAATATTTTTAAACATTAATATATCAAAAATATATTTTGCAGCTATTGTAATCGTAATTTTATTCTCAGTTTATGAAATTAAACATTCATTCAGTGAAGCATCACAATTCAGGGATGAAGCTTATAAAATTAATAATCTCATAAAGGAATATTCAAAATCAGATTTGGTGATTCCAAGTGTAGGCACAGCTAATGGGGACTGTGCTCTTGCTCTTTGCACTATGTTTGATTACAGCGGGAAACGGAATTCAATTTACAAATCAGTTTTTTCAAAAAAAGCATCGTCGGATATTTTTCATAACTTCTGGGAGAATAAATTATTTTCACTATCAGACAGCACTTATATCGGGAAAGTTATTTCCGGAAAGGAAAAGATTGTTGTTCAGCTGATGTCCGTTACTACTATTGAAATGATAATTAAAATGTTTAAAGAGGATTATAATATTGATGTCAAAGACTGGAAATTAATATTAAAAAACGGCAATGAGGAATCAATCTATGAGATCTATTTGAAATGAATAACACTGCTTCCAAAATATTTTCATGCCTAAATGATATTTAAATTTAAAAAGCATTAAAGAAATTAATATTGGAAAAAAAACATAAGTACATTTTCCTTTTACTCATACCGGTTCTGTTTTTCTTCTCTGGAAATTTACTTAAAGAAGGACAGGGACCTTATTATCTTAATTTCTATGATCCGAGTTATGTCTATCTTATAAATTCACTGAATCTGGCGCAGTTAAACGGTTATGGTGTGGGACATTTTGACCATCCCGGCACCACCGTGCAGGTTTTAGGAGCAATTATTATTTATTCTTATCATTTAATAAACAATAACAGTAAAGATATTCCGCATGATGTTTTGGAAAGGCCGGAAGATTATCTTAAGGTAATCAATAAGATATTCGGAATGCTTAATACACTCATGCTTTTCTTACTGGGGTGTTTTGCTTTCAAGATCACGGGTAATTTGCTTTACTCTTTACTGATCCAGTTTACACCCTTTACATCCATGGAAATATTTTACGGCTATATTATCGTAACTCCGGATAATTTTTTGATAGTCGTCGCTCTTTGTTTAATTGCAGTCTTAATATACTACATTTATTCCGGAGATGATCTGCTTGCTACACCTTATTCTTTAGTTTTTTCGTTTGCTTTTGTAACGGCTCTCGGCATGGCGACGAAATTAAATTTCTTACCGATGGCAATAATTCCTTTACTCATTATTAAAGGTGTAAAAAGAAAGTTCATATTTCTTGGTGTATCGATATTGCTGTTTCATATTTTTATTTTCCCTGCTTTATCAAATTATACACAGTTCACGGAATGGATCACAAGATTAATTATTTACAGCGGGCATTACGGTCAGGGAGAAGCCACAGTTGTTAACTCGTCTGAATTTTTTATGAATTTAGGTTTGATCTTTACAAAAGATACATTTTTTACTTTTACATATTTTTCTATTATCCTTACTATTGTAATTTGTTTAATCAGGAAACAGAAAATTGAAAAGGGGACAGATGTCCTGTTAAAAAAGCAGCTTAAGCTACTATTCGTCATTTTTATAGCGGTTACATTTCAGATAGTAATTGTTGCGAAGCAATACAGACAGCATTACATGATCCCTTCATTTTTAATCTCAATATTTTCTCTTTCTTTGTGCGCTTCGGTATTGGCTTATCATTTCAAAAAGCTAAAAGTAACATATTCTTATATTGTTATTATTATTTTAATTTCTATATGGTCGCTTAATCAGATTATTCTTAACTACAATCTGGCTGTTTACCAGCGAACTGAAGCTTTCAAAATAGATAATTTTATTAAGGATAATTATTCAGACAATTTCATAATTTCAACATTCTTCTCATCAGCAAGTAAGCAATGTGCTCTTGCTTTTGGAGTTTATTATGCCGGCAGCCAGACTGAAAGATACGAGTCGGTTTTAAGGAGTATACAAAAGAATCAATTGTTTTACAATCCGTGGATAAACAGGTTTGAATCCATTTCCGGTAATGTAGACATCAAAAATCTCTTAGTATCTAATCCGAAAGTTATAGTACAGATTTCCGAATACGGCATACATGCTTTTATTAAAACTCTTAATGAAGTTTGCGGAGTCAGCAATTCGTCCTTTACAAGAATATTTGTAAATGGAAATGGTGAATGTGTTTATGAAGTTAAGGTAGGGGATAGGTAAATCTGCGTGGCAAACTTAAGATTATATTTTCATCGGTCATAATTATTTTTTTATTAATATACTGTTTTGAAGATAAATCCACTAAAGGAGATAACAAATGCGAGAGAAATGCATGATATGAAATTTCCGAATCTAATGAAGATATTGTTTTAGTGAGCAGTGACTGCACTGTAATGTCATGGGAAAAAATAAAAGATTATCAAGAATCGGAATTAAATGCACAGTTATTCCAATATTGGGGAGTTACAAAGAAGAAGAAATTATATTATCAGAAATAGCATATAAGTCTTTGTTGTTACAGAAGATCATATTCATTCAAAAATTCTTTCACTTTATATTTTGGATTAAACATAAGCACGTCAATTATCGAAAGCGGTGTTATAAAATTATCATTGAATTGTTTATACTGTATTGCCTTCGGTTTTATAAAATTAATTTTCAGTCCTTTTTCTTCAAAGGATTTTATAGAATAAAGTTCTAATCCGCCTATAGAATTTATATAAATGTAGGCATTTTCTTTCAGACAAATATCTAAAATTCTATTTTGATTTTTTAAACCGGAATTATTATAAACCGAAGATGACTCAATAATACTTGTTTCTATTTCCAGGTAATTACAAATTAAATTTAAACTTTTAAAAATAAATTTTGAAATATTCGGATCGTTGTTTTGAAAGATTTTTGAAATTATTGCGAATGAATCGTTAAAGTACGGAGCTTTACTATAGCTTGACTCAACAGTCTTAAGAAATTTTGATTTCCAATTCTCACTTTCAGAAATCTCTATTTCATTTATTAACTTATTCTGGCTGGATTTTATCAGAGGTATGGTAAATAAATTTGCTTTGCCGTTAACAAGAATTTTATTTCTGTTAATCCAGCCTTTGTTTATGAAATTCACATCATCATAAATTACAAACTTATCCGATGCATTGATTAGCTGAAAATAGCCGATGTACGGAAAGATGTATGGTTGCATAATAGCTATTTTCATAAAAGTGATTCATCTTTATAATGTCTAAATTATCATTCCCGCGGCCACCGTCTCTTTAGTTCCCTCATCAATGAGAATCAGGCTTCCGGTATTTTTGTTTTTATTATAGCTGTCATAAAACAACGGTAACGTTGTTCTTAATTTCACTCTTGCAATATCATTCATTCTTATGTCTTTATCGTTTTCAATTCTGTGTAATGTATTTATATCAATCTTATAATTTATTTCTTTAATTATTGCTTTGACATCTTTTGTCGTATGTATCACGAGATATTTGGCATTAGGATTCATGGAATTATTGTTCAGCCAGCATATTATAATTTCAATATCCTGACCGGAGGTTGGATGATTATTAACTCTTACAATCATATCTCCGCGGCTGACATCGATATTATCTTCAAGTGTAATAGTAACTGACATCGGCGCAAATGCTTCCTCTATCTGACCGTCATAGGTATCTATAGATTTTATTTTTGTTGTAAATCCGGAAGGTAAAACCATTACTTCATCACCGGGTTTAAAAACTCCGCTTGCTATTCTCCCGGCATATCCTCTGTAATCATGAAATTTATCTGATTGTGGCCTAATTACAAATTGAACCGGAAACCGGCAGTCAATGTGATTGTTGTCGCTTCCAATGTGAACATTTTCTAAAAGGTAAAGCAATGTAGACCCTTCGTACCAATCCATTTTGTCTGATCTTTCAACTACATTGTCACCGGCCAATGCACTTATCGGAATAAAATGTATATCTTTTACTTCAAGCTTTGAGGCAAAAATTTTATAATCATTTACGATTTTATCATAAACTTCCTGACTGTAATCAACTAAATCCATTTTATTAATACAAAGAACTATGTGAGAAATTTTAAGAAGAGAAGCAATGAGGGAATGTCTGCAAGTTTGTTCGACAATACCATTTCTTGCATCAACCAGAACTATTGCAAGGTTCGCAGTCGATGCGCCCGTCACCATATTTCTTGTGTATTGTATATGACCCGGCGTATCAGCAATAATAAATTTTCTTTTAGGCGTTGCAAAATATCTGTAAGCAACATCTATTGTTATGCTTTGTTCCCGTTCTGCTTTCAGCCCGTCTGTAAATAAAGAAAGATCCATGTAATCCAATCCCCTGAATTCACTCGTTTTCCGGACAGCTTCAAGCTGGTCTTCAAAAATTGCTTTAGAATCATAAAGTAATCTTCCTATTAAAGTGCTTTTTCCGTCATCTACACTTCCTGCAGTAGTGAATCTTAACAGTTCATTTGCTTTGTACTCAATCAATGGTTAATTTAGTTGTTAGTTGTTAGTTGTTAGTTATTAGTTGTTAGTTATTAGTTGTTAGTTTTTAGTTATTTATTATTAGTTATTAGTAATTAGTAATTAGTAATATTAACTACTAAAAATATCCTTCACGTTTTCTGTCTTCCATCGCAGAATCAGATCTTTTGTCATCTTCACGAGTGCCTCTTTCTGTTTGCCGTGACATAGCAACTTCTTCAATTATTTCTTCAAGAGAATTTGCTTCCGATAACACTGCCCCGGTGCATGTCATGTCTCCTATTGTTCTGAATCTGACCTGCATCATTTCGGTTTTTTCATTTTCCCTTAATGTAATAAAATCCGAATGCGCAAGGATGGTCCCGTTTCTTCTTACACATAATCTCTTATGTGTAAAATATAATACAGGTAATTTAATACTTTCCATGTGTATGTATTGCCAGATATCCATTTCCGTCCAGTTGCTTATTGGAAAAACTCTGAAGTGTTCCCCTGGATTTTTTTTCCCGTTAAAAATATTCCAAAGCTCAGGTCTTTGGTTCTTCGGATCCCATTGCCCGAATTCATCTCTGTGTGAAAAAAATCTTTCCTTTGCTCTGGCTTTTTCTTCATCTCTTCTTCCTCCGCCGAGTGCGGCATCTATTTTATATTTTTCCAGAGTATCAAGCAATGTTACGGTTTGAAGCATGTTCCTGCTTGCATTAAATCCTGTTTCTTCTTTGACTCTGCCTTTGTCAATTGAATCCTGAACATATCCTACAATTAATTTTACTCCAAGATCATAAACTAACTCATCCCTGTATGTTATTGTATCCGAAAAATTATGTCCGGTATCAATATGAATTAGCGGGAAAGGAATTTTAGAAGGATAAAATGCTTTTCGTGCAAGATGTGTCATAACAATTGAATCTTTTCCACCGGAAAAAAGAAGTGCAGGCTTTTCAAATTGTGCTGCAACTTCTCTTAAGATAAATATTGATTCGGATTCTAATTCTTTTAAATAATTTAAATTGTATTTCTCCATTAATTATACTTTTAGTTTTGAATCTATAAAATTATATAATATGGTTACAGAATCTTCAAGTGTATTATCTGCGGTATCAATAATCAGTTCAGGATTTTCCGGCTCTTCATATGGGGAATCAATGCCCGTGAAATTTTTTATTTCCCCCGTACGTGCTTTGGAATATAATCCTTTTACATCACGCTCTTCGCAAATATTCAAAGGGCACTTTACAAAAACTTCAATAAACTCATTTTTATTTAATAATTTTCTTACTGTATTTCTGTCTTCTCTAATAGGCGAAATAAAAGCAGTCAGAACGACAATACCGGCATCTACCATTAGCTTAGCAACTTCTCCGATTCTGCGTATATTTTCATTTCTGCCCGCTTCATCAAATCCTAAATCTTTATTCAGACCAAATCTGATATTATCTCCATCAAGTATGTATGTTAAGATTCCATTCTCATATAATTTTTTTTCTAAATTATTTGCTAAGGTTGATTTACCGGAACCCGATAGTCCCGTAAACCAAATAATAAAAGATTTATTATTCAATAATTTGTTTCTATCCTTTTTTGTGATTGAATGTTTATGAGGAATGATATATAACTCGGTCATAAAAATAACTATAATTTTAAAGTTTTTACTTCAAAATCATAAAATCAAATCTTCTATTAAATTTTTACAAAGATAGTCGTATTAATTTTTTATTTCAATGTAGGTTTTGGGATTGTATCAATTATGACTCAATGCGACCACCTACCTAAAGTACACGTCTATTAACAAATAAGTCAAGTACATACCTTACCCCACAAAAAAAGATCTTTTTTTTGCTACTTGATGATGGGGCTCACTTCCGGTCTCAATCTAGAGAACATTTTATTTAACAGGGTAA
>JALYRX010000091.1 GCA_030855105.1 Bacteroidota bacterium | reverse complement strand
AATATTCACAAAACATCTAAAAACAATTAATGAAAATTACTTTTACTTTAAAATTTATACAGTTTATTCTTCTTTCTTTTGAACGATCAAAAGAAAGAAGCAAAGAAAAATCGCCCGCTGGTCATAAATTGCCGGAAATTCATTCGTATTGACGGCAAAAATTTCAACTCACCACCCGTCAGATAAAACACAGACGGGTGGCTCAGACAGTAAATTTTTGCTTTTCGTCAATACTCTGAATTTCTTTCGGCAATTTATCACAGGCGGGAATCAAAAATTAATAAGAATTCAAATTGAAAAAATTTTCCACTCTAAATCATATAGCACCATATTCTTTGTAACTATTAATAGTAAACATTTTCTTAGTAGCCATAATTTATTGGTTAAAATTTTCTAACGAATCGGGGTAAACAATTCTAAATTTAACACATAAAAAATGGAAATAAAAAAAAGTTTAGGGAAGGACCGGTGGGAGCTCTCATGGATGAATATGAAAGAGCTTCCGAAGAACTTAAAGATGTATTAAAAACCATAGATAAGGAAAACTACATTGCAATATCTGATCATGAAACTAAAGACCCCGACTGTGTTTCGATCCAATCAATAATGGCTCATGTTGTTGGTGCGGGCTACGGATATGCTAATTATATCAGAACTCAGTTTGGTGAAGCCTTAGGCGAAACAAAGAAAAATTTTCAAACAGAAACTTCGGAAGAAGCTTGCAGAGAAATTGATTTTATGCTGAAGTATAATATTGAAACTTTGCAGAATAAATTTGATATGACGGAAGATGATGTTATGAAAAATATTATGAAGGTAAGATGGGGACCGAACTATGACATAGAGCAACTCCTTGAACATGCAATTGTGCATATACTCAGACACAGACGGCAAATTGAAAAGTTTTTAAATAAATAAAACAAAGAATAAAATAAAATTTTAAATTCTAAAATAAAACAATACAATAAAATGAAAAAAAATAAAATAGCGTTGGTTACCGGCGGTAGCCGTGGCTTAGGTAAAAATATGGCAATAAGCCTGGCACAAAAAGGCATAGATGTTATTTTGACTTACCATAGTAAGAAAGATGAAGCCATCAATGTTGTAAAAGAAATCGAAGAAACAGGTAATAAAGCAGCAGCACTGCAATTCAATGTAGAAGATATAAAAAGTTTTGACAAATTTTTAAAAGAAGTTAGTGTTACTTTAAAAGAAATATTTAACACTGACAAAATTGATTTTTTAATAAACAATGCGGGCATTGGTATCCACGCTTCTTTTGCCGAAACATCGGAAGAAAAATTTGACACATTATTTAACATCCATTACAAAGGAGTTTTCTTTCTTACACAAAAAGCATTGCCAATTATGGAAGATGGTGGTGGCATTATTAATATTTCAACAGGACTCACACGTATTATTTTGCCGGGTTATTCGGCATACGCATCGATGAAAGCAGCTATAGAAACTTTAACTAAATATCTTGCCAAAGAATTAGGCAGCCGGGGTATAAGAGTAAATGCATTAGCACCCGGAGCTATAGAAACTGATTTTAGCGGTGGTGCAGTGAGAGACAATTCTCAATTAAATGACTTTATTGCTTCAAACACTGCATTAGGACGTGTTGGACTTCCCGGTGATATTGGAAATGTAGTTGCTTTCTTATGCACTGAAGATGCTAAATGGGTGAATGCTCAACGCATTGAAGTTTCAGGCGGACAAATGATTTAAATTTCACATTTGCAAATTCACTGGCATAAACGCGTTACACTATTATTATAAATTTAATCGCGGAAATTACTCTGCGGAGACAAACATTATTGATAGAGCTCGTTAGGGTTGGAAATTATGCTGACGATTACAGCAATTTAGACTGATCCCATAACTAAAATAAATGCATACAGATTGTGTAAATTTTATTTTGCTGCATTTAGTAAAATCGGTTTTGAAATATTAAGTTGCAGATGAAATTAAATTGAGTGAGGCAAATTCTTACTATTACTCAATGCGTTTTTTTCGAAATTGAAAATAAATATACGTAAGCTGATGGTGTTAATAAGTGTTACGCTTATGAGTTCTTTCCTGATTGTCGCTATCCCCCTCTAAGATTGTCTTAGTTAGGACTCCATAATTTGGTTTACATTATTTATTTTGAACGAAAAGTTTTACTTTTAACTTTTAACTTTTAACTTTTAACTTTTTATTATGGAAACAACAACATTAAACAAAGACATTAAAGTATTATACGTAACAGCAACATCTTTTCCTGACGGAATTGAAGAAGCGATAAAAAGCTTTACGAATTGGTGCCATTTTCAAAAGAAAGAAAATACTTTGGTATATCTCGTCCTTGACCTGACAACAGAATAACACAAATATATTTTTGTGCTACCCAAAATTTTCAGCTTTGAAACTCAAAACATTCCTAATGCATTTGTAATTTAATTAAATTTTATGTAATTTACAAAACGTGCAAAACGTGCAAAACTAACTCAAGTTGACCGTTTTAAACTAATTAAAAAATAAAATAATAATATTTCAAAATATTCCCAAAGTAATATTTTGATTTAACAAAACAAAAAAAATAAACGAAAGGAGAAAAAATGAAGAAGAGAATTCTATTCTTTTTTGCATTAGTTTTATGTTTTACAAACACATCTTTTAGCCAATCAGGTCTCAGCGACGCAATAATCACACAAACCGGAAACGGAGCAACTGTAGAATTTGCAAATCCACACGGAAGCGGAAACAGTAGTTTTCCAGCGCGTCTTATACTGGGCACAGTTGACGGTGATCCTACTGAATTTTATTGTGTTGATATAACCAGAACCATAAGCTTCCCGGATTCATGTCACCACGATTCTGCAGTAGCTGATTCAAAAATTGTTTATATACTTAACAACTATTACCCGTTCAATCCCAATCCGATAGGTGAACTTAGTGATTTGGACAAAGAGGTTGCGGCCACACAGGTAGCAATTTGGCACTTCTCTGATGGTGTTAATTTAAGTACTGTTACTCCTAATGATATTAGGGACAGAGCGATAGAAATTGCGAACGATGCAAATACAAACGGAGGAAACACAACAGTCTTTAATACGATAGAAATATTACCTGATGCCAATCCTGATGATTTTTACGTTAGAACACTTGATGAAAATGGTAATCCTATTGCTATTAACAATATCCAATTATCAATTACATCCGGCTCATTAAGTACAAATGTAACACTTACCACCTTACCTTCAGGAATTTCTGATCCGGTTATTGTAACTGGTGCTTCAAGCAATTCTATTATTAAAGCTGAAGCTGATGCAATTATTCCGCAAGGAATTACCTATACCTGTCCCGGTTCACAAAGATTGGTACTTGCATTGCCTGTAATAGCAAAGAAGGAAGCTTTACTTGACTGGGGTGCTCTGCCAGTTGAGCTTTCAGCTTTCAGTTCATTTGTAAATAACAGGAATGTTGTATTAAGCTGGTTAACTGTTTCCGAAAGCAATAACTCCGGTTTTAATATCGAAAGAAGATTAGCCGGAAATATTAACTGGAACGTTGTGGGAAATGTTGCAGGAAACGGTACTTCAAATTTGTCACACAGCTATAATTTCACCGACAGAAATCTTGAATCCGGAAAATATATTTACAGATTAAAACAAGTTGATCTCAACGGAAACTTTGAATATCATAATTTGGTAAACGAAGTTGAAGTCGGTGTTCCTTCTAAGTTTAATTTAAGCCAAAATTATCCAAATCCTTTTAACCCATCGACAAAGATAAATTTTGAATTAGCAACCGAAGGAAACGTATCGATAAAAATATTTGATAACCTTGGAAGAGAAGTTTCGACACTTATAAATGAATTTAAGACTGCAGGTTATTATACATTTGATTTTAACGCTTCAAATTTACCAAGCGGATTGTATTTTTACAGAATGGACGCAACAGGGTTCAACAAAGTTATGAAAATGACTTTAGTAAAATAAACGATTACAAAAAATAGTGATAATTTCAAAAGGGCGGGATCATTGTCCCGCCTTCTTTTTTATAATTGTTTAGATTAAAATTTGATTTTAAAAAAATTGCCGGCAAAAGCTGACAAAATAAAAAAAATAATATGAAATATAAATTTAGCTCTTTAAAATACATTAAATCCGCAGAAATGCGAGAAAGGTTGACAAAATTGAGGAAAGTAAGTATAATATGCCTTATCGTTACGCTATTTATTAGTATTAACACCGTTAATAGTGCGGGTAAAATAAAAAGCATTAAAACAAATCCTGTGAAACTTATACTTTGTTATGAATGGGATTATATGAAGGTTGTTTGTCAGTCGATTGATAGCAACTTAACAGATAAAAATTTTGCATATAGTAATGCTGCGATAAACACAATGATAATTTCAGCAGACGCCATTTACGGCGATCTCCCCCCGAACGAAAGACCAATACTGGTTATTCCTAACGGCAAATTTCTAACAGGTGTTCAATACGCATCACTCTATCCTCGAGTGAATATAATGATGTGTTATTTAAATGGAAGTCTCATGACTTCTTCATATAATCCTAACGATACAGTTCCACCTAATTTAATGTTTATTGCCGGCGGCAATGTGTTAAATGATTGGACTAACGGATCACGTTTCGACTTCATTGACTCAACAGATATACAATATGTCGAGTCTGATCTCACTCCTCGCTATAACTATACGATATCAAACATAGTCAAAAATAGTAATGGAACTGCAACAATATATAATCCAACTATTACTGCTCATACCAGAGTGGGCTGGCTGGTTTGGCTTAATATTAATACATTCGGGATTTCTAATAGTAGTAGAATCGCGGCAACAAGATACAGTGTACAATCAATAAATACCGGTTTGGGATACATAGTCGTTAATAATGCAGAAAGATTACCGGCTCAATTTATTGGTGGGTCTATAAAAGTTCATTGGTTGAGTGGATCCGTGACTGCTGCAGCGGTAAAAATATCACAAATTAGGGAAGGTAGAAATTGTAGTTTTAACGAAGCCATATTATGTGCAAGAATGACTGCCAGCAATAATGGCGCCAGAAATGATATGGATGGTTATGGACATTTAAATGTTCAGGCAGCTATTGATTACTCACTTTCCGCTTCACTTCAGTAGGAAGTTGAAAATTTTGCAACAAACTAATACATCTCACGCGTCCAACCCTAAGTAGCGCTCTGATTGTATTTATAGTTTCATTGTTGAAAGACGGGAGTCAAAAACCCGTCTTTTTTATTTTAAGAAAAATCCTATTTTAATTCTCTTCTTTCAGATTTCTTTTCATTAAGATTTCTGTGGCAGTATGCGGATCTTTATCCTTGAAAAGAATATTATAAACCTGATGCGTAATCGGAAGTTCGATGTTAAGTTTTTTTGATAATTCAAATGCTGCTTTTGTAGTTGCAACTCCTTCTGCAACCATTTTCATTTCTGTTAAAATTGTTTTTAGTTTTTTTCCTTTACCTATTTGTTCGCCTACGCTCCTGTTCCTTGAGTAGACCGATGAACATGTCACAATCAAATCCCCGATCCCTGACAATCCGAAAAAAGTTCCTCTTTTAGCTCCGCATTTTATTCCGAGTCTCATAATTTCATTAATTCCTCTTGTCATGATTGCAGCTTTAGTATTATCGCCAAACCCCGCTCCGTCAGACATACCGGCAGCAATTGCAATTACATTCTTCAAAGCTCCGCCTATTTCAGTTCCTGCGACAAGGATAAATTTTGAAATTGGCAACCGAAGGAAACGTATCGATAAAAATATTCGATAACCTCGGAAGAGAAGTTTCGACACTTGTTAATGAATTTAAGACTGCAGGTTATTATACATTAGATTTTAACGCTTCAAATTTACCAAGCGGATTGTTTTTTTACAGAATGGACGCAGCAGGATTCAGCAAAGTTATGAAAATGACTTTAGTAAAATAAAAGAAAGTTACAGGCAATATATGAAGGAGGTTATCATGATGACCTGCCTTTTTTTATTGCTGAAATTTTTTGAGATATTGTAATTATAAATATAATGGATCCTGTTATCAGCCGTTGATCACTAAATAGCAGAAATAAAACATTCCTTTATTTTTCGGGTATATTTTTTTACCTATTAATTTCTAAGTTATATTTTTAAAATTCACTGAGCTAATTTTAGCTAGGAATACAAATATGATTTGACTGGGATTTAATTTCTTCAATTAAATCTAAATTTCAATACTGCTATCTATATCTATCATTCCGATTTCATTCGAATAAACTAACATCGTTTTTTCAATTATTATCTTTGACTTGAAAGAGTTCCTTCAGAGTTTATTTATCTGGTAATTAATTTTTCAAAAAAAGTTTACGGCAACTTATTTGTCTTAATTATGAAACACATAATGTTGTTTTTATCAGTGAGTTTTTTAATTGTATTTTCAAGCCCAAGCCGGAATTAGCAGTCTGGAATGACAGCAAAGAGTTTTTCACCAGTCTCTAAATAAATACTAATAAACATTTTTACAAAAAATTAAACAAAAAGAAAATGAAAACAAAAATGTACTACATCGGCAAATTAGTAATTCTTTTTCTAATATTTGCATCGTCAGTATTTTCACAAAACATCATCAATACACTCGGAACAAACGGTGTCTTTACAATCAAAAATGCGTCAACTAATTATTTGACGCTAAGCCAGTCGACAGGCCATGTGAATATATTAAGATCGCTCGGGCTTGTGAATACGACAAGCTCAAGTCTGGGTATAATATTTAAAGGACCGGACAGATTTTTACATAACTACGGAACAAATAATACATTCTTAGGAATTAATGCAGGAAATTTTACTATGACCGGCATTGAAAACACAGCAGTAGGATTGAGTTCCTTATCTTCCAACACCACCGGTAATGATAACACAGCTTTGGGATTTCGGTCTTTATATTCCAACACCAGCGGCAATAATAACACAGCTGTGGGATTGAATTCTTTATATAAAAACACCATCGGCTATAATAACACAGCTTTGGGATGGAATTCTTTATATTCCAACACCACCGGCAATAATAACACAGCTTTGGGATTATGGTCTTTATATTTCAACACCAGCGGTTATGACAACACAGCTGTGGGATTACGGTCTCTATTTTCCAACACTATCGGTTATAATAACACAGCAGTTGGATACCTTTCTTTAAATTCCAACACCACCGGTTATGACAACACAGCTGTGGGATGGCAGTCTTTATATTCCAACACCACCGGTTATGATAACACAGCAGTGGGATGGAGGTCTTTATTTGTCAACACCAGCGGCTTTAATAACACAGCTTTAGGATTGAGTTCGCTATATTCCAACACCACCGGTCGTGAGAACACAGCTTTGGGTAATAATTCCTTATATTCCAACACCACCGGCTTGCAAAACACAGCGGTGGGATTGCGTTCCTTATTTTCCAACACCACCGGCAATAATAACACGGCTTTGGGATGGAGTTCTTTATTAGGCAACACCAGTGGTTATGAGAACACAGCTATAGGAGTGCGTTCTTTGTATTCCAACACCACCGGATTTTATAACACAGCTGTTGGAGGGTTTTCATTATATTTAAATACCACCGGTCAAGACAACACTGCTTTGGGAATTTCATCTTTAGCCAACAACACCACCGGCAGTTTTAATTCATCTGTGGGATTTCAGTCTTTAACTTTCAACACCACCGGAGTATATAATACAGGGATGGGTACTCAGACATTACGTTCCAACACTATTGGCCAGTTAAATACAGCTGTGGGTCACGGGGCTTTATACAATAGTACAACCAGTAATAATAATACGGGTATAGGAGTGAATTCATTAGTTAACAACACCACCGGCAATGATAACACAGCTGTGGGAACTGAGTCCTTATATTTAAATAACATAGGCAATTTTAATACATCTTTGGGATCTAGATCTTTATATTCCAATACCACAGGTAACAGAAACACGGCGTTAGGATATTTTGCAGGTTCTAATATCACCACAGGAAGTAATAACATCGCGATCGGAAATGATGCTCAGGTGCCGTCCAATACAGGCAGCAATCAGGTCAGAATAGGAAATACAGCAG
>JALYRX010000056.1 GCA_030855105.1 Bacteroidota bacterium | reverse complement strand
AAGTACAAATTGTTAATTGTGCCACGAATCACCAAATTTTATTAAAAAATTTAAATCAACTGTATTCTTTCAATCGCAAAATTCGTGGCACAAATAAGACTTAATAGTTATAGCGGTCAACTTGAGTTAATTATCAATTTAACTTATGTCGTAATTTTAATATTAACTACTTAATACTTAATCCGAATATCAAAATGGACAAATTCATGCAAGCTGCAATCGATGAAGCAAAAAAGGGACTGAGCGAAGGTGGTATTCCGATTGGTTCTGTACTTGTGAAGGATAATGTGATCATCGGAAGAGGCCACAACAAAAGAGTTCAGGAAAATGACCCGGTCATTCATGCCGAGATAGATTGTCTTCGAAATGCGGGCAGAATAGGAGTTTACAAGGATACGATTCTTTACTCTACACTGATGCCTTGCTACCTTTGCGCCGGAGCTTCGGTTCAGTTTGGAATAAAAAAAATTATCGCCGGCGAGTGCGAGACTTTCAGCGGTGCAACAGAATTTATGGAATCACATGGAATCGAAGTTATAAATCTCGATCTCGATGAATGCAAAAATCTTATGAGAGAATTTATCCAAAAGAATCCTAAGCTATGGTTTGAAGACATCGGCGAACTTTGAAAAATTGTAACGAATTGGAAAAAGATAAACCCGTTCCGTACAAATATTTAGTCATTTGGAAATAATTTTTTTTCTGTAACAATTCTATTAGCAATTGTTTCGGGAGTGATCTTTGAAATTAAATTGAATGCATTGTTATCGGCAATACTAAGATCTGAGACATCAACAAAATTATCTCCGTTTACATCAGTAGCTATATAGCCTGAAACTAAATTAAATGCATCATTGTCAATAAGGCTTAAGTCTCCGATATCAACAATTCCATCCTGATTAGAATCGCCGCTGTAAATAGTATATTTGGCTCCAACCAAATTGAGATTATTTCCAAAAGCCTGGGAGATTGAAGTTGTGAAATTATAATTGTTTACAACCCCGGTGATAAAAGGCTCACCTCCGGCTTTGCTCCAAATTTCAATGCTGTTTCTATGCTTTATAACTATAAAATATGTACCGGAAGCCGCATTGAAAAAAATAAAATTTCCTGTGAATGTGACACTGTCAATTACAGCCACTGATGAATCTATAATAGCATGCGGAGAACTTGTATGTCTCAAATATACTCTTGCTGTATCCTTACTGTTTAAAGTTAATGTTGAGGTGTTGAAAAATCCTTCAGGTATAAATGTAACATTGTATTCGGTTGTTACAGGTACAGCATTAATGTAATCCACAACTCTAAAATTATCAAAGTAAAAACCGTCACCGGGAATGCCTGCATCAGTAATAAAATTAAATCTAATTTTTATTTTTTGTCCTATGTACGAATTTAAATTTATCTGTTCATTCTTCCAGTGTTTTATATCTGAATATGACGGCTGTCCCGAGATTGTCCGTGTATATCTTCCCGCCAGATTTATCCATGTGAAACCAAAGTTTGTACTGACCTGAATTCTTGTATAATCAAATGTCACTTCTTCCGCCCACTTAGCAGTAAACTCTAACCTGGGATTATTTGTATTTGCCAGGTTAATAGTGTCTATTAAAGAAAAAGTATTGTTAGTATTGTCACGTGAGTTTCCGTATCTTGAGTCTGTAAAGTTTTTGCTTCCGTCATAAGGATCAATAAAAGTTGTATCCCATTGAATACCGCTCCCTGCACGTGTCCATTCTGAGACCCCGCTCTCTGCATTGTCAGAGAAAAGTTCATTCGTCTTCCCGACATTTATTCTTATCGTATCTTTTGAGGTTTCAACTCCTTCTTGCTTTACGGAAATAATAAATCTCATCTCATCCATATAAAGTGCAGAGGAAGTAATTTTAAACTTAAAGGGATTTGAAGAATTAATTTTAAATTGCCTTGACTGAATACTGTCATAATTCACAGCCGGATTTAGTGCAACTAAATTTGGATAAGATGAAGTCACATCAACTATAACATTTTTAGATGTTTGTGAAAGTCCGCGGTTCTTCAAAGTAATTTGCATTTGAAGTGTATCATTCTTCTGCACGTAGCCGTTTGCTAAAATTTTATAATTCACATAATCGGCAAAAGCTCCGCCAACCCATGATAAATATTTCATTCCATAAAGATTTTCATTTGCGACAGGAATAATTTCCGATTGATTAGGCCAAAAGCCACTTCCGCCGACTTCAGGTGTCCAGCAATATGTTCCCATAGAGTGCAGATAATCTCTTGTAGTTCCGCTTGAATAGTAATTTAGCATTTCTTTAACAGTTCCGTAAGTATAATTATTTGCCGAAGCAAAGTCCGAAGAAAATTCCGAGTAGACATCATAGTTAATAGATGTATCCGTATAGCCGTAAGGATTCAAATATCTTCCGGCGACTGAATGGGTTGAAAAAGAAATCTTTGGATGAATTTGCTGCGTGAAGTTTTTTATTGCCTGAGTTTCAGGCTCTGAACCTGCTGACGGGCCACGGTATGTTTCAGAACATGGATCACTACTCGACCCTGAACTTATTCCCCAGCCATAATTATAATTCCTGTTCAGGTCAACACCAAAGCAGCCTCCGTTATTTCTCCTGTTCTTTCTCCAAAATCCGCCTCCATTAGGATTTGTAGTTTGATTATAAACATATCCGTCCGGATTTACAACCGGTACAAAAAATATTTCCCTGTTATTCAAAAGATAAGTTGCTTCAGGATTCGTTCCGTAATTTTCCAAAAGCCAATACATGTAATAAACTATGGATGCCATTGCCTGCGGCTCCCTCGCATGATGAAGTGCATCGAAATAAATGGCAGGTTCAGTTGAGGATTCGTTTATATCAGCGTTATCTGAAATCTTAACTGCCCATATCGTTCTTGCTCCTGCGGTTGTTCCGATGTTTTGCTTTGTAGTTATGAGATTAGGGAATTGAATTTTCATTGAGTCGAGCTTTTGAACAACTTCATTATAAGTATAATATCCTCCCATACTTCCAAAAGAAAAAGCATCTATTTTATCTTGAAACAATATTTGATAGCTCTTTTGCATATCAAGAAAAGACGGTGCTTCTCGATTTTCATAATATAAATTTAAATCCTGTATCATTACTTGATATGGAATACCTGTATTTTTTAAGCGCGCAATTTCATCCTGATTTATTATTAATTCAATTCCGGTTTGTAAATTTCCCGAATAATGCTCTACTGTAATATCATTTAGCTGCAGACGTGCTATGTCTTCCGGAGAATTTATGTTAACCTTAACACGGCTATACGTTTCAAGTGAGTTTTTTTCTGATTGATTATCTTCCACATTATTACCGAGAATAATTAATGCAAAAAGTATTAACACTGAAATTAGTTGATGTGCTTTGATTTTCATTATTTTTTATTAGATTATGTTTTAAACCATTTAAAAATGGATTACCTGAATTACTGTCTGCCCATCATAGAAATTATTTGGATTTAATATATTTATTTCTTTTATCTTTGCCTTCACAATTTCAATATTCTTTTTAAAAGTTTCAAGATAATCTCCAGTTTCAGGCTGAACAGATTTAAATACCCATCTTTTCCTCTAGGAATTTATTTAATGTAAACACAAACATTCGTGTCAAAATTAATTCCATTTGTAGACTTGAGGATTTTGATTTTTTCAATTCATCAATTGTTTGAATGGTAGCTATTGAAGAATGCTATACTAATTAATAATTTTTATCGACCAAGTTTTTTAAATAATCTGTTGTTATTTCATTTCCTGTGACTGATGATAAACCTTCGTACTCTTTTAACTGTATTGCCAATTCTTTCATTGCTCTGATCGAAATTTTCAAAAGGGAAGATCCTAAGCTAATTCTTGCAACTCCTAATTTACTTAGTGTTTTTAAATCAGGAATTTCCGGAATCGTTAATATATTAATTGGTAAATTAACTTGTACAATTAACTCTTTTATCTCTTCCTCATGTCTTAGAGCAATTGGGAAAAAACCATCTGCACCTGATTCTTTGTATGCTAATCCTCTTTTTATGATCTCATTGAATTTTGCCTCAGCAGTTACAAAGTTTTTATCATATAAGTAAACATCTGTTCTTGCATTAATAAAAAGCGGAATGTCCATTTCATCAGATGCTTTTCTTATGAGTTTTATTTTGTTGCATTGAGATTCGATTGATCTAAGGTTATTAGTTTTTGTGTCGGTATCCTCAAAATTAATTCCTGCTATCCCTGTACCAATTAACAGTTTTATATTTTCTTGTAATTGAAGATCATTATCTGCATATCCGCTTTCAATATCGGCTGTTACTGGAATGTTAACTCCGATTGTAATTTTTTTTAGTAGGGATAATAAATCATTGAATGGAATATTTTCACCATCATCATATCCGTTAGAAAATGCAACAGATGCACTTGCCGTTGCGACAGCAGGATACTCCAAACTTTCCAATAATAAAGCACCTAAGGTATCCCAGATATTGGGCATGACCAGCATTTTACCGGTATGATGAAGATGACGAAACCGTTCAGCTTTTTCTTTTTGAGGAATATTAGTCACCATTCAGTTTAGAATAACAAGCATTCCAAAAGGAAAGATGGAGAAAATTGCTTTTTTCATTAGTTTATTCTTTGTGGTTAGAATAATTTGATGAATGTTTAATCCGGATTAAATATTGATTCGTTTTATAAATACAACTTCAAGGATTTTTTAACACTAATAGTTGCACTCTTCCTTTTTTAATGTGATCCCTTTGCCAAAGACTGCTTCTTTTACATTCTTAAATACCATCTTCCCATTTTTTTCTTCCATATCCCCATAACCTTCTATGGCAACATTATCTTTTATCAAAAAAACCACCTGCCTTATGGATTGGGTACCCTCTGACATGAATTTATAATCTGCAATCAGGGTATCGCCTTTAAGTTGTCCCTCAAATTCGCCTTTGTTATTGTCCTTTTCATGGAGTTGGTAAGTCAGTATCCCGTTAACAACATTTTCAAAAACCTCCAGCTTCATCCGGATAGTATCCTGGTTTGAAATCCCTTCATAGCAAGTAGAAACAGGTATTTGAATTTTATTCTCCACCGTTTTTGCAGTATCCTCTCCATTGGATGATGTTCTTGATTTATTGGAGATATTATTGCACGATACAGTAAGTATAATTACAAAAAAGAATAGCCATAATAATTGTTTCATATTTAGTGTTTGTTAAAAATTTAAATAATGCTTGCAAATATATTTTAGTTATGAAATTTCTGTTGGTTATAGATGGAAAAAATATAAACAGAAAATATCCGCTCATCATCTATGGTCGCCAAAGCATGACAACACAACTATTTAATTAAACGCGATATAAGAGATAATATTGAAATTAAAACTCTATATTCACATAATATTTTTAATCGGTAAATGATACTCATATCCTTCTCCTTTTTGATTGGGTTTGATTGGGACAGAGCTAAACATCATCATGCAAGGTTACTGCCACACATAGCAACACAAATCCAATTAGAAGTAACCATGACCGAAGGCCTTGAAAAAACTCCCAACGATTTCTTTTCTCTTTCCAGTTGTCCGGCGGATTCTCAGCGCTCCACTTACCTGTTGCGAGATTGATTGGAACATTAAACACAATAGTAAATATCAGAGCAGCTATAAATGAACATGCGGATGCCCAGCTAAACATCTGCGCTGTATCACTCAGTTTATTTATCTCAAAGGCATAAGAAACTGAAAGTAATACACACAATGACATCAGCACAGGCATTACCCGTCCAAAAGTTTTCAAGAGCCCTTTTTCGACATAAACGTGATGTTGTTGTGGTAAACTGCGAATTACCGGATGCACAAAAGCATAAGATCCAAATTCCGCACAGGATGTAAATCCTGTAATAAACAGAGTGATAAACTCTAATGTATTCTTTGTACAATTCTTTTAAGCATTGTTATTCTGTTGTTGCATTTTAATACCGATAACATCTGACAGTTCTGTTATTGCCTTGAGAGGACGCATCATTACATAAAATTCTGTCACAAGTCCTCTATCATCTGTCCGCAAATAATCAACACCTTCAAGAGAAATCCCGTTAACTTCTGCGCTAAAAATGAGTGCATTAGTTTGCTGCTTTGTTAAAACATCGAGATAATGAAAATTATCGAAACAGGAAAATACAACAAGTAAAATCAGGCAGGCGCTTTGTTTGCCTGTGGAAGGCTCTTCATGAATAGGAGTATAAAGACGCATATCCTCAGCGAACCAAACTTTATACCTGTTCAAATCTTTAGAGGCTAATGCATCAGCAAATTCTTGTATGTTCATTATTCATATAATTACTTTTTATTAATTGATTGTTTGCATTGAGTCAACGCGATTATTTTAGCTCTATATCAAACGCTTGTGCCATTACAATTTGGTTAAACGGTTTTCTATTTCAAAGATTTTTCGTGTTACCGCATAACCTAATTTGTTATTCGGGACTGAGGAACATATTTGTCTATAAAGACAATAAAATAAAAAAAGTCAGTCTCGGTTTAGTCGATCTGAATATGTTTGACAATATTTTGAAGTATTAAATCAAAGTTCATCCTGTGTCATGTCGTTTTGTTTGGGTTTCCGATAACAAAAAACAACTACTCTAAACTACTAAAACTTGTGTGAACTTTCAAAGTAATTTGTGATTTCCGAATCAATCGGTGCGATTATTATTAATAATTTGTCCATGGGAAATCGTTACTTGTTTATGTTATCTTTTGATGGTTATTCACTTTTTTCAAATCACTGTTAGCTGCTGATTTGGTTAAGTGCTTCTGAAATCATTCATGGAGTGTGTCCAAATTAAATTTATTCTCTACCGTTTAATAATAACAATATTCACAATAGTATAATGCACAATGGTTTAGTGCTTGAGATATTAACGGAGCTTCACTTTAAATATCAAACCGCAGCTGGGGCATCCGCATACTTTTTATATTTACCTGTCAACCTACCAATTGCTAAAAAAACAGGAAATAGAATTGACTTAACCGGTTTAGGAATTACAAGCATGTCCATTTCAGATTTATATTTTGTCAACAGAAAGGCGGCATCAAATGGACCTGGCTTATCATCATTGGCTTCGTTTGCAGATTGATATATATGTCTGATAAAGTATTCATAGTTGTTGGATGGCTTTACATGACCTATATAGTGTAAAGTCTTATCACCCTCATTCCAAAATTGATGCGCTTCTCCGGCAGTAAATATGTATTCTTGTCCCTCATCCAGTGAAAACTCTTTGGTTAATGTTTTTACACGCATTTTGCCTTTAGTCACTCTGACCATTTCTTCCTGTTTGAAATGAACATGCATCGGAGGTCCGATACCCGGTTCATCTGTTCCTTCGAACTCAGTAATCTGCCCGTTCGTTTCAACTGCAGATTTAGTGATTGTAAGTGTTTCACCGTTCTTGTTAATTTTTAAGGTTTCCCGTTTCATGTTATTATTTTGTTTGAATATTTGTTTTTGGGTTTTATTGTGAACCATGTTTACTGTTTATCGTTTTGGAGCTTGGCACAGACGGGGATTTGTAGGTACCAATAATCAATTTCCAAAGCCATCAGTGTTAGCCATTCTAAAGCAATTATCTTTCTCATACAATATCTGTTTTATTATTTAATTTGGATTTGTATTGTAGACTGTTGCCGGTTATGTTGAGCATACATGTTAGCGTTTGTCATTTATTTTCTGGTTTCCGAATCATGCTCATGCATCACAGTCCATTGTCCACCTATCTTTTTTAAACCAATAGTGGCTAGATTGATCGAAACATTAAACACAATTGTAAATCATATCAGCTATGAATGAACCTGCGGATACCCAGCTAAAGATCTGCACTGTGTCACCAAGGTTTATTTATATTAAGGGCGTAAGGAATGGAAAGTAAAACACACAATTTCATCAGCACAGATTTACGCGTCCGAATATTTTAAGGAAACCTTTTTCAACATAAACGTGATGTATCTGTATTTCATGAAACGCCAAGGTATTCTGTTTGGATAACTGCTCATTAGTGATAACTGTTTTCGATTTTAATACAAATTCATAACTAAAATAACGGAGCCGTATGAACACCAACCAGCGTATATTTCTTAATGCCTCTCGATTTATACATCTGTTGCTTCATTCAAATTTCTTATGTCAACCATCTGTAGAGATAAAATGAAGTTTTAAAAGAAGTGCTTACTTGCACAATTCATTAACATATAAATGTTTATAGAAAGTATTAAGAGTTTGATTACGATTCATAGCTATGCTTTTAAAATTTGAATTATCTTTTAATTGTGCGTTCGTGCTACTCTTATAACGAAGATGAACGCATCATTCAGCACAAAACTTTTTTAATGTTCTCTTTTCATTTCGTTGTAGGTGGGTTTCTCGACTATTTTCCAATAGGAATTCTTTCGTGTGATTTTGCCATTCCGGAACTCCCAAAGGTCGCAACCTCGCACTTTTAATTTAACCCCTGAAGCTGTTGTTCCGGTAAGTGTCCATTCCGATACTCCCTGAGTTCCATCAGCAGAGATCCAATGCCGGTCTTCACCATAGTGAACATCAGGAATGCTTTTGAAGCGACTTGCAAGACCTTCCCTCACTTGTGCTTTGCCAACGAATCGGTGTCCCCAGGGTTCAGGTCCTCTCGGAAAATCAAAGGAGCAATCATCGGAGAAGTATTCCATGATAGCATCGAGGTCATGACGATTGAATGCATTGAGCACTTGCTTCATAATTTCTACGGTCACTGACATGTTGGTAAGTTGGTTTTATTTGATGTTATTTTTTTGTTTGTGATGTGCTTCTTTTATCAAGTTTGTAATCTATATAAGGCAACAATTTAATTAAACGCAATATGAAAAAATAATATGGAGATTGCAATGAAAATTATATATAGTTCTATTAAAGGTTATAAAAATCATCTCTCATTGTTCCTCAATTTTTTAAAAGATAAATAAATAGAAAGACTATCTGAAAGGATTTTAGAAACTCGGTTTATCATCCTCTGGTTTTGCGCTGAGTTGAAGTTAATTAGCGTATCAAATTTCTAAACATATTGCTAATTCAGGTCTTATCATTTAAACCTCGATGTTACCTCTTGTTTTCACTTCAACAAAATCATTTTCTTTACTTCACTAAAACTTCCCGATTCCAATCTATAATAATAAATCCCGCTGGGATAATTTGCACCATCGAAGTCAACAGAATAACTTCCGGCATTTAATTTTTCATTAACTAATGTTGCCACTTCATTTCCTAAGACATCATAAACTACCAAACTTGTAAAACTATTTTCGATTAACGAATAACGAATAACTGTTGAAGGGTTGAATGGGTTGGGATAATTTTGTTCAAGGGAAAATTTTTCAGGAATCTCAGAGCTTGTAATATTTATTCCGGTCAATGTATCAACATAATTAACTACTCTGAAATTATCGAAATAAAATCCGTCACCCGGAACAAAGCTATTTGTAATAAAAAGAAATCTTACTTTTATTTTTTGACCGATATATGGATTCAGATTAATCTGCTCATTTTTCCAATGCCGGATCGCTGTGTAAGAAGGCTGCCCGGAAACAGTTGTCGTATATCTTCCCGCAACACTAATCCAGCTGCTTCCGAAATTAGTACTGACCTGGAAGCTTGTATAATCAGGTCCAAATTCCTCTGCCCACTTCGCTGTAAATTCTATTCTGGGATTTGTAGTATTTAATAAATTTATAGTATCAGTTAGAGTAAAAGAATTGTTCGAACTATTTCTGGAGTTACCGTATCTTGAATCTGCAAAGTTTTTATTCCCGTCATAAGGATCTATGAAAGTGCTGTCCCATAAAATCCCTGAACCGGTTTTTGTCCAATGTCCTGTTCCGTTTTCGGAATTATCGGAAAACAGAGTATTGGTTTTTCCAACGTTTATTCTTATCGTGTCTTTTGAAGTTTCTATTCCTTCCTGTCTTACAGAAATTTCAAATTTCATTTCATCCATATAAACTGCCGAAGAAGATATTTTGATTTTAAAAGGATCTGAGAAATTATTTTTAAATTGCCCGGAGTGAATGCTGTCATAATTTACAGTTGCATTCAAGGCAACTGCGTTGGGATAAAGAGAAACAACTTCCACAACTACATTTTTTGAAGTCATTGAAAGTCCTCTGTTCTTCAGTGTTAACTGTAATTTCAAAGTATCATTTTTATGAACATACCCGTTACCTAAAATTTTAAAATTTAAATAATCTGCAAATGCACCTCCAACCCATGATAGATATTTCATTGCGTATAAATTTTCATTTGCGACAGGAATAATCTCCGCAATCGAAGGCCAGAACCCGCTGCCTCCGACTTCAGTAGTCCAGCAGTATGTTCCGATTGAATGTAAATAATCTCTTGTCGTTCCGCTGGAGTAATAATCAAGCATCTCTATTACAGTTCCGTATAAGTAATTATTTGATGAAGCAAAGTCAGAAGAAAATTCAGAATAAATTTCATAATTTATTGTGGAGTCATTATAACCATATGGATTTAAATACCTGCCTGCTACGGAATGGTTTGAAAAAGAAATTTTAGGTCTTATTTGCAGCACGAAGTTTTTTATCGCCTGGGTTTCAGGTTCTGATCCTGCCGAAGGTCCTCTGTATATATCTGACTCAGGATCATTGCTTGATCCGGAATCAAAACCCCAACCGTAATTGTAATTACGATTTAAGTCCACGCCAAAACTACCACTGTTATTTCTCCTGTTCTTTCTCCAGAATCCTCCTCCGTTTGGATTTGTTGATTGATTGTAAACATACCCGTCGGGATTTGCGACCGGTACAAAAAAGAGCTCGCGGTTATTAATAAGATAAGTTGCTTCGGGGTTTGTCCCGTAATTATCAAGAAGCCAGTACATAAAATACATTACTCCCGCCATTGACTGCGGCTCGCGTGCATGATGAAGCGCATCGAAATAAATCGGAGCTTCAGCAGTTGATTCATTTATATCAGGATTATCGGAAATTTTTACAGACCAGACCGCTCTGTTTTCATGTGTCAAACCGAGATTTTGTTTTACCGAAATAATATTCGGATGCTGAATCCTCATTGAGTCAAGTTTCTGCACAACTTCATTGTATGTATAATACCCGCCCATACTTCCGTAAGAAAATCCGTCAATACCATTTTGTGATAAAACATCAAAGCTATTTTTCATTTCATGAAAGGTTGGAGCTTTTCTGTTTTGATAATGATAATCGAGATCCTGAATTTTAATTTCATAACTAATTCCGGTATTTTTTAAACGTGATATTTCTTTTTGATTGATTACGAGTTCTATTCCTTCATCAATGCTTCCTTTATAATGCTCTACCGTAATATCATTTGCCTGAAGTTTCAATATGTCTTCGGAAGTTTTGACATATACCTTAACAAGACTGTATGTTTCAAGAAGTTCTTTATGAGACTGGTCATTATTAAAATTATTTCCTATCAGCGCGATTGCAATGATTAGAAAACATACAATTGTCAGATGTGTTTTTATTTTCATAATTTATAAGTTTAAAAATTTTTGGGGTTATACCTTTTTAAGAAATTCGAATTTGATTAATTTCTGCAAAAGAATGAATCGTAATTATAGAGCAGTAAAACTTATGTTATTTATTTTCCATAAAAAAGGAAAAAGTTAAAAATCCTATGTCTGAAAAATTTAAAAATAATTCAGTAGAAAGATTTTCCAATAGAGTCGAGAACTATATTAGATATCGACCGCACTATCCTTATGAGATAATCAATTTTCTAAAAGATGAATGCGGATTGAATGAATCAGATATTGTTGCAGACATCGGATCAGGACCTGGAATCTCCAGTGAAAATTTTATTAAGAATGAAAACACTGTATATGCAGTTGAGCCCAACGACGGAATGAGAAAAGGTGCCGAAAAAAATTTTGAGGTTTCAAAAAATTTCCTCAGCATCGTCGGAACAGCAGAAGCTACAACACTCGATAGTAACAGCATTGATTTTATTGTTTCCGGACAGGCATTTCACTGGTTTGATAAAGAGAAATGTAAAATTGAATTTAGAAGGATCTTAAAGAAGAATGGCTGGGTAGTGCTGATGCTGAATAACAAAATCGAATCGAGCGATTTTATGAAGGCTTATTATGATCTGATTAAAAATTATGGTACTGATTATGAAAAAATAAATCATACAAATATTGATGATGCTTTGATCGGAAAAAATTTTTCTCCTGAAAAATTCGGGAAAAAATTATTTCCTCACACCCACATCCTGGATTATGAAGGTCTGGAAGGAAGATTGCTTTCATCATCATACATTCCGCTGGAAGGAGAAAAATATAATGATATGATCAATGAGCTGAAAAATATTTTCGTGGTGAACAATGTGAATGGGAACGTAGGAATGGATTATGAGACGATAGTATATTATGGAAAGCTGTGAATTCGCATAGAATTTAATTTAGAAAAAATAAGTTACTGAATAATAAAATACATTTTTGTAAGTTTTATAAAAGAAGGAGTTGTAATGGAAGCATTAAAACTAAATAAGTTTTTAGAAAGTTTTGATAAATTAGCTGTTGAAGAAAAAGAATATGCGATTGAAATTATAAATAAACAAATGTCTGAGGAGAACAGAAATAAAATTATTAAGAGAGTAAATGAATCAAGAGCCAATTTGAAAAAGGGAAATTATAAAAAAGGTTCGGTAAAAAATTTATATAATGATTTAGAGAATGATTAATATTATATGGGATAAGGGATTTAAGAAAAGTTACAAGAAGAAAATCGGTAATTCTGTTTTACTCAAAAAAAAATTTTTGGAATGCGATAAATTTATTTGTAAAAAACCCTTATGATAAAAGTTTAAAAACTCATAAGTAAAGTGGCGAGCTTAAAGATTCTTGGGCATTCAGCATAAATTATAGTTATCGAGTTGTATTCGAGTTCATTGATGACAATACAATTGTTCTTATTGATATTGGAAGTCACGATGAAGTATATTAATTCATGGAATTGAATTCTTATCGCGACTGATTCACTTTATATAAATCTATTTTTTTTTTGGATAGGAGCCTTCCCAGTTGTCTCCAAGGCTATTTGCTTATATAAAAAAATAAGCTTCCAATACCCAATCAGCCTTCATCCGCCAGCCGCTCTGCTCGGTCAGCAGTCTTCAGCTTATCTATGATTTCATCGATATCGCCTTCCATTACGTCCGAAAGATTATAAAGTGTAAGACCAATCCTGTGATCGGTCAATCTGTTTTGAGGAAAGTTGTATGTACGGATTTTATCGCTTCTGTCACCGGACTTTACCATTTGCTTTCTCTTTGAAGTTAATTCCTTATCACGCTTCTCAAGTTCGAATTCATACAATCTCGAGCGAAGAACTTTCATCGCTTTCATTTTATTTTTTATCTGTGACCGTTCATCCTGGCATTGCACAACTGTATTGGTCGGAAGATGGGTTATTCGAATTGCTGTCTCAACTTTATTCACATTCTGACCTCCCGCACCACCGGAACGAAATACATCTATCTTCAAATCGTTTTCATTTATATCAATATCAAAATCTTCTGCTTCAGGAAATACGGCAACAGACGCTGCTGATGTATGCACTCTCCCGTTTGCTTCAGTCTTCGGAACTCTCTGCACACGGTGAACACCGCTTTCATATTTTAAATCACCGTAAATACTTTTGCCGCTGACATTTAAGACAACCTCTTTCACACCGCCCGGAGTGGATGATTCATTGAAATCAATAAGCTCTACTTTCCATCGCTTGGTTTCAAAATATCTCGAATACATTCTGTATAGATCCGCTGCGAAAAGTGCTGCTTCTTCTCCGCCGGTACCTGACCGGATTTCTAAAATAGCATTTTTGTCATCTACCGGATCTTTGGGAATGAGCAGCTCCTTAATTTCTTTTTCAATTTCATCGAGTTTGGCTTCAAGCAGCTCCTGTTCTGCTTTGGCAAGCTCTTTCATTTCCGTGTCATTGGTTTCAAAAAGAAGCTGCTTGTTTTGTTCAACTTCTTTTTTTGTCTTCAAATAATTATTGTATGCAGTAACTACATACCCGATATCGGAATACTCTTTCGAAAGCTTTCTGAATTCGTTCTGATCATTAGTTATGTCCGGAGTTGCAAGCAATTCCGAAATTTCGTGATGGCGGGATTTTACTTTTTCTAATTTTTCAAACACTTAATATAATTGATAATTGATAGTTGATAATTGATAATTGATAATTGATAATTGATAATTGATAATTGATAATTGATAATTGATAATTGATAATTGATAATTGATAATTGATAATTGATAGTTGATAGTTGATAGTTGATAATTATCAACTGTCAATTATTAATTATTCAGTATATTCCTTTCTCATCTAAAAAAGTTTTTATTTCCGGTTTTCCTAAATTGTTTAAAGTAATTATTCCAAAGATAAAACTAACAACATTTCCTGTTAAGATCGTAACTATCTGTAAAATAGCCGCTGTTTGAATTGTGCTGAAGGTTCCTTTTTGATTTAGATTGTTGAGTTTATTGTAAGCGATAAAATCCATTATACAGCTGACTATATTAATAACAGGCAAGCATCCTACTAAGCAGCCGATACCGCAGGAAGCCAGCCCTCCGATGACTGTTGATGTTCCCCAGCCCAGAAACCCGAGTATATTTAAAATTCCCGATACAAGAAAAAAAGTTTTCGCTGTTTGCAGTTCTGATGGCATAAGTTTTTTTTAAGTTAATTCAATTTTTCACATTGATACGGCTTAAATTGTGTTTTGTTAACTTAACTCAAAAATAAAAAAGCAATCGCCTCTTATCGAGATGATTGCTTTTAATATAAAACTAAAAGTATCTACTTTACGAGATTAAACTTCTCCCCGTATTGACCTATTAACGGAAGAGGTTTGACTTCACCGTTTGCTGCATTCATAATACCAATTATCTGAAGCACAATACATAAAATATATAAGACCATGCCTATTCCACAGGTAAGGGTTCCTACAATACTGACAATAACGTATAAAATAACTATCAATATCGATTGCTCGGTATGAAACATTACAAACTTATTGTTTCTCATGTCCTCCATCAGTAAAGGAATAAAAAAAATAAGGTAAGCAACTATTGCCATTGTTTTGCCCTGTTGAATTTCTTCCGGTGTTATATTCAAAGTTCGTGTAGATTCTGCCATGAAAATTTATCCTTTCGAAAAATATTTTTTGAAAAATTGTAAAGAGAGGTTGTTTTATTCTATCTGAAAATTGCTTTAATACTGCCCCATGTGCTTCGGATTCCTGAAACAGTATGAGATACAGTAATATGATTTGTGTAGGTATAGTTACCATTACCTTCGACGCATTTTAATCTGTAATAGTATATTGAAGATGTTCTGCCATTTCTGAAGTCAACAGTATTATCCTGGTAAGAATAATATGAATTATTTCCCGTGGCATTTTTTAAATCTAAATAACTGAAATTATCCGGGGTGTCTGAGCTCCGCTCTATTTCAAATTTAACAGTTCCGCCTTCATCGTTCGTCTTCCATTCCACTAAAACCCCGTTGGCGTTGTCTCTCGCAACGAAATACTGAAGTGAGACGGCAGCATACAAAAAGCCCGAACCGAGGAGCATCAGAAATAAAACTTTGAGATTTATTTTACGCTTATTCATAAGGTGAGCAAATATATAGCCATTAAAAAACAATATCAAGTATTTTAATGATATCTCCAAAAGAAATCCTGTTACCGGATTTTCCTGTTTCATTTTTTATTTGTGCCATATATTTTTACGGCATGCAAAATATCAGCTCGACATTCTTTATTCCACGCGAGGGAAATGATTTCAGTAAACTTTTTAAGCGTGTTCGCATCATGCCGCTGTATTCCTTTCCTCATTTTAAAGATATGAACATCAAAATAGTCTCTCATGAAAAAAGATTCTTTGTACATATTGACTTCGATGCTTTTTATGCGCAAGTCGAACAGCGTGATAATCTGAAGCTAAAAGGCAGGCCGGTGTCAGTCGGAGGAATGGAAGGAGGAAAAGGAATTGTCATGACTGCGTCATATGAAGCGAGAGCACAAGGAGTGGATACGGGAATGTCAGTGCTCGAGGCGAAAAAAATCTGCCCCGGCCTTGTTTCGCTTCCGTGCTACGGTCCAAAGTATGAGGGCATTATGCTGAATCTTCTTGAATCCCTTAAAGCATATGTGCCGGAAGATTGTATCGAGCAATATAGTATAGATGAATGCTTTGTTGATCTTTCTCCCGTTGCCAAAAATTTTTTCGCTGCAACGAAGATCGGAAACGAAATCAAAAGAAGAATCCGTGAGCTTGAGAATCTCACTGTATCAATGGGTATTTCATACAACAAAACATTTGCCAAGCTTGCAACAAAGCTTAAAAAGCCGGACGGACTAACAGTCATTACTCAGGAGAATAAAGATAAAATTTATTCTATGCCTGCTATGAAACTTTGGGGCATCGGAAGAAAAATCGAAAAGCGGCTTTATGTTCTTGGGGTAAAAACTATAGGTGAGCTTGCAAACACTAATGAACGTGTGATGAAAAAAGAGTTCGGTATCAACGGCATTATCTTCAGAAAGCTCGCCCGCGGCGAAGATACTTCGGAAATTATTCTTAAAGACAAAAAGGAGAAATCTCTGAATCACTATCACACTCTTTCCAAACCAATCTATGAAGAGCGGGACGTGAAGACAGAAATACGGCGGATCGGAGAATACATTTGCCGTAAGCTGCGCTCGAAAGATCTTGTCGCCGGTTACATGCATCTTTCGATAAGATTCGAGAACCTGACATATTCTTCTAACTTAGTAAAGCTGACCAATCACACAAACGATGACAGGGATATTTTTAATTCTGCTTTCGAAGTTTACAAAGCTCTTCAAAAGCCGTGTGAATCATTAAAGGCAAGACAGTTCGGAATGGGAGTTTACGATCTGCATTATGATACCCGTGAAAGTAATCTCAATCTTTTTGAGAAAAAAGTTTTTCTTCCATATTATGCACTCGACAAATTAAAAACGAAATACGGTGAAGGAATTATTAGGGTCGGGCTGGAACACTAAACTAATCTTTAACCTCATCTATTTTCACACTCCTTAAAAAATCTCCAAGCTCATCGTTGTCATAAGTTCCGTAAGCATCAATTATAATTCCCATCGCTCCGTTAAATGCCTTGACACCGTAAAGAACCGCCATATCATCCGGATTAGAATCTCCTTCGAATCTGTAAACTCTCTCGATTATTAAATCTTCCGGCTGGAAAATTTCATTACACTTTTTACAAAAAAGTCCTTTGTCTGTTAATTCAAAATCGCAGATATAACCTTTTTGCCTTAGCTGCGGAAGGATCTGAACTAAGGGTGTCATGTAAGTATCTTTTGACATTAGCGATTAGTTAATTAATTGAATGGTTGATTTGTTGAATGGTTAATTAGTTAATTTGTTGAATAGTTAATTAGTTAATTTTTGTTGAATAGTTGATTTGTTAATTGTTAATTTGTTGAATAGTTAATTTGTTCATTAGTTAAATGACTTGTTGTAATTTAATGTTATTTAGAAATCAACCAATCAACCAATCAACAGCTCATATATTTATTTTCTTAATAAAGCGATCGAAAAATCATAAAGTTTTGCATGCATAACTTTGCCTTTTACAGCCGGGTCATTTTCCATAATATTCTTTGCTTCTTCAAATGTGTTTGTTTCGAGAATTACAATTCCGAAATCTTCATCACTCATCGGTTCATTCACCGTTCGTCCCGCTAAAAATACAATTCCCTTTTTGGTCAGGTCTTTTAAATATTGAAAATGTATTGAAACTATATGACTTGCTTCATCTGTCCAATTATCCGATTCAAAATATTGAGAAAATAATTTTAATCGGTAACAGAATCTTTTTTTCTTGCTTTGCATAAAATATTTTTCAACATTAACATTTTTAAATGAAAGATTCTATTAAGATATTTGAATCAGCCCTTCACTCCACATAAGTTAAAAAATTTAGATTTAGATTTAAAATAATTAGCTATATTTTTAAATAAAACAATTTTATTATAAATATGGAAACAACATTAAAAGAAGAAATAATAAAATCAATTTCTACGTTGCCTGATGATTCTGATATTGACGACATAATGTATAGACTGTATGTTATCAGTAAGATAAAAAAAGGGCAAGAAGCATTGATACAAGGGAAATATAAAACATTAGAAGAGCTAAAAGAAGAAGTGAAGAAATGGTAATATGGTCCGAGCCTGCGATTGATGATTTAAATTCGGTATTTAACTATATAGCTAAAGATTCCAGATATTATGCAGAAAAATTATTTGAAACGGCAATTGGAAAAGTGGTCCCGGAACAAAAGAATAGAAAGATTCGCGAAGTCTTTGTTTATTCATACCGAATGATCTATCAAATTTCCAATTCGGATATAGAAATAATTGCGTTTGTTCATGGCGCAAGAGATTTAACAACCGAAGAATTTCAAAACTTAATGAAATAAAAATTTAAATTAAAATGAAAATCTAATTTTCTCCACAGCCTAAATCAATCCGTGATTCATGATTTTTATTATCTCAAGTCCATCCCTATTTCATTTAATAATCCCGATTAAGCATTCATTGTCGAATTGTATTAAAATCATAAATGTAATAAGTTGTAAATAATTTATGAGTGATTTCAATTTTAGAATCGGTTTCGGTTATGACGTTCACAGGTTTTCTAAAAAACGCAAGCTGATTCTGGGCGGAGTCGAGATTGAACACAAATTGGGATTGGATGGACATTCTGATGCAGATGTCTTATTACATTCACTTTGCGATGCGCTGCTTGGCGCTGCCGGGTTTAAAGACATCGGGCACCAGTTTCCAAATACCGACGACAATTATAAAAATATTTCGAGTTTAATTCTTCTTAAAGAATCCTATACCCTTCTAAAAAAAAACGGCTGGAAATTAAGCAACACAGATTCAGTAATAATTCTTGAAGTGCCGAAAATTTCTGCGTATATAGATTCTATGATAAAAAATATTTCTGATATCGTCGAAACCGATAGCATTTCCATAAAAGCAACAACATCAGAAGGGCTTGGATTTGTCGGGATGAAACAGGGCTGCGCTGCATATTCCACTGCTTTGATTTATAAATAAAACTAATGAAATATAAACATCGAAGAAATACCTGTAATCTTATCAAACTAATTAACCAATTAACCGTTTAACCATTTTTGGAAGTTCTTCAGAGTATAGACGTTTCTCTTTTTTATTTTATTAACTCCACAATTGCAAATCCGGTAACAGATAAATTAATGCCATTTATCACTGAACGGGATAATTGGTTTATTTTTTATGTCCTCATATGGCTTTATCTTTTTATAAAAGGCGGGAGAAGAGGAAAGGTTGCTGCGCTGCTAATATTACTTTTAATTTTATTTTCAGACCAGTTTGCGAACAATATTTTAAAACCACTTTTTCAAAGAGTAAGGCCGTGTCATATATTACCTAACGTTCACCTGCTGATTAATTGCTCCGATTCCTATGCATTTCCATCTAACCACGCAGTTAATAATTTTGCAGCCGCAACTCTTTTCTCCAACTTTTATCCGGCAATGAAATATTTTCTTTTTTCAGGTGCTTTTCTTGTTGCCATTTCAAGAGTTATGTGCGGAGTTCATTATCCTTTTGACATTTTTGGAGGCGCAATATTTGGGATTCTCTATGCTTGGATAATTATTTACTTATGGAAGGCAATCAATCGAAAACTGAATTTTTTGCCAAATTAAATTTTCTTTTTTATAACCTCTTATATTTTTTTTGTTTAAGAAATTCGATAAAAAAATTTACTACCCGATTTTAATTGCCGGAATTTTCTACGGTTTATCTTTTCCGCCTGTTAATCTTTACTTTCTGATTTATTTTTCATTTATAATTATCATTGACTTAACATTAAAGAGCAGCAATCTTAAACAGGCAATTTTCAGATCATATTCTGTTTTTTGGATGGCTGGCTTAGTTGCGATATCCTGGATAGCTTTAAGCGGAATGCAGGAAAATGCTGATCCGTTTCTGATCGTCAGCGGTATATTTGTAATATTTGTTTATCCTTTGTTCTTTGTGCTTCCTGTAATTTTATTTTATTTCATTAACAAAAATTTATCATCAAAAAATTCAGGTAGTAGGGGTGAAAAATTTTTTGCCCCTGCCTCTTTATTGGTTTTTCCATTTCTTTGGACAGGTTTTGAATATGTACAAACTTTGGGACAGATAAATTTTCCATGGCTGTTTGCAGGAAACTCACAGACCTATAATCTCGATAAGATTCAGTTCGCAGAATACACCGGCATCTTCGGAGTTTCGTTTTGGATCTGTCTTATGAGCGTCTGCGTTTATTATGTGTTTAATAAATTAATCAATAAGGAATGGACAATATCATCGCCAAAAAGCATCGTTTCAATTTTGATTATAATCTTCTTTTATTTTTTTCCTGATGTTTATAATGTCTTTCGGGAGAAAAATTTTTCTGACGAAGGAAAAGTAAAGGTCGGGATTGTTCAGACGAATATAAATCCGTGGACTAAATGGAGCGGGAAACAGAAAGATATGATCTACGGTTTCACAGAACAAATAAAACAAATTCATTCGGTAAATCCTGATGTGAAATTAGTTATACTTCCCGAGACAGCATTACCTTATTATTTTCGCGAAAGATATTTCGAAGAGCGATATGCAATTCTTAAAAATCTTTGTGACAGCCTGAATCTTCCGCTGCTTATCGGAACGCCTGATCTGCAAATTTACGAAGATCAATCAAATGCTCCGAACGATGCAAAGATCATGAAAAGCACCGGATTAAAATATGATACATATAATTCAGCAGTTTTATTTGAGCCAGGAAAAGATAAGAATGAATTTCAGCAGCATCAGAAAGTTAAGCTGGTGATTGGCAGCGAGCGAATGCCATATCAGGAAATTTTCCCTTTTACAAAAAACTTAATTGAATGGGGTGTCGGCATCGGCAACTGGCAGATCGGCAAAGATACAAATGTTTTTACATTACCTGGAAATATAAAATTCAACACGGCAATTTGTTACGAATCGGTGTATCCGGAATTTTTTGCTGACTTTGTAAATAAAGGTGCGGATTTTTCTGTGATAATTACTAACGACGGATGGTGGGGAAAATTTTTCGGCACCCATCAGCACAACAGGTTTGCTGTCTTCAGAGCTATCGAAAACAGGAGATGGATAGCAAGGTGCGCAAACACAGGCATTTCAGACTTTATTGATCCCGAAGGTAATATGTATGAAGAAACTCCGATTGATGAAAAGAAAAATATTGTTTTTAATATTGGTCTGAGAAAAGAGAAAACTTTTTTTACATTACACGGGGATTTATTTTCAAAAATCTGTTTAACTTTTGGCTTACTCTTTTTTATAACAAGCTTTTTCTTCAGAAGAAAAAAATGATGTTATCCCCAAAGATTATTTTTCTCATTCTCCTTTGTTTCTTCTTCTGTAATTTCCTTGTGAAGTTTTACCAGATTATCCGGAATTAGCTGACGGCCAGCTTTAGTTGATTTTACGTTATCTTCGATATTAATCTCCAATTTCTGTTCATTGTATTCTACAATAATATCTAACACCTCTTCTTTATTTTCTTTGAACTCTTTAATAAATTCATCAGACATTTTGTAATCAAATTTATCCTTATCACTATTATCAAATTCTTTCACTGCTGACTTTATCTTTTGTTCTGTCAAATTTTCAAAATTATAGTTAACACTCTTAGCCAGTTTCTTTGAAGGAAAATATATTATTTTTTTTAATTTATTATTTTGAGAATCTTTTTTAGAAATTATATTAATCTTTCCGAATTTCCGTAATTCTATATCTTTGCTCTTCCTTAGCGAATCTGCAATTGCATAGAAAATACTATCTACAATTCTACCTGCTTTTTCAATACTTAATCCAAATTCAATAGATACTTCCGATTTTATATCATTCTTATTCATTTAATTTAATAAGAGATTAAATTTTTATCCGGTTCAAAGATAACAATATCTTTCGGTGGAATCACAATTTTTGATTTGTTGTTTTTTATTAAGACTTTCATTTCCTCCCTTATTATTCTAAACTCGCCAAAGTTGTCAATGTTTACATTTTTTCCTTTTTTCAAATCTTTTATAATTAATTGAATCACCTTATCAAAAATATTACTGCAATCTTTTTTCTTTATGCCCGCTTTTTTTGAAATCTTCTTCACTAAATTTTCCTTATTCATATTAAGATAATGTTATTATATAGATGCTTAACTCAAGTTGACCGTATCAAAGTACAATTGTTAATTGTGCCACGAATCACCAAATTTTATTAAAAAATTTAAATCAACTGTATTCTTTCAATCGCAAAATTCGTGGCACAAATAAGACTTAATAGTTATAGCGGTCAACTTGAGTGCTTAAAATAAATGAGATATATTTTTTACAAGTTCTTCAAGATATTTTTTATCAATATTATCGAAGTTGTTCAGCTTATCACTATCAATATCAAGCACTGCGATAACCTCATTGTTTTTTATGATAGGCACGACAATTTCCGACCGGGATAATGAATCACAAGTTATATGACCGGGAAATTTATCAACATCTTCCACTAAAATTGTTTCTTTCTTTTCTGCAGATGCCCCGCAAACACCTTTGCCTGTTGGAATCCTTGTGCATGCCACTCTGCCCTGAAACGGTCCGAGAATTAACTCATTCTTTTTGACCCCATCCAACAAATAAAATCCAACCCATAAAAAATCTTCAAAAGAATATTTTAAAACAGAAGTTATGTTTGCAAGATTCGATATGAAATTATCTTCACCGCTTACCAATGAATAAATCTGCGGAAGTAAAGACTTATATCTTTCTTCTTTCGAAAGACCATCATCTAACTTAACTTCAAACGTCATAATTAAATTAAATTAAATTGTATTTTAAACCCAGATTTTTCATTAGAATATTTTATTTACCTCTAAGTCTCAAAGGCTGAAAGCACTTAAGAATAAATTAACATGTAAGAAAAAATTCTTTGTGCACTTTGCGAAAACCTTTGCGCACTTTGCGTTAAAAACAATATTTGATTTCTATTGAGCAATGTGGGTTAAATTTTGAATCATAGAAATCATTTGATCATTGAATCATAGTTCTGAAATCATCATTCAATCATAGTTTCATTCAATCATAGTTTCATTCAATCATAGTTTCATTCAATCGTAGTTTCATTCAATCATAGTTTTAAAATCATTTTCATCAATAACCTTTACACCAAGATCTTTCGCTTTATCCAGCTTACTTCCCGCTTCTGCTCCGGCCAAAACAAAATCTGTTTTCTTACTTACCGACGTGCTTACTCTTCCTCCAAAATCCTCTATTATTTTTTGTACATCATCTCTTTTGTAATTGTCAAGAGTTCCGGTTATCACAAATATTTTTCCATTGACCCTTGTATTTATTTTACCCGGATTTTTCTTTTTTTCAGACTCAAATTTAAGCCCGGCTTGTTTAAGTTTGTTTATGAGTTCAATATTTTTTTTATCCTTAAAAAATTTTGATACACTTTCTGCAATCTTCGGACCGATTTCATGAACATTCAATATTTCTTCCTCCGATGCCATTGCAAGATTTTCTATTGAACCGAAATGATTTGAAAGTATCTTAGCAGTTCTCTCACCGATGTGTCTTACACCTAACGCAAATAACACCTTATCAAACGGCTTGTTCTTCGATTCTTCAACTGCACTTAAGATATTGTCAACGCTCTTTGCTCCGAATCTTTCAATTCCTTTCAATTCATCTTTATAATTTTTCAAATCATAAATGTCAGCATAGTTTTTTAAAAAACCCTTCTTAAGAAAAATATCTATAATGCTTTCTCCAAGTCCTTCTATTTCCATCGCGTTCCTGTGAACAAAATGTTCTATGCGTCCCTGCACCTGCGCGGGGCAATTGTAATTCGGACAATAATAATAAACTTCTTCTTCCGGCTTCTCGAGTTTGGTCTCACAGACAGGACATCTTTCCGGAATCTGGTACGGCTTGGAATCTTTACTTCTTCTTTCTTTCATCACAGCCGTGACTTTCGGAATGACATCTCCTCCCTTTTCTATCTTAACATAATCTCCGATGCGAATATCTTTTCTTTTTATTTCATCGAAGTTATGAAGCGTCGCTCTTGAAATAGTAGAGCCTGCAAGAAACACCGGCTGCAAATCAGCAACAGGTGTAATCGTGCCAATGCGTCCAACCTGGCAGAAAATGTTTTTTAATTTTGTCTCACCTTCTTTTGCCTTGAATTTATATGCGATTGCCCATCTCGGAGATCTCGAAACACTTCCGAGTATTTCCTGCTCTTCTATCGAATTCACTTTTACCACAACCCCGTCAATTTCGTACGGAAGCTCATCTCTTATCTTTTCAATCTTATCACAAAATTGTTTTACTTCTTCTATGTCAGCAGCTTTTTTATAATACTTGTTTACAGGAAACCTCAGTTCTTCCAGAAGTTGAATACTTTCCAGATGAGTTCTTATTTTTATTTCATCGGTATATATAAAGTATGAATAAAAATTCAAAGGCCGGGACGCAACAATTTTTGAATCCTTTAGCTTCAATGTTCCGGCGGCTGTATTACGTGCATTCGCAAAAATTTTGTCTCCTTTTAATTCCTGCTCTTCGTTTATTTTTATAAAGTCTTCTTTCTTAAAAAATATTTCACCCCTGACTTCAAAATCTTTAAATTTACCTTTTGTAATCGAAAGAGGAATTGACCGTATTGTTTTTACATTTTGGGTGACATCATCTCCTTTGAATCCGTCTCCGCGCGTTGCACCGGTAATCAATTTACCATCAGCATAAACCAGAGAGATTGCAATGCCGTCAAATTTTAATTCACAAACATATTCATACTTTCTGTTTTCTAAAATATTTTTTACCCGCTTATCAAAATCAATCAGTTCATCAAAGCTATATGAGTTAGACAGCGAAAGCATAGGATGTTTGTGAATAACTGTCTTAAAAATCTTCGTGGGTTCGCCGGAAACTCTTTGCGTTGGAGAATCATTTGTCCTGAGCTCGGAATATTTGTTTTCCAAATCAGTCAATTCTTTCAGCATCATATCGTACTTGTAATCATCAATGTCAGGTGAAGCCACTACATAATATTTGTAATCGGCATCTGTGATTTTATCTTTCAGCTTCTGAACTTTCTTGAGTATGTCAGGAGGAGTCATTTTGAATATTGTATAAAAGCTATTTGGTTAAACCTTCTTTGGTTAACTTTGCTTTACTTATTGAGGTCTTATCAAATTTGATTGGTCTGTCATTTATTGTAGCTCTGAATGTTTCTGTATTTCCTGAAATATAAAATGACTTTCTTGCTTTAAATATACCCACTTCATTTTTTTCAAACTCAATTTTCTCGGGCCGGTTGTAATTCACAGAGTCTGTAACAAGGAAAAGTGTTCCTATATTCAATGCGGTTATCTTTAGTGTAATGGAATCTGCCGATGCGGCAAAGTCCTGTTCTGCTTTTCTTATTGAATCCTTAATTTCTTCAGAGGTTCTCTTCCCGAGAATTTTTTTCTCCTGCTCTTTCACTACATCGTCGAAGTTTTGTCTGATTACCTCAGGATTATCTTTTGAGCTGTCGAAGAATAAAATATTTATCAATGAATAAATTCCAAGCAGGACCAAGGCAATAAATAATATCAAAGCAATATTCCTGATTACAGGAGAATTTAAAAATGATGCTGTTAAATTCTTTTTACCTGCAATCTCGTTTTTATAATTATTCCTGTTTTCATCGGGTGGTTTTAAAGTGAACTTGCTCCCGAATTTTTTCTCTGCTGGCTCGTCCGGAATAATTTTTTCTTCCTTCTCAACAGCCTTTTCAATTCTTTTTTCTTCATTAGTTTTTTGGGAAGTTTCATTTAACTCAGCCGGTATCTCAGATGATTTTGATTTGTCATCTTCAAGCTGTGCGGTCTCTTTTTTTATTGAAGTTTCTTTTGGGGAAGCCGCAAGGTTTTGTCTCTTTGATTTATATTTGCCGCTCTTTGCAAGATCATAATCAAATAATGTTTCTTCAACATCAAGCCCCAGACTGTTTATATACTGTTTGAGAAAGGCACGAATATATGCCTGCGGCTGAAATGTAAAATCCCCATTCTCAATATTTTCAAGAACAGTCATGTTAAGTCGTGTCTGCTGGGCAATAGTTCTAAGTGAAAGATTTTTTTCTTCTCTTACTGCCTTTAAATCTTCTGCAAAAATTTTAACCATCGCTGCTCATAAAATAAATTTTGAACAATTTATTACAATAAAAGAAAAGTTTAAAGTTAAATAATCGAATTTAAATCTATATTCATATTAACTATATTATTTCCAAAATTAAAACGCATGATTACTTATCTGACAACTCTAATTTTGAAAAAAATTTTTTCATTAAGTACTAAAATAAATTAATTACTTAAGTTGACCGCTTCGTTCTCAAAACATTTATTTCCGCCACGAATTTCACGAATTAACATAAATTCACGCAAAATTTTTTTATAATAATTAGATAATTCGTGGAAATTTGTGTAATTCGTGGCAAAAAAATAAATTTAAAGTTATAAGCAGTCAACTTAAGTTAATTAAATAATTTTTTTTTATTAAACGTTGTCAAATACGAACAACATTAAATCACTATAATCATAAAATTAGACACGCTCTTTTTCGGCACACATCCCGATGACGTAGAATTATTCTGCGGAGGAACTGTCATAAGTTTATCCGAATCGGGAAAAAAAACCGGCATTGCCGATCTTACTCTCGGAGAGCTAAGTACACGGGGTAATTTAAACTCCAGAAAAAAAGAAACCGATGCCGCAACGAAGCTTCTGGGGATTTCTGTCAGAGAAAATTTAAAACTAAAAGACGGGAACATTGAATTAAATAAAGCTAATCGTGAAAAAGTTATTCGAATTATAAGGAAGTATAAACCGAAAATTGTTTTCGTTCCGTATCCGCATGACAGGCATCCCGATCACATCAACGCAGGCAAACTCATTCGGGAATCGGTTTTTTATTCGGGATTAAATAAAATTAAAACAGGACTTTTCGAATCGTTTAGACCCGAAAAAGTTTTTTATTACAGAAATGCTTATGACATTCCCGTGAGTTTTATTTTTGATGTAAGCTCCGTGTTCTCAAAAAAACTAGAAGTATTAAAATGTTACGATACACAATTTTATAATTTAAAGAGCAAAGAGCCGGAAACCTTCATCAGCACTAAATTATTTGATAAGGAAATCGAAGCACGTGCAAGACATTTTGGATTTAAAATCGGCGTTGAATTCGGAGAGCCGTATTTCAGTTATGATGCAGTAAAAATTGATGAAACTACATTGTTTGAAATTTAGAATTTATTATTTAAATTATGTCAGACACCAAATTACAAACAGATACATTAAAATGGATTTTTGAAGATATCCGAAAAGCAGGCTGGAACAAAAAGTAAATTAATGTTTGTAAATATTAATCACCTAAAATAATCTTAGTATCAATATGTATGATCAAATACAATTACTAAAATGGATGCTTGAAGATATTCGCAAAGAAACACTCGAAGGTGTGAAGCATCTTACAAAAGAGCAGCTTTTTCAAAATCCGATCGAAGGTGAATATCCAATCGGAGCTTACCTGATGCATATTGCAGATTGTGAAATTGATTATCTCGAGTTTTTAACGGGCATCCAACAATCTGAAGAGCTAAAGAAGAGTGCATATATGGATAAATGGTATCGTCCGGATGGCGAACCTTCACCACCTAAGAAAGCGCTCGAAGTAAATGAATATCTTGGAATACTAGCTACAACAAGAAAAAATTTTCTTGATTACATTTCAACTCTTAATGATTATGACCTTGAAGAAATTATTGTAAGAAAAGGTCAAGGGGGTGAAATTAGCCGGTTTAAAAAGGAGTTAATTTTCTATTCACTCGAGCATGAAGTCCATCACAGAGGACAAATGTTTATGCTGATCAGAAAAGCCGGCTGGAATAAAAAATAAGTTTAATTTATTAACCAATATGAATGATCAAATACAATTACTGAAATGGATGTTGGAAGACGTCCGCAAAGAAACACTTGAGGGTGTGAAGCATCTTACAAAAGAACAACTGTTTCAAAATCCAATCGAAGGTGAATTTCCTATAGGTGCTTACCTTATGCATTTTGCAGAAGTTGATGTTTCCTGGCTTGAAATTCTTTCAGGGCATGAACAACCTGAAGATTTAAAAAAGAAATCTTATTATGACAAATGGTTTGATCCTTCGGAAGAATCTTCTCCGCCGAAAGAGCCAATCGAGATAAAAGAATATCTTGAAACAATTGCGATGGCAAGAAAAAATTTTTTAGATTACATCTCAACACTTAAGGATTCTGATCTTGAAGAAAATGTTATCAGGCAAGGCAAGAGCGGTGAAAGAAAAATTTTGAAGAAATGGATTATATATCACATACTGGAACACGAAGCACACCATAGAGGTCAAATGTTTATGCTTATTAGAAAAGCCGGTTGGAATAAAAAAAAATAACATAGAAAAAATTATCAAAGAGAACTATTTTATCCTTCAAAAATATATTCCTGAAGAATCGATGCACCTTGTACAGAGCTGGCTTGATGAATACAAATTCCTTTTAAAGATAACGAAATCACGAACTACCAAACTGGGTGATTACCGGCATCCGCACCGTGGAAAGCCTCATCAGATAACAGTGAATCACAATCTAAATAAATATTCTTTTCTTATAACTCTGACCCACGAAGTTGCACACCTGACCGCATGGAATAAATACAGAAATAAAATTCTGCCTCACGGAAAAGAATGGAAAGAAGAATTTAAAATTCATTTAGCTCCCATTTTTAATTTAAAAATTTTGCCTGACGACATAAACAAAAATCTGAGCAATTATTATCTTAACCCGAAGGCATCAAGCTGTGCGGACATCGGGTTAATGAAAGTCTTAAAAAGATATGATGAAAATTCTTTGTACGTTCATCTCGAAGACATTCCCTGCAAAAGTATCTTCAAACTAAGAAACGGAAGCGAATTTATCAAAGGCGACAAAATAAGAAAGAGATACAAGTGTATTAATGTCCTAAATAAAAGAGCATATCTCGTAAGTCCTGTTGCTGAAGTAATGCAGACAACACTGTTCTAATTTTATTTTTGCAAATTAATTTTTTTTGTAATTTAAATACTCAACTTGACTGCTTTGTTTTTTAAGATTGTTTTATTTTCACGAATTATAAAAATTTGCGCCAATAATCCTTGAAAATTATTTCGGTGAGTTCGTGAAATTTGTGGCAATCTTTTGCTTTTCAATTTTAAAATTTGTCAACTTGAGTTAATAATAAATAAATGAAAGAGCTTTAATAGTGGATACTTCTTTTTATAAATATGAATAGAGCACAAAAAAAAATCCCGGAAAATTATATTTTTTATCTGGCTTCCTTGGGAAGCTTTGTATTGTTAATATTAATAGTATATCTCTTTCCGGTTGAATTCAGCGGATATCGAATCACAGATGCGTCAGCTCCTGTTTGGTATTTGTTAACAATGACCGGCGGTATCCTTGGAGGATCATTTATTATTATCGCTCTTCTGTTTTATCTGATCATTCACTTTAAAAAAAAATCTAAGAAAATTAAAAATGTTTATTTATTTATTGGAATAGTCTTTATAATTCAGATCATTATTACGGGATCGACACTTTTGTATTTTAAAGAAGTGTTTCATCAGACGAGACCTTCACAATTATATTTCATCGAAAAAGGATTGATTGAAAATGAAGGCAGGGATTATTTTGCAATGTCACCGGATAAGAAAATAAATTATCTTCAAAGCAAAATTGAAAAAAATAAAAAAATTCTTGAAGATGTATATCCCCCGATATTAAACAGCTGGGTAAACGATAACGGTTATTCGTTTCCATCGGGGCATGCCCAAACATCTTTTTTTCTGGGAACGATACTAGCATTTGTTATTTATAAAACATCTTCAAACAAATATTATATTTTTATTCCTTTAATATGGGCTGTGCTCGTTGCGGTTTCGCGTGTTGTGATTGGAATTCATTTTCCTTTTGATGTCACTGTCGGCGCATTTATGGGATTGTTAATAGGTTTAATTGTAATTTCTTTAAAAAAAATAAAAGCTATTTTCAATTAAAAATTTGACAAAAAATAGCTGTTTGGTTTTCGGTTGAAGACTTAGAGCAATATTGGTAATTTTATTAAAAAAAAGATGGAATACATACTCGGTGTAAATCTAACTGAACTCGAACGTCTGGAGTTTCAGCATAATGTCTGGAAAAAAGTCACACACAGTTTGTTTGATAGGATTAATATTCAAACCGGGTGGAAGTGTCTCGACGTCGGAGCGGGTCCCGGATTTGTTTCTATGGATTTGAGAAAGTTGGTTGGTGAGGGAGGTGAAGTTACTGCACTTGAACCGTCGGAATTATATTTAAATTATTTCAAAGATAAATGCAAAAAAAATAATTTTCAAAATATAAAATTTATTCTTGGTAATCTTGAAGACATAAATTTAGAAAATGATTATTATGATTTGATTTATTTGAGATGGGTGATTGACTTCGTACCTCAGCCCGAAAAATTTTTACTTAAGCTACTTGATGCTTTAAAGAAAGGTGGAGTAATAGCAATTCAGGATTATGCTTATGAAGGCGTTGCATTATTTCCCAAAGGCGGAGCATTTGATAACATAGCAGATGCCGTCAGGGCTTACTGGAGAGCAGGCGGAGGCGATCCGTACTTCACGGTAAAAATTCCTGCGATATTCAGAAAGAATAATATAGAACTTATTGAATATAAACCTGTCAGCTTAGCAGGAGATAAAGACAGCGGAGTCATCGAATGGGCACACAGATTTTTTACCGTTCATCTTCAGTTAATGGCAGATAAAAAAATTATTTCACAAAAGGAAGCTGATGCATTTCTTGAAGACTGGCTGAATCACAGGAACAATCCGGATACGATTTTCTTTTCACCCGTGATTGTTGATGTGATTGGAAGGAAATAAGATTACAAAATTTTATTCACATCTGTTCAAAACAAAAAAATTTAAAATAAACCGGTCTTAAATTTCTATAAATTGTTTTTGAGCAGAGGTGAAAAAATAGAATTTTCTGATTAATAATGTTCAAACTGTTAAACCAGTCTTTTTGCTGATTTTACCGGGATATGAAATATTTTTACATAAGTGTCAGATAGATTTTCCCAGATCTTCAATCTTTTCCATCAGCCATTCCTTTTCTAAAATATTTTCAGAGTTTCATTAAATCAAATTTGACAGCGTTAATTTTTTCTTTGGAGTTTCTGGATTTTAATTTTAAAATCTCTTTACAGAATTTTATGAAGTTACTATTTTTTTCTTTTTGAAAATCCGGAAGCATCTTATCATATGTGAGGAAATGTCTGTATGTCTATTGCATCATATGCCTGAACAATCCACTTTTAACTTAGTGTTTATTTTTTTCCAGCTCTTCTATCTTCTCCTCAAGCCATTCTTTTTCCAGAATAAATTCCTTATTTAACAAATCATACTTTATGTCATTAACTTTTTCTTTGGAATTTTTCGATTTCAATTTTAGAATCTCCGTACAGAATTTAATAAAGTTCATATTTTTTTCTTTAGAACGATCAGTGAGAAGTTTTTCATAAGAAATATAATGTTTGTAGGCATCGATCAAATCAAACGCTTCATTGATCCAGTCTTTCTCGATGTATATCATTAAAGTCAAAGATTTTATAGATGGTTTTACCTGAAAATGATGTATTGAAACTATTCTACTGAGTTCTTCAAGTGATTTTTCATAATTACCTTTTACAAAATTGACTCGGGCATTACTCAAATGTAAAGCATTTTCTCTCGCTTCAGGCATAAGTTTATTTACATACAGCTTAATGAAATTTTCTGTCCATTCAATTTCTTTCATAAGCAGACCAACATTTACAATATTTCTGAAAAGCGGATTATCAAAAACTCCTCCTTCCATTGCATTATAAAGTTTATTTTCAATTATTAATTTATATAACTCAAATGCTTCTTTCAAATATTTTTTGTTTCCCTTCTGATATTCGTCATTTGCAAAATTCACAAGTATCGCAAAAGAACTGTATCTGTCGCTAAGATTTAACGAACTAAGTTCTTTTAAAAGAATATCCTTAAGCTTTGTGAAATATAGTTCGGCTTTTTCAGATATTAAAAGCACAGAATAAAAATAAATTGAAATAAGAGGAATATTATGAAAGGATTCTTTGCCTTTCAGATAATTTAAAATGCATTCATAAAACTCAGGGTCAAAATCGAATCTTACTATCTTTTTATAAGTGGTTAGAAATCTATATTCCTCAAGTATAGAAACCAAAAAGTAATTAATCATACTGTTTGTGCAATTAATCAAATATTTCTCCGGTTTGTCTTTCGAATTAACCATAACTTTATCCTGTGTCATTATAATCTCATTAAAAGAATCTATCTGAAATTTATTTTTATAATATGCAAGATCTTTTATCTTTTGTTTGTTTAAATTTTCATCTGCTGATTTAAGTTTTTTTGAGTAAATTTTTTCAACACCTCTTTTTATAAGTTTATCTAAAAGAGATCTGGAATAATTAAATTCATCGGCGGTAAAATTTTTGTATGCAAGAAAATCTTCAGCAAGCCTGGAAAGATTAAACATTAGCTTTCTCATAAATGAATCATCGTATTCTATATCGGGAAATAAATTTCTATAAACATTTTCTTTTTCTAACTCCTCTTCATGAAAATCCGGGTAACGAATTTTAATATAATCATAAAGCTTTATTATGCCTTCATTCTTGTTGAAATAAGATGAGCGAATGTACTCTCCAAGCTCTTTGAATTCGGCAGCATTTAATTTGCTTATCAGTAAAATCAGATTACTGTTTTTCACATCAAAATTTTTCTTACATACAATTAGAGCAATTTAGAACAATTATAGAATTATTTAAAGATAATTTATCACTACTGTCCCGCTCTAAGTTAGAATAAAACCAGTTGGTTAGCGTCAGGAGTAGTTTCATTTGTGTTAGTATTAAAATTAAGTAATTGATTTATATAGTTCTTACTGAAAATGTTTATGCTTAAA
>JALYRX010000107.1 GCA_030855105.1 Bacteroidota bacterium | reverse complement strand
ACTATTTATTCAAATTTAAAATCTTTAAGTTTGTTTTCAAATCGATTTTTATGAATAATTCAATAACTATTAATATATTCTATAACTTACTCAACTTCCCTTTTTTTAAGTGGGACAGTAGTGATAATTTATTTAAAAACCGATATTAGATAAAGGTTCTTTTAATTTTTATTAAGAACCACTAAGAACAATTGCAAAAAAATTTCCCAATTGCTTTTCAGGAACAACTCTTTTCTGCTCTCCCGTTATAATGACGTTTTATGCTCCATTACAAGGATTTTTAAATTTCTTACTATCCGGATAAGAAGAACTTTCATTAATTTCTCTCTTTGTTCTGCATAACATTCTGTATGTATTTTTGCATAACATAAAAAAAAACTATGAGAGAGAAAATTAATATCAGCGCTTTAACAGATTCCTGTCCTATTGAATTTTATCCAAAATTATTTGCAGCATCGGAAGGAGATATGAAAGGAGAGATCGATCTTCAATGGGACCCCGTAACAGATGCCCGTTTTTATATGATACAGCTTTCTGTTTATTCGTGTAATCTCAACTGGGTTCAGTTTGATATCATATCAAGATCAAGCTATACTATATCCGGGTTAAGAAGCGGAAAAAGATACTGCTTCAGAGTCTGTGCAGTAAATAAAGGAGGTAAAGGACCATGGAGTGAAATCATTTGTAAAATAGCACCTTAAAAACAGGAATAAAATAATTCACAATAATCAAAATAAATAAAAATGAAAACAAAATTAAATTACATGAGCAAATTAGCAATGCTTTTTCTAATGTTCACAACGGCAGTTTATTCACAAAGCATTACGAATAAACTCGGAACAAACGGATTATTTACAATCAAAGATTCTGCAACTAATTATTTCACACTCAATCAGACAACTGGACATGTAAATATTTTAAAAAACCTACGACTTGAAAATACTACCGGCTCAGGCGTGGGAACAATCTTCAAAGGTGCAGATAGGTTTTTGCATAATTTCGGGACATACAATACTTTTTTAGGAAGTGGCTCCGGTAATTTTAGTATGATCGGGAATAGTAATACAGCCGTGGGATTTCAGTCATTATACAACAACACAACCGGCTCTTCTAACACTGCAGTTGGATATCATTCTTTAGTAACCAACACCGCAGGCTCCTCAAACACCGCTATGGGATTTCAATCCTTAACTTTCAACACTACAGGTTCTCAAAACACAGCTTTAGGTTTTCATTCATTAATTATAAATAGTACCGGCTCTCAAAACTCTGCCGTAGGACAGGATGCTTTATATAACAACACGTCAGGCAATTCAAACACAGCTCTTGGATATCAATCTTTATTTTTCACTAACACCGGTTCCTCAAACACAGCTGTCAGATTTAATTCTCTGTATTCCAACTCTTTAGGCAACTACAACACTGCAATGGGATACTCAACCGGCTCAAATGTTACAACAGGCGGAAATCTTACTTTAATAGGTCATAATGCTGAACCAACATCCGGCTCTGCAAATAACCAAATCACACTTGGCAATAATCAAATAACTTCACTGCGCTGCAATGTTCAAACCATATCCAGTTTGTCAGATGCAGAGATAAAAAGAATATTAAAGATCTTTCATTCGGACTTGATTTTTTAATGAAGTTAAAGCCGCGCATATTTAACTGGGATAAAAGAGAATGGTATGATAACAATAAATCTGACGGTACTAAGATACAAAATACTCCGACTGCAGGATTTATTGCACAGGAGCTTGATGAGGTTCAGATAGCTGAAAATGCCGAATGGCTGAATTTAGTTTTGAAAGATAATCCGGAAAAAATCGAAGCATCATACGGTAATCTTTTGCCGGTGATGGTAAAAGCAATACAAGAGTTAAAAGTTGAAGGTGAAAAGTTAAAAGTTGAAAATGAAAAGTTGAAAGTAAAAAACATTGAACTCAAAAACAGTGACCAGGAAATGAAACCAAGGTTTTCAAATCTTGAGCAAAGACAAAATAAATTGGTGAGTGAATTAGAAAAGTTGAAATTTAAAAAAAGTAAAATAACGGAAGTCAAAAAAGGAGAAGTAAAATGAAAACATTATTAATTCACTGTCTCCTCAGAGTCACTCCGCCACTAAGATTAGCAAGTATAAAGTATGTTTGTGCGGAGGACTCTGCGCGAATCTTGATTGACAATTGCAATTAGGTTATTTTTGTTTATGAATGTTCGTAAGCTTCATACTGAATTTAATACTTTCTATTACTATACTTTCACTTGTTTTCAATGGATCTCTCTTTTTCGATATTACCGATTTTTACAATTATATTTACAGGTGTTTTAATATTCTTAAAACAAAAAAAATATACAATTGCGGATATGTAATAATGCTGAATCATCTTCATGGTTTAATTTATACAAGAAATGAAGTTGATACAATAAATTTTAGGGTCTATATGAAATATAGTGGAATAGTCAGAGAAATGATTCAATACTGTCCAAAATAATTTTGTAAGTAAAATTTTTGATTTTAATTTAAATCAAAATCGCAACAAA
>JALYRX010000009.1 GCA_030855105.1 Bacteroidota bacterium | reverse complement strand
ATATGCTTCCGAGTGATAAACCGTTGATTAATTGTTGTATAAATTCAGACATTTTTTCAGTTACAAGTTACGAGTTACAAGTTACGAGTTACAAGTTACGAGTTACAAGTTACGAGTTACGAGTTACGAGTTACGAGTTACAAGTTAGCTTCCTTTAAGTATACTTATATTTTTAAAATTTTTAGATGTTCAATTTTAAAATTTGTAACTTGAAACTTGTAACTTGTAATTGATTAAGGTGCTATAGTTTCTTTATAAACAAATTTCCCGTCTTTTATTCCCAGCACTACTGCCGGTTTTACGGCATTTCTTTGTTCGTTAATTGTAATTATTCCTGTAACTCCCGGATAATCTTTTGTTGTTGCAAGAACATTTTTTACTTTTTCACCTTCTGTTGAACCTGCTTTCTTCATTGCATCAAATAAAATCATACCGGCATCGTAAGTAAGAAAACTCATTGCATCGGGTTCTTTGTTATATTTTGTTTTATATTTTTTTATAAAATTCTGTATTTGCGGAGAAGGGTCATCTGCGGAAACGTGTGTTGAAAAGAAACTTCCTTCAAGTGCTTCTTTTGCTTTTCCTTCCGTTAACTTTTCAGATTCCCAACCATCACTGCCAAAGAGAGGACAAGTCAGTCCGATCTCTCTTGCCTGAATTGAGATTAAATTCACATCGGTATAATATCCCGGAATAAAAATAGCTTCAGGATTTTTTGCCTTTATTGATGTAAGCTGTGCTTTGAAATCTTTATCACCTGCAGAATATTTTTGTTCTTCGACGATCTCGCCCCCCATGCCGGTAAAAACCTGTCTGAAATTATCTGCAAGACCTGTGGAGTAGGCATTCTTCTGATCAATTAATAATGCAATCTTTTTTACTTTCATTGAGTTTATTGCGAACTTACTCATGACTGTCGCCTGAAAAGGATCGATGAAACAAACTCTGAATATATAATCACCGATTAACGTTACTTCCGGATTGGTTGAAGCCGGGGTAACCATTGGAATCTTTGCCGACTGGCAGATCTGTGCACCAGCTTTGCTCCTGGATGAGGCTACTTCTCCTATTATTGCAACGACTTTGTCCCTGTTAATCAGCTTTTGTACAACTGTCTGTGTTTCGGACGGCTTCCCCTGGTTATCTTCTGTTATCAATTTTATTTTTTTTCCCAAAACACCGCCAGTGTTATTTATTTCTTCGACTGCAAGAACAAGTCCGTTATGGGAAGATTGCCCGAATGTAGCTTCACTTCCCGTTAGAGATGCATACTCACCAACAAGAATTTCATCCGTACTTGATTTATTGCACGAAGCAAAAATTATTCCTATCGAAATTGTAAAAAAAATGACAAAGACTTTATAAAAGTTTTTCATAAAAATTATTTTTAGATTAACGTATAATTTAAAAGTGGGTTAAAATAATTTTAATTGTTTATAAAAACAATTTCATTCTAAATATAGGATGTTTTTAGAATCCAACTCTCCCAAAACATTTTACATGTAAAGTTACTTCGTTGTAATTAATTTAAATTATCCTCTAGCACCTTCATTAGTGAGTCTCAAAACTATATTTTATTTAACCACATAGAGATATAGAAAACATAGAAATGTTTTATGAAAATTAAGCTATGTGCTCTCTGTGTCAATGTGGTCAAAAGATGTGTGACATGCTCTAAAGGAAAGATTTGGGATTCAAATTTAAAATTACATTTTGATATCAGTTAACACCCATAGAAAACCTGTGTCTATGTGGTCAAAAGATGTTGTGTGACATGCTCTGAAGGAAAGATTTGGGATTCAAATTTAAAATTATATTTTGATATCAGTTAACACCCTTCATTAGTGAGAGTTCTCTGTGTCTATGTGGTCAACAGATGTTGTGAGACAAACTCTAAAGGAAAGATTTGGGATTCACCGGATTCGTAAAATAAATCGAAAACAAAATGAATTTGAAGAAAAATTTTTCTTCATAAATCTATTGTAGGACACCACTGGTTTAAAATACCTTATCATTCTATTTTTAATTTAATGTTTTCAAATGTTTTCTGAAAATCAAAAATATCATTTAATTAATGAAGTATAATCTTTAAATTGCAAACCTATGGCCCGAATAAATATTACTATTGTTGACGCAACAGGAAATAAGGAACAGCAGGCAACTCTGCCCGATGATGCTTCGGTAAAAAGAATCATGGAAGTTCTTCTTCCAAAAATGAAAATGCCTCTCACAGGTCCGGACGGTGAACCACTGTCATATAAATTCCATCATAAAGCTTCGGGCAAACAGCTTACCGAATCGCAGACACTTGCTGAAGCCGGAGTGAAAGAAGGTGATGTACTTCGACTTCATCCGGAAATAACAGCGGGCTAAAACGATTTGGGAATTGGGATTTCGGATTTGGAATTTAAAAGATTTTAGATTTTTGGATTTTAGATTTTTTTCATCACTATACCTTGTTCAACTTTTATCTTTTTAACTTCTAACTTTCAACTTTTAACTTTCAACGACTTAACTTTCAACTCTTTAACTTTCAACTCTTTAACTTTCAACCTTTTTAACATTTAACTTTCAACTTTTAACTTTTAACTTATACCCAATACACTACTCAATATTGAAGAAAATGTCTTTAGAAATAACCGATGATCGTTACTCACGTTTTGAATTAATTACATGGTGGGATCAAAATATTTTAAGGAATGCAAAGATACTTGTAGTTGGATGCGGTGCATTGGGAAATGAGATCGTTAAGAATCTTGCGATGCTTGGTGTTGGAAATATTTGTGTTGTTGATATGGATAAAGTTGAAAAGAGCAATCTAACACGAAGTGTTTTATTCAGAAAGGATGACGAAGGAATATCTAAAGCGGAAGTTATTTGCAGGCGGGCAAAAGAGATCAACGAAGAAATTAACATACAATATTTCGATGGAAATGTTTTTAACCTCGGGCTAGGTGTATTCAAAACTTTTGATTTAATAATCGGAGGCCTTGATAATCGTGAAGCCCGTCTTTTTATAAATCAATCATGCTGGAAAATTAACAGACCTTGGATTGACGGTGCTATTGAAGTCCTTACCGGAGTAGCACGAATGTTTATCCCGCCTGATAATACATGTTATGAATGTACAATGTCGGAGATTGACTATAAATTAATTAATAAAAGAAAATCCTGTATGCTTCTTGGACTTGATGATATTACAGAAGGAAAGATCCCGACTACCCCGACTATAGCTTCAATCATCGCCGGAGTCCAGGTACAGGAAGCGATAAAATATTTGCACAAAAGAGATGACCTGATTTTTCTTAACAGTAAAGGATTTATTTTTAACGGAAACACAAATGATTCTTACATAATCGAGTATCAAAAAAATGATAACTGTCCGTCTCATTATACTTTTGATAATATCCAAAAGATTAATAAGAAATTTGATAAAGCAAAGTTAAGCGATGTAATCGAATTCGGGAAAAAATATTTTCACGAAAACAGTTTTCAAATCGAGTTTAATAATGAAATTGTTTATGAACTTGTGAACGAAAGTAAAATGGAAGTGAAAGAGTTTTTTGCCAATCAGAAACTTATGTCTGTTAAAGATGTAAAGCTCCCAGACGGTAATTTTTTAAAGATTAAATCGTTTCATAACCTTAATTCAATCTCCGGTTTGGCAGTAAAACTGTTTGATAAAAAATTGTCCGAACTTAAAATCCCTTTTAACGATATATTAATTCTGAGAAAAGATGAAACCGAGATACAGATTGAATTTGACAGCTCGGGTATCTTCAAATAAATTTTAAAACTTTTCTATTGGTCTTTATTGAAGAACATTTCTTTTAATATTTGAATACTTCCGAACAGACATATGACTTCGTTCAAAATAAAATCTGTCCTTACTGCCAATCCAAAATAAAGAAAGGTGCCGATTTCGTTGTTTGCTCACACTGCGGTACGCCACATCATAAAGAATGCTGGCATGAAAACGGCGGCTGCACAACTTACGGCTGCACAAATAATCCTCAGACAGAAAAAAAAGTAGAAGTTCAATCTGAAGATGTCGGAAATACCACCATAGAAACTATAAGAGAATCTTTGCGAACGATTCCGGCTCAAAGTTTAATTGAATGTCCGAACTGTAAATCCGGTATTGAAGAAAGTTCAATCTTCTGCAAATTCTGCGGCTACAATATTAAAGAGAAAAAATTTCCGGAAGAAAAGAAAGAAGTAAAAGAAGAATTTGAAAAAGAATATAAAAAGAGATATAAAGACAGATTAAGCATCACACGAAAGAGATTCTTAATTACTGTAGGAAGCTTTACAATTTTAATTACAAGCGTCGCTTTCCTTTTTTATTTGTCACTAAATAAGCTTAATGAATATTTTTCATCAGATGATTACATAATAAAGAATACAGTTTACAACTGGAAGGATGCATGGGAAAATAAAGATCTTGAAAAGTATAAGAGTTTTCTTACGGAAGATTATGAATATATGGGAAAGGATGGAAAAAGAATCAGTTACAATGATAAGCTGAAACGGATCGAAGGCACGTTTAAAAATTATAAAGATATACAAATTAAATTACACGATTTCAAATTAATTAATGATACGACTACAACTATGAATAACCGGAAAGTTCAGTTTAATGAGAGCTATGAATCCGACAAGTTTAATGAGAAAGGTCTAAAAACCCTGCGTTTATATAAAGGAGAAGATACTAACGGTGAATGGAAAATTTACAGAGAGATTTTCGAATGATAAACCTGTTAGGTTTTTAAAACCTAACAGGTCTAAAAAATTATACAAAAAAGAAATACGAAATTAAAAGACCAATGACTAATGACAATCCGAACATCATATTCAGCTGAGCTGTCATCATAATATGTTTAGTTCCGTATTCGAATCTTGCCTGGGCATCTAAAGGAAAACCATCTGTCATTTTTACAATTTTCAAAGCAAGTGGTAATGTAATAAGAGCAAGTAGTGCAAACCATGGGAGCATTTTCAGAGCTACAAAGATTATCAAAGCAAGATAAGCTCCGAGCACCATCACATAAAATAATTTGATGGAAAGTTTTTCCCCAATAAGTATTGGTAAAGTTTTTACACCGAATTTTCCGTCGAAATTAATATCGCGGATATTATTAGAATGTAAAATTGCATCTATCAATAAACCGATAGGAATTGAAAACAATAACGGTAAATAGGAAAATTGTTGTGTCTGAACAATGTAAGCTCCGAGTGTCATTCCAAGTCCGAAAGAAATTATAACCTGTAAATCACCAAGTGCTTTATACTTTAATGCAAATGGCTTGGCTGTATAAAAAATTGCCGAGAGCAAACCGAATAAGCTCAGATATAAAATCCAAACTCCTGCTTGAGTATAAAGATAAATTCCAATTAAGAATGCAACAAGAAGCGAAGCTATTGCTCCGGCTTTCATTTGTGTAATGTTAACTAATCCCATCGAAATTACCATTGAGCCGCCATGTGGAATTCCGAGTACTTTATCTTCTTTATCAATACCTTTTTCGTAATCGAAAATATCGTTGATGAGATTTGTTCCCACATGTACCATAATACATCCGGCAAGGCAAAGGAAAAAGTTTACAAAATTAAATTTCAATCCGGGGTTTAAAAGCACCGCAAGAACGGAGCCGAATAATACGGGAATAATAGACGCAGGAAACGAGTAAGCTCTCGCTGCCATCATCCAAAGCGTAAATCCTTTTGGGGGAGCAGAAATATTTTCTGACATGAATATTTTTTATTTTTTAAGTTATGCAAAATTACACATTATAACTTTTGAAATAAATATAAATAAATTAGATTGATACTAATTTCTAAAAGTAGTAATTTGCACTTGATTTAAATGGACAGGTAGCTAAGTCGGTAGAGCAACGGCCTGAAAAGTCCCGATGGAATCGGGATTCGATTTTAATAAAGTTTTAATAAAGTATTAATAAAGTTTTTCAAGAAAGGACAGGTAGCTCAGTCTGTAGAGCAACGGCCTGAAAAGTCCCGATGGAATCGGGATTCGATTTCAATAAAGTTTTAATAAAGTATTAATAAAGTATTAATAAAGTTTTAATAAAGTTTTTAAAGAAAGGACAGGTAGCTCAGTCGGTAGAGCAACGGCCTGAAAAGCCGTGTGTCGCCAGTTCGATTCTGGCCCTGTCCACTAATGTTACGACGAATATGTATTTCGTATATATTTTGATTTCAGAATTATATGGAAGACTTTATATTGGTCAAACAAACAATATTAATGACAGATTTATTAGGCACAATGCTGGCAAAGTAAAATCAACTTTACATTTCCGACCTTGGACTTTACTACATTGTTATGAATTCGAAACAAGATCTATTGCAATGAGATTTGAGAAATATTTAAAATCCCTAAAGAGTAAGCAATACATTTTGGATAATTTACTTGATCTGAAATTAAAATTTAAATTGGCTGAAAAGTCCCGATGAAATTGGGATTCGATTCCGGCCCTTTCCACTCTTTCAATTAAGAATTACGAATTAAAAATTACAAATTGTAGCGAAGCTTAAATAGAGTTTCGCTATTTTTATTGTACTTTCTTTTAAAAATGTAAATGAGTTTTAACAATTACATAAAGTTATCTGATGAAGTCAGATCCGCTTTGTCCGATAATAAGCCGGTTGTGGCACTCGAATCAACAATAATTGCTCACGGGATGCCATATCCGCAAAATTATGAAACGGCATTGTCGGTAGAAAAAATGGTAAGAGAAACCAATGCTGTCCCTGCGACAATTGCAGTCATCAAAGGAATTATTAAAGTTGGATTAGATGAGGTCGATATTGAATTTCTTTCAACTGAAAAAAATATTTTCAAGGCTTCGAGAAGGGATTTGCCTGTAATTATTTCACAAAGGATGAGTGCGGCAACGACGGTATCTGCAACTATGATTTGTGCAAAGTTAGCTTCATTGAAAATATTTGCAACAGGCGGCATCGGCGGTGTTCACCGTGATGGTCAAAACACATTTGATGTTTCTGCAGATCTAACAGAACTTGCACAAACAAACATTGCAGTTGTATCAGCGGGTATAAAATCAATTCTTGATATTGGACTTACGCTTGAATATTTGGAAACTCTTGGAATTCCCGTCATTGGCTTTAAGACCGGTGAGTTTCCGGCATTTTACACACGGGAATCGGGATACCGAGTAAATTATAAAATCGATTCTGCTAAAGAAATTGCCGACATAATAAAGACTAAATGGAAATTAGGATTGAACGGAGGAATAATTATTGCAAACCCTGTCCCTGAAAAATATTCTATCGATAAAAATATAATTGATAAAGCAATCGAAGGTGCGTTGATAAAGGCAGATGAAAGGAAAATAAAGGGAAAGGAAGTTACACCTTTTTTATTGTCCGAAATAAAAAATATCACAGGCGGACTGAGCCTGGAATCTAATATACAGCTTGTTTTAAATAATGCAAAGCTTGCTGCTGAAATCTCAAATTACATCATTGACATATGATTTTTGAAATTACTATTTGAATTTTAAAAAATTATTTTAAGTTCAAAGAGCTAAATGTAAATTAAATTTTAACGAAATGAGATTATTAAAAATAAATATTGCCGTAATATTAACTTTATCTTTTATTATAGGTTGCGGAAAAAATGAAAATAAAGTTACAGAAAATAAATCAACTGAACAAAAATCCGTAACAAAAGTTACTTCAGAACAAACCGAAAACATAGAAATCAAACTTCCCACTATACAATGCGGAACCTGCAAGAAAAATATTGAAGGTACTGTAAAAAAAATCGATGGGGTTAAAGATGTGAATGTAATTGTAAAAGAAAAGATTGCAAAGGTAAATTATGACAAATCAAAAACCGATCAAAGTAATATCGAAGAAATGATAGTAAGGGCCGGTTATCAGGCCAATGACAAACCGGCAAATAAAGATTCTTACGATAAGCTGGCAGATTGCTGTAAGATCGGCGGACACGATAACTAATTAAGTTTTTAAAATAAAGTTAAAGACTGTATTTTATTTTATATAAATGCAGTATTTTTTTTTAAGTAAAAATTATTCATCACACAGAAAAATTAAATATCAACTGAAATAATTTTACTCATTTATTATTATAAAAAAGTCCCTGAGGAGTTGAAAAAGCAATAGAAATCAAAAAAGAATTTTCATATATTTGTATCACACAAAAGATATTTAATGAAAAATTTTTTACTCGATTATAACCTCAAAGTCCGTTTACCAATCTTAGTTTTCGTAGTTTTAGCCGTGTTCGTAATTACCTATTACGCATCTTATGCAGAAAGGCAAGGTGTGGGATATATGCCTCACCAGCCGATAGCATATTCGCATAAGCTCCATGCCGGAGATTTAAAAATAGATTGCAGGTATTGTCACAGTGATGTTGAAAAATCCCGTCAGGCAAATATTCCTTCGGCAAATGTTTGTATGAACTGTCACTCTTTAGTAAAAAAAGAGTCTCCTGAAATCCAAAGGTTAACTGATTATTATAATAAAGGTATTGCCTTAGAGTGGAAGCGTGTTCACCGTGTTCCCGACTTTGCATATTTCAACCATAGCGTGCATGTTAATAAAGGTATAGACTGCTCGAACTGTCATGGAAATATTGCGGAGATGGAAGTTGTAGAGCAGGTAAAAGATTTTTCAATGCGTGCATGCCTGGACTGTCACAGAAATCCACATGAGAATATAAAAAATATTTCAAAAGGTAAAGAAGAATTAACAATTAATAACGGACCGACGAACTGTTCTGCGTGTCACAGGTAGTTAAATGGTTAAATAGTTAAACGGTTAAATGTTAAATTGAAATAAGCAGTAATAAATTAGTGACATTGATCTTCTTCAGATTGTAATAAAAAAATTGAAAAAATAATTTTATTAAGTTAAAAAATGATCAGCAACAATATTAATAAAACCAACAAAATTAAGAGGAATAAATTTTTTTTATATTCGGGAGCTATGGTTTTTGGGATGCTGGCTGCTTCAAAATTTCCTTTTAATGTATTTAAATCAAATCAATCTTCCATAATCAAAAAAGAAAATTCAATAAAGATCGCACAAAACCCTAACTCTGTTAAGAGAAATTCAAGACAGGACAATAATGGATAAAAGAGAAATTAAAACAAAAGAACACATTATAGAAAGTAAGAGTACTGATTTTAAAAATAATTCTCTCGAAGCCGAAAAAGATATAAACTACTGGCAAAGCTTCCGGGACTTATATGATGACCCTGAATTTTTAAAAGAAAAGAAAAAAGAATTTGCACCAGGAGCATTGGATAAACCTAGCGAAGATCCTTCTTCAAAATTTTCCAGGAGAAAATTTTTAGCACTTCTAAGTGCATCCGCTGCAGTTGCTGCATCAGGCTGTAATAATTTTAGAGAAAAAGGTGAATTCATTCCTTATAATAAAAAACCCGAAGAAGTTACAATCGGAAATCCCACCTATTATGCTTCGACCTGCACAGGATGTCCAAGTGCTTGCGGAATTCTTATTAAAACAATTGAAGGGCGCCCGATAAAAGTTGATGGGAATCCTGATCATCCGGTAAGCCAGGGAAAAATCTGTGCAATCGGACAGGCAAGTGTCATGAGCTTATATGATCCGGAACGCTTACAGCACCCACACGAGCGACCGAATAAATCCGGACATGTAGATGTTAACTGGGCTGATGTTGATTCTAAGATTATCGGAGAATTAAAAAGCGCTTCTTCTAGAGGAAAGAAAATTGCAGTAATAACTCACACAGTAAATTCTCCTTCGAGAAGAAAATTACTTGATGAATTTAAGTTAACGTATCCTTCAGCGCAAATTTATTCTTATGAATTATTTGATGAGTCTCCACGCAACAGTGCATGGGAAAAATGTTACGGTTCTAAGATTCCGCCGGTAGTCCAATTGGATAAAGCAATGGTCATTCTTGCTCTGGAGTCTGATTTCCTTGGAAGTGAAGGAAATAAAATTGAGAATGTAAGACTTTATTCACAGAACAGAGATGCTTTCAGCGGTAAAGAATTTAACAGGCTTTATGCAGTTGAAGGAAATACAAGTGTAACAGGTATGAATGCCGATTACAGAATGATCCTGAGAACCGATGCGATTGAAGAATTTGTTATGTGTCTTCTTAAAGAATTTTTGGGCAAGGAAAAAGTTTCAGGCTTTGCATCTGATTCATCAGTTACTTCAAAATTATCAAAATACAATCTGGAAGAGTTCACTGCAAAAAATAATTTATCAAAAGAAGTTATACAGCATTTGGTTTCTGATCTGAAAAAAAGTCAGGGAAGCTCTTACATCAGTGCGGGTTCTATGCTGCCGGAGTCAACGCATATTGCAGTCAACTTATTAAATGAAGTTTTAGGAAATACCAAATTATATTCTAAAGATGTTTCGAACGTTGAGTTACTTCCTCTAAGCACAAAAGCTGAAATTGAAAATTTAGTTAATGACATAAAATCCGGAAATACACAAGCAGTAATTCATTTTGATTCCAATCCTGTTTATCATTGGCCTACTGATTACGGATATGCTGAAGCTTTGAAAAACGTGCCGCTTGTGATAACGCTGACTGAAGGAGAAACTGAATCTTCTGATTTAAGTAATTATGTTTTGCCGATAAACTCGATGTTCGAATCATGGGGAGATTTTCAGACAAGAAATAATTTTGTAAGCTTGCAGCAGCCTGTCATCGCTCCTTTATATGATACAAGACAAAAAGAAGAAATTCTTTTGACATGGATAAAAGGAACAAAGGATGCTTTTAATATTGACATGTATCAAAATTATGTGATGGACAACTGGAAGAATACTGCGCTGTCACAATTCACATCAGAACCTGATTTTAAAAAAGCATGGTATGGCGCATTGAATGACGGAGTCGTAAGCATCAATACAGTTGAACCTTCTGCAGGTGAAACTTCACAGACAACTTTCAAATCAGATTCATTTGCATTAGGTAATTTCAAACTGACTCCCGGGAGTGATTACGTTTTAATATTATCAAAAAGCCCTTCACTTGGTGACGGAAGATTTGCAAATAACGGCTGGCTTCAGGAACTGCCAAAATCAATTTCGAAAGTTGTATGGGATAACTTTGCAGCGATATCAGTTCAGACATCGAAAGAATTAGGGCTGGTTCAAAATGATTTGATAAATATTACAACTGCGGGCGGAAGTCTTGATATACCTGTGTTTGTGCAGCCCGGCATTGCCGAAAGAGTAATTGCTGTTGAGCTTGGCTATGGCAGAACTGTCTGCGGAATAGTCGGCAAAGATGTAGGATTTAACGCAAATAAGTTAATGACAAAAAATCCTACCCTGTCTTCATGGCTTTTTAATGATGCTAAAATTTCAAAGGCCGGCGGTATATATGAAGTTGTAACTACGCAAGATCATTATGCTTTTGATGAACCGCTTTATAAAAACATTCAGTACAGAAGAGAAATAATTCAGGAAGGAACTTACTTTGAGTATAAAGCAAATCCGAATTTTTTAAATGACAGGCACACTAAATATACTGCAGAAGAAAAAGAAAAATTAAAGGTAGGAAGTATCAATGAGCAATATAAACATACAGGTGTCAAGTGGGGAATGGCTATTGATCTTAATAAATGTATAGGATGCAATGAATGTGTAGCGGCTTGCAGTGTTGAAAATAATATTCCGGTAGTCGGTAAAGAGCAGGCGAAAAATCACAGGGCAATGCACTGGATGAGAATTGACAGGTATTATTCCGGAACTCCGGAAGTACCTAAGACAAGCTTCCAGCCTATGCTGTGTCAGCATTGTGATTTTGCTCCGTGCGAAAATGTCTGTCCTGTTCTTGCGACAACCCATAGCGCGGACGGTATTAACGGAATGGCATATAACAGGTGTGTCGGAACAAGGTATTGTTCAAACAATTGTCCATACAAAGTTAGAAGATTTAATTATTTTAATTTCAGGGATCACTTCAAGGAAGGCATTCAGGAGAAAGAATCGTTTTCACTTATGGCAAATCCGGAAGTAACAGTCAGGTCCAGAGGTGTGATGGAAAAATGTACATTCTGCCTTCAAAGAATAATGGATGAAAGACAAGTAGCGATTCAGGAAAACAGATTGGTAAAAGGTTCGAATGTAAAGACAGCATGTCAGGAAGCATGCAACACTAACGCAATTTCATTTGGTGATCAGAATGATGAAAGCTCAGATCTTTATAAATTAAATCATAGCACTTTAGCTTACAGTGTATTGGAAGAAATTAAAGTTAAACCAAACGTTACTTACCTAGCAAAATTGAGAAATGTTTTTGAAATCGAAAAAGAGGAGGAACATCATTGAGTCTTGATGCGACATATACAAGAGAACTTCCGCTTGTAGAAAACAATCCTACTTTAAAACAGATAGATGATGTTATCATGCTGCCTACACAGACCAAGCCGACGCGAGGCTGGTGGGTTGCATTTGGAATTTCATCAACGGCGCTTTTGATCGGTGCGATCTCACTCGGACTTACTTTTTATTACGGGATTGGAATGTGGGGAAATAATCAGCCGGTCGGATGGGCGTTTGGAATTATTAATTTTGTTTTTTGGATCGGTATAGGTCACGCGGGAACACTTATCTCTGCTATTTTATATTTATTCAGACAAAGATGGAGAACAGGTATAGCAAGGTTTGCCGAAGCCATGACGATATTTGCCGTTATGACCGCAGGCATTTTTCCTATCATACATACCGGACGACCGTGGCTTGCAGGTTATTTAATTCCATTGCCAAATCAAAACGGTGTATGGGTTAATTTCATGTCGCCGCTTTTGTGGGACGTGTTTGCAGTTTCAACATACTTTACGATTTCATTTTTATTTTGGGGAATCGGACTTATTCCTGACCTTGCAACTATGAGAGATAAGGCAACGACCAAAGTTAAAAAAACAATATATAAAGTTTTAAGTTTGGGATGGACAAACTCAAATAAAAACTGGAGTAACTATGAAAGAGCTTATTTAATACTCGCCGGTATTTCCACTCCGCTTGTATTATCGGTTCATACAATAGTTAGCTTTGACTTCGCTGTATCAGTAATTCCCGGATGGCATACGACAATATTTCCTCCTTACTTCGTTGCGGGTGCAATCTTCTCCGGCTTCGGAATGGTCGCGACGGTTTTGATTATCGTCAGAAAAGTTTTTAATATGGAGCACATTATTACAATCGGTCATCTCGATAAGATGAATAAGATTTTGCTGGCAACCGGTATGATGGTTGGATTTGCTTACGGAATAGAATTTTTTATCGCATGGTACAGCGCTAATACATTTGAGCAGTTCACGTTTGTAAACAGGGTGTTCGGTCCTTATGCATGGGCTTACTGGATCATGGTAAGCTGTAACGTTTTCTTCCCGCAGTTATTCTGGTTTAGAAAAATAAGAAGATCAATTCCAATCACTCTTGTGCTTGTAATACTGGTGAACGTCGGTATGTGGTTTGAGAGATTTGTAATTATAGTGACTTCGCTTCACAGAGATTTTTTACCATCAAGCTGGGCAATGTTCACACCGACACTTGTAGATTTAGGTTTATTGCTCGGAAGCTTTGGATTTTTCTTTACTTTCTTATTACTATTTTTAAAAACTTTACCTTTAGTTTCTATTTCGGAATTAAAAGCTGTAGTCGAAGGTGCGCAGCCAACTGTTCATCCGCATCCTCACAGCAATGGGCACGACGCTAGACGCGAGACGTGAAATTACAAATGTCAAATTTCAAATGTAAGAAGTAATACTCAGTACTTTATAAATAAGAATGATAAAAAAATTATTAGACAAGTTTAAAGAATTTAATTCCAAAGACGACACCGAACCGAGAAGCAAAAAGCTTTTCGGGCTTGCTGCGCTTTACAATACTCCGAATGAGATCATCGAAGCTGCCGCGACCGTAGCAGGTAAAGGTTATGAAAAGTTTGATGTCTACACGCCTTATCCGCTTCACGGAATGGATGATGCAATGGGAATGGGCAGACCGAAGGTTGGTTATGTATCTTTCGCATTGGGAATTACCGGAACTTGCCTGGCACTTTTGATGATTGGCTGGATGTCGGGAATAAATTATCAAAACATTGTCGGAGGAAAACCTTTCTTTGCTTTGCCGTCTGCGATTCCAATAACTTTTGAAACGACTGTTCTTCTTACAGGTATAGCTACAGTCTTGGGGATGTTAATTTTATTTAACAAGCTTCCTAAGATCAATAGTCCGCTCAATGATACTGATTTCATGAGGAATGTTTCGTCGGATAAATATGGTATAGTAATAAGATCCGATGATGATAAGTTCTCAGATGCTGATGTAAAAAATTTATACTTATCAACAGGAGCTTACGATGTTCAGAATATTTATTATCGCGAATCCAATCTTACAAAGAAGACACCGATATTTGAAAAAAAATTCATAGGTGCAATTATAGCAACAGGAATAATTACTGCGGTCGTAACTTACTTTACGGTGAATTTTGTATTGTATGACGTAGTGCCTTTTGACTGGATGTGGAAACAGGCGAGAATAGATTCGCAGAGTCCAAGTAATTTTTTTCCGAATAAATCCGGAATGCGGAACCCCGTCAATGGTACTGTAGCAAGAGGTTTTCTTCCATATGAATATAAAGGAATGCCTGATTCTTCAGTAAAGTTATTGGCTAATCCATTGGCTGTAAGCAAAAAAGTTTTGGAAAGAGGACAGGAGAGATTTAATATTTACTGCAGTCCTTGTCACGGATATTTCGGTGAAGGAGACGGAAGATTAAAAGGTTTATTTCCAAAACCTCCTACATTTCATTCTGTAAAAGTAAATGATTGGTCAGATGGAAATATTTATCATGTTATTACTAACGGACAGAACGTAATGCCGAGCTATGCTGAGCAGGTTTCGAGGGACGACAGATGGGCTATTATTCATTATATACGGGCATTACAAAAAGCGAAAAATGCAACGGATCAGGAAATGCCGAAATAAATTTTATAATTTTATTTAAATTTATGTTACAAAGTTTTTTTTTATAATTTAATAATTTACAACTTTACTATTGGACTATCACAAAAAACCGTTACCTGCTAAACTCGGAAAAATAGGTTTCATCTTATTAGGAATCGGATTGATTTCAATGATCGCGTCATTTGCCGTCAATACTCAGAGAGCATTTTTTGATTACCTGTGGATATATATGTTTTTAGTAAGTATAGGTGTTGGCTCGTTAGCATTGGTTGCGCTTGAGTATTTGGTCGGAGCTACATGGAGCACGCCGTTCAGAAGAGTATCGGAATTTTTAGCATCCGTAATTCCTCTGTTAGTGATCCTCACGATTCCATTATTTTTCGGAATGCACGATTTGTTTCACTGGACACATGAAGAAGCATTAGCAACTGATCCTATTCTTCAGTCCAAAGAACCTTATTTAAATGTAGAATTTTTTATAATAAGAGTTATGATTTATTTTTTAGTCTGGGTGCTTTTCTTTTATCTATTTATAAGAAATTCTATGAAGCAGGATATTACAGGAGATCCTAAATTAACAAAGCAGAATATAAAGTTCTCGGCAATATTCGCAATCCTGTTTGTGATCACAATAGCTTTCGCATCAATGGACTGGATGATGAGTCTTGAATATCACTGGTATTCGACTATGTTCGGTGTTTATTATTTCGCCGGAACATTGCTCGCGGCTTTTGCAGCGACAACTTTTTGTTCTGTGATGCTCAATAAGAACGGTTATCTCGATAAAAAAAGAATTAAAGATAATAATTACTACAGCTTTGGTACATTAATGTTTGCTTTCAATATTTTTTGGGCTTACATCGCATTCTCACAATACATGCTTATATGGTATGCGGATCTGCCGGAAGAAACATTTTGGTTTATAATGAGAATGAAAGGAAGCTGGTCATATTTTTCGATCGGATTAGTATTCATCCATTTTATATTACCGTTTATAATTCTTTTGCCAAGAAGCTCAAAGGTGAATCCGAAGTTATTAATTGTAATGTCAATATGGATTTTGGGTGCGCATGCTTACGATCTTTACTGGCTGATAATGCCGACGTATTTCACGGAAGGTTTTGTTTTCGGATGGAGCGAGCTTGGAGCGCTTATGTTTGCAGCGGGACTGATTATCACTGTATTCAAGTACAGGGCTGACAGGACGAACTTAATTCCGGTCGGCGATCCGAAGCTTGAAGCTGGATTAAATTTTCATTTAAACTAAGAGATTTTAGAATTTAGATTTTAGATGTTAGATTTTTTATTATTAGATAGAGTATTAAATTTTAAATTAACTGTTAACTGCTAAATGCTAACTGTTAACTGTAAACTGTAAAGAAAATGGAATTCAGAAAAGACACCGATAAAAAGAAAAAAATAAATATTTATAAGTATTTCAGAGACCTGGAAAAGTTCTATGGTATTTTGTATATGCTGTTTTTGGTTTTTTTAATTTATCTTGGTGTAAAATATGTAAGAACACTTGATTATAACAGAATATACACAGCCCCGGTTTTATTAGCGGCTGATTCGAATATGCGTGTTCCATTGACTGTAAAACGAGGTACAGTGAGCCCGCCGGTTGACGTTTTAAAATTAGGAGGTGAGCTTCCCGCGGATTTGAGCGCATCAATAATTGGAAAAGGGCAAGGTTTATATAATACAAATTGCGCGAGCTGTCACGGAGAAACGGGACAGGGCAACGGTCCGGCGGGCGCAACATTAAATCCGCCTCCGAGAAATTTTGTTGATCCGTCAAAGCAAATATGGAAAAACGGACCGAAGATTTCAAATATGTATGTGACTTTACAGGAAGGGATTGCAAACACAGGAATGGCAAGCTTCAGCAATATTACACCCGAAGACAGGTTTGCAATTATACATTACGTCCAGACATTTAATCCGACTTATCCGAAAGATAATCCGGATAGTCTGTCAGCACTTGATCTAAGATATAGCTTGTCAACAGGTGTAAAGTCGCCAAACCAAATCTCTCTTGAACTGGCAATGCAGCTTATAATTTTAAACAGCGATACTTTATCTCAAGATCTAAAAGTAATTGCTTCAAAGATTGCAAGTGATAAGACAGATACTTCGGCTTTAGTATTTAAATCAATTGTCCTTAATGAACCCAAAGCATTGAATTCATTGGCTTCTAATATGATATGGAATGAAAACGCAGATGAGTTTGTTAAATTTCTCAGAACCGACCCGGTTGATAAAGGTTTTAAAGCATCAGTTTACGAATTATCCCCGGAAAAAGCAGACAAAGTTTACCAGTACTTGAAAAATCTATTTGTAAAAAATAAAGTTTAATGCATTCTCAAAGTAAAAAATATTTTTTGCTGTTAATTACATTTCTCTGTGTAAATATTTCTTTTGCACAGGAGGAAAGTGATGCTCCAAAGCCCGAAGTTGGAATTTACGAAAGACTGGGCGAGACAATACCTGAAGGAATATTTTTGAATGACGAAAACGGAAAGCAGGTTGATGTAAAAAGTTTAATTAACAAGCCGACTATTTTCTCACTCGTATATTTTCGTTGCCCCGGAATTTGCAGTCCTCTTCTTAACGGCGTTTCTACTATACTTGATAAAACTGATATGGAGCCCGGCAAAGATTTTAATCTGATTACAATAAGTTTCGATCAGAGTGAAGATTATCAGTTGGCTTCAGGAAAAAAACAAAGTTATCTCGAAAATCTTGATCGTAAAATTCCTTCCGACTCATGGAGATTTTTAACCGGCGACAGTGCTAACATTAGAAAGATTGCCGATGCTTTGGGATTTAAATTTCAAAGACAGGGAGTAGATTTTATGCACGGAGCTTCTATAATGATGGTCTCAGCCGAAGGAAAGATTTCACGATACTTGTATGGAGTTGACTACTTACCATTTGATTTTAAGATGGCTGTAACCGAAGCATCGGAAGGAAGAGTTGTTCCGACAATTAACAAAATTCTGAAGATGTGTTTCAGCTTTGATCCCGAAGGAAGAAAGTATGTGCTGAATGTAACAAGAATAGCAGGAGGAGGAATGCTGCTTTTGATCGGAGTGTTTATAATAATTTTAAATTCAAAGAAAAAGAAAAATAAAATTAATAAGATAACATAATATGGCAAACGGAACGATAGCTGTTTCCGGCAGAACACCGGAAGTGGATTTTTATCAGGTCAAGGGAAAGTATAAAGGTATATTATCATGGCTTCTGACAACCGATCATAAAAGAATCGGAATCTTGTATCTGTGGTCGATCATTTCATTTTTTATTGTGGCAATGTTCATAGGAGTATTAATGCGTCTTGAAATGCTCACACCCGGTGAGACTTTTATGAAACCGCAGACTTACAATTCTCTTTTTACATTGCATGGAGTTATAATGGTATTTTTATTTATTATACCTAGTATTCCTGCGATCTTCGGAAATTTCATGCTGCCTTTACAAATAGGCGCTAAGGATGTGCAATTCCCGAGATTGAATTTACTCTCGTGGTATTTATATATAATAGGTGGAGGCCTTGCAATATATTCGCTATTTGGTGGAGGCGGTATAATGGACACCGGCTGGACGTTTTATGTTCCTTACAGTATAAGGACAACGACGAATGTTTCATTGTCAGTATTCGCGGCTTTTATACTTGGCTTTGCAACGATCTTAACCGGACTAAATTTTATAACAACTATTCACAGACTGCGATGTCCGGGCATGACATGGTTTAGGATGCCATTGTTTGTCTGGGCGCTTTATGCAACTTCATGGATACAGGTTTTGGCAACACCGGTTATCGGAATTACATTGGTATTAATAATTTTAGAAAGAGCGTTTGGTATCGGAATTTTCGATCCGACACTGGGAGGTGACCCGTTGCTTTATCAGCACATGTTCTGGATATATTCCCATCCGGCAGTTTATATTATGATTCTTCCGGCTATGGGCGTCGTATCGGAAATCATTCCGACATTTGCAAAGAAACCGATATTCGGATATGTTCCCATTGCAATTTCAAGTTTGGGAATTGCTCTTGTCGGTTATCTTGTCTGGGGACATCATATGTTCTCAAGCGGTATCAGCGATACATCGAGAGTTATTTTTTCCTTGTTAACATTTTTTGTAGCTCTTCCTTCAGGCATAAAAGTTTTTAACTGGGTGGCAACACTTTACAAAGGCTCGATTGTGGTTACCGCACCAATGCTTTTTACTTTACTGTTTATTTTTATTTTTTCAATTGGCGGTCTTACAGGATTAGTGCTTGGAGCTTTGAATACAGATCTTCATTTAACAGATACATATTTTGTTGTTGCACACTTTCATTATGTAATGTTCGGAGGTATGGGAATAATTTTCTTTGCTTCGCTTCATTACTGGTTTCCGAAAATGTTTGGTAAAATGTATAATGAAAAGCTGGCAAAAATTGCTGCAGTCTGGATCGCTATTGGTTTTAATACACTTTACTTCCCGATGTTTATAATGGGATACATGGGAATGCCGAGAAGATATTATGATTACTTACCTGAGTTTCAGACTTATCAAATCATTTCAACTGTCGGTTCCTGGATACTTGTATCGGGAATTTTATTTATGCTGATTAATCTTTGGAACGGATTGAAGCGCGGAAAGAAAACTACTGATAATCCATGGGGAGGGACGACTTTGGAATGGACAGTAGCGTCGCCTCCGCCTTTAGAAAATTTTGATGAGATACCGGTAGTAACAACGGGACCTTATGACCATACAAAAATTCACGGACAAGAGGAGAAAATAGTACAATGAGCCAGAATATAAATACCGCTTCTGAAGAAATTCATGAAGTGCATGTCCATAGAGATGACTTCGGGTCCAAGATGGGATTGTGGCTGTTCCTTTTAACAGAGATACTTCTATTCGGAGGATTATTTCTTTTGTATGCGGGATACAGGTTTAAATATCCCGACGGCTTTGCAGCAGCAGCAGCAGAATTAGATGTTCTGCTTGGAGCAGTGAATACAGTTATTCTTTTGACAAGCAGCTTGACAATTGTACTGGGAATTGTAGCTTTACAAAAGAACAATAAAAAATTATGTTTGTTTTTTCTTTGGGTTACAATGTTTTGCGGATTATTATTTTTAATAAATAAATATTTTGAGTGGGGTACGAAATTTCATCATGGTATTTATCCAAAAGGTCCTGCACTACAGGAGATGAGCGAAGGTGAAGTTATGTATTTCGGTTTATATTATGTAATGACAGGTCTTCACGGGCTACACATAATTGTAGGGATGGCATTCATCGGAATAGTTATGTGGCGTATAAAAAAAGATTTTATTACAAGCATAAATTTTCAAAAACTCGAAAACTCAGGATTATACTGGCACATTGTAGACATAATCTGGATTTTCCTTTTCCCTTTACTTTATTTAATACATTAAAATTATTATGGAAAATAATAAACACGCTCATCAGGAATCATCGGAAGAAGGTCACATTGCAGAAGCACACCATCCGAGTTATGGAGTAAATGTTTTGGTGTGGATCGGTTTGATTGCTCTTACATCTATCACAGTTGCGGTGGCCGGGATTAATCTGGGTAGTCTTGCACTTACGGTTGCACTGATAATTGCATTAGTAAAGTCTATGTTTGTGGTAAATTTTTTTATGCATTTAAAATTTGACAGTAAGATAATTAAGATATTTTTGGGAATATGTATGGTTGTCTTTCTTACCATGTTAATTTTAACTTTCTTTGATTTAACTTTTAGATATTAAATAGATATTATAAATGAGACCGAGTATAGTACATGAAGTTGATTTTACCTTTTGGGTCATTACCGGTATATCAATCGTTCTGTTGTTAATAATTACAGTTGCAATGGTATACTTTGTTTACAAATACAGCAGTAAGCGAAATCCTGTTGCATCTAATATTGAAGGGAACACAACCATTGAAGTTATATGGACAATAATCCCGGTAATTCTTGTTCTGATTATGTTTTTTATCAGCTGGTCGGGATTCAGAAATATGAGAGATGTTCCTAAAGATGCAATGGAGGTTAGTGTTACCGGTCAAATGTGGAAATGGACTTTTGAATATGACAACAAGAAGAAATCCGATACGTTGTATCTTCCTGTAAACAGAGATGTGAAGTTTAATCTTCACTCCCTTGATGTGCTGCACAGCTTCTTTCTTCCTGCATTCAGGGTAAAAGAAGATGCTGTCCCGGGTAGAATTAATTATTACTGGATAAGGACAACCGAAATTGGAAGTTATTATGCATCTTGTGCAGAGTATTGCGGACTCAATCACTCTTATATGTATGCACAGATTAAAGTAGTTGATGAGCAGACTTATCTTACGTGGAAAAATTATTTTCCTCCTGATACGACAAAGAAAGATACAGCTGCCGTTAAAACAGATTCTTTAAAGACTTCATCCGGTAAAACAGATTCAACCGGAACAAGTACAAATATAGATACTACAAAAAAAAGTCCTCCTTCACCGGACATGAAAAAACCTGATTCGTTAAAAAAATAAAATTACTAAATTATCCAAACAGCAACTTCAAATAAAAAAGAATTATTAATCAGTGTAAAGTCCGGCTTATTGAGTTGGATCAAGATTTTGTTTGAAGTAACAAAGATTAGAATTACTATACTTGTTGCGTTTACAACTTCACTAGGTTATATATTGGCTTCGCAAAATTTTGATTCATTTTCAATATTCCCGGTTGCCGGAATTTTCTTTTTGGCGTGCGGGGCAGCGGCATTGAATCATTACCAGGAGCGGCGCACTGATCTGCTGATGGATAGAACCAAGAATCGTCCCATTCCTTCGGGTACGGCTTCTTCACAAAGTGTTTTATTTATTTCAATATTTTTTTTGATTTTGGGATGCGCAACACTTTTGATAAAATCAAATTTACTAACCTTAGGAATCGGACTTCTTACATTCTTCTGGTATAATGCGGTTTACACTCCGCTTAAAAAAGTTTTTTCATTGGCAATAATTCCCGGTTCGCTTGTAGGAGCTTTACCGCCGCTCGCAGGATGGGTTGCTGCAGGCGGATATATTTTTGATCCGAAGATTTTATTAATTGCATCATTTTTCTTTATTTGGCAGATCCCGCACTTTTGGATACTGCTGCTTGTGTACGGAGATGATTATGATAAAGGCGGCTTTCCGACTCTGACAAATGTATTTTCAAAAAGACAATTAATGAATATAACATTCTGTTGGATAGTCCTTACGATAGTAATTGCATTGTCATTCAACTTCTTTGGAATTTTGAATTATTCCATTACAAGTTTATTTCTTGTATTGGTTTGCGGCTGGCTGTTTGTCCAGTCGGTAAGTTTTTTAAGATCCACCGGAGAGAATAAGGTCATGAAAAATATGTTCATCAGGATAAATATTTTCACTCTCTTGATAATAACTTCATTATCGTTAGATAAACTTGTAAAGCTTTTTTTGGAATAAACTATTTGTAAAATTACAAATACAAAATTTTTTTTAAATGGATTTTTTAGATAACTTAGTAATTCCTGCAACGACACAGCATCTGAATTTATTGAAGATAATTTTAGTTTTGTCAATGCTGATCTTCCTTCCTTTCTTCGGAATGCTTCTTGGCGGAACCGGTTTTTCCGTTATTTTCAATGCCTACGGAAGAAAAAGAAAAAATAAATTATTCATTAGATTTGCAAAAGATATAATTGACAAGCTTGCAATCAACAGATTTGTCGGTGTCGGGCTCGGGGTTATTCCCCTGCTTGCAATTACATTTTGTTATGCTCAGCTCATGTATGAAGTCGAAGTAATAACGGTAAGCTTATTATTTGTAGCGACTTTGTTTATGGCTATTGCTGTCAATTTCGTTTACACTTATCAGAATACGTTCCAGGTTGAAATGCTTATAGAGACATTCAAAGGGATCACAGGACTTCCGAAGCACGAGCTTGAAACCAGAATACCTGAAGATATAACAGACTATGAGTTTGATCTAAAAAATACAAATTCAAATTCCGGACTCTATGCATTTGTATTGCTGATATTAACTGCTGTATTTTTTGCAGGCGGAATCTCGATCGCATTATATTCAGACAGGTACTTTGACTTTCAGAATATTGCGCAGATGTTTTTATCCGAAGCTACAATGTTTAATTTTTTATTCATAGTTGTTCTTTCGATTACAATAACAGGAAGCGCAATACTTTTTTTCTTCTTCAGCTGGCAGGGCGGTCTGCACGATATGGATCCGGAATATTCAAACTTTGTAAAAAAAATTGCAGGTACTATCGCATTTACAGGCGCTGCAATTCTTCCTGTAGTTTTATTTTTAAGTTTTATGGTTGTTCCCAATGTTGCATTGTCCGGGTCTGTCTTTGTTTACACAGCTCTTTCATTTGTTTGCATACTTCTTCTTTGTAATTTTTTATATGCTGTAATAAAAAATTCCGATACACAATATATAGGAGTATCATTTTATCTTCTGATACTTTCTTTCGGATTTATAATCATGAAGAATCAGTCTGCCTTCGGTACAGCAACCTATAAACATCTTGAGGAAATAAATTTAAAAGCCGAGGAACTTGAAAAGCAAAAGAAAGGAAAGACAATAAATACTGCTGGTGTTAGCGGGCAGGAAATTTTCGACAGGATTTGTTCGGCTTGTCATAAATTTGATGTCAAGCTTGTGGGACCTCCGTACAATGAAACTGTTCCTAAGTTTACAGGAGACGTAAAAAAATTATCCGCATTCATTCAGAATCCAGTTAAAGTTTATCCGGATTATCCCGCAATGCCGAATCCGGGTTTAAAGCCAAAAGAAGCTGATGCAGTTGCACAATACCTGATCGAAAAAGTTGCCTCCGGAAAGTAATTTTTGAATTAGACCTGTCGGGGGTGTTTCTAAAAATTTAAATTTTGATTCTGTCTTAAAAATCTGACCGGTTAAAATAAAAGCGATGCATGATGCTTCGCTTTTTATATTTAATTATGAAAAAGAAAATAGTTGTCTTAACAGGGGCAGGTATTAGCGCTGAAAGCGGCCTTTCGACATTCAGAGATTCAGGCGGTCTGTGGGAAGGTTATAATGTAATGGACGTTGCTTCTCCCGAAGGTTGGAGAAGGAACAAAGAACTTGTACTGGATTTTTATAATCAAAGAAGAAGGCAGCTTATTAATGCTAATCCGAATGATGCACATCTTGCTCTCGCAGAACTTGAAAAAAAATTTGATGTGACAGTCATAACACAAAATGTTGATGATCTCCACGAAAGAGCGGGTTCTTCGAATATCATACATCTTCACGGTGAATTAAATAAAGCAAGAAGCTCTTCAAATGAAAATTTAACTTATGAGCTTGAAGGAAACGATATTAATGTCGGAGATAAATGTGAGAACGGCTCACAGCTAAGACCGCATGTAGTCTGGTTCGGAGAGATGGTGCCGATGATGGATGATGCGATCAGACATTCATTAATGGCGGATATCTTTATTGTAATAGGAACTTCGCTTGTTGTCTATCCTGCAGCAAGCTTGCTTGAATTTGTAAAAGACGATTCACCGAAATATTTAATTGACCCTAACAAACCCGAAAATTATTTTCACTATAACAATTTAACTTTTATACGGGAGAAAGCAACTAAGGGAATGAAAGAGTTAGTTCAGATACTGTTTCAATAAAGTAATTGAAAAAAATTGCTTTGCAGAGACGTTGCATGTAATGTAGATAAGTCTCAATACCAAAAATTACGTGGCTGTTTCATCAATCACAATAAAAATAAAACATTAAAAAAAATTTGACCGCTTTCTATTTTCGCAGAGTCGGTGGTAAAACACCAACTGACTCTGCGAAGGCAACGAGATGCTGTTTCAATAAAATAATTAAAGAAAAATTCTTTTGTAGCCTGGTTAAAAAATCACAAAAAAATAGTGAAAGAAAATTATTTTGTACATTCTTTGTTAACAGAGGTTAAAAAACGATAGTATGACATCTGCATCTATTCAGAATCTTTCCTTTGTTGTTTCTCGATCGAAAACAATCTTATGGAAAGCAGTGCAGAGCAGTAAATTACAAAAGCAGATATAAGAAAAGTTGATGCACCGAATGAAGTATAAAGAAGCCCTCCGGCAATTAATCCTATAATGCTTGCAAGACTTCCCGAGCTGCTTGCAAATCCCTGAACCCTTCCCTGTGTTTTTTTCCCTGCTGTCTTTGAAAGAAGCGACAGAAATGATGGCCACATCAATCCGTTTCCAAAAGCAAAGCATGCAGCTGCAAAGTAAAGAACTTTCATGTCAGCCGACAGAAGAAGTATAAAGCTTGTTCCGAGTACGAAGCTGCCAAACAGTATCAGCATGCTGTTGGAGAATTTCTTTGACGCGATGCTCAGCACAGGACCTTGTACAATTACCATCATTAGACTTAGCAATGCAAAGAAGATTCCCATTTCGGTGATGCTCCAACCAAGCTTCTGCACAACATGAATTGGAAAGGCAGTGTAAAAGAAATTGAATCCGGGGAATATAAAAACTAATTAAAATTAAATCTGTAGTCAATGTTTATTATTAAAAGATGAGAGCTCAAAGGAGCAATTTTATTTTACCCGGATTTTTATTTGAAAAAAAAAATAAATTAACTCAAAAAGTTCGGCCGCATTGTATAACAGGATAATACCGATGTCAGTCAGACAAAGAATTTTTCTTCTATTCGCAGTGACATTGTAGTAAAAATCCTAATAGCAATCCTCTTTTAATATCAGAACATAGATGAAATGTTTTCGATTGGTAGAATTAGTTTAATAAAATTACCCGGGAAATTTTTTCAAAGATACTCGCATTGAACAAATTATCTGCGTTGTTTGTTGGAAGCATACAACCTATTTTTGCATACAAATGACACAAAAACAATTTAAATACAGCTTTTTATATATAATCCTTTTTATTCTGGTTACATTCAATTCTTCTTTCCCTCAGCAAAAAAAAGACGAGGCAAAAAAAGACAAGGATAACGTTTCACAAAATTATAAGGCATTAAATTTTTTCATAGAGGCCAAAAGCCTTGAGCTAAGAAATAATTTCATCGGGGCTGTTGAAAATTACAGAACAGCTCTGAAGTTTGACAAAGCACCCGGTATATATCACGCACTTGCCGAAGTATATTACAAACTGTATAAGCCGGATGAAGCATTGATCGAAATTAATAATGCTTTGAAGCTAAACCCGGATAATCAAAATTATCTGGAGACTCTTGCAAATATTTATATAGCAAAAAAAGATTTCGGCAGGGCGGTTACGGTGCTTGAAAATATCATTAAGCTTGATTCCAATTACACTTACGGTCTCTATTCTCTCGCTCGACTTTATCAGGAGCTAAATATGCCTGCACAAGCAATTGTGATTTATGAAAAAATAACCAGCAAGATTGGCTACGATTTTGATGTATTGAATAAGATGTATGATATATATGTAAGTTATAAAAATTATGATAAAGCAACTGAAGTTCTTGAAGCCATGCTTCAGTTAGACCCGTTTAATCTGCAGATAAAAGCTTTGCTTGCTTCTTTATTCATAAAAAATAATAAGCTGGCGGATGCAAGAAGAATATATGAAGAAATTTATATTCTTAATCCCGATGATAAAGAGGTGCAAACCGAGCTTGTGAAAATATACTTCAAGCAAAATGAAAGCGATAAGGCATTTCAGAATTTTGGTAAAATGCTTGGTAAAGATTCGCTTGGCTACATTGAAAAGGTCCAGATCGGAGAGCTTTACTATAATTTAATTTCCCAGGATGAATCGGCAAAAGAAATCACGAAAAATATCTTTACCGGGTTAAACATCGAGTACCCTGATGAATGGATACCTTATTACTATCTTGGAGTCATTGATGTTCTTAATAAAAACGAAAATGATTACAAAGAAAAGTTTGACAAAGCCATAGCGAATGCAGACACTTCACGTGAAGTTTATATAAATATCGGCTTTGCATATTTTCAACAGGGAAAAGGCCAGGACGCTATAACAATTACTGATGAAGGTCTTAATAAATTTCCTGCTGACTTCAGGTTGAATTATATAAAGGGTCTTTCATTACAACAGCTTGGGCAGGAGCGTGATGCAATAATTTATTTTGAGAAAGCAATTGAAGCAAATCCTAATGACATCGGTGTTCTTTCTACCCTGGCTCTTTCTTACGATACACAGGGACAATTTGCAAAGTCAACTGCAATTTATGAAAGGGCATTGAAGCTCGATCCGCAGAATATTCTTATCCTTAATAACTATGCTTACAATTTATCCGAACGGAGTGAAAATTTAGAAAAAGCATTATCAATGTCAAAAATAGTAATTGAAAAAGATCCGAACAACGCTTCATATCTGGATACGATGGGATGGATTTATTTTAAATTAAAAAATTACAAGCTTGCAAGGAAATTTATCGAAAAGTCTCTTGATATAAATTCAGGCAGTGCAGTTGTACTTGAACATCTCGGAGATATTTATAATGCTATGAAAGACAATACCAATGCTTTAAAATACTGGAAACAGTCACTGGAAAAAAATCCGGAGAATAAGACTTTGAAAGAGAAAATTGAATACAATAAAATCAGTTAAATAAAATACTAATGGAGCTTTCAACAAACGGAATTCACAAGAGTCATTATAAAGTTATCATAATCGGATCCGGACCAGCGGGGCTTACTGCAGCCCTTTATTCAGGAAGAGCAAATCTCATCCCTTTAATATTCGAAGGTCACCAGCCGGGCGGTCAGCTTACAATTACAACTGAGGTTGAAAACTATCCTGGCTTTGAGCATGGAATAATGGGACCGGAACTAATGGACATCATGAGAAAGCAGGCTTATAGGTTCGGTGCGATATCAATATTCAGAAATATTATTAAAGTTGATTTTTCCAAACGTCCTTATAAGGTCATGGATGAAGAAGATAAAGAATATACTGCCGACACTGTCATCGTTTCGACAGGCGCTACTGCAAAATGGCTGGGTCTGGAATCGGAAAAAATATTTATGGGTTACGGTGTGTCATCATGCGCGACATGTGACGGTTTCTTTTTCAGAGGAATGAAAGTTGTTGTTGTCGGGGGAGGTGACACTGCAATGGAAGAAGCCAATTATCTTACAAAGCATGCAAGTGAAGTTGTTCTTATACACAGGAGAAATGAATTCAAAGCTTCGAAGATCATGCTTGAAAGAGCAAGGAGTAATCCGAAAATTAAATTCGTGACTGACACTGTAGTAGAAGAAATTCTCGGTAAGGTTGAAGAGGAAAGAAGATGCGTTACAGGAGTAAGAGTAAAAAATCTAAAAACAAGTGAGGTTTATGAGATTCAGTGTTCGGGATTTTTTACCGCAATAGGCCATGAGCCGAATTCAAAAATTTTCAAAGGGATTTTAGATATGGATGAAAACGGATATTTGATCACAAAAAAATCAACAAGCGAAACAAATATTGAAGGTGTTTTTGCATGCGGAGATGTTCAAGATCATTATTACAGGCAGGCGGTAACTGCAGCAGGAACAGGATGTATGGCTGCAATAGATGCGGAGCGGTATCTTGAATTGAAAGAATATGAAGAACAAATAGCTGTGAGTAATGAGTAATGTATTGCACGTAGTATATAATTCTTAATCAAAAAGATGATAAAATGTTTTCTTTCATTTCTTTCAGATTGTGATTAAATTTGTAAATTATTTTTTTCAATATTGTTAACGGCAGGAATCAACAAATAAAATTTATTAAAAAAATTCGTTCACTACTCATTCTAAAAGTTTGCAAGCAGTAATAATGGCAGGGGGTTTCGGGACGAGGCTAAGACCCTTGACTAATAACATTCCCAAGCCCATGGTCCCCATAGTCAATAAGCCGATACTAGAACATATCATAAATCTTTTAAAGCTTTACTTGATCAAAGATTATGTCGTGCTGCTTTATTACATGCCCGGGATAATTAAAGAATATCTTGGCGACGGAAGAAAATTCGGTGTGAAGATAAGATATGTAATACCCGATCAGGATTACGGTACTGCCGGAGCTGTAAAACTTTCAGAAAAATTTATTAAAGATAAATTTATTGTTATCAGCGGCGACGTTCTCACGGATTTTAATCTTAAAGAAATCTCAGATTTTCACAACACGAAAAAAACCATATCAACTCTTTCATTGTACAGCTCTAAGAATCCTCTGCAGTATGGAATAGTTTTAACAAATGAACAGGATAGAATAGTACGGTTTTTAGAGAAGCCCTCTTCATCTGAAATATTTTCAGACACTATCAATACCGGAATTTACGTTTTTAATAAAGAAATTTTTGATTACATACCTGCCGGGGAGAGCTTTGATTTTTCACAAGATTTATTTCCGCTGCTGCTGAAAAATAACATTCCAATATTCGGATATAAGACAAAAGGATATTGGAGAGACGTGGGGAATCTTGAAGAATACATAGATGCAAATATGGATACCTTAAAAGGAAAATTGAGCTATATCAAGGCATATGATAAAAAAGGAAATTGCATCAGCAAGACCGCGAAGATAGATAAGACGGCTGCTATTGAAAACAGTATCATAGGTGATCATGTAATTATTGAAAAAGATACGATAATAAAAAATTCCGTTTTATGGGAAAAAGTAAAAGTCGGTAGCAACTCAAGATTATTGTTTGATGTTGTGGGAAGAAATTGTATTATCGGACAGGGAACAAGAATCAACGATTATGTTTTTATCGGTGATAATTGTAAAATAGGAAATAATGTTTTTATCAGCTCAAGCCTAAAAATCTGGGACAATAAACAAATTGAAAACAATGATAAGATAACAAGAAGCTTAATTTATGATGACAGATTTTTCAGCGATTTATTTACTGATTCAAGAATTTCAGGACTTTCAAACTTACAAATAAATCCCGAGTTTGGGGCAAAGCTCGGATCGGTTTACGGTGCATCAATCGGACAGGCAAACAAAGTAATCATTGCACGGGACAGTGATTACGTTTCTAATATGATCAAGCGTTCAATCTCAAGCGGCTTGATGTCGGCGGGAGTAAACGTCATAGATTCACAGGTTATCCCGATTCCGATATTGAGGCAGGAACTGAAGAGCGGCGAAGGAGTGGGTGGGATTTTTGTCAGAAAATCTCCGTTCGATAGGAGATCTTCGGATATTATTTTTTTTGATAAAGACGGAAAAGACCTTTCGGGGAATAAGACTAAATCAATTGAAAGATTATTTTTCAGTGAGGAATATAAACGGGCGGATTTTAATAAAGTCGGTTCGCTTAAATTTCAGGAAAGGACAAATGAAAAATACAAGAAACATTTTTTAGATTGTCTTGACTTGCAATCTATAAGAAAGAAAAGATTTAAAGTCGTGATAGATTATTCATACGGAATCGCTTCAACCATCTTTCCAAATATTCTCGGCGAATTTAATTGCGATGTTGTTTCTTTGTCCGCACATCTTGATTCGGAAAAGCTAACCCGCTCCGTTGAAGAATTAAGAAATTCACTGGTTCATTTTTCTCATGTTGTAAAATCACTTCATTATGATATTGGATTTATGATTGATGCCGGCGGAGAAAAAATTTGGCTTTCGACTGCAGAAGGGACAGAGCTTGACGGTGATAGATTTTTAGTTCTGGTTTTAAAAATGTTTTTACTTGTCACAGATGATGTAAAAAAGATAGCTGTGCCCGTTCAGGCTACAAATGAAATTGATCTTGTTGCAGAGGAATTCGGAGTTGAAGTTGTCCGTGTGAAGGATACACACTATTCAATGATGATGGCATGTGACGATAAGGATGTAAGCTTTGTGGGTGGTGTAAGGGGTGGTTTTTTATTCCCGGAATTTCTGTATGCCACTGACGGAATGTTTTCGGTTGCGAAGATAATCGAGCTGATTGCAAGAAGTAATCAATCAATAGACGAACTTGATAAAAATACACCGAGATTATTTATGATTAAAGAAAACATTCCATGCTCAAAAGAAGAAAAAGGTAGCATAATGAGAAAGTTTATGGAAGATACGATACAATATAAGCAAGAATTAATAGATGGTGTAAAAATATTTATTGACAGCGAGTCTACAGTGTTATGCATTCCGGATAAAAGCAGGAGCTTCGTTCATCTTAATGTCGAATCTGCTTCTGAAAAAAAATCCAAAAAATTATTGAAAGAATTTAAAAGCAGGATTGAAGGTTATGTGAAAAGCGTTTAGAGTGTGTTGAGTGTGTTTTATAAACGATAGAGTCAAGAAAAATTTTTAAAAATATTTTTACAGGAATGAAAATAAGTGATATATTACACGAAAAAATAATTTCAGTCAACCTTATTTGTAGTGATAAGGATGATGCAATTAACCAAATGGTAGATCTTGCTGATAAATCAGGCTTAATGCTTAACAAAGAAAAAGTAAAGCAATGTGTTTTTGACCGTGAGAAGCTTGTCTCTACAGGTGTAGGGAAAGGATTTGCAATACCACACGGAAAAACGGATGAGATTAAAGATATTGTTGCTGCATTTGCTGTGTTAAAAGAGCCGATAGACTTTGATTCCATTGACTTAGAACCGGTTAAATTTATTTTTTTGATAGTTGGAAAAGAGAGTTTACTTAACGCTCATATAAAACTTTTAAGCAGGATCTCCCGCCTGATGAATAAAGATGATTTCCGTGAAAAGCTTGAAGAAGCAAAAAGCTCCGAAGAAGTTTTAAAACTATTCAAAGATGAAGAACAGATTTATTTTGATGTTTAGCATTTTAAACTATGATGAAATGATTGAATGATACTTTGAGACTGTAGAAAACTTAATGAAATAAATGACATTTTTGCTCAAACACATCTAAAAATTCCTTGAACGTAATAAATTACGAAATCTCTTTCGAAAAACTTTATACTCAGTATTGCTCACACAGAAGCTCCCCCGGTAGGACATACAAAAGATATTTACAAACTATTGTAATTAACTACATGATTTTTTCTCTTCGAAAAAAACTGATCAAAAATATTTTTGCACCGTTTTCCGACTCAAGGGTTTCAAAATCTAAAAATGTATTTAACGAGATAACTCTTTGAAGACTCTAAGAATAATTGAAGGTAGAACTCAGTATTAGCCGAATTTCTTAAATTGACTCTCTAATTCTTCAAAACCTAGAGGTGAAAAAACATATTTGAATGACCATTTAAGTACAAGTCCATTTACCGCATTAGCATAAAAACCGGTGCACTCTTTGTTGGAATCCGGTCCTAACCAGTTTCCTACTAAACATATTTTTTTAGTTAATGGGAATTGAGCTAAACATGAATATTCAAATCCTAAATTAAAATTTAAGTTTTGATCTTTACCCAACGGAATTATTGGAATATCTGAAGTAATGTATACGCTTTCATCCTTTAAAACATAAAAACTCCAAAACATTTTTGATAATAATTGGTACGTTGGTACAATTTGACTTATTCCTTTATATATTAAGTTATCCTTAGAAGTATCAAACTCTTCAAATATTTTTCTATCAACATGTACTTTGTTTCTACTTTCCGACTTTATCTCGGAAAGATGATTTAATATCTGAGTATTAAATCTTAAAATTTTATCTCTTGAATTTGGTGAGTTACAAAAGAATGTGGCAGCATAAGTTAGTAAGTGTTCCCATTCCTCTGATGTAAGATTAAAATTACTGTTGTTAATTTTCTTAAGTATTCTACCTAGTTGTGCTTCTATTCCGCTTAATACCTTTTCAATGTCATAATTTTTTTTTTCATTAACTATAAGTACATTGTAATCTAATTCAGAAGCAGCATCTTTAACACCCTTAAGATTTTCTATATCTGGTTTTTCTAAAACATAAAGTTTATCTTTATTATCCGGTAAGAAATTTTTAGCAGGGTTCTTGATACATAGTGAAGTAATTTTTTGTTTTTTGATTTTACCATTTTTTCAATATATTTAGATTATAATATTTAGTATATGCTATTTTCTCGAACTAATCTACTCCTTACTTCTCTGAGTCGCCGATGTCTCAGAATAGATCAGGAGATTGTAATTTACTACATGCTTTTCTCTTCGAAAAAACTCTTCATAAATATTCCGCATAAAACTTTTGAGCATGAGTTTGATCATTCTCAAATTCTTATCTTTTATTGTATTTAATTTTCGTATAATAAATTACATCTTAATCCATTTGATATTAAAATCGAAAGTTTTGAAGCCATGGGGTTCTAAATTTAAATGATTTTGAAAATCGTAAACAGCGTGCTTCAACAAATGCAATTCGACCATTCATATAAGTTTATTTTATGAAAGATTACTACAAAATTCTCGAGGTCTCAAAAGATGCATGTTTAGATGAAATTAAAAAAGCATATAGAAGGCATGCATTCAAGTTTCATCCTGATAGAAATCCTGGAAATGTCTTTGCAGAAAGTAAATTTAAAGAAATTGCAGAAGCATATGAGGTACTTTCAGATCCTTACAAGAGAAATAATTATAATTCATCGCACAATTCAGAAGAATTCGAGAAACAAAACTTTTACAATAGCGAAAATGAGGATAACAGAAAAAAGAATATTACTCCTCTAGTAATTCTAACCGATATTAAAGTTATATGTAAATACGTTTCTAATATAGATTCTATAGATTATAAATCTGTTTACTATAAACTTAAAGAATTGCTTTCTGAAAGCTATATAAATTTTCTAATCGCTTCAAACGATAAAAGCATAAATAGACAAATCATTGATGAGTCATTAAAATGTTGCGAACATCTCCCTTATCATTATGCCGAAATTATACGCGCAAGAATTGTGGATCTTTCCCAAAAAAATGAAATACACCATCAAAATTTTACTCATGCCAAACCAAACACCTATCTAAATATTTGGAACAGATATAAAGGATATTTAATAATCATTTCATGCTTACTCTTTATTGTAATCATGGTTTATTTAGGGGATAAATCCAGAATTTCAAATAATCCAGATGGTTTTAAAAAGCCAATTAATAATACTATAAATCCAACCGAAGATTTTTCTAATTGGCTTAAATCAAATTATTCAACCGGTAGTGTGCCTAATTGTTTTAAATTTACTCCTCAATTTGATAGATCGCTTGATAATGAACTTGAAATAAACGTTGGATCAAATACTGATGTTGTAATTCAATTATATAATTATATAACCAAAAAATGTGTGCGCATTCTTTACATTAAAAATAACAGTTCTTATGAGATAAAGAATATTCCTGAAGGAAAATATTTTGTCAAAATTGCTTATGGTAAGATTGGAGAGAAAAAAAATTTGATGGAAGATGTATAGGTAAATTTTCACAGAATGCTTCTTACAAAAAAGGAGACGAGATCCTTGACTTCAATAAGATTTATGTCGGCAAAACTTACAAAGGGAAATATGAAATTTCTAATTTTAAATTATCATCCTTTTCCTTAAGCCTTGATGTTACAACACAAAATTTAGAGGACCAATTCAAAACGAACATTATATCAGAAGATGAATTCTATGAATAAGAATTATGATATATACCGTAATTATTAGTCTTAGCAATTGAAACGAGCGTGACTAAAACAATAAACATATTTTTTAAAACTCTTATTCCCTATCCGTATTGGAACCGAAATTATTCGTCCCAAACCAGAAGATTTTCACAAGAAGTATAAGGGAAATCATTTTCAAATTCACATTTTTATTGTATTTAATTTGAATAAGATAAATGACATTTTTGCTTCAAACATTTAAATAAACCCGATACTTCCTTGTACGAAATAAATTACTCAATTTCATTTGAAAGACCCCATACTCATTACTGCGAAGTTGAAATTTTTCTTAATAGCTTAAATCAGGATACTGTCATTTTTTCAATGCCGGTCTGGACTCCCGGATCTTATCTTGTAAGAGAATTTTCAAGGAATGTAGAGAATGTAACGGCAGAAAATTCAAATGGAGAGAAGCTCAGTGTCGAAAAAATTAATAAAAACTCATGGCGTATTGCTGTAAAACATCACAAAAATTTAAAATTAAAATACAAAGTTTACTGTAATGAATTTACAGTAAGAACGAGTGAGATCAAAAGCGAACATGCTTTTATCAGCAATTCCGGAGTGTTCATGTTTGCAAGAGGATTTGAGAATGATAAATGTGTTTTGGAAATTAATCTTCCGGAAGAATGGAAGCAAATTTCCACGGGATTGACAAAAGAGTCTGGAAATATTTATTCGGCTGAAAATTATGACTTATTTATAGACTCACCAATTGAACTCGGAAATCAAAATATTCTTGAATTTGAAATAGGAGGAGTAAGACACGATATCTGTCTTTCGGGAAAAGGAAATTATAAGGATGAGGTTTTAATAAAGGATTTTAAAAAAATCGCAGAGGAGGAAATCAAATTATTCGGAGGAGGGATTCCTTACAAGAATTATACTTTCATTATTCATCTTGTCCAGAAAGGCGGGGGCGGACTGGAACATCATAATTCATTCGTCGGACAGGCAAACAGATGGATCTTTAATGATGGAAAACTTTACAAAAAATTTCTGGGTCTTGTGTCGCATGAATTTTTCCATTTGTGGAATGTGAAGAGAATCAGACCTGCTGCACTTGGTCCTTTTAATTATGATAGTGAGAATTATACTAAGAGCTTATGGATAGCAGAAGGCTGGACAAGCTTTTATGATAGTTTAATTCTAAGAAGATCGGGGCTTCTTGACAATAAAGAATATTACGAATTTTTAGATGTTGAAATTAATGACATAATGAGATTTAAAGGCAGATTCAACCAATCGCTGGCAGAATCGAGTTTTGATACGTGGATAAAATTTTACCGTAAAGATGAAAACTATAATAACTCGCAGGTTTCATATTATACAAAAGGAGCCCTTGTGACAATGATGCTTGATATTGAAATTATAAAAAATACAAATGCCGAAAAATCACTCGATGACGCATTAAGAATGTTGTATGAAGATTATAAAAAAAATAATTCGATAGGTTATACCGAAGAAAGAGTAATGGAAATTTGTGAAATTGTATGCGGAAAAAATTTAAGCAGCTTTTGGGAAAAATATATAATGGGCGTAGAAGAGCTTCCATTAGAATCTTATTTGAATGAATGCGGATTGAAGCTTGTCAATGAAAACGAATCAGCTCAGGCTGCATTGGATATTGAAACTAAAGAAGACAACGGAAAGTATATTGTAACCAAAGTTTTTGACGGCGGTTCTGCTTATGAGTCGGGACTTAACTTTAACGATGAAATAATTGCCGTCAACGGTGTTAGAATGGATTTGAGTTTAATGATAAACTTTCTAAAAGATTATTCCGAAGGGGATGAATTAAAAGTTTTAATCAGCAGATCGGGCATTATAAAAGAAATTAAAGTAAAGCTGTTAGCATCATTACCAAAGTATAAGATTACTTCGATGGAAACACAATCGGTAGAGCAGCAAAAGAATTTAGATAAATGGTTATCAGGTGAGCCGGAGTAATTTGGTTAAGTTAGTTGAGTTGGTTAAGTTTATCGGTTTTGCTATTTAAGTTTAAAAATATAAGTAATTTTTTAATCAGTATAAAACATATTATGAAAACTATACTTCTCATTTTTACATTCTCATTTTTTATTTTAGAAGCATTAACGGCTCAGTATCCGAATGTTTTAATAACAAACACAGGTTCACCGAATGAACCTACAATTTGTATTAATCCTAAAAATCCAAATCAAGTTGTAGCCGGCTCAAATCTTAATTTTTATTATTATTCAACCAATGGAGGATATAACTGGACTAAAGCAACATTAACTTCCACATATAGTGTTTGGGGCGATCCCTCAATAACTGTAGATACTGCCGGAAATTTTTATTACGGACATTTAACAAATTTATCGGGCAGCTATTTCATTGACCGTATTGTAGTTCAGAAATCAACCAACGGCGGCATCAACTGGAGTAACGGCGCATTCACCGGATACATTCCGCCGAAGCAGCAGGATAAAGAATGGCTTTGTGTTGATCCGCGAAATAATAATATTTATATGTCATGGACTCAGTTTGATCAATATGGGAGCAGTGATCCATCCGACAGCTCGGTAATTTTATTTTCGCGTTCAACCAATGCAGGAACTTCATGGAGCAATGCGTTAAGAATAAATAAAATTGCCGGTGATTGTATAGATGAAGATAATACTGTGGAAGGAGCAGTGCCTTGTACCGGTCCGAATGGAGAAATTTATGTTGCGTGGTCCGGTTATGAAAAAATTGTAATGAATAAATCCACTGATGGAGGGCTTACCTGGCTTGCTGAAGACAAATTTGTTACGACTCAGCCAACCGGATGGGATTATGGAGTTCCGGGAATACTCCGTGCAAATGGTTTACCTATAACAGCTTGCGACATCTCGAACGGACCTGACAGAGGAAATATTTATATCAACTGGTCTGATCAAAGAAATGGCCCGGATGACACTGATGTATGGCTGGTTAAATCAACTGACGGGGGAAATACATGGAGCGCAGTAAAGAGAGTGAACAATGACCCGCCAGGCAAGCAGCAGTTTTTTACCTGGATGACTATTGACCAAAAGACAGGATATTTATATTTTGTTTTTTATGACAGAAGAAATTACAGTGACACCAAGACGGATGTTTACATGGCACGCTCTACTGATGGAGGAGAAACTTTTACAAATTTCGTTGTAAGCAGTACTCCATTTAAGCCAACACCTTCTGTTTTTTTCGGAGACTATACAAACGTATCGGCTTATGATGGAATGGTAAGGCCAATCTGGACACGATTGGATAGTACAGCAGGACTAAGCATATACACGGCGATAGTTGATTTTTTATCCGAAGTTCAGCAGATAAATACAACGATTCCGGAAACGCTAAAACTTTATGACAACTATCCGAATCCATTTAATCCGAAGACAAAAATAAAATTTGATGTTACGGATAATGTAAGCTCAAATATTCAATTAACTATTTATGACTCAAACGGGAAAGAAGTACAGAAATTAATTAACAGTAGCTTAAATCCCGGGACTTACGAGGTTGAATGGGATGCATCTTCATTTGCATCAGGAACATATTATTGTAAACTGGAAACAAATAATTTTTCAGAAACAACGACAATGATACTTCTCAAGTAATTTGGCATCAGACTTACTTATTCTTCCAATCATTTTTATGTCCGTATAATTAATATGAATATTATGCGGATTTATTTTTGGTGCTATATGATTTAAAGTGGAAAATTCTTTTAAATTAAAATCATTTAAATATTATGATACCCGCCTGTGATAAATTGCCGAAAGAAATTCAGAGTATTGGCGAAGAGCAAAAATTTCCTGTCTGAACCACACGTCAGTGTTTTTCTGACGTGTGGTGAGTTGAAATTTTTGCCGCCAATACGATTGAATTTCCGGCAATTTATCACAAGCGGGAGATTTTTCTTTGCTTCTTTCTTTTGATCTATCAAAAGAAAGAAGATTAAACTGGTATGAATTTTAAAGAAAAAGTAATATTCCTAATCTATATTTGATAATTTATGAATATTAATATAAAACTAGTGAAATAAATATCCATGGTAATTCACAGTATTTCATATAGTACCTTATTTTTTATAATCCATTTAAATTAAATTTCTTTTAAATCTTTAATTTAGAATTTATCGGCACTCAAAAAAAATTTGCAATTTACAAATTTTTAACGTCTATCATTAAATTTATGGTATATTAAAATTTTATATTTTATTAATTTGCGGTGTATGAGTAAAAAAATTCTTTATATGTGTGGTTCCCTAAACCAGACAATAATGCTCCACAAGATATCAAAATGTCTTGCAGGGTATGAACATTTTTTTACTGCATATTATTCGGACGGAGCGGAGAAGTTTGCCGCAAAACTCGGGTTGCTGGACTTTTCCGTTTTAGGCGGAAAATTTCGTGAACACACCGAATCCTATTTCACAAAAAATAATCTAAACATAGATTACGAAGGTAAAAAGAATAACTATGACTTGGTAGTTGTTTGCAGTGATTTAATTATGCCAAAAAATCTCAGAAATAAAAAGATGGTAATGGTTCAGGAAGGAATGACTGACCCGGAAAATATTTTTTATCATATAGTAAAAAAATTTAAAAAAATACCGAGATACTTCGGAGGCACGGCAGCAACAGGTTTATCGGATAGCTATACATACCTTTGTGTAGCATCCGGTGGTTACAAAGAATTGTTTATTCGAAAAGGAATAAAGCCGGAAAAAATTATTATAACAGGTATTCCTAATTTTGATAATTGTGTACAGTATCTGAATAACAGCTTCCCTTACAAAAATTATGCTTTAGTCTGCAGTTCGGATTCCAGAGAAACTTTTAAATATGAAAACAGAAAAGAATTTATATTGAACGCTGTAAAACTATCGGATGGAAAGCAAATAATATTCAAGCTTCATCCAAACGAGAATGTTCCCAGGGCATCCAGAGAAATAAACAAGTGGGCTCCCGGTTCGATAATTTTTTCAAAGGGTCATACCGATGAAATGATAGCTAACTGTGATATTCTGATTACATCATACTCTACGGTTATATATGTGGGTTTGGCTTTGGGTAAAAAAGTTTACTCCGCTTTTAAGCTTGAAGATCTCGAAAAACAACTGCCAATCCAAAATGGCGGCAAGTCCGCAGAAATAATTGCCAATGTCTGTATATCACTTCTTGAAAATGAAGCAGTGATGGAAAGTGAAAAATCTATTTCTGCTGATAAGGAAAGTAAAGACAATGTTGATATTACTTATCAGACAGCTTAAATTTTGATCAAAGAAAATTTAAATATCGTAATCATCATTCAGGCTAGAAGAAATTCTTCCCGGCTTCCTGATAAAATCCTGCTTCCTCTTAACGGAGATTCTTTACTAACTAGAATGGCTGAAAGAGTGACAGCTTCCAAAACCCAAAAGGAAATCGTTGTCGCTACAACTACAAATATGGAGGATGATAAAGTTGTTGAACTTTGTAATGATTTTGGTCTGAATTGTTTTAGAGGACATCCGACAGATTTACTCGACAGGCATTATAAAGCGGGCTTGGAGAATAATGCAGGTGTTATTGTTAAAATTCCTTCCGACTGTCCGTTGATATGTCCCGATGTTATTGACAGAGTTTTAGAATTCTATGTTGATCATAAAGATGACTATGATTTTGTAAGCAATTTACACCCGGCAACTTATCCGGACGGACAGGATGTCGAAGTTATTCCCATGAAAATTCTAGAGACTGCGTGGAACGAAGCTCAGCAAGGGTTTGAGCGTGAGCATACAACACCATTTATCTGGGAAAGACCGGAAAGATTTCGTATCGGTAATGTCGAATGGGAAACCGGATTGGATTTTTCGATGAGCCACCGGTTTACAATCGATTATAAAGAAGATTATGAATTTATAAAAAAAATTTATGAAGAAATATATGATGAGAAAAAAATTTTTACATTGTGTGATATAATGATGCTGCTCGACAGAAAACCGGAGCTAAAAAGAATTAATCAGATGTATGCGGGAGTGAATTGGTATAGAGATCATTTGGATTCTTTAAAAACTATTAATTCAGAACAGACTGGGTTAATTGGTTAAATAGTTAATTGGTTAAAATGGTTAATTGGTTAAATAGTTAAATGGTTAATTGGGTGATTGGTTAAATGGTTTATGGGTTAATTAGTTGATTGATTTAAATAATGATTGAATATATAATTAACTAGGATAGTATTGAAAATAATTATTTAGAATTTATAAAAAGGATTGATATTATGGGTGAAAATTTTCCAAAACTCGAAGATTTAGAAGTATGGAAGATGTGCCGGGAATTAAGAATAGAGTTAATAAAATTATCTAAAAGATTTCCAAACGAAGAAAAGTTTAGGTTAAAGGATCAGGTAATAAGAGCAGCAAGGTCAATTACAAACAAATATTGCAGAGGGTTACGGTAGATTTAATTTTCAGGAAAATATTCAATATCTTAGAATTAGCAGAGGTTCAATTTATGAATGTGTAGATCATATTTATTGTTGTTTAGACGAAAATATTATTAAGGAAGAAGAGTTTAAAGAATTATACAATCATAGCCAATGTTGTTTAAGGATATTAAATGGATATATTAAATATTTAAGGAGCAGAAAAAATGAAATGTAATTCTAAAAAATCATACCGATTAACCGATTAACCATTTAACCAATTAACCAATCAACCATTTAACCATTTAACCGATTAACCAACTTGAATAACAAAGAATTATTTGAGCTAAAGGAGACCTCTTTCAAAGTCAGAGAACATATCCTTAGAATGTCAACTGACGGCGGATGCTTCATTGGTGCTTCACTTTCATGCGCCGATTTGATTGTTTTTCTTTATAAAGAATTTTTAAATATAAATAAAAATAATTTAAACGATCCTAACCGAGATTATTTATTTTTATCAAAAGGTCATGATGTTCCTGCTCTTTACGGAACATTTGCAGAGATTGGTTTTATTGAAAAAGACCGCTTAAAGAATCATCTCAAGACGAATGATTTTATTTACTGGCATCCTAACAGGAATATTCCGGGAGTTGAATTTCATTCGGGTTCGCTTGGGCACTCGCTTAGTGTTGCTATCGGAGTTGCTATTGACTGTAAAATGAAAAATCAAAAGAATAAAATTGTTGTGATACTCGGTGACGGTGAACTTGATGAAGGTTCGATCTGGGAAGCTGCTTTAGTTGCAAGTGCTAAGAAATTGGATAATTTAATTGCTGTTGTCGACAGAAATCATTTCCAGGCAAATATTGAAACAGAAAAATTAATTCCGTTAAATCCTATCGCAGATAAGTTCGAAGCATTCGGGTGGAAAGTAAAATCATGCGATGGACACAACTTCGAAGAAATGGAAAAAGCATTTTCAAAATTACCGGTTGAGCCAGGAAAGCCAAGCGTTGTAATTGCTGAAACTAAAAGAGGAAAGGGACTTCCGAGCATCGAAGCTAGAGCTGACAGATGGTTTGTGAATTTTACGGGTGATGAAGTTGAGATGCTGCTGAAGGAATTGCATGGAGGAACTAAGACGGAATTGACTTCTGAAACAATTGTAGCGAGATGAACAAAGATGTTTTGAACTACGATGAAATGATTTAATGATAATTATGATTTTTAATTTTATAATTAAAATGTTATGGGATTTATTTTTGTAAATTGTTTTAATAATTATTTAATATTTTTCGGTATAAGGTATGGAATAGTTGATGTTGACAAAATAAATTTACAGGAAGTTTTGCGGAAAGAAATTCTAATGGTTTAATATTGTAGAAATATTTTCTTTAATAAACGAAATAATATTTTCCGGTAGCTCTCCTAATTTTTTTGCGAATCGTTGGTTATCAATAGCTCTTATCTGATCAATCAGAATATCCCAATCTTCATTTAAATTTGCTGTACCTTTCTTGAGATGTACTCGTTGCACATAAAAACGGAGGCATCATTCCTATTTATGGCAAGGAAGTAAAATCATCTTTGCTCTATGAAAAGACAACTGCTCCGACAACACGATATGAAAATGAATGCGAATTCAAAGGAAACGAAGAAGGGTTTTTTATTTTGTGCAGAGGATTCGAAGCACAACTATTCGATAACCCACAAAGTTAATTAGAAGCACAACTGTTTGTTTGCCGATTAAAACCCTTCTTTTAAAAATTTGCATTTATCTTTTTGTTACCTGCAGTGCTGCTTTCGCCATGAAGATGTGTCGTCCGAAGTCCGCACACACTTTGTCCGAAGCGATTTACAATTGTTGCAGTATCGTATAAAAAAGTGTCCTTGAATTCATTGATTTGATTGTTCTAAATAATAGCAACTCAAGTTTTCTAATTCTTCTTTTGATGCATAGGTAAAATTTCTGTCTAACTTAAAGTTGTTTCGTTCTAAAACGGTAATAGATTTAGAATTGTCAGCAGTTGGAGTTGCTGTTATTGTTTTAATTCGCAAATTGTCAAACGCAAACTTGACAACAGTTGAAATAGATTCTTGCATAAATCCTTTGCCTTGAAATTTCGGGATTAATTCGTAGCCAATTTCTGCTCTGTCTTTTTCAATGTCTATGCTGAATAAACAGATTGTTCCTATTAAAGAGTTGTTGCCGTTAAGAGTTATTGCCCAATAAAGTGATTCATTCTTCGCAACTGCGTTTTTGATTTTATTTATGAAGTTAGTCGCATCATCAATTACGGTTGCTTTGTCTCTGTCAAGATATTTGTTTACACTTTCGTCTGAACGAAGCAAATAAATTTCATTTGCATCGTCAATATTTAGCTGTCGTAAAACAAGACGGTCTGTTGTCAAGTTTGGAAATGGAGTAAAGTTTAATTCTAACATTTTAGTTATGATTTTTTGTCTGTCTGTTTATTCAATGCTCAAAAGTTTCAGAATGATGCGGTGCAATGCCAGCATGTCGCTGTGTTTTGATTCAGGTTGGTTGTCAATATATTTTTTGATTTGTTCTTGTATGTTCATATTTTTTCGTTTGTTGGTTCATAGTAAAGAGTTATTGCTCCACCACTAAAGGTTTTAGTCGTTAAGAGTTTAAGAGTAGTTCTATCGTTTATGTTCTCAAATAATGGCAAACCGTTTCCTGCTATAACAGGGTGAACACAAAGTTGGAATTCATCTAGTAAATTAAGTTTCATTAATTGTATAATTAAACTCCGACTTCCAACTAAAATATCTTTACCCGATTGTTTCTTGAGTTCTGATACTACTTCTTCAATAGGTTGATTTGACAATTTTGCACTGTGCCATTCTACATTTTTAAGTGTGTGGGAAAAAACAATTTTTGGAATGCTGTCCATTACAAGAGCAAAGTCGTCCATTGATTTTTCGCCTGAAGGATTTTTTGCCAAAGTTCGCCAGTATTCCATAAGCTGATATGTTATCCGCCCATATAAAATAGTGTCTGCGTTACTTAACAGGTCAGCGTAATGTTGATGTATTTCTTCATCCGGAATAATTGCTGTATGGTCGCAAAATCCGTCAAGTGTCATATTGATTCCTGCAATTAGTTTTCTCATGTCGTGTCTTATTAATTATTTATTGTCAAAGTTAATTTCTTGCAGTCAGTTTGATGTTAGCAGTGTCCCAATAGCATTGCAGGTAACGTTCGGGCTTTCTGCTGTGCTGGTATTCTGTGTTATGTCAGCCGGAACAGAAGCCCAATAGAATTACTGAAGTTGAAGTTAAGAGATACAGTTGGTATTTATTCGTTCAGCCCGGGCTACAGTAGATAAGCGAACGGGACGATGAGAACATATTCTTCAGCCAGCATAGCAGAAAACCTCATGTTACCTGCATAGCCTTCTTATTCTATCGACGACCATCAATTAATATGTACTCACATTTTAGCATAATCATTTACAGAGGTTAGTCGCATCGGGAAAACATCAATAGTATTTTTCATATCAATTTCACTTCCGTTCGCTACTCCTAACATCAGTGCTGCAAAGGACTCACTTAATGGGTCTTGAGCTCCATCTTTTTGGGCTCTCATAGTTTCTTCAGCTACAAATTGAAGCTCAAATTTTTTCCCTTTATTTACTTCAAAAATATTCACTACTTCAAACGGACTTAATGCTTCTGGTCCACCCAGCTCAATAATTCTATTCTTAGCAGCAGGATTATCTAATGAGGCTACAGCAAATGACGCAACGTCTTTTATTGCAATCCAGGAAACCCTGTTTTTTCCTTCTCCATAGATGGTGGCTTTCATATTGGGATAATCAAAACCCAATGCTGGACTGAGCCATACTTCCATAAAATAGGTTGGTTGCAATATTGTATAACTCAAACCACTTTCAGCAAGATGCTTTTCCACTTTACGTTTAGCGATTTGCAATGGAAATTGGCCGGGCATTCCGCAAAAAGAAACATAAACAAATTGCTTGATGTTTGCACCCATAGCAGCATCAATCAAATTATTTTGTCCTTCATCATCCACTGTTTGAATGGAATCGCCTTCCTGCCTTGATAACGTTGAGGAAACGGTGGAAATAATTGCTGAAACTCCATGCAAAGCATTTTCTAATGAAGGCTTATCTTTCAGATCACCTTCTACAATTTCAACACCTAATTCTTTTAATTGAATCACTTTATTTGCATCTGACGTGGTGCGTACCAAACCTTTTACTTTTATATTTTTTTCTAATAATTGACGGCAAATTGCACTTCCTAAAAATCCTGTAGCACCCGCTACAAGTACAGTTAAAGAATTGTTTGAATTGTTCATGTCGTTTAATTTAGTTTTTGTTAGTTGAGTCGCTTACAATGTTTACCTAATGTTCGAATTGCCCCATAGGCTTGCAGGTAACTATTTAATTACACGCAATATAAATAATAATATAGAAATTGAAATGCAAATCATATAAGTTATTCGCAATTAAGTTCAATTAAGTATGAAAAGGAGGGATATACGCATATGCCTGCCTGACGGCAAGGCAGGCAGGATAACCAAAAGAAAGCTCTTGAAACATTCATAGAAATTATGAAAATCAGAAATTATAGTTATCGTTCTATTAAAAGTTATAAAAACAACCTCTCATTATTCATCAATTTTTTTAAAGATAAAGAAATAGAAAAACTATCTGAAGAGGATATTAGAAAATATATTTTATTTTGTGTCGAAATTAAAAAGTATTCTATATCTTCTTTGAAGCATCAGGTTTTTTCTATCAAGCTGTTTTATGAAACTGTTTTAAAAAGAAAATTAAGTTTGGATTTTGCTCATAAGTTTAGAAAAGAATTCAAACTCCCAAAATTTCTTGCAATGGAAGACGTTGTAAAAATTCTTCAATGTATAAGTAATTTGAAACATAAAACAATTATAGCTGCAATTTACTCTGCAGGGTTAAGATTACAGGAAGTTATAAATTTAAAAATTTCCAATATAGATTCGAAAAGAAATATTATCAGAATAATTCAGTCAAAAGGAAATAAAGATAGAGAAGTAATGCTCTCTGAAAAACTTCTTGAAATGTTAAGAGAATATTACAAAATCTACAAACCAAAAGAATGGTTGTTTGAAAATCCCGAGGGAGGTCAGTACAGTCCGAGAAGTGTACAGGCAATTTTTAAACAAGCTTTGTTAAAATCAAAAATAATTAAACCTGCATCAATTCATACCCTGCGTCATAGCTTTGCTACTCATTTACTTGATAGTGGTACAGATATAAGATTCATTCAGCACTTTCTTGGTCACAGTAGTATAAAAACAACTCAGATTTATACTCATATCAGTAAAGATTCCGTTAAGAAAACTAAAAGTCCATTAGATAAACTTGAAATATAATTGGCTTAGATATAAATATCCTTTCATTTATAAAAACTACTCCCGAATATTTATTTTGAAATTGTAAGATAAATTCTAAATTAATAGTTTGCTTTCGTGTTTCAATTAGTTAAGCAGTTAATTGGTTAAACAGTTAATTTGTTAGCGTGTTGTTAAACTTATAATTTGAGTTAATAAACTAATGAACTAATCACCTAATCAACTAATTATTGCAGCAAGCTGTTGTTGTAGGCAGGTATTACTAACTTGATAATATTACCGTGTAACTTGCCTTACGTATGTTATTTTTAACCATTCGGCCATTGTTTAAGCAATTCTTGAATTTTACCCTGATGTGTTTTACACCTATCCTTAATCTCATTCGAGATTTCTTTTTTGTGCAACTCTTTTTTACGTAATCGTTCTTCTAACACTTTATTATCACCCAACCAAAGATTTTTGCCATCATCAATAGTCGGCGGTTCACTAAACAACATGGACAAAGCCCAACAATATTTGTGCAATTCTTCTCTCATATTATTATAGGAAAAAACGAGTTGGTCATGCGTTTCATTTTTAAGCCTTCGCACAAAAGGCCAGTATATATCTAATAAATCGTCTGTTATACAGGCTACGCAAAACCTTTCTGTCCATTTCTCATTAGGGCAATCGCTCAAGTCTTCAAAAAAGGTGTTCCGCGCATCGAAAAGTCCTCTTAACTCTGACAAAAAATATTTTAAAGGGCTTTCTGCAGCAGGTAAGCTAAGAAAATTTTTATTAAGGCCATTTAGCCTACCCACGACACGGTTGATTTTCGTATCACGGTAATTTGTCTCCAGTTCCGGTAAGTGCACCTGCATTACCGGTTTCTTTAGCTCTATGGTTGGCGGAGGAATATCTATCCGGTTGGCACCTAATACCTGAAGAAGTTTTTTCCATTCACGCTGGTTATTGTCAGGATTTGTCCAATCCACAGCAATAAGACCGCCTAATCGTTCCGGCATATCAGCAACGGGTATTAATATAAAAGGAATAAGCTTAGACTCCATGCCAGCCGGATCTAACTTACGCAGCATTTGACTTTCAAAACCAACCATTCTGTTTCCTTCGAAGTAAGCCGGACTTATAACACAAATAGCTCTTACGGAGGAAGAAGCGGCCCGCTCCATTTCAAGAATCAAATCCCTTCCCGGCACAAAATCATTTACATCTAATAGAACTTTCAGACCGGCATTTGTCAAAGCGGGGGCGAGTTGATTTCGAACCCAACTTTGATCGGGATCTACCCATCTATAGCTTATAAAAACATCGTATTTAGTAGCGGTTTCAATTTCCATTTTTTCCTGTTTTTATTAATCGTCCGTGTTCTTAATTCCTTACAAGATGCCCATTTATACTTGCCTACAACGCATAAGGGATAAATGAAGTTTTTAAAAGAAGGGATTAGAAGCACAACTGTTCGATAACCCACAATGTTTGTTAGAAGCACAACTGTTCGTTTACCTATCAAAACCCTTCTTTTAAAAATTTGCATTTATCTTTATGTTGTGCGTTCGTTCTTCTCTCTCGTCCGAAGTTGTCAGTTGAAATAGTCATTGAGTAACTTTTTTATGTCGTCATTTTTTATTTCTCTCGTTGAGTTTTTTGTAATTGATTTAAACCCGTTACGATGTAAAATATTTTCTAAAGTTGTCCAAGATTTTTTTGTAGTTTTTTTTCTTTGCTCTGTTCTTAAAAATGCAACTCGTCTTTGTTTGTCAAGTGTAACACCAAGTGCTCGCTTTGGTTGAACTACTTGTGCCTTTACTTTGTGTTTGATAATTTCAATGATGTTGTCGCCTTCTTTCACTTTGTTTATGAAAAGATGTGAAGCTCCATATTTTACTTCGTAAAGTTCTAAAGTTCTTTTGTTAGAAATTTTGTCCTCAAAAACTTCTTGGTCTGTTTCAAGAGTTTCATAGTCCGCATTTTTCCACTCGGTTGGTCTTGTGCTAATAACCCAAGTAGTTGAAAGTTGTCCTTTGAATTTACTTTTTGTTAGAATTCTCTTTTGTCCGTTACCGAAAAACTTTGGCGGATTGTAATTCTTCTTACAAATTTCAATATAGTCCTGCTCAACTTTTTCAACGCAATGTGCTTTGATAAACTTGTCGGTTTTTGAAATTGTCTTGCTGTCGTCTGTGAGAAGTCCTGTTTCAATTAAAGTGTCAGCGGAGTTTGAAGAAACATTTGCTGAACCAATAATTACTGTTTTGTCAAAGAGGTAAATTTTAGAGTGAAGGTTTGGAAGATTGAAAATATGAACTCCCTTATCGTAAAGTTTTTCAATCTCAAATGGATTGACTTGTCCAACCTTTACATTACCCAAAGTCATTGCAACTAAAAGTGTGTCCCCTTTTTTAAATGTCAACTGTGTCGCTGCACCTGTCCCGAAATAAGCAACAGCAACTTTTGTCTTTCGTGATTTGTCTGAAAGAGATTTTATTGTAGTCCAAATGTCGTCAGATAAAAATTTTATCACTGTCTGTCGTTAATTTAATGTCTGTCCGTTGATGTTAGCAGTGTCGCCATAGAATGACGCACAACTATTTAATTACACGCAATTTAAAAAATAATATAGAAATTGCAATGAAAATAATATATGTTATTCGCAATTAAGTATAAAAAGGTATAAAAAGGAGGGATATACGCATATGCAGGATAACCAAAAGAAAGTTGTTGAAACATTCATTGAAATAATGAAGATCAGAAATTATAGCTATAGTTCTATTAAAAGTTATAAAAACCACCTCTCATTATTCATCAATTTTTTTAAAGATAAAGAAATAGAAAAACTATCTGAAGAGGATATTAGAAAATATATTTTATTTTGTGTCGAAATTAAAAAGTATTCTATATCTTCTTTGAAACATCAGGTTTTTTCTATCAAGCTGTTTTATGAAACTGTATTAAAAAGAAAATTAAGTTTGGATTTTGCTCATAAGTTTAGAAAAGAATTCAAACTACCAAAAGTTCTTGCGATGGAAGACGTTGTAAAAATTCTTCACTGCATAAGTAATTTGAAACATAAAACAATAATAGCTGCAATTTATTCCGCAGGATTAAGACTTCAGGAAGTTATTAATTTAAAAATTTCCAATATAGATTCGAAAAGAAATATTATCAGAATAATTCAGTCAAAAGGAAATAAAGACAGAGAACTTATGCTTTCTGAAAAATTGCTTGAGATGTTAAGAGAATATTATAAAATTTATAAACCTAAAGAATGGTTGTTTGAAAATCCCGAGGGAGGTCAATATAGTCCAAGAAGCGTTCAGGCTGTTTTTAAACAAGCTTTGTTAAAAGCAAAAATAAATAAGCCTGCATCAATTCATACCCTGCGTCATAGCTTTGCTACCCATTTACTTGATAGTGGCACAGATATAAGATTCATTCAGAACTTTCTTGGACACAGTAGTATCAAGACTACTCAGATTTATACTCATATCAGTAAATATTCCGTTAAGAAAATTAAAAGTCCATTAGATAAACTTGAAATATAAATTGGCTTTGATATAAATATCCTTTCATTTATAAAAACTACTCCCGAATATTTTTTTTGAAATTGTTTGATAAAATCAAAATCAATAGTTTGTATTCATATTTCTAAACTTCTTAAAACTTATTGTTAAGATGAAAATAATTTTCAAATGTATTATTGTATTTCCATTTTTTGTGATTACAAATTCTTTTGCTCAAAACATAAAAGGTGATAGATATGAAATAATTGTTCTTGACCAAGATTGTAAAAGTGATTTTTATATTCATCGTTATAACTATCCCCCACCATATTCACCGACTATAAAAGATTTTGATTTCAAATTTGGAATACCTGATTCATCAAATATAAAAATTAATATTTGTTCTTATGATGGAAAGGATAGTATTTTAAAAATTGATACAAACATCTCACGAGGTTGTTACTATCTTAATTGGGTTTCACAAAATGTAAATCAAATGAAATCAGGATTGTACTTTGCTTGGTTTGAAGCTTATGAATATAAACGTGAAGGATATATCTTTAAGGAAAAATTAAATATTCCACTCAATAAATGACATACGAAGAATTATTAAAAGATCTTGTAGAAAAAGATGAACGCTTCATGATACTCACTGCAGAAAACAGGGCAGCAATTAGGAATTTACCCGATCAAATCGGTGACAGGTTTATAGATACCGGAATTACAGAGCAGACAATGGTTGGTGTTGCTGCGGGACTTGCATTAAGAGGAAGAATACCTGTAGCTCATGCTCTTGCTACTTTTCTTACAATGAGAGCATTTGAATTTATAAGGACAGATGTCGGAATTGGTGATTTGCCTGTAAAGCTTGTCGGGGGTTTTTCCGGATTTTTATCTGAGGCAAACGGACCGACTCACCAGGCAGTTGAAGACGTTTCGATAATGAGAGGAATTCCAAATGTGAATGTATTTTGTCCTGCAGATGAAGAGGATATGCTGATTGGATTAAAGAAAGTTTTGGAAAGTCCGAAGCCGTTTTACATCCGATACAATAATTTAAAAACTGTCTTTAAACATTCGGAAGATTTTGAAATTGGAAAAGCTGAAGTGATAAATGTTGGAAAAGATGTTACCATTTTAGTTTACGGGATTTTATTTAAGCAGGCAATTGAAGCGAAAGAAATTCTTGAAAAAAAAGGGTTGGCTGTGGGTTTGATAAATTTAAGAACTCTGAAACCAATTGACGAAGAGATAATTATTGAAACTTCAAAAAATTCTAAATTAATGGTAACTCTTGAGGATCATTTTATAACAGGTGGACTTTTTTCAATTGTTGCTGAAATTTTTTTAAGAAATAAAATTATGTGTGACGTTCTTCCGATTGCATTAAAAGATAATTGGTTTAAACCCGCATTGTTTGAAAATGTGCTTGAGTATGAAGGATTCACAGGAATTAAAATTGCGGAAAGAGTTTTGAACTATGATATTAATGATTGAATGATGACTATGATAATTTTTACTTCCCGTTCAACTTTACAAACTTTACAAAAACTTTATAAACATTTTTAACTGCTTGAAAAAATTCTATTACATTGAAATGAATTTTTAGCTCCGAGAAATTTACCATAAATTTGTTCTCTTCATAATATCTATAAATCTTTCATCCTCTCCTGCAAATTCTTTCATTGCTTTTATTATTCTCTCCTGTCTTTCTTCTAATTCAATACTTTTCTTTGCAACCGGTGAAATTGCAGTTCTTCTATCCCAGAATATTAGCCCAACTATTACAAACATCCCACTGAATAAAATTCCAAAACCCCAGAGAAGGAGTGAATGCAAATTATCAAATCTCTTATCGACATTATCAAATCTCTTATCGACATTATCAAATCTCTTATCGACATTATTCTGAAAGTCTTCAAATCTTTTCTCGAGCGAAGCAATTCTTTCTTCTACCTTTGTCAAACGGATAACGATACTTGAATTTTCCTGTTCTAATTTTGTGATGTCATTCTGAGAATAAGATTCCGTCGGTATTATCAAAACTCCAATTGCAACAATTGTAACAATTGCAAAAATTGCAAAAAATATTTTAAGATTCGCTTTCATACTGGTTCAACTTAAAAAATATCAAAAATTAATTCAAGATAGTTAATCTTTTTGTTGTAGATTCGTGTGCTCTATTTCTTCTCTTAATCAATTCCTTCCTCCAAACATTCCATTTGTAAAAAACTTTGATAACTAACCAAATCATTATTATATTAAATGACAATATTAATATGTTCATGATACTACCATTGTGCTTAAAAGGCAATTCCCATTTTAATGTTTCGTTGATTTTTAACTGAGGAATCACATTCAAGAAATGCCAAATATAAATGTTCATTATAGCTCCAACCTTATCTACCCCGAGAGATGGTTCAAAACTAATATAGCCATAGTCGCTTAACAACGAGCTTAGAGCTGCAAAGCAGGAGCAACCAACACCAACAACTGCAATAATACATACAATCGGCGAAATGACTCCAAGTATATTCTCCTTTTTAAAATCATCAAAAAAATTCTTTCTGTTTAAGAAGTAAAGAGCTAAGGTGAAGTAAATGAAGCCAACAATTATTGTTATAATATTGATGGCGGGTTGTTGATATTGTCCCCAAAAAAGAAGTTTGGATGGAAAAGCCCAGAAAATCGCGAGTATCAAGTTATAAATAAATAAGGCAAACAAAAATTTTCCAAACCACTTAATTGGAAATAAAATCCATTTAAAAACAGATTTCATATTTCTATTAATTTTCTTTGATTTCATAAAGCCATGAGTTGAGTTTAATTAATTTCTTTACCCAAAAAATTAACTACACAAAATATAAAAAGCATATACCAATTAAAGGTTATATCGTGCATACGGCTATCAAATCCACCTTCAAAAATTTTACAATATTATAACTCAAAAACATTTATTTTGAAATTGTTTGATAAGAGCAAAATTGATAGTTTGGATACAAATTACTTTACAAACTTTAAAAACTTTAAAATTAAGATTGCCTAACAAAATTGAATTCAACAAAAATTTTCCCGACATAACCGAATCAAATAAATTATCTGAAAGAAGCGAAGGTCTGATACCTGCATATACGCAAACGTTAGCGAAAGGTCCCGGTCAATGGATAAAAGGAATTGCTCCGAAATATTTGAAGAAGGGAAAAGGTTCTCATGTATGGGATATTGATGGAAATGAATATATAGATTATAATATGGGAATAGGTCCGATAGTTCTTGGATATTGTTATGATAAAGTTGATGAAGCAATAAGAAAACAGCTTGAAGACGGAATTACTTTTTCATTAATGCATCCGCTTGAAGTCGAGCTTTCGGAAAAAATCAGAAGTGTTGTTCCTAATGCAGAGTCAGTCAGGTTTTCAAAAACAGGATGCGATGTAACGACAGCAGCGGTACGGGTTGCAAGAGCCTTTACAAAACGTGAAAAAGTTTTATGCTGCGGTTATCACGGATGGCATGACTGGTATATAAGTGTCACCGACAGAAATGCGGGTATTCCGGAAGCAATAAAAGATTTAACATTTACATTTAATTACAATGATATCGAATCGCTGATTGAGTCAATAGATTCGGAAACTGCTTGTGTAATTCTCGAGCCATTTGTTTTTGAAGAAGAAAGAAATAATTTTTTAAAAGAAGTTCAGGATGTTTGCAGAAAAAACGGAACACTTTTAATATTCGATGAGATGTGGACAGGGTTCAGGATTGCAGTGGGCGGCGCGCAGGAATTTTTCGGAATACAACCGGATTTAGCTTGTTACTCTAAGGCGATTGCTAACGGAATGCCGATTTCGGTTATCACTGGAAGAGAAGATGTAATGAGATTGTTTGACAAAGATGTTTTTTTCTTTACAACTTTTGGCGGAGAAGCATTATCAATGGCTGCAGCAATGGCGGTGATAGATGAAATTAAAAATGAAAATGTTCCTGAGTATTTATCAAAACAGGGAAAAAAGCTAAAAGACGGATACAATAAAATTGCAAATGAACTTGGTATAAATTTTACAAAATGTTTCGGTTATAATTGCAGAACAATAATTACCTTTGATGCGAATGTTGGTAATCCATTGGAGATGAAGTCACTTTTTCAGCAGGAAATGATTAAGCGCGGAATTCTTTGGGGGGGATTTCATAACATGTGTTTCTCTCATGCAGATGCAGATGTTGAATACACTTTAAAAGCTTATGAAGATGTTTTGCCGATTTTGAAAAAAGCTGTTGAAGAAAAAAGTATAAAAGCTTATTTAAAGGGAGAACCCGTAGAACCGGTGTTCAGGAAGACAAGTAATTTTAATTTAAAGCCAAAATTGATTTGAATTTTTAACCACAGATTCACAGATTTTTTTGGATTATGGAAAACGAATTCTTTTATAAAGAAGAAACTCAAAGAATAATTGGTTTGTGCTATGAGGTTCATAACATTTTAGGTAAAGGATTACTTGAGATAGTATATAAAGAGGCTTTGCAATATGAATTTGAATTAAACGGAATAATTTTTGAAAGAGAGAAAGAATATTTAATAGAATACAAAGGTAAAATTCTTGAGCATAAATTTCATGCAGACTTTGTTGTTTTCAATAAAGTAATTTTAGAAATTAAATCTTGCAGCAATCTTGTAGAACAACATTTTTCTCAAGTTATAAACTATTTAAGAATATCCAAAACAAAAATTGGGTTGTTAATAATTTTGGACAAGATTCAATTCAAATCAAAAAGATTTGCTGTTTAAACCTCTTAAATTAATGTTTGTAATCTGTGAATCTGTGGTATATTGGATGAGTATCTAAATTATAATAGTAAGATTTATTAATAAATAAAATAAATTATGTCAAAAGTAAAAGTAGGCGAGAGATTTATCGGTGATGGCGAGAAAGTTTATATCATCGCCGAGATAGGGATCAATCACAACGGCTCTGTGAAATTGGCGAAGAAATTAATTAAATGTGCAAACGATGCAGGTTGTGATGCGGTTAAATTTCAAAAGAGAACACCCGAACTTTGTGTCCCCAAAGATCAATGGTATGTCGAAAGAGAAACACCATGGGGAAGAATGTCATACATTGATTACAGGCATAGGGTTGAATTGAATTTCAATGACTACAGCGAAATTGATGACTATTGCAAAAAGAAAAAAATAGATTGGTTTGCTTCATGCTGGGATGAAGAGTCAGTTGATTTCATTGACCAATTCGATCCGCTCTTATACAAAGCGGCTTCAGCTTCATTGACAGATATTAATTTATTACACAAAAAAAAATCAACCCGAAAGCCGCTTATGATTTCTACCGGTATGTCAACATTGGAAGAAATTAATGCTGCTGTAAAAGAAATTGGAACAGAAAATTTACTTATTGCACATTCTACTTCCTCTTACCCGTGTAAACTCGAGGAGCTAAATCTCAAAGTTGTCAGAACATTAAAACAAATTTACCCTGAGGTGCCGATTGGTTACTCCGGGCATGAAACGGGCTTAGCTCCTACGTGGGCTGCAGTTTCTCTGGGTGCATCTTTTATTGAAAGACATATCACACTTGACAGAGCAATGTGGGGAACCGACCAGGCGGCATCCGTTGAACCGGGTGGATTTAAGAGATTAGTTGAAAATATCAGGGACATAGAAAAAGCTCTTGGTGACGGAGTGAAAAGAATTTATGAAAGTGAACTTGGTCAAAGGAAAAAACTGAGGAGAGTTTGACATGTCGCTTCAGGTCTGGTCAATAATAATTATTTCTTTTGCAGCAGTCTTAATGATTGTAATGGAAAAGTTATTTCCGTACACAAGAGGTCAAAAGATTTTCCGTGAAGGATTTTTTAATGATATAATCTTATACTCAATCGTCCAGAGTTATCTGTTGGGATTAATTATATTCGGTTTATTAAACTGGATAAAATTTAATACAAATCTTTATCAATACAGCCTGATTGGAAACTGGCCGGTTTGGACACAGGTACTTTTCTTTATGGTCACACATGATTTTTACATTTATTGGTTTCATCGTCTTCAGCATAAAAATAAAATTCTCTGGCGGACTCACGAAGCGCATCACTCTCCGAAAACTGTTGACTGGCTTTCAGGTGCGAGATCACATTCACTTGAAATTTTAATTAACCAGACTGTTGAGTTCGCACCGATAATATTACTCGGGGCTGCTCCGGAAGTTGCAATCTATAAAGGAATGATAAGCGCAATTTGGGGAATGTTCATTCATTCGAATATAGACATAAGATTAGGAAGGCTTCAATATTTTATTAACGGTCCCGAGATGCACAGATGGCATCATTCCGATGACGGAGGAAGAGAGTTTGAAAATAATTACGGTACGAAGCTCGCTGTCTGGGACTGGCTTTTCGGAACAGCTTTCTTTCCCAATCCTGAAATCAGAAAACCAAAACTATTCGGTCTTAGTGATACCCCGGACTATCCGCTTTCAAAAGAAGGCACACAAAGTAAAAATAAGTTTATATCTTTTTTTGAAATCATCTATGTCGATATAATCAGTTACACGAGGCAGCATCTCTTTGCATTCAGAAAATTCAATAAGGCAAAAAATCAGAATTAATATTTTTTGTTTTCTTCACTCTGATGTTTTTAATTAATTGTTATTCAGACAAAATATTACAGTCAATGATGCTGTTAAATTATTTATATTTGCTGAATAAATTTTTTAACTGCAGATATAGCAATGAGTCTATGAAGAAGTATTTTATAATATTACTGTTTTCATTGATTCTATTTTCATCAATAACTCCTGCTCAGACAAAAAAGAAATTTAAGGAAGAATCTTTTATGGATAAAGTTCAGAAGATACTGGGAATCAGAAGGTCATTTGCTGTTTCGAGCGAGACAACAAAACCTGGAGTGCTTTCATTTAAAAAAGATGATGATGAAAATGCCGTTTTTAATATTGATATTGCTTTTATGTATAAAGGATTCAGATATGGTGAATGGGGATTCATTCCTTCGGTTCAGTTTTTGATTATTCAAGCAAGCCAAAAGACCAGTTAGAAAAACTAAAAACGGGATTCGATGTATATTATAAAATTTTTGAATTCAGCGACGGATACGGAAAGATAGAGCCCGCAATTTCCTATGCAAAGGATTATAACGAAATTACAGAATTTCAGACAAGCTTTTCTTTTATTCCGCGCTTCCCGGAGTTTTTTATTCCTATACAAAATGTATCAGATGTAAAATTTCAGTATGACGGAACTGATAACAGGTGGGTGTTTGGACTTAATCCTATTTTAGGAATCAACTATAGAAGAACTTATAGTGACATAAACGAGATTGATGAAAAAGAATATTATGCTTCATTTTCCGGAAGCTTCGCAGTCAAAAGATATTATATGCTGTTTGAGATTTACGGCAGATACAAAGAGCCATTTAACAAAAATGCTTTATCCGGATATAAATATGATGCGGTCGCAATTTTTTATTTTGATGATAAAGAAAGGTCATCTCTTAATTTGCGAGTAGAGCAGGAAAATTCCTTGTTTAAGCGAATCCGAAAATTTACTATCGGTTTCGGGATAAAGTTATAAAAAAATTTGGTCAAGCAAGACCGGGGAAAATTATTTTCCCTCAAATAATCATTTACACAAAATAATCCAATATGATATACACTTTTAAAATTATTTTTTTACTTTTTTTATTTAATACATCACTTCTTTTTTCGCAACAGCTTTCATTCGAAGAAAGGGAAATTTTGAAATTACAGGATGAGAGAATAACCGGAGAAGATGACAGGCTTATTCAATATTTGTATTCCATAAATCCGTTTATACGCAGCAAAGTAATTAATGCATTGGCAAATATCGGAGATTCAAATTTCGTTTCGAAGCTTAATTTTTTATTGGCAGGACCTTTTGAAAATTATCCGACTTTAAATGATTTAAAAGCCAGTGCATTTATGCTGGGACAAATACAAAGCGACGAAAGCAGAAGCATGATAGAGCTAATGCTTGACAATAATACAGATTCTTTATCAGAATCAGAAGGTTATTTTATAAACTCGCTGGGAAGAGTTGGTGATGAAATTAATTTAAAAAATTTAGATAGCAGAGATTTTTCCGGTGATGAAATGAACAGAGCTTTAGCAATGTCATTGGGAAGATTTGCCTTAAGAAAAATTCAAAATGAAAAATCTGTTTATCTTTTAAAAAAATTAACAAGCACTAACGATACACTAACATTAAGAAACATTGCATTTGCATTATGGAGGACTGGTGAAAAGAGTTTTTTAAATAACGCAAAACAGGAAATTTACAGTCTTTCGAAATCCAATGATGCACAGACAAGGATGTGGGCTTACAACGCAATGGGTAAGCTGCAGGATAAATTGCTGCTTATGCATACGCTTGAATCTTTCGGGTCGGAAAATGACTGGCGGGTAAAGATCAATATGTTAAATTCATTAACGAATTTTCATCTTGATTCAATACCGGATTTGACCAAACAATTATATTCGGTTTTGAGTGATGCGATCGGCGATGAAAACGAACATATTGGATTGACTGGAATTAATGTACTTGGAAAAATATTCAGTGATATAAAAAAATCCAACAACAATGCCGCAAAATCCTTATCTCAAGAAATAAAAAAAGAATTTATTTATTCTCTCGACTCAATAGATAATATATCATGGAGACAAAAATCTGAACTTGCAAATTCAATGTCACTTATTTTCAGGGACGAAGCAAAAAGCGAGTTGTTCAAAGCATTTAGGAATACTAATAACTATGACTTAAAGTCCGGGATCATAAAAGCATTTGGAAATTTTAATGACGGAATGGTTTACAAAGAAGTAAGAGATACTATAAGTGCCGATGTTCAACGATATAATGCAAAAAATCCGAACACTTCGGGTGATATGATAGGCAGCATGGATTTAGCAAAGCTTTACAGAGGTTTTGTAGAGATGTTGTCGAATCTCGATGAAAAAACTGATGATGAAAATCAGAATATAACGAGACTTATATTTACCGAGTTTGTCAGCTCAAAAGATCCGGCAATAGTTGACATTTGTCTTAGCGCTTTAAAAGATTCTTTATATTTAAAATACAGGGATGAAACTGTTTCAATATTATTATTTGACTACAATGAACTTGTTAATCCGAAAGATTATGATTTAAATTTAATTTTTATTGATGCAATGAAAGATTTAAATAATGATAATGTAATAAAAGTATTGGAGAATAATTTAAATTCGGAATATTATGAAATTGGAAAATCCTCTGCAGAAGCTTTAGAAAAAATTACGGGAAAGAAATATGAATTTAATTCGAAACCGAGAACAGATTTTGACTGGGATTACATTGAGAATACATTTCAGAATAAGTTTGTAACTCTAAATACAAATAAAGGAGAAATAAAAATTGAATTGCTCCCTGATGCTGCTCCATTTACAGTAATGAATTTCTTAAAACTTGCAGAAAAAAATTTTTATGACGGAACAATTTTTCACCGGGTTGTTTCGAACTTTGTGATTCAGGGGGGAGACCCCACGGGTACAGGTTATGGGGGTCCGGGTTATTCTATACGGAGCGAATTTAATCCTTTGACATACGAGAGAGGAATGGTTGGAATGGCATCAAGCGGAAAGGATACCGAAGGAAGCCAGTTTTTTATAACACATTCCTCAACACCTCATCTTGACGCAAGATATACTATATTCGGAAAAGTAGTTGAGGGCATGGATATCGTGGATGAGATTATGATTGGAGATTATATTGAAAATATTAAACTTGAATCAGATTAATAACGAAATCAAACTTTATAAAAAAATCGAATTTTTGGTAATTATCCTTTGTGTCATTAAGTAAAGATTCCATCTTTTGAGAAATCAAATCTTTATCCGGAAGATTGAAAAGATGGAATCCTTATAAAGAACTTACTCAATACATAATACTCAATACTCAATACTCAACTCAACTATTTGATCAGAGTCATTTTTTTTGTCATTACAAAATTTTCCTTATCACCTTCGGCAACAATGTTATAAAAATAAATTCCGCTCGCTAAATTACCGGGTTCAAATGTGACTGTGTAAGAGCCCGCATTATAAGAATTATTTACAAGTGTCGTGACTTCTCTTCCTGTTATATCCATTATTTTCAAAGTTACTTTGCCATTAAAAGGAATATCAAAATTTATTTTCGTTGACGGGTTAAACGGATTGGGAAAATTCTGAGAAAGCAAATAATTATTAGGAATTCCGGTTCCGTTATTTTGAACTGATGAAACAGATGTGATTGTAAAATTAGCATTGGAAATATCATAGAAAATATTTCCAACAGACTCGACCTTTATCCTCGCATTAGTAATATTAATTGACGGCAGATTTATAATTTCTGAGCCGTCATTTGCTGTATTTGATACAAGTGTTGTATCAAATCTAATTCCGCCATTTGTTGAAAGCAAAATATTTACAAACTGACAGTTTACCGGAGAAGCATTTGTATTGGCAATATTCCAGATTACTGTTTGAGGAGAATTACTGTTCCATGTTACATTTGTATTGGGCTGAGTAACTAAAAATGGTCCGGCAGTGTCAACTTCAAACTGCATAAATTCATATTCAACTCCACCTCCAGCTATGCTGTTGTCTCTTGCTGTAAGTCTGAAACTCATAGTTCTTGCATACGTTGGAAGTCTTTCTCCGTATAAAAAAGTGTTATTTACCAAATTGGATATGCGCGGTACATACCTGTATGAAAGTGTATCTGGTTTAAGGGAACGTACTATCGGGGCATTTTCCGACGGGTTGTTCGGTGAACCCGGAGGACCTAAATCAAATTCTTCCCAGCAATAAGTTAATGAATTAGGACTTTCCAAATCAGTTGCAGAGCCTGTTAATTTAAACGGAGTACTTTTGGGAATGGTAAAGCCGGATGCCGGTACTGATACAGTCGGCGGTGTATTGCCTGTATTTGTAATTACAGGGCAAATACTTCCATTACCAAATTGTGTAAAAGTACCAATTTCTGTAAAACTCCCAGTATGAAAATATGCATCACTAAAGTTCTGTAAATCTTCTCCTGAACAAATTCCGGCATAAGCCATAATCGTACTACCGCTTCCCGGCTCCCAGGCAGTAGATCCATTCCTATTTCCAAATCCACAATTACCTGCTACGCTATTGAAAGTATGATTGCCACCATATTGATGTCCCATCTCGTGTGCTACATAATCAATATAAAACGGATCGCCATTAGGTTGAGGAAGTCCTGTTACACCTCGCGCGTTTTGCCCGTTTACGCAAACAACTCCTAATCCAGCTACACCGCCACCACCGGTACTGAATACATGTCCGATATCATAATTAGAAGGACCGATAACCTGATCTATGTTGTTCTGATTTTGTCCAAGCATTGCCCCTCCGTTGTTATTTGTGTATGGATCAGCACTGGTTGCATAAACTATGAGATCGTTATTGGAAACCAATACCATTCTCACTGCAGCATCTTTTTCATATACTCCATTAACTCTGTTCATTGCCGTAACAATTGCTGCCATTCCCCCTACAACAGTCCCGCCGTGATACAAAGTATATTCATATGTAGCAGCGAGAGCAAGTCTGTATGTCCTGAGCTGAGGTCCGCAGTTTATTGTTCCATTTGAGTTATCGAAATTTTGAATTTCATTGACAAGACAATCAAATGATTGGTTAGAAATTAAATTACTTTTATAGTAGCAGATATAAACTTCTTTTTCACCGGTGCTGTATGGATCGATCGAATAATCACCTCTTGCACTGAAAATCATAGCATGAAATCCGCTACTTGTAATATCAAGCTTTCCTGTAGCATAAGGATCATCAATTCCTTTAACATTATAAGTTTTAATTCCGGGATATTTTGAAGCAAGTTCCGGTTCCATCATTGAGTATTCTGTTACGAAATATTTCAAGAGTGAGCCTGACGGTGACGGCAGATCGATTATTAAGGGTGAATATTTTGCTCTTTCGGTAAATTCAAACGGAGCCGGTAACAGTTCACTTTGGAGTTCAGTAAAATTTGCTTTTACAGTCCTGTAAAGCTGCGGTTGAATTCTTTTTTCACCTTTAATAATAAAACTTCCTTCTGCAATATCAGTCCATATTGGTGAATTAGAAGAATTACTTTTTGCGTAAAGATTATTACCAATCTTTATTTTTCCTCCTTCATAGCTGCCGATCTCCATTGACATAAAAAATATTGCAATGATAAGCAAGGAAAAGCTTACTAAGTTTTTCATAATTGTATTTTTGTTTTGATAGTATTTGGTTGATAAAATGTTTGGACAAATATAATATAATCTTTATTTTAAAACTATAAAGTTTTAAAAGGCATTTAAATTGAATTTTTTGTTTTTTGCTTCAGGATCTATTGCTTTTATTACAAAAACAGTAGAAGGGAAAATATGAGCTTAAGAACTAAAGCATTAAATAATTATTTTAGCTTAATAATTTCATTATAAAAAAAACTTAATGAAATTACAAAAAGAAGATTTCGGAACAGGTATTGATGTGTTCTGCAAAATTTCTTAAGATGGACACATTTATTTGGTCAGCTTATTGAACTCATTAAGAAACCTCTTATGAGAAGTGTAAGGGATGACATTGAAACCAATTGTTTTTGCGGAAAGAATATTTTTTTTGATATCATCTATAAAAATACTTTCTGAGGGATTGATTTTAAATTTTTCAATAATGTATTTAAAGATCCTTTTGTCGGGTTTCACCTTGCGAATTTTATAAGACAGTGCTCTTTTCTTTATAAGCTTTACATACGGAAAATTATTATCAATAAAATTAATATGAGATGAATCCACGTTGGATAGCATGAACAACATATAGTTGGAATCCACAAGTTTTGTCTCCAAAAAATTCTTCATAGCTGTGTTTTCCCAAAAAATATCACAGTAAAGATAATAAAAATCAGAATAACTTATTCTGAGATTGAACTTCTTTTTTAAAATTGAAAATGCCTGTTTGATATTAAGCTTACCCGAACCGATTTTAATATCAAACTTATTATCGATAAAATATTTTTTAAATTTCCTTGCATTAACTCTCTTTTCAAGCCTCGCTACGCCATCATAAAAATAACAATAATCAAAATAAACAAGCGTATTGCCTAAATCTAATATAATATTTTTTATTTTGTGAGAAGACAATTAAATGTATTTGGTTTCGATTAGATTCAGATCATCATCGAAGATATATTCTTTCGGTGAGCCGGTTGGAATTTCAGTTTGAAGTATCTGGTCCTTACTAAGATCCTCAAGATACATAATCAAAGCCCGTAAGCTATTACCATGAGCTGAGATCAAAATATTTTTTCCTTTCTTCAGTTCCGGTTCGATTTTAGAATGGTAATACGGCATAACCCTGTCTGCTGTATCTTTTAAGCTTTCGCCGTTTGGAGGCGGAACATCATAGCTTCTTCTCCATTGCTTAACCTGCTCAGCGCCGAATTTGCTTCTGCACTCGTCTTTATTCAAACCCTGCAAGTCGCCATATTTTCTTTCATTAAGAGCTAGGTCTTTTTCTACAGGAATATCTTTCTGACCTGTTTGATCGAGAATAATATCAAGAGTTCTCTGGGCTCTGATCAAATCCGATGTAAAGGCTTTATCAAATTTATAATTTTTTAATTTCTCGCCGGCTTTTTTAGCTTCTTCTTCACCTGCCGGTGAGAGATCAATGTCGACCCAGCCCGTAAAACGATTTTCCAGATTCCATTGAGATTGTCCGTGCCGGACAATAACTAACTTAGGCATAAAAATTTTTTTGATTTAAAACTTTGCAAAGTTAGTCTAAATAATTTTTTCTTACAATTAAATAAAATTTAAACTTCACCTAATACCTCACAGGTTTTTAAAACCTGTGAGGTTTAACATCCATCAACTTGTTGTTCAATATCTATCAAAAGCTTATTTAACACTATACTCATACCGTTATGAAACTCAATAAAGTTTACTTTACTTCCAAAAAAATTAATAACCTCTTGTCTCTTAAGCTTGGTGTTTTTATCTGATATTATTGATTGATAAGAACTGTAAGGATACTTTCTAAAGTCTTTCACAATCTGATGCTTTTGTGGATTTAAATGAATATAACATATTATGCACATTAAGTATTCATTTGTACTTATTGCTTTTCTTTTGAATCTCTCTTCGAATAAGCTTCCGCTTCTATTAAATCTTTTATTAATGCTCTTTGAGTATGAATTAAAAAAATTTGAAAATGGTAAATATAGTTTTGAATTATCATAAACATATTTTCCCGGAAGTTCGAGTTCGCCTTTAATTTTTAATAAAATATGAAAATGATTTTTTAATAAACAGTATACATAAGTATCACCGATTGGACTAATATATTTATCATAAAGATTTAAAAAATAATTATAATTTTCATCTTGAACAAAAATATCTTCTTTGTTATTTCCCCGGTTGTAAATATGGTAGAATTGGTTTGGCACTAACTTTTCTAATTTATTCATAGTTTGCATATCAAATGTTTCTCCAACACAAAACCTCACAGGTTTTTAAAAACCCCGTGCGGTTACTTTCTAAAACCCAATCTCCACTCCCACAGATATTCGGTTATTTATGTCACCTATTATTTCATCATTACCGCTGCCGATACTCTTTGCACCGTCAACGTAAGTCTCGGCATATTTTGCAGCGAGTTCGATATGTGAAAATGGTTTATATTTTAAAAGCAAATACCATCTTCTGCCTTGTCCGTATAGAGCTATGTTTGACATCACGCCTAATATGTCACTTTCAAATTCATAAATTCTGCTGTCATAATCATCCGTGTCGAAAAAAATAAATCTTGTGTCTATTACTAAACCTGTTACCGGAATTATTCTTAAATCAGAAAAAAATAAATAGCCTTTATTATCTCCGCCGAAATTGCTGTAACAGACATTTACATATTCATACCTGCTTCTTACACGGAATCTTTCGGTTAAATGGTAAATAAAACCTGCTCTTATATTAACCTGGTTTCTGTTATCAACTCTTTTTATATCACGATTAAATTCATCCATGGTGGTTCGGATAAGTTCTTTACTTTCATTTTTATATTTTAGATTCAAAACAAAACCTCTTCCGGCGCGCCATTCCATATTGGTAAGAAAATCCGTTCCCGAAGTTGGAACAGGATTGAAAAAAGTTCTGTAAGGAAATTTAAACTGATCGAAATAACTATTTACAACAAGCCCTTTGACCGGTCGGAAAGTTATCCCTGAGTAAAAACCAATTTCATTATATGTTTCGCCGTTTCTTTCTCCAAACCCGAATGAATGCAAAGGCGCAAAATCTATCGGGTAATTTCTGTAAGAAAAAAGTATATCAGCGAATTTAAAAAAGGTAATCTGAAGTGAATTCATATTTGCAATTGAATTAGACTGTGATCTTGCAAGCTCACCGTAAAAATTCATATTCTTATAGATAAAATCATAATCAAAGCCGATCATATTCGCGGACGTTCCGGAAAAATTATAGAGCTGTATCAGAGAATCCGGAATAATTGATTTGGAAAATTTACTTTTCCAGTAGGTTGTTCCAAGCCGCATACTTTCCTTTTCAAATGTAATTCTTCCCCCGAATAATTTTTCGAGTGCTGAATTTTTTCTTGCTGTTTCAGAAGATGTCCGATGATATCCGTCGTAGTAAAAACTGGTAACTTCATTTATACTTGAATCAATCGCAGCGTCATAAAGATTATTTGAATAAAATAAATCGAAATTGAAATAATTAAAGTTTAACCGTGCTGCACCTCCTCTGAAAAATTGAACTTCATTTACCGAACTATAACCGTCAATACCTTTGCCTTTTTTCTTCAGCGGGTTTACTGCATCAATTCCTTTTGAAAACGATTGCGAGCTCCACATTGCAAGCCCCTGTGAAAAGTTTAAGGTATAATCACCTGCAACAATATTTTTAATAAAATTATAATTTTTTAATTCTAAAAACCCGGAAACAAAATCGTTTAAATTTTTTTCTCCTGCATCCTTCTCCAAAGTTAAGTTGACTTCAAGTTTATAATTAAATTTATCATACTTTGAATTAACCTGGTTATAAATTTTAGGACGGCTTCCTGAATATTTACCTGTAAGGAATCCGTCTCTTTGCTGTAAATCCTGAATAATCCTGAACCTTGCTCTGACTTTGAAACTCTCTTGTGTTTTTAATTTGGATACGGAAATTTTTCTGCCTGTCTCATCTATCAAAATATCTTTTGTCGACTGTCTGACTACAAGATAAATTTTTATTTTTTCATAAAGATCATCTGTTATTCCTTCAATTTTTAATAATGCTCTCTTTGATCTGAAAACTTTAATCTCATTTCTATAATCAATAATTTTTTTTGCAATGATCTTACTTATAAAAGGAATATTTTCAAGCTGGCTGAGGGTGACTTTATTTAGGTCGTAAGGATTGCGCTTCAGATCTTGTAGAAAGTCCAGTATCTTCGAATCGTCCTCCTCGGATTTTAAATCCTCCAAAAGAACTTCTTCCTGAAATGATTTATTTAAATCAGTTGTGTCACTTTGCGTTTCAGGACTGTCCTTTTGTGAGTATAGAATTTCCGATGTGAATATAAGCAGAGGTAAGGTGAAAATCATATAGGATTTCATTTTTCATCATTATCTGATTTAAAATGAAAAATATACTGATTATGAAATAACTTTCAAAAATTATTTTTGTGGATTTGTGAAAAGGAAGTGCTCTGGAAAAGTTTAAAAGTGTGGCACATCTGAAAAATGTGCCACACATATACTCTATCTACTTCAAACTGATCTTTTCTACAGCAAGCACTTCTCTTCCGGAATTATTATTTCTCTGGATAAACACAACAAGATCAGTAAGATTCTGATTGATTTGAGTATCGATATTATAACTTTGATTGTAACTGTTAGTCTGTCCCGGGCTTATTGTAAACGGCTGTCCGGTAGGAGGAGTAATTAAGTCACGAAGTGTATTGCTGAAAAATGTCTCGCCGTTAGGAGCGGAATATGCAATTTCATTTTCAGCTACAGCAAGATGGTAAACAAGATCATTTACAACTGCACCCGATACCTGTTTTATTTTAATATTAATATTTCCGCTTCTTGAAACCGGATCATATGTGTTTGTTAGTTTGATCGCATAAGTCCTTGTGTCTGCAAGCTTTTCGTTAATTTTGTTTGTCCACGGAGCTGAAGAAAAATTTCCCATGAACGTTCCCAATAGATATGTTCTCGGATTTACAATTGCAGAGTTAGGATAGAAAGCCATTCTTGCATCGTTGTCGGTTGTATTATAAAGATAGAATGGGTCACCGGCGAAAAGCGTCGTATGGACTCTTAGTAAAAGTACGTTTGCATCATTGCTTGTTACTCCACTCAAATTATAAATCTCATCTAAATATGTATTTGCCTGGACGCATGGGACACAACTCGTATTTGTAAATATTTCAACCAATACTTTATTAGTTGCATTAATTGATTCTATTGATGTCGAAAATGAAAATGAATTGGACCAATCTGTTGTATCGGATGAACTAATACCTTTCACCCGCCAATAATAAGAATTGCTGTCATTTAAAATATTGCCTTGAGCATTATAATTGGATGATGTTAACCCTGAAGTATCTAGTATTAAATTATTGAAAGAAGAATTCGCCGAGACCTGTAACTTGTAATTCGACGCATTTGGCAAATCTACCCAGTCGAATGTCGGCTCTAATGTTGAAACAGTCGAATTGTTTTCGGGAGAAAGTAATTGCGGAACAGTAGCGACCGGTGTATTATCTGTGACCGGACTGTCGTTGCTTTCACAAGAATAAAAAATTATTGTAATTAAGAAAACCTGAAGTATGGATATTATTTTTTTCAAATTTGATTCCTTATAAATTTTTAATAATTATATAAACTAATAAATCATAGTTATCATTCCATCATAGTCATAGTTATCATTAAATCATTTACATCATGGTTCTAATCATAGTCAATACTGTGTTGCAATCAAGACCCTGAAACCATCAAACGGCTGAACAAACCTGCATATTCCATTAGCGCATTTTAAGCCGCCTCTTTCCGAGCCAAAAGAAACTCCAAAAGTATTCGATTGATTTAATTTGTATGAGACTTCCCCGGTATACCATGCTTTCCTTCCTGTCGGCTCCTCGTCATCATTTGTGAATTCAGTCGTCAATGTTAAATTTAATGTCGGTGAACTTGAAAAAGTTAGCGAGTTGTACTGGTTCATAAAATTTTTATCACCGATTCTGATTGTATTGCTGGCCCACTGAGTCTCGCTGATAAAAGTCAGACTATATTTATCTGTAAATGAGTATCTAAACTCCAATGGAATTGTTGTGGTCTTTAATATTTCCGTACTTGAAGGATTTATTTGATTATAAACTACACTGTTTTGTAATGCTAAAGCCAGCTTTGCATAAACACGGTCATTTGCGTAGTCCTCACCTTCGAGATAAATTTCCCAGTAAGGAGAAAATGCATCATTTAAATTTGGCAGCCAGCTGTCGCTTCTGTCGATTCTCTGATAAGTAATTAATGATGTCGGATTGATGTCTTCATATTGATAATGCTTTGATGCAATACTTGCATTTAAATTAAAACTCAGTTTGTCATTGGGGGAATAAACTGCATCAATCTGTCCTCCGACTTCATCATTAAAATCCACCACGTGAGGATTTCTTGAAGTCAAAACCGAATTATTTTCTCTAAGTGCTGTTGGTGGATTTTGATATGGAAGCATTCTTGTCGGGCGTGTATTACTTCTATTGTCAGGAAGAGTAATATCGAAACGGTAATTTTTATACTCGAATGTCAATCCGACTTTATTAAAAGAATATGACAGTGAAGAATAGAGTGCATCGCCTTTTGCAGTAATCGGGTTAGGGTAGATTTCATTCGGGCTTACAATAGATGTCTTATATGCATATTCGGTATAAATTTGAAAATCCGGATAGTTTAAATTGAATACTGCTTCCGGTAGATCAGTATTAACATAAGTCAAAGCTCCTTCTTCCGGCAGAATTCCGTTTGAGTGAACATAGTTTACTCCGACTGTTAAAGGTTTTAAAGGAGATACTCTCAAAGATGCATTTCTTAATTTATAGTTTTCAATTCTTTCCGGTGTAAGATAATCCCGGTAATCAATATTTCCTCCGATGATCTGGGCTTTTATCTTGAGATCGTTTTTCATCTTAAAAGTTTTATTATAAGTTAACCGCACACCGTCTATCCCGGTATCATAATATAATGCCCTGTCTTCGAAAACGTTTAGAGCAAGTCCGCGTGAAATTGTTTCAAAAAAATCACCTGCTCTTAAAGATATTCCCGATTCATGATCATACTCTATAAATCTCCTGGCAATTCCTCTGAAGTTAAGTCCGTATTCAATAGAGTCACTGATTTCGTAACGAATACCGAAGGTTACACCATTTACCTTTAACCGGGCGTCGGTAAGATTTTCAAAATATTCTTTTGGATTTTTTAATGTACCGGTGTATTGGTAACCGTTGCCATAACGTAACAAATTGCTTACTGCAGCCTCAACGTCAAGTTTTATCTGTCCATAAGTAACCGAGCTGCAAAAAATGATAAGAATTAAAAATAAAAATTTTCTTGTCAAAAAAACTTATTCTCTCCTGCTATTATATATTCCAATTTTAAAATTTTATTTAGATTCATCTTTAATATCTTTAGCATCATTCCCGCTTAATGCATCTTTAATTTCCTGTTCGATTTTTACTTCATCACCCGTTATATATCCGAGATGCTTTGCTATGACATTCTTATTCTGATCTATGATTAAAGAATATGGTATTCCTATTCCGAGGTAATCTTCAAAGATATGTTTGTCAAGATCAAGAACTACAGGAAAAGTGTACCCGTTCGCATTAATAAATGATTTTACTTTTGAGATGGATTTTTGATTGTCCTGATTAATTGCGAGATATGTAAAACCCTGAGCTTTGTATTTTTCATAAATCGGCTGCATCTTTTTCATCTCGTCTTTACAAGGTGAACACCATGTTGCCCAGAATGAAATCATTACAGGTCCTTTTTCAAGAAGCTTGCTGAGCTTTAGCTCGTTACCGTCTAGGTCTTCTTTTTCGAAATCATTATAATACTGGCTGAAAGATTTAACAGGGATCAATATTAAAAACAAAATTACCGTTATTATTCTTTTCATAATTAAAAAATTTAAATTAAAAAAATTTTGTTAGTGAGAATTAATTTTTGGTTATTTTTTCATAAGCAATATAACAATTGCCGTAACAACTAAATTGGCAATCCCGAGAGGAAGCATTACTTTCCAACCGAGATTCATCAGCTGGTCATACCGGAATCTTGGCACAGTCCACCTGACCCAAATAAAAAAGAACACCATAAAAATTACTTTTGCACTGAATGTTAACACCTGTAAAATGCTGACTAACATCGGGGGCAGCCCGAAGTTTTGCAGGTAAGGAAACTGCCAGCCGCCAAGATATAATGTCACTATCATTGCAGATGAAACTATTACATTCATGTATTCGGCAAGAAAGAATAGAGCAAATTTCATGCTTGAATATTCTGTATGATACCCGCCGACAAGCTCCTGCTCTGCTTCCGGCAAATCGAACGGCGTCCGGTTAGTTTCGGCAAATGATGCTGTCAAAAAAATTATAAAACCTACGGGCTGCAAAATTAAATTCCACTTCCAGCCTGCCTGATTGTTAACCATTGTATCTAACTCGAGCGATCCGTTCATAAGTATTATTGCGATGACAGCCAATCCCATTGCCAGTTCATAGCTTATCATTTGAGCAGCCGAGCGTAATCCGCCGAGAAGTGAATATTTATTATTTGATGACCAACCGCTTATTGTAACTCCGTAAACTCCAAGTGAAGTCATGGCAAGAAAATAAAGAATCCCTATGTTAACGTCCGCAATTTGTAATTTTATAACTCTGTCTCCAATTGTGATTGTATCTCCGAATGGAATTACAGCAAATGTCGAAAGAGCAACAGCAACTGAAATTGCCGGTGCAAGCGAGTGCAAAAATTTGTTGGCATTTGTCGGAACAATATCTTCTTTAAGTAAAAGCTTAATGATGTCAACCAGCGGCTGCAAGAGTCCTGCAGGTCCCACTCGGTTTGGTCCCACTCGGTTTTGAATAAATGCGGATACTTTTCTTTCAGCTAAAACAGTGTATGCCACAGCCGTAAGCAATATTGTATGAACGACTGCAATTTTTGAAATTATAATAATTAAGTTAAGTACAGTATCCGACATTTGGATTTAATTTGTGAGTAAGCAAAATCCGAAAAATATTTTTAATTTTAAATGCAATTATTTGATTTGGGATTTGGAATTTCGGATTTGGGAATTGATTACATTTTAGATTTTTGAATTACGATTTTAGATTTTGATGAACAATAGTCAATTGTCTTGTCATCCCGAGTGCTTCTGTCGGGGATCCAATCAGTTGGGTTTGGAATTTGGAATTTCGAATTTGGGATTTATTCAGATTTTAGATTTTTGATCTACGATTTAGATGGAACAATTGAAAATTTATTCGGTCCTCCCCTCATGCTTCTGGCAGTTATATGATTTAATAAGTTATCTACTCTATCAATAAACTTATTAACAACAAGACTTCCCCAGTTTAAATTTAAAAATTCAAGTATATTTGAGAAATCCTGTTCCGATAGAAGGGACTAAATTATTTTTTAGGCATTCGAATACTTTTCTCTAAACTTGTTCATCACCTTCTTTATGTGAAATGGTTTTTCCGGAATCATAGTTATCATTTCCATTTTTAAGATTTAACATTACTCCGTACAACTTAACTAATTTGGAATCTTCAAGACTATCGATCTCGCGAAAGATTTTTAATTTCATTTCCCATACATTCATAATAATTTTATATTTTTTTTATCTAACTTAACTATTCACTTTCTCAATTTAATTGCTTTAATATTTTTAGAGCCGAAACATTCAGGAACGTTTGAAGGGAATGGATCTGAAATGTCATTGTCTGTAAAAGCGAGTGATGTTTTAATCCATAAGAAATCAATAATAGTTGTTAGTGACTAATGTAAAGCCCGCGAAAGCGGGCTTTGGGTTTATCAAGTTGTTATTGGACTTTACTGTTGAATTATTTTTTATTTTACAAAATATAGAAATTTTATTGGTCAAATTTAATTTATGAAATTTATTTTTGACTTTCTTGAGAGCAAACTAAATCTTAGATGTAAAGCTTCTGAAACTTTTAATAAAAAAGAAAAATATTTCCACTATAATTTTGGATTAATAATTTTTGTTTTAAATTACTATCTTGCAACTGAAGATTAAGTGAAAGCAAATATTCCCTAATTACATTCCTTTTAAATTTTATAATGACAGTCGCTGCTCTCTTAATCCATGCGTATTTTTTTGTTATTTAGATTTGATTAATTGTTTAAGTATTAGAATATAAAATTCAATAAAGATTCCATCTTTTTATAATTTAAGTTTTAATTTGAAAGTAATCTGAGAAAAGATGGAATCTTTGATAAAACAGTCGCTGCTCTTAACAATCTATACATGTAATTTTTTTGTTATTTAGATTTGGTTAAATTGTTTAAATATTCGAATATAAAATTCAATAAAGATTCCATCTTTTTATAATTTAAGTTTTAATTTGAAAGTAATCTGAGAAAAGATGGAATCTTTGATAAAGCAGTCGCTGCTCTTAACAATCTATACATGTAATTTTTTTGTTATTTAGATTTGATTAAATTGTTTAAATATTCGAATATAAAATTCAATAAAGATTCCATCTTTTTATAATTTAAGTTTTAATTTTGAAAGTAATCTGAGAAAAGATGGAATCTTTGATAAAAAGATTAGAATATTATTTCATAAATAAATATTTCAAATTTATTTAATAATCAAATATGATAAAATCGCTTTATGAAAAAGGAAAGGTTTTGAAAGATAAATACCCGGAGTATTTTGAGCCGTGGGGATACGTTTGTGGATGGGGGGATAATTTAAAGTGAAAGGAATATTGTAATTTGATAAGGGAGCTAATAAATTTTGCAAATAAGATCGATAAAAGAATTTTAGAAGAAAATCTAAAACCAAGAGAAGGTTTACACATACTTATAGAGCTAGATGAGAATTCAAATTTCAAAGGATTTTGTAAAGTAATTTTCAATTCTAAAAAAGAATCTGAATTGTCCGACGAAGACAACAAAATTCTAAAATATTGTTCTAAAGTAGGCCAATATACAAAAGATATTTCGTCACATAAGTATTTGGACCAAGGAACCGGTGGAAAGAAAATTCATTCTTGTTCCCCATTTTGCGTAGCATTTAAAAAATCTAATTTAAGTGTATTTAATGGGAGGCTACAAATTTATTTTGATAAAGCTATCGAAGTATGCTGCAAGGGCTTAGAAGATGAAAAAACATTGGCAAACAACTTTAAAAATTATTGTGAAACTAATTTATATAATTTATTAACCAAAGACGATGATTTAAAAGAAATTACAAATAAACTTAAAGCTGGAGATTATATAACAGTTTATTTTCAAAATGCTTCAGTTGAACAATATGAAAAAACTTATCAGAATTATTTGACCCAATATTTGTATCTAAAAAATGAATATAACTTTCCCAAAAATAGGTTTGATTATGGATTAAGTAGTTATCTCAACGGACTGAATACAAAAAAAATATTTTTAGAACATAAAACTGCATCTTTTAATATTAATGGAAGGATTTCAAACAGAGATGCAATAGCTTTAAATAAATTTAGTCAATTAAAAGCAAACAGAGTTTTGCCAAACCCCCTTCCAATTTTTATTGAAGAGGACGAATTAAACTCAAAAGTCATTTCGCTTTATTGCGAAGATAAAAATATAATTTATTCAGAAATTATTCAGAAAATTTTTGAAACTAGGAGTAAAGACTTACATAATTATTATTTAATAAATCTTCAAGGAGGAGAAGTCAAAGATTTTGATTTTGTATCAACTTTCAGATATAAAATGAATGAGATTAAAGTTGAGCAAATTTTCCCAATTAGTTATCAAATGGATTATGAAATTAAAAACATCTTTGATTTCGAAAGAAAAATAATTTCAAGAATCTTTAATAATTGCCTTATTCGTATTACCGATAAAGGGATTCATACGAGATATTTTGATGATATAGATTACAATCCTAAATACATTACATTGTCAATTTATAATTTGATTCTCAAATACAGAACATCAATTTATGATTACGTTTATAAATCGAAAAGCCAATCAATAAATGGAATAATGTTCAAAGATATTTTAATGACAGGAATATTAGATGATATTAAAAATGATGAGATTCAAAAAGGTTATCATACAAAAGAAAATTCTATTAAGGAAAAACTCAATATTTATTTTAGCATTAATCATCATTTTGATGAATACAATAATAACTTTAATAATAATATAAAAGGAGCTTATATGCCATCAAGAATAAAAGCATTACAGGGGAGGATTATTAAAATTGTTCAGGATGAAAATGAACATTTTAACGACGATGAAGAATTTGCCTATGGTGCGGGACAGTTGATTTACTATCTTCTTTATCAAAGTGAAACAAGCAAAAAAACACATGCCCTGCTCGAACCATTTCTGCAAAAGACACAATGTAACTTGCTTTTGAATTCTGTATCCCGGACGATAGATTTGTATAAACATAATATTAGTTTCGGTGGAAGGAAGTTTAATAAATTGGCAAGTGAAGTATTAGGATATGTGACAAACGAAAATTTAAAACAGTTAACTTCTTTCTTACTGGCGGGATATTTTTCTAATAATATAATTTTGGATATAAACATAAAAATTTAAATAATATTTATAAACTTAATTTTAATTAAAATTATGCCTACAGAATTTAAAAATCGCGTATTTGGATGTGCAATTATCAAAGCTATAAATTCAAATTATAACGCTGACTTCACACATCAGCCAAGAACTTTACCAAATGGAGTTGTGTATGCAACGGATAAAGCATTAAAATATTTAATAAAGAATTATCTCCTAAAAAACTTTTCGAATGAAAAAATTTTTTACTTTAAATCTTATAATGAGAATATGAATCCTTTATCGTTAGATGAAAGATACAAATTTATGTTTGATGAATATCCTAAAGTAGTGAAGGAAACTAATGAATACTCAATTTTTTATTACAATGGAGAAGAAATTATTGGTAGGATAAACCAAAAACCTAATGCCACAAAAATGAAGAATTATTTTAATAAATTAGAAAATGATAACGCAAAAAAAGATTTTCAAAGTATTTTAAATAAATGGAGTAAAAAAAATGAATGTAAATTGACAACTACTAACTCTATTGGTAAAAATGACAAAGTATTTGGCGATGAAGAATTCTTTTTTTATATAAATGGAAATAATCAGATTATTAAACTTGAAGGAGAGTTTGAAACGCTCAAAGAATTAATTAATGATTTGGATTATCTTTTAACAGGTGGAATAGATAAACATGCTGTGCTGAAAAATTTATTAAAATGTTTAGATGTAAAGTTATTTGGTGCAACTTTTGCCGGGGCAACAAATATCTCAATTCATGGGACTGTTCAAATTAATCATGGTGTTAATCGTTTTCCAGAAAATTCAATTTATTCAGAACAAATAATGTCACCATTTAGGAATCCTGGCGAAGCTGGAAGTGAAGAAAAAGCAATGACAACACTTGGAACACAGTCAAAATTAAAAGAAGGGCATTATGTACACCATTTTTCCGTTAACCCTAAAAATATGGATGATCATTTTACAAGAGTTGGTGATAAAACTATCATGCTTTCAACCGAAGACATTGATAAATTGAAAGAAGCAATTAGAAGAGGTGCAACATATTACGATTCTGCTTCTAAAGCAGGAACAGAAAATGAACTTTTAGTTTGGGTCCAATTAAAACCAGAATCCAAATTAATATTACCGAACTTTACGGAGCTAATAGTTGTGACTAGAGACGAAGATGCTGTAAAAATTGATATGAAAAGACTAACCGATGAATTGTCGAAAGATAATGTTAAAAGCGAAATTGAAAAAATTGAGATATACTATAATAATACAAATACTGAAATCCTGAATTCTCCAAGCAACATTTCTAAATCGGAATTATAATAAATGAAAAAATTAATTTCATTCGATCTTAAAGCTGATTTTGGATTTCTCAAAAAACCGGATATCAATGAAAATGAAATCTTCATAACTTTTAATTCATTACACAAACCGGCATTGTTAGGAATACTTGGAGCGATAGCTGGCTTAAAAGGTTATGAAAAATATGGAGTTCTTCCTGAATATTATATAAAACTAAAAGATATTAAAACTGGAATAAGACCTTTAAATAGTGATAAAGGAATTTTTCAAAAAACTATGATAAAATATAACAATGCAACAGGATTTGCAAATAAAGATGCGACTGAAAAATTTGGTGAAACACTTAACGTTACCGAACAAACTTTAATAAGTCCATTTTTCAAATGTTATGTTGAATTGGATGATGAAGATGAATTACAAAAAAATCTGATTACTAATATATTAAATTTGAAATCCACATTCATACCCTATCTTGGGAAAAATGAATATACTGCCTGGTGGGAAAATCCTAAAACTAATCTATATAAAGTGGTTACTAAAAATGATAGTGTTAAAATTGATACCATTTTCACAAAAACTGGCACAATCAATGAACAAATTGAAGAGGAAGACTTCAATATTTTTAATTTGGAAGATTCCAATTCAATGTTTATGTATTTCGAAAGACTTCCTATTGGTTTTTTTAATCTTGGTGAAAATATCTATCAATATGAATTAAAAAGCTTTGTTTATACAAATAGAAAATTAAAGAAGGATACTCAAATCGAAAACCTTTATGAAATAGATAATGGTAGTGAAATCATTCAACTCTTTTAAGTCTTTATCAGAACAATTCTATTTATCAGAATTATTAAAAAACTCTGATAATTATTTAGCTCATACCCATAAATCCAAAGAATCCGAAAAATTAGAAGAGCACTTAAGATTAGTATTAGATTATTTTTTGATTATAACTGAAAAGAATAAAATAGAATCAGTTATTGATAATTTAATCTTTGAACTTATGAAGGAATTTGAAAATAAAATAACTGTTGGGAAGTTTGTTAAAATACTTTTCTTAAACACAATTATTTACCATGATTTTGGAAAGGTGAATGAAAATTTCCAGCTTGAAAGAATGCAGAATGCCTTATTCCAAAAGTTCGATAATGGAATAGATACGACACATTCATTATTGGGAGCATATATATATATTGCACATCATTTTGACCAAATAAATAAATTAAATTTGAAATCAGATGAAGAATGTTTTTTATACGGAATTACTTTATTACTTTCATATACAATTTTAAAACATCACAGTTCTCATTTAAATCAACCTTTAGAAGAAATTGTATTTAATGAAAATATTGTATGCAAGATTCAAAGGTACATTGATTCGTATAATTTTCAAATAGATTCTTTTTTTAAGAAAGACGTCTTTAAAAAAATCAATACAATTTTAGATAGATTTAAAAAAATTAATTTTCAAAACGATTTTTATTTGTACTCATTCTTAAAGTTAAATTTTTCATTACTTACTGCCGCTGATTATTATGCAACAATGCATTATATGAACTCATTTGAAAATATTTACAATGATTTTGGAATTATTGATGATAATCTAAAAAATAAAATATTAGTGAATATTAAGGAATTAAAATCTTATAATAAAATTCTTTTTGATAATTATAAATTTTATAAGAATTACGCTTTCGAAACTCTTCAACATAAATCGAATGGAAATTTAAATATTCTAAGACAAAAAATGTCTGTTGATGTAATAGAAAATATAAAAAATAATTTGAACGGAAATTTATTTTATATTGAAGCACCCACTGGAGGAGGGAAAACTAACCTTTCAATGCTTGCTGTTTCAACATTATTAGAGAGCAAAATAGATTTCACAAAGATTTTTTATGTATTTCCTTTTACTACTCTTATTACTCAAACGTATAAATCCTTAATAGAAACGCTGGGATTGAGTCAATCTGAAATTGTTGAGGTTCATTCAAAATCCGGATATAATATTAAAAATAAAGAAGAAGAAGATAAGGATGGTATTTATGGAAATGAAAAAAAAAATTATATAGATCATCTATTTATTAATTATCCGATTTCTTTAATCTCTCATATAAAATTTTTTAATATTTTAAAAAGTAATGTAAAAGAAACTAACTATTTGCTTCATCGCATTGCAAATTCAATAGTAATTATTGATGAATTACAATCATATACCCCAAAAGAATGGGATAAGATAATTTATTTTATAGATAACTATGCAAAATATTTTAATATAAAATTTATTTTAATGTCTGCAACACTACCTAAACTTGATAATTTAACAAGCAAAATAAGTAATGATAAATTTGTTAGCCTCATTCCGGATTCAAAGATTAAATATTTTCTTAATCCAAATTTCAAGGATAGAGTTAAATTTGATTTTTCACTATTTGAAATAGACAATATGACTTTAGCAACTCTTGGTCAGTTTATATTTGAAAAATCTGAAAATTATGCTAAGAAATTTGGTCATGCTAAAGTTGTTGTTGAATTTATATTTAAGAAAACTGCTGGAGAGTTTCATAAAATGATAAAAGGAAATAAACATTTTAATGAATATACTACACTGTTATTGTCTGGAACAATATTAGAACCCCGCAGAAAAGAAATTATAAATTTCCTAAAAAGTAAAAACAATAATGAAAAGAAAATTTTGTTGATTTCAACTCAAGTAATTGAAGCTGGTGTTGACGTTGATATGGATCTTGGATTTAAAAATAAGTCAATCATAGATAGTGAAGAGCAATTAGCTGGTCGAATTAACAGAAATGTTCTTAAACCGAGTTCAGAATTGTTCATTTTTAAATATGATGAATCGTTTAGAATTTATGGAAACGATTTAAGGTATCAAATAGCAAGAGATGAATTAGATCAAAATAAATATCAAGAAATATTAGAGAATAAAAATTTTGATGAACTCTATGACTTAGTAAAAAATAAGATAAATGTTAATAACCAGACCGAAATGGTTGTAAATTTTTCGGATTATCAGGAAAGAATTAAAAACTTAAACTTCTACGATATTGATAAAAAATTTGTGTTAATAAATGATAAAACCGAGTCTATCTTTGTTCCATTATCAGTTCCAACTAAAGTGTTAGGAGTTGAGAGTTGTTTTGATAATATTTTTTCCGATAATGAATTATCATTTCTTGAAAGTAACAAAATAATAAATGGCACTGATACTGAAGTATGTGGTAGAAAAGTTTGGGAGCTATTTGAAAATATTATAAATCTAAAAAGCGAAGATTTTACTTTAAAAAAAATTAATTTGAAAATTATTCAGGGGATTATGTCAAAGTTTATATTCTCAATTTTTTCGTATTCATCAACTTTGAGAGAATTAAAAGAAAATTCAAATTTTGAAGAAAAATATGGATACATATATTTGAAAGATTTTGAAAATGTTTATGATTACAATGATGGTATTAAAGATTCCGAACTTAAATATTCCATATTCATATAACCCATGCACACTCTCACCTCCATAATCCGTTTCCCCGAAATATCTCTTTTGACGAGAGATGCGCATAAGTTACGGGGGTATTTTGGAAATTTATTTAAGGAAAAATCACCTTTATTACATAATCATTTTATTGATGTGAAAGATTCCATCTCTTTTGAAGGTGAACAAAAGATTTCATCCACTAAAGAGATGGAATCTTTTTCTTTAAAACATATTTATAGGTATCCGCTTGTTCAGTATAAAGTAGTAGATAATATTCCCATGCTGATTGGTTTGAATGAAGGAGCTGAATTACTTACCTCCCTCTTTCTAAAAATTAAATCATTGGACATAGATGGAAAGATTTATGAAATAAATTTTAAGAATATCGAGAATAAAAAATTTGAATCCGGCTTGACTGGTAATTTAATCGAGTATAGTTTTAAAACTCTATGGATGGGATTGAATCAGGATAATTTTAAAAAATATACCCTCGACAAAAAAGAAAAAAAGGAAAAAGATTTATTGAATAAAATTATTACAGGAAATATACTGAGTTATTTTAAATCAATTGATTATCATGCAGAAAAGAAAATAATGCTAGTTTCAAATCTAATAGAAAAGAAAACAAAATTTAAAGGAAATGATATGCTGGCGTTTGCAGGTAGATTTACAACAAATGTAACTTTACCCGATTATATAGGATTGGGAAAAAGCGTATCGCGGGGATTCGGAACGATTGTAAAATAAAGATTCAATAAAGATTCCAAATACCAAAGATTCCATCTTTATAGGAACACTTTCAAAATCGAAACTTAAATTTTTAAAAGATGGAATCTTTTTAAAAAATCTTTGATAAAAAATGAAAACAAATAAGAATACACAAGAATTATTGCCGGGATATTTTTACCACATATTTAACAGGGCAATAGGAAAAGAAAAAATATTTTTCAAAGAAGAAAATTATTTTTTTTTTACGAAAATATAACCAATATTTATCAAACTATGTCGAAACGTATTCATATTGCCTTGTTCCGAATCATTTTCATTTATTAGTTAAAATAAAAGATCCGAAACTGCAAAAGATTCCATCTTTTAAAAAGATAGAATCTTTATCCGATGCAAGCGAGCAATTTAGAAAATTTTTTATCTCGTATTCGATGTCAATAAATAAACAGGAAAATAGGAAAGGCAGCTTATTAATAAAAAATTTCAAGCGAAAAATAATTTTGAAAGATAATTATCTCAGAAGCACAATTTTTTATATTCATTACAACCCGGTTCATCACAAGATTTGTAAGAAAATCTACTGATTATAAATGGAGTTCTTATTTAAGCATTCTTTCTGATAAACCAAGTAAATTAGAAAAGCAAAAAATCTTCGAATATTTTGGCGGACGAGAAGAATTCATCACGTTTCATAATCAAATTCATAATGAAAAAGAATTTGAGGATTTTTTTATTTAATAAAAAAAAAGATAAAGATTCCATCTTTTTAAAAGATGGAATCTTAAGGAATAAAGCATGCAGCTTAATATAAATACAAAAGGAACATATTTGCACATCAAAGATGATATGTTCGAAGTAAAGATCAAAAAGGAAAATTCTGAAGTTGAAAAATTCCATTATTCATCCAGGAAAGTAACAAGCATTATTCTGGGTTTAGGCATTGCATTAAGTTCTGATGCAGTAAAATTAGCCGTTAAAAATAATATCGATATAATATTTGCTGATCATGACGGATTTCCCCTGGGAAGAGTATGGCACAGCAAGCTTGGCAGCACTACAAAAATAAGAAAAAAGCAGCTAGAAGCAAGTCTTGATTATATCGGCTTAAAATGGATTAAAGAATGGTTAGGAAATAAATTCAATAATCAAATTGAATTTATTCAGGACCTGAAGAAGCACAGGCAGGAAAAATCAGAATATCTTAATGGAAAAATAGAAAACATAAAGAAACTGAAATATACATTTGAACAATTAAAAGGTGCGAGAGTTGATGAAATAGCCGATATAGTGAGAGGACTGGAGGGGACATCCGGTAGAATTTATTTTGAAGTGTTATCTTATTTATTAGCAGAAGAATATAAATTCAACGGTAGAAGTTCAAGACCTGCAAAAGACATGTTTAATGCCTTTCTTAATTATTCTTACGGAGTTCTTTACAGCAAGATTGAAAAAACTTTGATCATAGCGGGGGTCGATCCGTATGTCGGATTTATGCATAGAGATGATTACAACCAGCTTAGCATGGTATATGATTTTATTGAACCGTACAGAATATATTCCGAAAGAGTAGTCTTTCGTTTATTCTCTGCTAAGAAGGTAAATAAGGCACATGCTGATGAAATAACTAACGGGTTTTCACTTAACAAAGAAGGAAAGGTTTTATTAATGGAAAGCTTTAACCAATACTTTGAAGAAGAGACAATAAGATATAAAGGAAGAAATCAAACTAGAAGTAATGCAATTCAATTTGATGCTCATAATTTTGCCAATTCATTAATTAAATAAATCTGAACTTTTACTTTATTACAATCCTATAGAAATGATAGTTTGGGTTTTATATGATATAAAAAAGGATAATGTTAGAACTAAAGTTGCAAAGCTCTGCAAACAATCAGGAATATACAGGGTTCAATATTCGGTTTTTCTAGGAACTTTGGAAGAAAATGAAAAAGATACGTTAAAGTTAAGAATCGAAGAGTTGATTAACGAGGAAACAGATTCTGTATATATTTTTCCTATGAATAAATCCGAGCTAAATAAAACAGTTTTATTAGGACAAGCATTTGATAAGAAACTTGTAACAGATAAAATAAAAGAATTATTTTTTTAACAAAAAAAGATAAAAAAGAAACCATCACTCTAAAAAGATGGAATCTTTAACTATGACGATAACTCCTTCACATATTATTGAATATTTATTTTGTCCTAGGTTTACGTATTTTGAATACGTTTTGGGCATTCCTCAATATGAAGAAAAATATTATAAAGTAATAAAAGGACGTGAACTTCATGATGAAAAGTTAGAAAGAAACAAAGAGTATTTAAGACAAAAAATCGGTGTAAAAAATAAATATCTCGATCAATATCTTACGACTGTAAATTTAAGAGGGCAGATAGATGAAGTATTAGAATTAACTGATGGAACGATGGCTCCGCTTGATTATAAATTTGCCGAATTTAAAGAAAAGATTTTTGAAACATATAAAACCCAATTATATTGTTATGCAACACTTATCGAATCGAACTTTGGAAAAAAAGTTAATAAGGGTTTTCTTGTTTATACAAGGTCTAAGAACAAAATAATAGAAATAACTATTACAGAAAAAGATAAAGAACTAATAATTGAAATAACAAAAGAAATTATTGAAATTATTGATAGGAATTATTTTCCGAAAGCAACAAAATATAAATTAAGATGTTTGGACTGCACTTACAGAAATATTTGTATAAAGTGAATCCGGGCTTAAATTTATTTGAGTATTCAAAAATTATCAGATAATTAGTATATTTAAATAAAGCTTAAACAGTTTATTTCTTCGGAAAACATAATTATTTATTAAAATTTTTTATTGAATCATATTAATAATTGTAAAAATGTGGCAATCATATTTTGGAGCAAACTACTGAAAATAAATGAAATAATTAATAATACGAGTTCTTTATGTGAATCCATTACAACAAGGATTGAAACATATCAACGACTTTGTAATGTTAATTATATCCTGAATGTTCTTTATGTGAATCCATTACAACAAGGATTGAAACTTAAAGGGGAAATCAATAACAATGGGGTCAAATATTGGTTCTTTATGTGAATCCATTACAACAAGGATTGAAACAAAAAAGCAATTGAATTTGCCTGTGTTGAGAAGGATAAAGTTCTTTATGTGAATCCATTACAACAAGGATTGAAACATGATGAAAAGATTGATGAAATAGTTTCTGAGGAATATTGTTCTTTATGTGAATCCATTACAACAAGGATTGAAACGGAAATTACAATAAGCTAACGCATCTTCATAATCCGAGTTCTTTATGTGAATCCATTACAACAAGGATTGAAACCCCAACTGTATGATACGGCTCCGGGTATAACTTCTTGTTCTTTATGTGAATCCATTACAACAAGGATTGAAACATCTCTTCCTTGCCTAATCTGCGTCCATCATTGACGGGTTCTTTATGTGAATCCATTACAACAAGGATTGAAACGAAAGTCCTCTGACTGATGAATTAACGGGATTGGAGTGTTCTTTATGTGAATCCATTACAACAAGGATTGAAACTGAAGCAATTGACGGTATTACCTCTTCAGATGGTTCGTTCTTTATGTGAATCCATTACAACAAGGATTGAAACATAATTACATTTCTCTCCACTGTTTTTTCTGTAACCATGTTCTTTATGTGAATCCATTACAACAAGGATTGAAACTTCTCGTCATCTAAATCTTTAATTATTCTATCTTTGTGTTCTTTATGTGAATCCATTACAACAAGGATTGAAACAAAAAAGCAATTGAATTTGCCTGTGTTGAGAAGGATAAGTTCTTTATGTGAATCCATTACAACAAGGATTGAAACATAGCTATTCTTCCTGTGTTAGTCCAAAACTTTTTTGTTCTTTATGTGAATCCATTACAACAAGGATTGAAACTCATTCAATAATTTATAATCCGGTTATCTTGGAAGTGTTCTTTATGTGAATCCATTACAACAAGGATTGAAACTCCGATGTTAAGTCAACATAATAATTAAAATCCGGTGTTCTTTATGTGAATCCATTACAACAAGGATTGAAACAGTTTTCTTGAAACAGGGTCATGGCAAGGTAATTTGTGTTCTTTATGTGAATCCATTACAACAAGGATTGAAACAATAAATAACTTGCAAACCCCGGATGGCTCATAACCAAGTTCTTTATGTGAATCCATTACAACAAGGATTGAAACAATAGATAACTTGCAACCCCGGATGGCTCATAACCAAAGTTCTTTATGTGAATCCATTACAACAAGGATTGAAACTATTTGCCACAACGTCAAAGGGCAAGCCCTGTTCACTTGTTCTTTATGTGAATCCATTACAACAAGGATTGAAACCTGATTAGCTCCTTAATTGTATCCTCATTATATCCGGGTTCTTTATGTGAATCCATTACAACAAGGATTGAAACCTATCCTGTCAGCTTCCCCTTTCTTTTCATCCTCAAGTTCTTTATGTGAATCCATTACAACAAGGATTGAAACATCCAACCTTTTCCCATCCACTTTCATATAATAAAAAAGTTCTTTATGTGAATCCATTACAACAAGGATTGAAACAATATTTAATTACTCCTAATGCTTGTATTGATTTTGTTCTTTATGTGAATCCATTACAACAAGGATTGAAACTTTTGAAAATCAATTGTAATAGATAGATTGAATAATTTGTTCTTTATGTGAATCCATTACAACAAGGATTGAAACTAAAATACTTAAGTGATGAAAGACCGATTTTTAAATCTTGTTCTTTATGTGAATCCATTACAACAAGGATTGAAACCAGATAAAATATTAACACGTGTAGCACTTAAAGCAATGTTCTTTATGTGAATCCATTACAACAAGGATTGAAACCTTTCCTGCATATCTTTACAGATATTATACAAATAAGTTCTTTATGTGAATCCATTACAACAAGGATTGAAACTCCGGATTAATGCCAAACTGTTCAAGATATTTTACGGTTCTTTATGTGAATCCATTACAACAAGGATTGAAACTTCTTAGATATAACGGACAGGGTAAGTCCGACGCAATTGTTCTTTATGTGAATCCATTACAACAAGGATTGAAACCTCTTGTTAAATCCATCCATAGTGCAACCTAAATCAATGTTCTTTATGTGAATCCATTACAACAAGGATTGAAACTCCAAAACCCATTCATATGAAACAGCACCTTTTATAATGTTCTTTATGTGAATCCATTACAACAAGGATTGAAACAATATAATTATAGATATCCCAGCGGATACTAATGGTGTTCTTTATGTGAATCCATTACAACAAGGATTGAAACAATATTTTGTGACAGTCTTTGAATTAATCAAAAAACGGTTCTTTATGTGAATCCATTACAACAAGGATTGAAACCTCGATAATGGCAAAGTGTATATTTACTATGGTTCTCGTTCTTTATGTGAATCCATTACAACAAGGATTGAAACTTTCCCCCTTATTTTTAAGACTTGGTTTATGAATAAGGTTCTTTATGTGAATCCATTACAACAAGGATTGAAACAAAAGCTCAATTCAGCTTTTGCGGTTTCTATAAAAGTTCTTTATGTGAATCCATTACAACAAGGATTGAAACGAAATCTGACAACTCCGATAACACTAAGGATTTTTGGGTTCTTTATGTGAATCCATTACAACAAGGATTGAAACTTGTTAGTGAATCCGCAAATAGATTAGTTGCTAAGAGTTCTTTATGTGAATCCATTACAACAAGGATTGAAACATTATTGCTAAACTTATTAGGGATCAAATCTCAAGTGTTCTTTATGTGAATCCATTACAACAAGGATTGAAACGAAAGAAGCCGTTTTGAAATGTGAAATATGGAAGTGGTTCTTTATGTGAATCCATTACAACAAGGATTGAAACTTTGCCCCGATAATGACATCATCGAAACCATCCCCATTGTTCTTTATGTGAATCCATTACAACAAGGATTGAAACATAAATTAATTCCCGCATCTAAGGCAACGATTCTACCGTTCTTTATGTGAATCCATTACAACAAGGATTGAAACAAATCTTGTGTCAAATGCTTTTTGTATTGAAACTATTGTTCTTTATGTGAATCCATTACAACAAGGATTGAAACTATTGGTTACGTTAATAACAAATACATTGTATGCATCGTGTTCTTTATGTGAATCCATTACAACAAGGATTGAAACTTTGTTAAGGTTTGCGGAACATCTAACCTTACTATACGTTCTTTATGTGAATCCATTACAACAAGGATTGAAACCTAATGGAATTAAAAATGATATGTATGATTGGTTTTTTGTTCTTTATGTGAATCCATTACAACAAGGATTGAAACATATTATTAAAAACAATTTCTGCGATTTTCACAGTGGTTCTTTATGTGAATCCATTACAACAAGGATTGAAACATCTTTGATATTACCGTAAATAATTTCGAATCATCTTGTTCTTTATGTGAATCCATTACAACAAGGATTGAAACACATTTTCAAAGATAAAATACGAAGGTCGCCTTTCATGTTCTTTATGTGAATCCATTACAACAAGGATTGAAACTCTTTTTCTATCAAAATATAATTGACACCTTCGAAAACGTTCTTTATGTGAATCCATTACAACAAGGATTGAAACTTATTTGATTCGATTCTATCATTAAAAATTCATTGAAGTTCTTTATGTGAATCCATTACAACAAGGATTGAAACCTTGTGGAAGTAGCTCGATCTTTCCCGTCCCAAACAGTTCTTTATGTGAATCCATTACAACAAGGATTGAAACGTTCGGACACAGTCACATTGAGACTGTTTGCCCTGCGTTCTTTATGTGAATCCATTACAACAAGGATTGAAACTCTAATTGTATATCAGCATCAAAGTAAGGGATTAAATGTTCTTTATGTGAATCCATTACAACAAGGATTGAAACATAGAATTGATAAGTCTACTGGCGGATCAGTGAGAAAGTTCTTTATGTGAATCCATTACAACAAGGATTGAAACCTCTTTTCGTTCTTTCCTCCACAGTTAGCAATAGGGTTCTTTATGTGAATCCATTACAACAAGGATTGAAACACGTCGTAACTATCACCAACCGCAATTGAAAATATCGGTTCTTTATGTGAATCCATTACAACAAGGATTGAAACTAGAAGATGATGATTTAATCATTGATAATGAATTAAGTTCTTTATGTGAATCCATTACAACAAGGATTGAAACGCAATCGTCAGCAACGGCGGGAGCAGATAGAATTCCGGGTTCTTTATGTGAATCCATTACAACAAGGATTGAAACCTGAAAAATAAGAAAGATTAAAACTCTTACAAAAATAGTTCTTTATGTGAATCCATTACAACAAGGATTGAAACACCTCTCATTCTCTACCCGGATTCTTTCTCTCTCTTGTTCTTTATGTGAATCCATTACAACAAGGATTGAAACGTGTTCTCAGATGGGGTTACCCACTCTAAATTCTCCAGTTCTTTATGTGAATCCATTACAACAAGGATTGAAACGCGACCTGCCCACTATTTCCCTGTCCAGTCTCATGGAGTTCTTTATGTGAATCCATTACAACAAGGATTGAAACAACCTCGAAACTCTATACCAACTTTCACTGATTGAATGTTCTTTATGTGAATCCATTACAACAAGGATTGAAACTTTGAACTGTATAAAGAATTGTTTCTGTTGCCTTTGGTTCTTTATGTGAATCCATTACAACAAGGATTGAAACTATCCAGGCTCCAGAAAGTCCCTTTGTAAAACTCAGGTTCTTTATGTGAATCCATTACAACAAGGATTGAAACCTGATGACAATACCGAACTAACTTATTCAACGATTGGTTCTTTATGTGAATCCATTACAACAAGGATTGAAACTATTTATATCCCCAGTTGTGGTAATTCCCGAAATATCTGTTCTTTATGTGAATCCATTACAACAAGGATTGAAACAATTTGAATTAACTCTAATCGGAGTCCCGGTCTCGTTTGTTCTTTATGTGAATCCATTACAACAAGGATTGAAACATGTGGGTACGTCCGATTCGGCTTACTCACAATCAACCGTTCTTTATGTGAATCCATTACAACAAGGATTGAAACATACCTTATGAGGCATATGCAATGTTTTACCTTGCGTTCTTTATGTGAATCCATTACAACAAGGATTGAAACAAAATTGGAATGCTACTGCTAACGGAGTTATTATTAATGTTCTTTATGTGAATCCATTACAACAAGGATTGAAACGTTTGCAGTTATTAATCCGTTCAATGCATTGCTCAGTAGTTCTTTATGTGAATCCATTACAACAAGGATTGAAACAATCATTGTTTGCACTGCCCGGGATTAATAATGAATTGTTCTTTATGTGAATCCATTACAACAAGGATTGAAACATACATCAATATCATTAATAAACGCCCTTGTATCCCTGTTCTTTATGTGAATCCATTACAACAAGGATTGAAACTAAATTGCACTTGCGTATTTGTCTATTTCGCTGCATGTTCTTTATGTGAATCCATTACAACAAGGATTGAAACTTTCTCCTTTACTAATATTTTAACAAATTTTATACTCAGTTCTTTATGTGAATCCATTACAACAAGGATTGAAACAATCTTGACACTCTGTACCAACTTTCACCGATACTAGTTCTTTATGTGAATCCATTACAACAAGGATTGAAACAAATTTTCCGCTCACCCCCCAAAGCAGTGAGCGGGTGTTCTTTATGTGAATCCATTACAACAAGGATTGAAACAAAAATCAACATCATCAGATAGTTGAATATGGTATGTGTTCTTTATGTGAATCCATTACAACAAGGATTGAAACAGGTTAAATCAATAATAAGAATATCAGTAAATGAAAGTTCTTTATGTGAATCCATTACAACAAGGATTGAAACAAACATTGTAGCTACCATTAGTATCCGCTGGGATATCTGTTCTTTATGTGAATCCATTACAACAAGGATTGAAACATAAATTAATTCCCGCATCTAAGGCAACGATTCTACCGTTCTTTATGTGAATCCATTACAACAAGGATTGAAACTTTGATCGTTTGACATTACCCACTGCATGGCTAAAGAGTTCTTTATGTGAATCCATTACAACAAGGATTGAAACACTTTCAATTCTTGTTGCATTAAGGAAACATATTCGTTCTTTATGTGAATCCATTACAACAAGGATTGAAACATTCTGCAAGTGTATCAATCCCTACTAATCGAAATTGTGTTCTTTATGTGAATCCATTACAACAAGGATTGAAACGATTTGCCTCTGCATTCATCTTCTTAGTTTCAGCTATTGTTCTTTATGTGAATCCATTACAACAAGGATTGAAACTTATCATATCCGTCGTTCTCTGCACGTTTTACGTTTCGTTCTTTATGTGAATCCATTACAACAAGGATTGAAACTTCTTTGTGTGTTTGTCATGGGGTTCCCCTGCGATCTAGTTCTTTATGTGAATCCATTACAACAAGGATTGAAACCTTATTACACTTCGTCCAGGAATTACAATATCAAAATGTTCTTTATGTGAATCCATTACAACAAGGATTGAAACACAGGTGCAGGAAGGGGGCTAATAGAATTAGGAATTAAGTTCTTTATGTGAATCCATTACAACAAGGATTGAAACAGATGACCTTGGGAGATACCATATTTTACTGCTAAAGTTCTTTATGTGAATCCATTACAACAAGGATTGAAACTAGGTGCTCCTAATAGCGGAGGCAGTTCTGCGAATGAGTTCTTTATGTGAATCCATTACAACAAGGATTGAAACCTTCAATTATTTTATACATTAAAATTCCATTTTGATTTGTTCTTTATGTGAATCCATTACAACAAGGATTGAAACTCCAGAGGAAATCACATAGGCATACAAGCACAGGCAACGTTCTTTATGTGAATCCATTACAACAAGGATTGAAACTTATTACGAATCTCTCAAAGAATTTACAAATTTAAATGTTCTTTATGTGAATCCATTACAACAAGGATTGAAACATGTTTACAATTGATTCTTTGAAACATGTTAGAGATGGTTCTTTATGTGAATCCATTACAACAAGGATTGAAACCTCATGCGGAAGATGTAAACCTTACTCCGAATGCAGCGTTCTTTATGTGAATCCATTACAACAAGGATTGAAACACACAGAGGAAGAAGCTATGCATGCTTATAACACCAGGTTCTTTATGTGAATCCATTACAACAAGGATTGAAACATACTTGGTAGCCCCTTGCAAGCCCCTTGCACCTGTGTTCTTTATGTGAATCCATTACAACAAGGATTGAAACTTTCTTATCCCATCCAAATCAAAATAATATTTTTTGTTCTTTATGTGAATCCATTACAACAAGGATTGAAACTAATGCAGAGTTGTTAGCTCCGCTTAAAGTTAATTAAGTTCTTTATGTGAATCCATTACAACAAGGATTGAAACCAAACATGAGAAGCTGGAAACACCGGAGCCAGTTATGTTCTTTATGTGAATCCATTACAACAAGGATTGAAACATTCCGTTGCAACTTTACCGGCTAACATATCAACCGAAGTTCTTTATGTGAATCCATTACAACAAGGATTGAAACATCTTGTGGGTGGGACTACTCAATTTCTTGCTTATGGTTCTTTATGTGAATCCATTACAACAAGGATTGAAACTTGAAGTCAATTACATACACAAATCTTAAAGCTAATTGTTCTTTATGTGAATCCATTACAACAAGGATTGAAACAATTACATTCGCAAATTGTCATATCCGTTATGTCTACAGTTCTTTATGTGAATCCATTACAACAAGGATTGAAACTCGAAAGTTAAATGAGTTCCCAGAACCAGAGGTTAATGTTCTTTATGTGAATCCATTACAACAAGGATTGAAACAGTAACCCCTTGTCTAAGTTAATACATTCTGTAAAAGTTCTTTATGTGAATCCATTACAACAAGGATTGAAACTCGTAGAAAGAAAAAATTGCGGAAAAAGAGTTTCGTGGTTCTTTATGTGAATCCATTACAACAAGGATTGAAACTTCTCACGATTCTTATAAACATCTTCACCGTTGATAAGGTTCTTTATGTGAATCCATTACAACAAGGATTGAAACATTCTGCAAGTGTATCAATCCCTACTAATCGAAATTGTGTTCTTTATGTGAATCCATTACAACAAGGATTGAAACTTGAACTGAATTTTGTATTTGTTATCAACAAAATACTGTTCTTTATGTGAATCCATTACAACAAGGATTGAAACCCGCGGACAATAATGTTCTATAAATTCTACTAGTTTCGTTCTTTATGTGAATCCATTACAACAAGGATTGAAACCCGTTAATCCTTTTCTAACTCCTGTTCCGACTTCACTTGTTCTTTATGTGAATCCATTACAACAAGGATTGAAACAACAATGGGGCCGGAGTTAATCCACATGAAAAAATAAGTTCTTTATGTGAATCCATTACAACAAGGATTGAAACAAAATTTCAAATGCTATTTGCGGAACAACAGCATTTCGTTCTTTATGTGAATCCATTACAACAAGGATTGAAACTTTCGTATTCAACTCCCGACGCAATTGCGATATTAAGTGTTCTTTATGTGAATCCATTACAACAAGGATTGAAACTAACATAACTACAAACGCAAAATATGTCCCAATGAATAGTTCTTTATGTGAATCCATTACAACAAGGATTGAAACTCTGGTTTATATCTACCTCACTTGAAAGAACATTATTGTTCTTTATGTGAATCCATTACAACAAGGATTGAAACGCCAGAGGAAATCACACAGGCATACAAGCACAGGCAAGTTCTTTATGTGAATCCATTACAACAAGGATTGAAACCTTTCCATCCAATAACTATAATTCCCGTTTGGTTGTTGTTCTTTATGTGAATCCATTACAACAAGGATTGAAACTATAGAACAATTTACTGGAGCAAGTTTAGGATTTGGGTTCTTTATGTGAATCCATTACAACAAGGATTGAAACTCATATCGGTTTGCACCGATAATAATATCATCGAACCCGTTCTTTATGTGAATCCATTACAACAAGGATTGAAACAAACTAACATGTCAATGATAGGGAGTTACAAATTCCTGTTCTTTATGTGAATCCATTACAACAAGGATTGAAACTGTTCGGATCCGCAAAATTGCTTTGAAAATCTAATTTGTTCTTTATGTGAATCCATTACAACAAGGATTGAAACCAGTGATCCGAAATACTTCAATTATGATGTTGCATATGTTCTTTATGTGAATCCATTACAACAAGGATTGAAACGATCATGCAAGTAACCGCCTTCAGAGTAACCACCTTGTTCTTTATGTGAATCCATTACAACAAGGATTGAAACCCAATTCCAGTTTGAGCTAATAGAACAACAATCTTTCGTTCTTTATGTGAATCCATTACAACAAGGATTGAAACATTGTAAGGGTTGCTATTTTAGGGTTTTGTTTTGAGGTTCTTTATGTGAATCCATTACAACAAGGATTGAAACCATATCTTGAGTCTCCTCTGATAACCTGCTCATTAAGTGTTCTTTATGTGAATCCATTACAACAAGGATTGAAACTATTTGATTCTATCGAATGCCGGAAGCATTTCACAAAGTTCTTTATGTGAATCCATTACAACAAGGATTGAAACCCAATTCCAGTTTGAGCTAATAGAACAACAATCTTTCGTTCTTTATGTGAATCCATTACAACAAGGATTGAAACTATATAAAATATAATCTTACACCAGATGACCATACAGTTCTTTATGTGAATCCATTACAACAAGGATTGAAACATAATTATTCGCTCCTGACGGAATAATTGTTTGTATCCGTTCTTTATGTGAATCCATTACAACAAGGATTGAAACCAAACTTCAATTACTTGCTCAATCTTAGGCGGAATAAGTTCTTTATGTGAATCCATTACAACAAGGATTGAAACTAGATTACAATCCTTCCGATGAAGATCACTGGATATATGTTCTTTATGTGAATCCATTACAACAAGGATTGAAACTAATAA
>JALYRX010000106.1 GCA_030855105.1 Bacteroidota bacterium | reverse complement strand
ATCTACTACCCGTGATTGTAAAGGCAATTCAGGAGCTAAAAGCAGAAAATGATAAAATTATAGTTGAAAGTGGAAAGTTAAAAGTAGAAAGTGATCAACTGAAGAATGCAAATAAAGAGTTGAAGCAAAACAATGAGAAACTATACTCAGAAGTAAACGCATTGAAATCAATGAATCAAAAGATAGTAAAACTGGAACAGATGATGAATGAACTAAATTGTTTAAAGCATACTTCACTTATTAAGACAAAGTGAATTTGAAATGTCAAATGTCATCCGCCGTGGCGGAGTGAAACGAAAATCGTAATTCTTAATTTATAATTTATAATTCATAATTCATAATTCGAATAATCTATTACATAAAAATTTTTAAAAAATTAAACAGGACGAAAATGAAAACAAAATTAAATTACATTAGCACATTAGGAATTCTTTTTCTGATGTTTGCATCGGGAGTATTTTCGCAGAACATTACCAACACGCTCGGCACTGGTGGAGTGTTTACAATTAAAGATGCTGGAAATGATTATTTTACACTGAGCCAGTCTACAGGCCAGGTTAACATACTCAGGACGCTCCGGCTTGAGAACACAACAAGCTCAATCCAGGGTATTTTATTTAAAGGAACAGATAGATTTTTACATAACTACGGAACAAGTAATACATTCTTAGGAATTAATTCCGGTAATTTTACTATGACGGGAGCTACTAACACAGCTTTGGGACACATTTCTTTATATTCCAACACAACGGGGAACTCAAACACAGCTTTGGGAACGCAATCTTTATATTCCAACACTACCGGTAATTATAACACAGCTTTAGGATGGAGGGCTTTAAATTCCAACACAACGGGGACCTCAAACACAGCTTTGGGAATCAGTTCTTTATATTCCAACACTAGCGGTGATTATAACACAGCTTTAGGATTGAATGCTTTAGAATCCAACACAACCGGTAATTATAACACATCTTTGGATCGTTTTCTTTAAATTCCAACACAATCGGCAACCTAAATGTAGCTATTGGATATTCTTCAGGTTCATCAATTACCACAGGCACCAATCTGACCTGTTTAGGAAGTAATGCGCAGCCTACTTCAGGTACAGCCAATAACCAAATTACTCTTGGTGATGGTTCGGTTACATCTCTGCGCTGCAATGTGCAGACAATTACCAGCTTATCAGACGTAAGAGATAAAAAGAATATACAAGATTTATCTCTCGGTCTCAATTTTCTAATGCAAATAAAGCCACGTTTGTTTAACTGGGATAAAAGAGAATGGTATGAAAATAATTTATCAGACGGAAGTAAAATGAAAGAAGCACCGACTGCAGGATTTATTGCACAGGAGCTTGATGAAGTTCAGACCACTGAAAATGCAGAATGGCTGGATCTTGTTTTAAAAGATAATCCTGAAAAGCTTGAAGCGACTTACGGTAATCTTTTGCCTGTGATGGTAAAGGCTATACAGGAGCTAAAGACTGAGAACGATATGCTGAAAGAAAGACTATCGAAGTTTGAACAATTGGTAAGTGATCGGAATTCTGTTAAATATACTTCACTTGGCAATACCAATGAAAACAAAACAATTTCGAAATAAGGATGCATAATAGGAAATTATAATTTGTTTTAGCTTCATGAAGCACATATTGGAATCCTTTGTATGTAAGTAAATCCCACTCCCTAGAAGTCCCTATGGGAAAGCGATGAATTGATTATAGCAATAAAATTTCAACAATTCCTGAAGGGATTATATTGTAACAACCTTTCATGGTTTTAATATTTACATTTATATTTTCTATAATATGTTATATATCTACGAGATTTAATACTTTTTAAAATTAAGTTATATTTTAAATTTTATTAATTACTTAATTTACTTTAATGAAATTCTCTAAATCAAAAATTAAAAGGAGAGGAAAAATGAAAACATTAATTATTGCTTTAAGCTTTATCATTTCAACAAATGTTTTTTCGCAGAACATCACCAACACGCTTGGAACAAACGGAGTGTTCACAATCAAAGATGCTTCAACTAATTTTCTGACCCTAAGCCAGTCAACCGGTCAGGTGAATATACTCAGGTCGCTCCGGCTTGAGAATACAACAAGCTCAACCCTGGGTGTTCTATTTAAAGGAGCAAACAGTTTTTTACATAACTACGGAACAGACAATACATTTTTAGGAGTTTACTCAGGCAATTTTACAATGACAGGCTTTTCCAACACAGCTGTGGGTTATGGCTCGTTAACTTTAAACACCACCGGAGTACAAAACACAGCGTTTGGTTATCTTTCCTTATATTCCAACACCACCGGATATGATAATACAGCCTTGGGAATGAATACTTTGCGATTGAACACCACCGGCTATCATAACACATCCGTGGGAAAGAGTTCTTTATTTTCAAATACTACCGGCTATCAAAATACAGCTGTGGGTTTGAATTCTTTACTTTTGAACACCTCGGGCTTTGAAAACACAGCTGTAGGGCACAATTCATTGGTTTCAAATACAACAGGAGAAAGTAATACAGCAGTAGGATGGAGTGCATTATAT
>JALYRX010000055.1 GCA_030855105.1 Bacteroidota bacterium | reverse complement strand
TTACTTGGATCTGTACTGAGCACTTTAAAAAAAATATTTAAGGCTCCCTTGTAGTTTCCTATTTGAAATTCACATACTGCTAAAAGAAATCTTTTATTATTATTATTTGGATCTTGCTTTAGAATATATGCCGCAAGATCTCTAGCCCTCCTAAATTCCTTTTTTTCAATTAGAGATCTAACTCCATCAGAAAATGATTGAATTGCCAATATAATTCATTTTGAAGTTCAATAATGTAAATAATGGGCTTTGATAAAACAACATGTTAACGAGTAGCTATTTTTATACATTTCGTGTAGCGATGTATTTTTGTGCCCTTAAAAATTAGGAGTATAATAAAAATTACACTTTCTAAGTTTCATTTTCAATAGTAAAGTTATATTCATGGGCAAAAGTTTTAAAAGTTTTCAATTTGAATCATATATTTTTTTCCAATTTTATTGTGACGAATTCTTAAAGTATTAATTTCCTATTGTCCGAACATTTATCTCTATACAGCTTCTATCGGCCAGGAATAATAAAGATAGTATTATGATAGTATCCATTAGCTATTTGAATAAAACAGATCCCTCACACACAACCTTCTTAAATTCAATTCCTTTAAATTCTTCAAAATGCTTTTGCCCGTAATTAATTTACTTGATTTACTAACTCTTAAATCGTCTTCACCGATGCTGCCCTTTGTTTCAGTAACGAAATATAAGAAACGGAAAATTGCCGAAATTTTTTTATTCTTTATCTAGCTAATCAAAACCACAAAATGTTAAAAACATCTGTAAGGAAAGGTCTTAAACTTGGAGAACTCACTTACACTTTATTCCTGAAAATTGACTTATAGAGTCCCCGTCTCCGCAGAGTCATTCCGCTGTTTGCATTTAGCAGAAAAGAATAATGTTTGTGCGGAAGACTCTGCGGGAATCTTGACTGACAATTTCAATTAGATTATTTTTGTGTTATCCGCTGAGTCCCTGCAATAGAATTTTTTTGTACCGGAACTGCCTTCTCTGCGGGAGACTCAACGGAGACAAAATTGGCTACAGTGCTAATTTCTAACTGACAGACAAGAAATTTACGACAACTAAGAATCAAAAATAAACTCTAGAATGACATTAATATTAACTTTTTTTCAATTCAACTAATTAAACTCACAACAAAGATGGAAACACAACTCGAGCAAATCCGCGAACAACAAAAAGAATCATGGAATAAATTTTCTCCCGGCTGGAAAAAATGGGATGAACTTACTATGGACTTCTTGAAACCAATGGGTGATGAAATCATCCAATTGTTGAAACCAAAAGATGATGATGTGGTGCTTGATGTTGCAGCAGGAACGGGTGAACCCGGACTTACCATTGCAGCAATGTTGAGAAACGGAAAAGTAATTTCTACCGACCTCGCTGAAGGCATGCTTGAAATAGCCCGTGAAAATGCCGCAAAGCGCGGAATCAAAAATTTTGAAACCAAAGCATGTGATGTTTGTGAGCTTCCATTTGCAGACAACGCATTCGATGCAGTTAGTTGTCGTTTTGGTTTTATGTTTTTCCCTGATATGCTGCTTGCAGCAAAAGAAATGGTGCGAGTGTTGAAACCGGGAGGAAGAATTGCAACATCTGTTTGGAATGTGCCTGAAAAAAATTTCTGGGTTACAGCTACAATGAGCACCATCAATAAGAACATGCAATTACCACCGCCACCACCCGGAGCACCTGGTATGTTTCGTTGTGCTAAGAGCGGCTTCATTGCAGATTTATTCAGACAAGCAGGTTTAAAAAATATTTCAGAAACAGAAGTCAGTGGAAAGTTGAACAGCGGAACCACTGATGTTTATTGGAATATGATAACCGAAGTAGGTGCACCTGTCGTTGCTGCTCTTAGTAAAGCAGACGATGCTTTGAAAGCAAAAATAAAAAGCGAAGTGTATGAATTAATCAATCAAAAATATCCTGACGGTAAAATTGCGATTGATTCCAGTGCAATCGTAATTTATGGTGAGAAGTAATTTTTTTTATATCTAATAAGCAACAAATGAATATTTTAATCTTTGGTGCATCAGGCACATGCGACAAGAAATTTTTCGCTTTCCAAAAATTTGAAAATACAAACTGGTTTACTCAATGAAGATATTAGAAACTAACAGACTCATTCTGAGACATCAAGTAATGGAAGATCTCGATAGTCTCTTTGAACTCTATTGCGATCCGGATGTGATTAAATATATACCCGACGCTCCTCGTAATTACAAAGAGGCTCGGGAAGAACTAGAATGGCACATGAACGGTCATCCGAAACGCCCCGAGTTAGGACTATGGACGACTATTCACAAAGAGACCAACATGTATATTGGTCGGTGCGGCTTGCTCCCATGGACAATTGACGGACAAAATGAAGTAGAGGTAGCGTATTTGATTAGCAAGGCTTATTGGGGACAGGGGTTAGGAACTGAAGCAGCACAAGCAATTCTTGATTATGGTTTTGAAAAATTATATTTGTCACGCTTGATTTGCTTGCTTGACAAAGAGAATTTGGCTTCAATAAGGGTAGCAGAGAAAATAGGAATGACTTTTGAAAAAGAAGGCAAAGATAAAATGGGACCGTTTTTGCTATACTCAATTATACTCAATAAGTAAATCGTCTGTCCCAATAACAAGGTAACGTCTATTTGTAGAGAGAGTAACACGAACACACAACAGAAAGATAAATGCCTGCCTGCTGCCTGCCTCGCATCAGGCGGGCAGGCAGGCAAATTTTTTATTTCGGGTCTTTATCGCTTCGTATGAAAGTGTGTGCGTTATCAAACATTTGTGCTTTGCAGGAACTGTTGTGCTTGAACTCCCAAAATAAAAAACTTCATTTATCCCTGATGTGTAACGGTCAAAGTATCGACCGTCAGAGTAAACACCAAACACACGAGAAAATACAAGTAAAAATACAAACTTAAATTATGACAGAAGGACAAAAATCATTACCAAAATGGATACTCATGGTATCAGGATTTTTTGCATTACTTGAAATTATGGTAAGTTTATTATTATGCTTTTCACCGCAATCGGTTTTGGAGACAGTTGACCTTAACTCAAAAGGCGTTGACTACTTAATTTATATGTGGGCTGCCCGGCAATTTGCCCTTGGTTTTATATTTGGTTTTGCGACATTTAAAAAATCAATTCCTATGCTGACAATTTCATATATTTTCTTTTTAGTAATGTTTGTTGGTGATTTCTTTATTGGGATTTTACAAAAAGAAAATTCACTTATCATTACTGCTTTAGTAATGTGTATTATTTCTTCAGCATTGATATATGCAATAAATAAGAGAAAATAATATTTGAATATGACACCAACATTTTTCGCAAAATAATGAATATTAAAGATATTAGAATCGCTCTAAAAGAATTGCTATTCATCAGCAACCAATCTGACAATGCTCTCTATCATATATTGGCGACCCAAGACAAAGGTGAATATTCGCAAATCTTAATTGAGTATGTCGGTTATGAGAAGGACTTAATACCATCGTATTTATTACTTCCGAAAGGTGATGGTCCTTTTCCTGCTGTTTTGATTCATCATCAGCACAATAGTGAATGGCATTTAGGAAAAAGTGAAGTGTGCGGAATAAAAGGTGACCCGCTCAACGCTTTTGGTTCGGCACTTGCAAATACTGGTTTCATTGTTATTGCGCCCGACTCCATCGGGTTTGAAGACAGAAGAAGGAATCAAAAAGGAAATGAGAGAAATGAAAAAGAAGACTGGTTGCAATACTTTAAGAGGCGAAGAAAATTCAAGAAGCCCATCTCAGGCACTTATTCACATTGCAAGAAAAAGGTTTTCATTTGATCAACGGCACTTTTTGAAACTTTAAATTCTTCTAACAGTAAGGAGAATATAGATTTAATTAAACCCTTCACATTTGAATATGAAGTGTGTATATAAAAACCGGCTCGGAGCAAACGGCGAGATGACAGCCAGAAATTTTTTGTTGCGGAAAAATTATAAGTTCATTAAAAATAATTACCGGTATGAACGCGCAGAAGTCGATCTTATATTTGAAGATGAAATAAATAAAATGCTTTTATTTGTTGAAGTCAAAACCCGCCGCAGTAAGAAATTCGGAGAACCGGAAGAGTCGGTAACAATTACTAAACGAAATCAAATTAAAAAAGCAGCAATGGGATTTGTAAGTGAAAATGAAATTTATTCCAGCTATGATTTAAGAATAGATGTTGTAACTGTATATCTTACAAACAATATAGCAGAGATTAATCATATCGAAAATGCGTTTTAACTAATTAAATTACTAACTGAAGTTACGCAAATCTATATTTTCGATTCATTAACCGCCCCCAAACCCTCTCCTTTGCATGAAGGGGGCAGGGGGAGGTTCGTAAAAGAACGTTTATTTCCCATTTGATTATTGGAATCTCCAAAAAATATTTAAGATTATTATATCTTGCGTAACTTGAGTTACTAATTAAAAAGTAAAAGTCATTCCTAATTTAAAAGTCTCATATCTCAAAGGAGCTGCACTAGCGAACGGCCAGTTCATCTGGTTTTTGCACAGCTGATAGAATCCATATTCATAAGCATTCTTCAAAATAAAATTTACTATAGTTCCCGCTACAGGTGTATTGCGTAAAATGCGTTTAGTAAAACCATCAATCGCATACATGCCTCCGATCTCTATTATCGAACTCATAAATTGTTTTCCAAAAAGATGGCGTGGATAAATATCGGCTATCTCATACTTCGGCTGAATAGAAAGTCCGGGATTTAATTGAAAATTAATTCCCGCTTCAGCAGTGCTTCCGAACCGGAATGCATCATTAAAATCATTAAGAGGTGCGTAAATGTTTTGCGGATCTGAAACCGCATCAGGGTTTGTGTATTGAAATTGTGTCCAGGCAAATGAATTGGAGTTATACGGCATTATTGAAAATGATCCCATCTTTATACCGTATCCTTGCTTATTGCCTAAACCAAATCTCCACATATTATTTTGTACACCGGAATTATTTGACTTGGCTGAGTTATCCGAAGAAGCGTTGCTGAGAAATAAATACCGGTTATGATAATTCAAAATATTATTCCCATACTTACTTTTTCTTTGTGAAGTGAAGCCCAGCTTAAGCTCTATCAACCCTGCATTCGCGAGATTAAAATTATCACCATTTAGATTTATATCGGACAAACCGTAAGAAACTTCGATTGATGGTTTATTGTTAGACCATTGTAAATCGGAATAAAGGTCGGATGTTTTGGATTTTTGTGCAAAAAGGTTTGATGAAATAAAAATAAAAAGTATTACCGTAAGAAATAATTTTTTTACCATAATAATATTCCTTTCATTCATTTATTTTTTCTAATTATAGATTTAGACGGATAATTTTAAAAAAGGTTTCCGGGTTTGAAATCTAAAACAGCAATTCTTTTACATACTCAAAACTTTTAATGAAAAAATATAATAAACAACTATAAATAAAAATACAAATTGCATTTAGATAATCGCAATTTAAAATTATCTTACTTACAAAAATTCAAAATTATTTAATGACCTTTTTAAATCCCGCAATTCTTATTGGATTAACAGCAATTGCAATCCCGATATTAATTCATTTGTTAAATCTACGGAAAATCCGCAAGGTCGAGTTCAGCACTTTGATGTTTCTTAAAGAAATTCAAAAGTCAAAAATGCGCAGGATTAAGCTGAAACAAATTCTTCTTCTGCTTTTGAGAATATTTGCAATTATCTTTTTGGTATTGAGCTTTTCGAGACCTGTATACGAGGGATTTGCGGGCAATCAGGACGCTGCGTCAAAATCCACTTCACTTATTTTTATTGATAATTCTTTCAGCATGGATGCGCGGGATAATGACGGCTTATATTTAAATCAGGCAAAAGAATCGGTTAAGAAAATCCTCGATGCGCACAAAGAATCTGATGACATTTATCTGATTCCTTTTTCAAATATTCCTTTCAAAGATGAAAAATATTTGTTTGATAATTTCAAAGAACTGCTTGACTCATTAGACAATACGAAAATCGGCTATAAACTTTCATCTGTAAATGAAGCTCTGAGCTTATCCGATAAAATTCTTAATGAATCAAAAAATTCCAAAAAAGAAATTTTCATTATATCTGATTTTCAAAAAAATAATTTTGGGTCCGATATGGCTCTTTCAAATGATTTCAAAAACATTCAGGATAATTCTGTCAGTACATATTTGATCAAGATCGGAGAAAGAACAGTCAACAATCTTTCTCTCGACAGCTTAATATTTGTTTCGAAGATAATTGAGAAAGACAGAGATGTAAAGTTAAAGATCTTTCTTAACAATCATTCACAATTCGATTTGAGAAATAAAACAATTAATCTATATATTGAAAATGAGCTGAAAGGAGAAAAAGCCGTTGATGTCAATTCATTTGAGAAAAAAGAAATTGAATTTTCTTTTAAGCCTGATAAATCCGGAAGTATTAGTGGTGTAATAGAGCTTGCCCAGAGTGAGTTTAAGGATGATGAGCTGATTCAGGATAATAAATACTATTTCACTCTGTATATTCCCGGGAGATTTAATATCGGATTTATTGAAGAAAATTCTTCCGATTTTAAATTTCTGGATCTTGCATTTCAAACAGTTTCAAAAATTCTGTCAGATTCGGTAAACAGAAGAAGTGAATTGTTCAATATTAATTATGAAAGTTCTATCAATGAAAATATTTTTAGAAATAATGTTTTATTTATTTCAAACAAAAAAAGTTTTACCGATGCAGAAGCGGACATACTGAAAAATTATATTTCGGGCGGGGGAGGAACATTCTTTTTTTTGGGTAAGGATATTGATGTTAATAATTACAATAATACAATATTTAATAAGATTAATCCGCTGAGAATAGATAAGATTAATATAGATATGGCGGTAAATGAAAATTTGAAATTCGATAAAGTCGATTTCGAGCATCCGGTACTTTCAGAAGTTTTCCAAAATCAAAAATTAAATATTACTGCAGATAAATTTAATATTGAATCTCCAAAGATAAATTCATATTACGAATTGCTGATAAATGATAATTCAAACTCTATAATTACTTTAAACAATAATAAACCATTTCTTGTAGAATCAAAGTTATCCAAAGGTAAGATTATTATATGCTCTGTACCGGCGACTAACGATCTGTCTGACTTCCCGCTGAAAAGCATCTTTGTCCCGTTGATAATAAGGAGTGTTTACTATCTTGGAAATGATTTCGATTTTCAAAAAGAATATATCGTGGGGAATTCAAATCTGATTTCAGCCAGGGAAATAAAAAATGTATCGTCTATCACTTTACCTGATAAAAGCCAGGTCAGTTTAAACATTGATCTGACAAATTCTTCTGATAACTATCTGCTGCTCCAATATTCGAAATTGACTTCGCAAGTTGGAAATTATACACTGGAAGATTCCTCCGGAGTGAAGTTTAGCTTTGCAATAAATTATAATTCTAAAGAAAGCAGTCCCGATAATATAAACAAAGACGAACTTGTAAAATATTTTGCCGGCATCGGAATTAAGAATGCAAAAGTTATCGGCACAGATGAAAATATTTCCGAAGCAATAAATGAATCTAATACGGGCATCGGCCTGTGGAAATATTTTCTTATAGTTGCCATATTATTTATTCTATCCGAATTATTTTTATCCAAGAAGCTTGAAGAAAGTTAATAAATCTATAACATCTCTTTCAAGAGTGGAGTTATGGATTTGGAATTTGGGAAATTGTTTAATTTGATTTACAGCACAAAGCTTTCTGCAATTTTATAAGTAGGAGCTCCGAGCGAAACAATCCGGTTATGAAAATCTTTTAACGATTTCGTTTCGTTAAATTTCGCAAAATATTTTTCACGGAATGTTTTTATTAATATTTTTCCCAATGTATAATTTAAATAGCCCGGATCGAATGCACCTCTTTCGGCTTCCTGCATTGCAGTGGTCTCATTCATGTAAGCATTCTTGAAAAAAAATTGTTTCGCCTCTTCTACTGTCATGTTCCCGCAATGAATACCAATTGCAGCGAAATATCTGCAGCATCTGATAAGAGCTTCTATTAACATTCCTATTTTACTTTTAAAATCATCTTTGCTGTAGCCCTGCTCTATCATCATTTCTTCGGCATAATGTGCCCATCCTTCGATATAAGAATAAGACATGAATAATTTTGAAAGCTTTGTTGAATATTTATTTGCATTCAGAAAATGTGTGTAGTGTCCGGGATAAGCTTCGTGAATTGAAATTAATTTTAATGCAGGATAATTAAATTGTGAAAGCCACTCTTTCTTTTTCATCTCGTCCCAGTTTTTATCAGGAAGATTGACATAATAAAATGATTCGTTTGACTTTTCAAACGGTCCTGCAGTCCCCATAGCTGCAAACCCAAAATCAGAATACTTTGGCATTTCAGTAACTATACAATTTAATTCTTCGGGAAGATTTATTAAATCTTTATCCCTGATGAAATCCACCAGTTCATTAAGCATATTATTTGTATCGCTGATAAGACTTCCTTCCGCAGGATGGCTGTGCTCTAGGGTTTCAAGCTTCCCTTCAAAATTATTTTCTTTAATAACTTTAGCTAATTCATCCTGTAGTCTTTTCAATTCATCCGATCCCAGCTTTTTTATATCTTCTATCGAAAGATCAATTTGCTCTTTTACTTTCAGCATTTTAAGAAATTTATCTTTGCCTAATCTGAAGTTTTCATTTGTATCCGAACCGGCTTTATCAATAAAACCAATATATCTTTCTAAAGCTTTGACAGCTTCCCCGCTCTTTTGAATATATTTTTCAATTAATTTTTTATTATCTGTTTTTTCTTTGATTACAGTTAACAGTTCGTTCTGAAAAAAACTTATATAGCCGGTAGAAAAATTTTTGGCATATTTGCATAAGAGTCCGGGCAGAGATTTTTCGAGATTAATTTCTGCTTCATTCAAAACTTCCGGAATTTTGTCAATGATATTTATTATTGATCTTAATCTGTCTTCAAATGGTGCGTAATCCATACTTAAATATTTATCGAATCCGCTGAACATTAAAACATAAATCATCGGATTTTTTTTATAGCTTTTAATTTCTTCAAGGTCAAATAATTCGGATTCAATAGCCCACTTCGCAACGTCGTAATCATATCTATTTATGCTGGAAAGTTCTTCATGATTGATTTTCCGGAGTTTACGATATAACTCCTTATATATCTGTATTTCCTTTTTAATTCCATTTTCAGATACATCTGCGACCTTTCCGTCATATTCATGCAGCCCGAGATGTGTGCCGGCTTGTGGATTTATTTCCAGATATGTTTTGAAGAACTCATTTGAAAATTCTTCGAAAATGTCATTCATAATAAATTTTGATTATGTAAAAAATTATTTTTACAGATTTGAATAAAAAATGTTTTATTAAATCTCGGAATAATTACCTATACTCATTTTCAAAGCGTCTTTTTTTACTGAAGCTCCCTCACCGATCAAGGAATCTATTAATGTACAGTTTTCAACTGAAGAAAATTTTTCAAGAATACTATCCTGAATAACACTATTCTTAATATTGCAGTTATCATTAATTGTTGTGAAAGGTCCGATAACACTGTTTTCTATTGCGACATTTTTACCAATAAATACCGGTTCAATAATTTTCGAATTTATATATTTATCTTCATTTTTCTTTTTTGTTTGTGAATTCTTTCTGAGAAGATACCTGTTGGTTTCAAGCAGTGTCTCAGGCTTTCCGCAGTCAAGCCAACCGTCAACATAAAAGGTTTTCATTTTTTCCTTATTATTAATCATATATTCAAGTGCATCAGTTAATTGAAATTCACCTTTGACGGTGATATTGTTTTTCATTATATGGTTCAGTGCTTTAAATAAATGAATAGAATTTTTCAGATAATATAATCCGACTATGGCTTCATTCGATGGTGAAATTTCTTTTGATTCCGGCTTCTCGATAAATCTTGTAATGTAACCCGTTTTATCTTTTTCTACCACACCGAATCGCCGCGGGTCGTCAACAATCTTTACACCGATAACCGAATCTTTGCCTCTTGTCATTTTTTTTAAGTCTACATCAAATAAAGTATCTCCGAGAATTATCAAAGTATCATCATTCATATTTTTAAAATTCTCCTTTGCGCAATAAACTGCATGCCCCAAACCTTTTGCTTCGTCCTGCTCAACATAATCAAATTTAAAACTGAATGTATTATCGAGATAATCTTTTATCTTATCACCAAGAAATCCGGTAACTAAAATTATTGATGATGCAATTTTATCTTTTATCAGCTGCTCGATAATATAATGTATCATCGGCTTACCTCCGACATTAAGCAATACTTTAGGATTGTGTAAAGTGTGCGGCCTCAATCTTGTTCCGAATCCCGCTACGGGAATTATTACTTTCATATTAAAATTATTTTCATTTGACTTATTCTAAAAAACTCCCCTCTTGAGAGTCTGTCTCAAAACCCAGACTACTGCTTACCAAGCTTATTAAATGTTTTAAAGTCCCTCCCATTTGGGGAGGGATTTAGGGTGGGGTGAAACTTGATTCCACTTTTCACCCCATCCCCGGACCCTTCCCCTAATGGGGAAGGGAGATTGTGCAAAAATCTTTTACATCAAGTAAGTAAAACTTTTTAAACTTAAATGTTTTAAAGTCCCTCCTCTCTTGAGAGGGTTGGGTGTGTGTTGTTTTTAATTCAGATATTTTTTTATTTGTGACAAAAAATTATTGATTACATAATCTAATTTCGCAATATCCTTCGCTCCTGCCGTTGCAAGATGCGACTTTCCTCCACCTCCGCCTTCAAGCTCTTTTGCAGCATCAGAAACTATTTTGCCTGCATTAAGTTTTTTTTCCTTTATCAAATTATCACTAACCGAACAAACAAGATTTATTTTATCATTTAAAACGACTGCAATTAATGCAACTCCATTAGTAACTTTTTTTCTTAATTCTTCTCCGATCTCCTTAAACTCATCCATGCTGTTTAATTCCATCTTTGCAGCAACAACATCAAATCCATTTTCATTATTTGCTTTTGCAATTATTTGGTCGAGCTGTTCAAAAACTTTCGACAGGTTCTGTTTTAATAATTGTTTTTCCAGTTTCTTTTTCTCTTCAAGAAATATTTCCCGGGATTCATAAAGAGAAGCTATTGTATTATCCTGTGACATGATCAGTCTTTTCATCAAATCCATATCACGAAAATCGGCTTTTGAAATATCATAGTTGATTGAGTTTATCGCAGCTACAAAGTCTGATGAGTATTCATGAGGAAGCTCGTTAATTATTTTTTCTATGTCTGTGATTCTTTCGTTAAGATAAGTGATGATACCTTCACCAGTCCGTGCAAAGATCCTTCGCGTTCCTGCAGCAATGCTTTCTTCTTTGATAATCTTGAATAAACCAATGTCATTGGTATTTTTTACATGCGTTCCTCCGCAGAATTCAATGCTGAACTTATCATCAATATGAACGACTCTAACTTTTTCTCCGTATTTATCGCCAAAAAACTTTTTTACATTCGGAATTTTGTTTGCTTCGTCTATTGAAATATCAACATCTGTTTTAATTTCGATCTGTTCCTGGATTTTTGAATTCACCATGTCTTCGATTTCCTTTATTTCAATATCGGTTACTTTGTGAAAATGCGGAAAGTCAAATCTTAAATATTCATTATGAACTAATGAACCTAACTGCTTCACGTGGCTTCCGAGAATTCTTCGTAATGATTCATGAACAAGATGTGTCGCCGAGTGATTGCGCTCGATGGATTGGCGTCTTTCAAAATCTAATATTATTCTTCCTTTAAAAGTAAAAATTGAATTATTTTTTATTAAATTATTTATAGAATCATTTTCATTGGAAAGTACAATAAAACTTTTTTTTGAGTCAATAATTTTAATTTCAATCGAGTTATCTGATAATATTTTACCCGAATCACTCACTTGACCACCAGATTCAGAATAAAAGTTATTATTATTTATTACTCCAATAAATTTACCATCTTTAGTTTTTGTAATTACTATATCTTCTTCTTTATCCGATTTCTTCAATTCATAAGGATTGTAATTAATTTCCTCTTCAACCATAAATTTATCAAGAGTTCCAAGGTCGATTTCCACTTGCAGTTTTTCTGTTCTATCCCCCCTACCTCTTTCTTTTTGCTTCTCCATGTCTTCTTCAAACTTCAGCATATCTACTTTCAAACCTCTTTCTTTCGCCATTACTTCTGTTAAGTCAATAGGGAATCCGAATGTATCGTACAATTTAAATGCTTCGTCACCGGGAAATATTTTTGTATCCTTTAAAGAATCAGCAACTTCATTGAAAAGTTTTATTCCTCTGTCGAGTGTGACATTAAAATTTTCTTCTTCCGCTTGGATAACTTCTTTAGTAAAATTTTTCTTCTCGATAATTTCCGGATAAGCTTCGCCGAAATTTTCAACAACCTTATCAACTAATTCGAATAATATCGGTTTATGATAATCTAATTTTCTTGCTAGCCGCGAAGCCCTTCTCAAAATTCTTCTAAGCACATAACCTCTGCCTTCATTAGAAGGAATTGCTCCGTCGCTTATTGCAAATGTCAAAGCTCTGATGTGATCTGCGATTGCATTTATTGAAGAAATATTTTCACCTTCGTATTTTTTATTTGTTAACTTTATAATGCGGGAAATGATTGTTGTGAAAATATCTGTTTCGTAATTTGATTTTTTATTTTGAAATATACGGACGACTCTTTCAAATCCCATCCCGGTATCTACATGTTTCTTCGGAAGAGGTTCTAATTCACCGTCTTTCTTCCTGTTATATTGAATGAAAACAAGATTCCAGATTTCAATAACATCTTCATTACCGGAATTAATATCTTCGGGCTTGCAGCCGTTTTCAGTAAAATCAAAATTAATTTCCGAGCAAGGTCCGCATGGTCCTGTATCTCCCATTTCCCAGAAGTTCTCTGATTCATCGAAACGAAGAATATGATTGTGATCTACATCGGTTTCATTTTTCCATATGTCAATGGTTTCTTCATCAGTTTCCAATACAGTAACCCAGAGTTTTTCTTTTGGAAGCTTCCAAACTTCTGTTAGTAATTCCCATGCCCATGTGACTGCTTCTTTTTTATAATAATCTCCGAAGGACCAATTACCAAGCATCTCAAAAAATGTATGATGGTATCCGTCCATTCCGACTTCTTCGAGGTCATTATGTTTTCCACCTGCGCGTATACATTTTTGTGTATCTGCAGTGCGGGTATATTCTCGTGTTCCTATTCCGAGAAAAACATCCTTGAATTGATTCATCCCTGCATTTGTAAAAAGAAGTGTCGGGTCATTATATGGAATGACCGGAGAAGAAGGAACTATCTTATGTCCCTTCTCCTTAAAAAATTCTAAAAAGGATTTTCTTATTTCTTTTGAATTCAAAATCGGCAAAATTTTATAAGTAATCAAAATACGTTTATTGAATGATATATTAAATGGTATTTGAGTAAAAAAGTTGAATCGATATCATTGTCGTCCAAAACATTTTTAATTACTAAAATTAAATGCGAAATTGTTACAGAATTAAATATTATTTCGTTAATATTGAAACTACCTCCAAACAAACTTTCAATTTAAAAATTAGTCAATGAAACAACCTGACTAAAGAGTAATAAACAAATCCCGAAGGGATGGCAAGATTATAGAAAAAGGATTTTGCAAAATTAATCCCGAAGGGATGACATTTATTTTGATTAACAAGCAATATCACCCCTTCGGGGTTAAAATGCTTCATACTAATTTACTTACAACAATTTCATCCCTTCGGGATTTATAATATTCTTAATTGAGAATTCTTCAAAAAATTTTAACCGAAACTGTTCATTAGAAAAATATAAATCGTATTAACCGCAAAGCACGCAAAGTATTTACGCAAAGTATTTACGCAAAGCTCGCAAAGAATTTTTTCTTACTATATTTTTTTCCCTGAAGCCCTTTGTGTGCTTGGTGTCTTTTGTGTTTTAAAATACTCAAGTTGACCGCTATAACTATTAAGTCTTATTTGTGCCACGAATTTTGCGATTGAAAGAATACAGTTGATTTAAATTTTTTAATAAAATTTGGTGATTCGTGGCACAATTAACAATTTGTACTTTGAGACGGTCAACTTGAGTAAAATATCTTAATGAAAAATCCGGGTTTAAGTAATTTACAACCTTATTTTTAATATAGATTGTTTAGTTAACGTTTTTGACGGATGTGAATCTATTCAATCCGTCAAAAACATTTAGTTACCGATAATTTCCATTAAAATCATTTTACCGTGAAAACAAAATTAAAGTTGTAATATCGACCTACGGGAAAAAATTAATTACTGTAACAATTTAATTTCTAAAACTCAATGTTTGGGAAAGAATGTCAGTTAAAACACGCTTTTCCATGTTATCATTTGCTCATTAAAAAATGATTTGCTCAAATAATTTTTCCGTCTTTATTTTTTTGTTTTACTTTAAAAAAATTAAACCTATATTGCACCCATCCCCATTTAAAATAATGTTAAAAATTTTTTTTTCAATCGGTGATAAACTTATAGTTGAAATGTTTAAGATCGGTTTTAAAAATTCAAATATTCTATTGCATATTCGAAATCATGAGGATCGGTATTCTATTTTTTTTTTTTTTTTAGAATATTCGGGATCTCGTATATGAGATATTTAAAATTGATTCCATGGAATATTTGAAATGACGAGATGGTGAATCCCTAAATTATTTTAGTTTGATATCTGCATGCATGTCTTATTGCAGATAAATTATGTTAGATTAATTCAAAATCATTTTAAAATATACTTATTTACAAAATTATTAACTAACATTTTTTCAAACTAAAATTAAAATCCATGAATCCCTCTTTTTTATTTTTTATTTTAATTTTGTTATTTAGTCTTTTCTCTTCTTTCCATACTCTGAATAAGGACAAATACTTTGCTGATGAAAGCAACAAGGCATTAAAACTTCAACATCCATCACTTCCACCGGTAGAACAATCAGTAACAAACTTCCCAAACGAATGCAGTAAATTTAGTAAAGGTACCAACAGCTCATTTTACAATGATGCAATTGAGAATCTTCAGAGGGAAGAATATAATATTTCTTACAATGAAGAATTAAAATGCTATCAGTCTCCAAATCGGGCGAACAATATTCGTTTCAGCTATCACGATGATGGATTCACTGCAATGTCGAGGGAACATAAAATTCCTTTATTCGATGTTAATGACAGGTCTTTTAAAGTAGAAGATAAAAAGTATAAGACTGCGGATGAATGGGAAATAAATTTTAAAGTTAAAGGTTACTCAAGAAGTTCTATGCATTTAGTGACTGATTCAAAAAGTACCGGATCAGAATTTAAAGGAGTGGAAAATGATAAAAGTGATAAGTTAATTTCATTTTTAAAAGGTGATTTAAAAGTCAACAAAAATAAGGCTTCAACCGAAGATGATAATTTGAGAATTGAATATACTAATAATGAAATTGGAATGAGACAGGATTTTATTGTTAAGAATAAGCCAACAGGAAAAGGTAATTTAAGATTAGAATTATCCGGACAAACAAAATTAAAAATGTCCGTTGATGCAAATGCACTAACATTTAAAGATAAAAAAGGAAAAGAGCTTATGAGGTATTCGGGCTTAAAAGTTTGGGATGCAAATGGAAAAAAGCTCCAGGCTTATTTTGAAAATAGAGAAGATTATTATTCGGAAAACGAAAATCGAAAATCGATAAATGAAAATAAACAAAGCCAAACCGATAATGATCCAAAACTAGCATTGCCAAATCCCAAATCATTCGCTATAGTTGTCAATGATAAAGACGCAGATTACCCCGTTACTATTGACCCCCTCTCAATCTCACCAAATTGGGTGTCTGAATGCAACCAGATTGACGCTGCTTTTGGCTTTTCAGTATCAACAGCCGGCGATGTAAACGGAGACGGATTTGATGATGTGATTATTGGTGCTCCATTTTATGATAATAATCACGCAAATGAGGGAAAAGTATTCGTTTACTTAGGTTCGCTCATTGGTCTTTTAAATACAGCTACATGGTCAGCGGTAAGTAACCAGGCAGATTCGTATTTTGGCTGGTCAGTTTCAACTGCAGGAGATGTAAACAATGACGGATATTCTGATATAATTATCGGGGCTAACAGCTATGACCAGGGTCAAACTGATGAAGGACGCGCATTTGTCTATCATGGTTCTATATCAGGATTATCATTGACACCTAACTGGACGGGGGAGTGCAATCAGTCTAATTCACAATACGGCTGGGCAGTATCAACTGCAGGCGATTTAAATAATGACGGATACTCGGATGTGGTTGTCGGAGCGCCTCTTTTTGATAATGTGCAATCAGATGAAGGAAGAGCGTTTATATATTTTGGGTCTGCATCAGGTCTTTCAAACCCTGTTAGTCAAACCGCAGAAAGTAATCAGCCAACTGCTCACTTTGGAGGTTCGGTATCCACTGCAGCGGATGTAAACGGTGACGGATTTTCTGATATAATTGTTGGTGCAAATACTTATGACAATCCTTTAAGAGATCAGGGATGTTCATTCGTTTATTTAGGCTCTGCAACAGGAATTGCTTCAACATCAAATTGGTCAACACCAAACATTCAATCATTCTTTTCTTTTTTAGGATGTTCGGTTTCAAGTGCAGGCGATATAAACGGAGACGGATATTCTGATATAATTACCGGAGCTGATTCATATGACAATGTAGAAACAGACGAAGGAAAAGTATTCGTTTACTATGGTTCGGCAACAGGTCTTCCTGCAACTGCAAACTGGACAACTGAAAGTAATCAGCCGTACGCACATATGGGAAATTCAGTTTCGGGCGCAGGCGATTTTAATAATGACGGATATTCGGATGTAATTATCGGTGCTAAAGAATTTGATAACGGTCAGTCTAATGAGGGAGGTGCTTTTATATATTTCGGGTCGTCAACCGGTCTTTCGAATGTTTCCAACGTATCGATGGAGAGTAATCAGATAAATTCATATTTTGGAACTTCAGTTTCATGTGCAGGCGATGTAAACGCCGACGGATATTCGGATGTAATTGTCGGGGCTTATATTTATGACAACGGTCAGTCAAACGAAGGAAGGGCATTTGTATACCACGGATCTGCGTCTACAACAAAAATACTTTCGCTGACAATGTTTACTCAGGGCTTGTATAATGCAAATACAAATTTAATGACAAGTGATACCTTAAGAGTTTATTTAAGAAATGTGTCATCACCCTATGCAGTTGTAGATTCCGCAAAAACATTTATGAATACTTCTGGTTTTGGAAACTTTAATTTTTCAAATGTTTCCAACGGAGTAAATTACTACATTCAGTTGAAGCATAGAAATTCGATTAAGACATGGAGTGCTACAGGACAAAGTTTTACTGCCGGAGCTTTAACATACAATTTCTCAACCGGTCTGAATAAAGCCTTTGGAAATAATATGAGGATTGTTGATAATTCACCTGTAAGATATGCAATTTACAGCGGAGATGTAAATCAGGATGGAGCAGTTGATTTAGCAGACGGCAGTATAGTTGAAAATGCTGCTCAGAACTTTACATCGGGCTACGTAAATTCCGATTTGAACGGTGATTTAACTGTTGATATAACTGATGCAGCTTTCGCAGATAATAGCGCATACCGTTTTGTAACTGAAATTGCTCCATAAGTTACATTTGAATTTTAAATAAAAACATAAACCCTATTGTTGCAAATTTATAGTAAGAAAAAATTCTTTCCTTCCATTATGTAAAATACTTTGAAATGTTGACGTTAAAATATGATATAGTTTTCTAAAAACAATCAGGAGTTTAAGTTGATTCTGAATAAAAAAAAAGCTGAAAGAATTATTCTTTCAGCTTTTTTAATTTTCAAGTTTAGAATCTTACTTTACAAGCATCATCTTTTTGGTTGATACAAAATTTTGCCCGTTACCGGTTGAAGTTATTGTATAGAAATAAATTCCGCTGGACAAAGCTGAACCGTTGAACTGAATTGAATAATATCCCGCTGATTTATTTTCGTTTAACAATGTTTCAACTTCTTTTCCTGACATATCATACAATGATATGCTGACTTTACCATCGAATGGAAGTGCGTAGTCAATGTTGGTTGTCGGGTTGAATGGATTCGGATAATTCTGAGACAAACTGAATGATGCAGGTATTCCGACTGTAACTTCATTTGTAAGCATGAAATATTCAAAGTTACCATTGAAGTCTATCTGTTTTAATCTGTAGTTATATGTTCCTTTATTTAAGCCTCTGTCTGTGAATTCATAATTCTGTTGCAGATTAGAATTCCCGTTACCCTGAACAAAACCGATTTTTGACCATGTTCCGTTTGAAACTGATCTTTCAACTTCAAAACCAGAGTTATTTATTTCTGTAGTTGTTGACCAATTTAGTGAAACATTATTGTTATTAATAGTTGATACAAAACTGGATAATTCAACAGGTAATGTACCCTCTGTCAGCTGACCTCTGATTTCTCCACCCGGAAATGCTGCGGTATGAATATTTACATAAAATAATCCGCCAACTATCTGTATGCCTTGTGCGACAGTTAAAACATATGAACGTGCAAAAGCACCGGAGGTTACTCCTAATGGAAATCCATCGGGTACAAGGTTAATGACAATGGGACCAATAACTCCTTCAGGAGCAGGTGCATGGAAATGAGCTGCCGTTGTTGGAGAGAGTAATCCTGTAAATATTAAATCAAAATCCAGAACTCTTGTTACATCGTCATATGTGCCATTCAAAGCACCAACTGCTGTTGAAGGATTTGGCGGAACTTCCTGAGTAGCTTCTACAGCGATACGAATTGTAAAGACTGTTGCTAAAGATACTTTCTGAGCAATCAAAACTAATGCTAACATTAGTATAGAACTCAATAATGCTTTGTGTAAATTTTTCATGAGTTTTTTAGTTTTTAGTTTGTAAATAGATTGTTAGTTAAGAATAAAATTATTTGATGGAAACTTAGTAAATCTTTTTATAACGAGCAAGTTAATTTTCTTAACAAAATGAATTTTTATTTCATGTGCCAAAACATAAAATGGAAGGTTAAATTCATTCTAAATTAAAAGAGATGATAGAATTGTCTCATATCTCTCATAGCTTTGGAGTAAATTAAAAACTTAATTATAAACTTTCGGTTCACGGCAATTGAGTATATACACTCATTGACACTTCAATTTAAAAGAAGTAATTTTGTAACGGTAAAATAAATCTCTTAAGTCTTAATTGATAATTTATCCATAGAAATCAAAGGTTGATCAAATAATGCCAAAAACCAATTCAAGAAAAAAACTCAAAAAAAATTTATCTTTAAATTCCCGAAAAACTAATTCAAAAAAAACTTCCGTCAAAAAACATGCATGCTCACGCAATGTTGTTGCAGACGTGATTGACTTCAGAGATAAGCTTTATATCCCCACTCTGATTGAAGTCCGGAGAGAAATGCAGCTGGCAAATTATTTAAAGATAACTTCAAAAAAAATCCCTGTTCTCGATCAAAAAACAGAAGGTTCGTGCACCGGTTTTGCACTTGCTACTGTTGCTCATTTTTTGTTGCGGACAAGAAAAGGATCACCCGATCATGAAAATGTAAGTCCTCACATGATTTACGAACTTGCTAAAAAATATGATGAATGGTCCGGAACAGATTACAGCGGCTCCAATGCGCGCGGTGCAATTAAAGCATGGCATAAACACGGAATATGCAGTGAAGCATTGTGGAGTTCGCCGGATAAGAAAAATATTTTTGATATTGACAAAGCAAATGAAGCATTGAACCGTCCGCTTGGTGCTTATTTCAGGGTTAATAATAGAGATATTGTTGCAATGCACTCAGCAATTTCTGAAACAGGAATATTGTATGCAACTTTAGAAACTCATACCGGATGGGACTCATTAGAAGAAGACGGTATTATTGAGTTTGATATAAATACTTATGAATCTTCCGGCGGACATGCTGTCGCGATCATTGGTTATGATAAGACCGGATTTTGGTTACAAAATTCATGGGGAAAATCCTGGGGCAAAAACGGTTATGGTTTAATCAGTTATAATGATTGGCTGACAAACGGATGGGATGTATGGGCAGTACGGCTTGGAGTTCCGATATACCTTACAGAATCAAATCAAATTTCAAAACAATTTTCAGTGGCACGAAGCTCCCGGGCAAGTCTTTCATTCCAATCGCTTCGTCCTCACATTATCAGCATCGGAAATAACGGTTTGCTTGAAGAAAAAGGTACATACAGTAATGATGAAAATGAGCTTGAAATTATTTTTAAGCAATATTTCCCGGAAATTACAAAAAACTGGAAGAAGAAAAGAATACTATTATATGCTCACGGAGGACTAACTCCGGAAGAAACAGCTGTTCAAAGATTAGCGGATAACAGAAATGCGCTTCTCGAAAATGAAATTTTTCCAATATACTTTATCTGGCATACAAGCTTTTGGGATACATTAAGAAACATTCTCGAAGATACAATAAAGAAAAGAAAATCCGAAGGATTTTTGAATGAAGCATGGAATTTTGTCATTGAGAAAACCGACAGATTTCTTGAAGCGATTTCCAGCGTTGCAGGTGAAAAAGTATGGAATGAAATGAAAGAAAACGGAATGCTTGCTACAACCGATATTAAAAACGGAGGCAACAGGAAAATTATTCCTTACTTAAATGAAATAGCTAAAGATTCTTCTGTTGAGATTCATATTGCCGGACATAGCGCCGGGAGTATTTTTCTTGCACCGTTTATACAATTGCTTTCATCAAAAGGAAAGATAAATTCCGAGCCGCTGCTAAATGAAAACGGATATGGAAATAAAATTGGATCCGTATCACTTTGGGCTCCGGCAATTACAACTGAACTTTTTAAGTCAACATACATGCCTTTGATAAATTCAAATCAGATAGAACAATTCAATTTGTTTATTCTCGATGATAAAACCGAACGTGATGACAATTGCTGCGGAGTATACAGAAAATCTTTATTATACCTTGTATCAAATTCATACGAAAAACAAAAAGCACACCCTGCGATTAAGAATTCGGGTGAATCACTTTTGGGAATGGAGAAATGGATAAACAATGACAATGAATTGAAAAAACTCATTGGGAAAAAAAATTTTAAATTAATTTTATCCCCTGAAAGCAATAGAGATAAATCGCTAACAAATGCAAAGCATCATGGTGACTTTGACGATGATGAAGCTTGTTTAAAAGCAACATTGGCTTCAATTTTGAAGAAGTCAGTTTTTGATCTTAATTTAACTATTAATCGATCGGCGGCATCCCTCTCTCAACAGCGAAATGCACTTTTGAAAAAGCTCTAAAATTTTTTCTAAAATTAAAAAAAATCATTATGAAAAGAAACAAAGCTTCAACGGCAAAAGGTTACTCGCTTCATATCGGAATAAATAAAGTTGATCCAAATCATTATCAGGGATGGGATGGTGAGTTAACTGCCTGTGAATTTGATGCTAAAGATATGAATGACCTTGCAAAATCTAAAGGGTTTAATAACAGAAAAGTTTTGCTTACCAAACAAGCAACACGCAATGCTGTAATATCAGAGTTGACAAAGCTAAGCAAAAAATTAGTTAGCGGTGATATTTTGTTTATCAGCTATTCCGGTCACGGAGGACAGCTGCCCGATAAGAATAATGATGAAAATGATAACAACGATGAAACATGGGTTTTATACAACGGCGAAATAGTTGATGATGAATTATATTCTTTGTATTCACAATTTGCTTCGGGGGTAAGAATTATTGTTTTAAGCGACAGTTGCCACAGCGGTTCAGTAGTAAAACAAGTACATTACAGCAGAGTTTATGGAGAACAAAAAAGATATCGCGCAATGCCAAATTCGGTTGCAGCACGAACTTACAGAGCGAACCAATCTTTTTATGATAAAATATTAAGCAACCCGAAATTAAGTGAAAATAATCCAAAAAAGAAAACTTTCAAAAACCAATTGAAAGCCAGTGTAAGACTGATATCGGGCTGCATGGACAATCAACTTTCATTGGACGGAAGTTTCAATGGTTTATTTACGGAGACTTTTTTAAATGTCTGGAACAATGGTAGTTTCAAAGGGACATATGGGAAGTTAGCATCAAAGATCAATCAACAAATGCCCGCAGACCAGACACCAAACCATTTAGTTATCGGCTCTGTTAATTCTAAATTTAATAGCGAGCAGGCATTTAGTGTTTAGTTAATAGTTAATAGTTAATAAATTTTTTTTGGTCCCCTTTTCACTTATTGTGAAAGGGGTTTTTGTTTTTACCCCGAATTATAAGAAATTTATTTTTAACTTTTTTCATTTTCTTTAATCCGCAATTAAAAGTTATATCAAAGAATTTTAATATCCATCAGTTGTAAAACTATATAGGAACATTTCAGTTATATATCCAAAAATATATTGTTTCAAATTTAATTTCTTATATTTATCCGTTATATTATTGCAATTCAAAAATTAAAGACACACTAATGAAAAAAATATTCATTTTAATTTTTATATTTGTTTTTATAAAAGAATCAAGTCCACAGAATTATTATTTCTATCAGGGTACCAAAGTCAACTTAGAGCAACGGACCGATAAATTTGCGATAATCCTAAACTCTAATACATTTAATAATGATAACCGCTTAAATAATATTTCTTCAATATTAGGAATAAATGCTGAAGTCAAGGGGATTAGTGAAAATATTTATTTAGTAAATTTTAAAGAGAAAAAGTCTATTGGTGAAATGAGTGATTATTTTGCAAGCATTGCTTCAAGAAACAGTATAATTAAATTTGTAACTCCTGTTTATTACGGAGACTCAAAAAAAGTTATACAAATTCCAACCGATGAATTTATTGTCAGGTTAAAAAATAATTATGATAAAGAAAAATTAGACTTATTAAATTTTCAAAATAACATAAGGATAATTGATAATGTAAGTGATGTAAAAGGATTTTTGCTTAAATCAAATAATGATGTCCGGAAGAATGCTCTTGAACTTTCTGATGTTTATTTTAATTCCGGTCTATTCGAATATGCTGAGCCCAATTTCATTTATCCGGAATACAGTTTGCTGACATCTACTCCTAACGATCCAAACTATGGACAACAGTGGTCTTTAAATAATTCAGGGCAGTCAGTTCCTACCGGTGAATTTTCTTTTGGAGACTTGCCAAATGTAAACGGTACTCCCGATGCTGATATGAATGTCAACCTGGCATGGGATTTTACGACAGGATCACCTTTAGTAAAAATCGGTATTGTAGATACCGGAATAGATTCTACCCATCCCGATTTTCAGGCGGCCGGACATTTGTTGGCGGGCTATGATGCTTATTACAATAAGAATAGTGTTCCCCGGGATTCCGGAAGTCATGGTACCGGATCTGCAGGTTTTATTGGTGCAGTCATGAATAACTCTATCGGAGTAGCAGGAATTGCGCCGCGCTGTCAAATTATTTCTATCAGAATTTATAACGCTGAAGGCACTGCTACGGTATCATCACTAACAAGAGCATTTGATACCGCAAGAGTCAGAGGAATAGATATTTTAAGCAATGGCTGGGGCGGAGGAACTGCAATCACTTCGTTAACAAATGCAATAAATAATGCTGCTATAAACGGAAGGGGAGGATTAGGCTGTATTATTCTTTTTGCTTCGGGAAATGACGGACACAATCCTCCAATATACCCCTCGGTTTTGGCAAATGTAGTTTCCGTTGGAGCATCCACTCAGCTTGATCAAAGAAAGGCACCGGGAACAGGAAATCAATTTCATTGGGGGGGAAATTATGGAGAAGACGCAAGCGGAGATCTCGATGTTGTTACTCCTTCTAACTGCTACACTACTGATGTTCAGGGTTCCGGAGGATATACTTCGGGTGATTATAATGCTACATTCTGGGGGACTTCATGCTCATGTCCGAATGCTGCGGGTGTGGCAGCATTAATTTTATCTGTTAATATTTCACAAACGAGATTGCAGGTTATAGAAAATTTATACAGAGGCTGTGATAAGATCGACAATGTTTCTTATTCTTCTTCTAAGACTTACGGCAGATGGACCGAATATAACGGATATGGAAGGGTTAATGCTTATAACTCTGTGCGGTTAGCTTCCGGAGTTGACGTTACATCTCCGACAATAAATCATAAAAACATTTTTTCGGTAACAAGCACATATCCGACAAGTATAACTGCTGAGATTATTGACCAGAACGGATCTTCAGTTCCTTCTTCAGGAATCAATCAGCCGGTTTTATTTTTTAGATTGAATAAAAATAACACGGGATGGTCTTCATATGATTCTTTATACGCGAGTGCTAACTTCGGTAATAATTTTACTTTTAAGATTCCATGTGCTGGATATGAAACACAAGTTCAGTATTATATACGAGCGAGGGACAATTCAGGAAATACTGCAGAATTTCCGAGAGGTGCACCAGACCCATTTTGGTTATGCTACTATGCAGTGGGGACATTAACAACAGCTACTAATAAAATTAATGCATTCACCTCATTAGATGCTAATGCTTCTTATTCTCCTGTAGTAAGCTTCGGAAATTTTTCCATATTAAATACAAAAGTCAGGATTTATTTAAGACACACTTATATAAGTGATGAAATTATCGAGCTAAATTCTCCAATCACTGATGCAAATAATAACCGGAAATGTTTATTTTCTTTTAATGGCGGTGAAGGAGACAATATTACAGGTGCTGAGATCTCCGATCAGGCAACTCAATTTTGGAATTCCGGTTCACCTCCTTATACAAACGGTTTATTTAAAGGAGAATATTTATTAAATGGTTTGAACGGGACAAATGCTAACGGAAACTGGAAGATATTAAACTATGATGCTTACACGGGAGATGTTGCTAATTATGACAGTGTGAGAATTACCTTTACGAAAACTACAGGTATAACAAGTCCGAGTGCGAGATTAAATTCTCCTGTGGATTCGATTTTAAATTTTGGAACTGTGAGTTATGGAGATTCAGTTACAAAAAACTTTTATCTTAAAAATGACGGAACAGCTTCACTGATTATACATGGTGTTACGTTTACAGGAACATTAGCCTCGAAATTCTCATTGGTTGGTCCATTGCCGGGAGCGATTGCTCCTGACGACAGCGGCTTGTTCGTAGTAAAATTAAATACGACTTTATTTGATAAAGCTGCAGCGAGATCTTCCGAAGCTGGCGCATTTGAAAATGCAACAATGAATATCAGCAACAATGATCCTGATAAATCCACTTTCAAAGTATCTCTTCAGACAGATAATAATTTATCTGAAATAAAACATTTAACTTTGAAAGTTATAATTCAGGGCTTTTATGAGAATGTAAATAATGTAATGATTCCCGATACGGTAAGAGTTTATTTAAGGAACAGTGCTTCCCCATTTGCTGTAGTTGATTCCTCCATTGCTTATTTAAATTCAGCAGGTGACGGTATATTTAATTTCTATAATGCTGCCAATGGTGTGAACTATTATATACAGGTTATTCATAGAAATTCAATAGAAACCTGGAGCAATTCACCCGGTCAGGTTTTTGTTAATGATTCTTTGAATTATGATTTCACTACAAATGCTTCAAAAGCATTTGGAAATAATTTAATTGCAGTTGATAATTCTCCCGTTCGTTATGCGGTCTTCGGAGGTGATATAAATCGTGACGGCTCTGTTGACATTTCTGATTTGTCATCGATTGAAAATGCTGCGGCTGTTTTTTTATCCGGATATGTTCAAACAGATTTGAACGGTGATAACTTTGTTGATCTGTCTGATTTAACAATTGCAGATAATAATGCGTTTAATTTTGTGAGTGTGATAAGACCTTAACAGTTAGCAGTTAACAGTTAACAGTTAACAGTTAGCAATTAATATATACTCAATACTGAATATTCAATACTCAACTCAATACTTTAGAAGCCGCTGTTGGTGCCCGCCTGCCAGCAGTCGAGGCAGGTTCCAAAAGTTTACTTGGTGAAGTTTGAAAAAACTAAAACCTGATGCAAACTTTTGGATCATCAACAGCAACGATGCAGATTGAATACAACAGATTACAGTTAACGTTTTCAGAGTTAATTATTATTTTTGATAATTGTATTTTTTTAATTTGTAGTTTAATAAGCCGGTGGGGAATATACTCTGAAGAGTTATCACACCCGGCTTTTTTTTGTTTTTTTGAGTATCTTTTTTAAAAATCAACCTTTCATTTTAAATTGGGATTATTTAGTTTATCTGAAATTTAAATTATTATTTGTCTCCTTTAAATTAGAACACTAACACAGGTTAAAATAATTATTATTCAAACATAAATCCCTTTTCCCCAAATATCAAAAAAAAAATTAAAATGAAAAATTTTACAAAATTTATTTTAATTGCTTTCTTTGTTTTCTGTTTATTAAATATTATCACAGTTAATATTAATAAAGACGGTTTAGCAATTAAACAAAATCTGGTTTTTGCTCAGGATAATAACTCTGTTTGGTTAGATATTTCCCCTGTATATGATAAAAACAGTGATTCAAAAAGAGTAATGCCTTTGATATACAGAAATTTAAAATTGAATTTAAATTCAATCAGGAATATTTTAGACGCAGCTCCTTTTGAGCGAAGTGAGCAAGCTAGAAATTCTCCTTTTGTTATTGAATTACCTACACCTGAAGGTAAACTTTCAAAATTCTATGTAACTGAATATGCAATGATGGAGCCGGACCTTGCATCCCAGTTTCCTGATATGAAAACTTATAACATAAAAGGAATTGATGATCCTTATGCAACAGGGAAAATTGATATTACAAATTTCGGATTCCATGGAATGGTCTTAACTCCGAACGGGGATTATTTTATTGACCCTGTAAATATGGATAATAGGGAAATTTATATGTGTTATTATAAATCGGATTATTTAAATGAACAACCTTTTGAGTGTCTGGTGGATGAGCAAATCAATAACCCGGATTTAATTAATAATTATAATTCAGATATGACCGGACAGCAGCTAAGGACTTATCGCCTTGCCGTTGCTGCTGACGGAGAATACACTATTTTCCATGGAGGTACAGTTGCTTTAGCACAATCAGCAATAGTAACTGCAATTAATAGAGTGAATGGCGTATATGAGAGAGAAGTATCTGTAAGAATGGTTTTGATTGCAAACAATACTTCCATAATTTACATAAACCCTGCAACAGATCCTTACACTGACAATGACCCCGATGCTTTGGTTGCTGAAAATCAGGCAAATGTTGATGCTGTTATAGGAAATGCTAATTATGATCTTGGTCACGTATTCACAACCGGAGGAGGTGGTCTGGCATTTTTTGGTGTTTGTAACTCTACATTAAAAGCAAGAGCATGTACGGGCAGATCTGCTCCAATCGGAGATCCATATTATATTGATTTTGTAGCGCACGAAATAGGACATCAGTTCCACGGTAATCATACATTCAACGGTACTACCGGCAGCTGTGCGACAAACAGAAATGCTACAACTGCATGGGAGCCCGGAAGCGGAAGCACAATTATGCCTTATGCAGGAATATGCCCTCCGCAAGACCTTCAGCCAAATAGTGATGCATATTTCCATTCGGGAAGCGTAAGTGAGTTAACAGCTTTTACTCAAACAGGACAAGGAAATACCTGTCCTGTAATTACTAATACAGGAAATACACCTCCGACAGTAACGGTTCCTGCCGGTGGTTTTACAATCCCGATCAGCACTCCATTTGCATTGACCGGATCGGCAACAGATGTGGAAACACCGGGCGCATTAACATACTGCTGGGAAGAATTTGATCTCGGTCCTGCAGGCGCACCAACTGCACCTGTTGGTAATGCTCCGATCTTCAGATCATTTTCTCCTGTTGTATCACCTACAAGAACCTTTCCAAAACTCAGCAATTTGTTAAACAATACATCTACTATCGGAGAAATTCTCCCGACATACACAAGAGGTTTAACATTCAGATTAACAGCAAGAGACAACAGTGCCGGCGGCGGAGGAATAAATTTTAATACTTTAGCATTTAATGTAAGCTCAACATCAGGACCATTTTTGGTAACTTCTCCGAATACAAATGTGACCTGGGCTGCCGGTGCCCAGACTGTAACATGGAATGTTGCTAACACAACATTAGCGCCGGTTAGCTGCGCTTTGGTAAATATTAAATTATCATCAGACGGTGGTAATACATTCCCGACCACATTATTAGCAAACACTGCAAATGACGGAACTCAGTCTGTTACTATACCAAATATAAGTACCTCATTGGCAAGAATAAAAGTAGAGTCAGTAGGAAATGTTTTCTTTGATATTTCAAATACAAACTTTACAATCGGAGGCGGATCGTTACCTCCTTTATGTGAAGATTTTTCGGGTGTAACTTTTGCTCCGACAAACTGGAGCATTGAATTTACAGGAACAAATTTCTGGTCAAGGAATACAGTCAGCAGTTTTGGTGCAGGTACAGGCTCGGCAAAATTTGATTACTTCAATGCAAATATTGGAACAACTCAGTCATTAGTTACATTGACTTTTCAACCTTCAGTTGCAGGAGATTCCTTAAAACTCTCTAATGCATATGCTCCATTCACTGACGGAAGTACGGATACTCTTGAGATATTAACGTCTATAAACGGCGGAACAAATTACTCATCATTGATAAGACTTTGGGGAAATAACGTAAATGGAAATCTTAATACTGCAGCTCCGATTGCTACTTCATTTACTCCTGCAGCAGGACAATGGTCAAATAAAAAATATTTATTACCGGTAGGAACTAATAAAGTAAAATTCAGAGCAAGAAGCGGATTCGGAAATAATTTATATCTGGACAGCATTTGCAAAGTAAACACTTCACCGCCAACAATACTGTTGTGCGAAAGTTTTGCAGGCGTAACTTTTGCGCCGGTGAACTGGAACATTGAATTTACCGGAACAAATTTCTGGACAAGGAATGCAGTCAGCGGTTATGGTGTGGGTTCGGGCTCAGCATGGTTTAACTACTTTGATGCTCCGATGGCAACAACTCAGTCATTAGTTACATTAACTTTTTCAAATTCAGTTGCAGGAGATTCATTAAAATTTGATAATGCTTATGCACCTTTTAATGACGGGAGTACGGATACATTAGAAATATTATCTTCTATAAACGGTGGGACAAATTATTCAACATTAATAAGACTTTGGGGAAACAACGTAAACGGAAATCTTAATACTGCAGCTCCCATTGGTACTGCATTTACACCTACAGCCGGTCAGTGGGCAACGAAAAGGTATTCTTTACCGGTAGGAACAAACAAAATAAAATTCAGAGCTCGCAGTGGATTTGGAAATAATCTGTATCTGGACAATATTTGTAAAGTTAGCGGAGGCGCATCTTCACCGTTGCCTGCAACAATAACTCTTATACAGGAAGGATATTATAATACAATCACAAATAAACTGAGTACAAGAGATACTGCAAGATTTTATTTAAGAAATATCAGCGCACCTTATGCAATTGTTGATTCAGGAAAGGCAGTAATAGATTCCAATACATTAGCCGCCTCAGTGACTTTTGCAAATGCATTGACAGGAACTTACTACTTAGTTGCAAAGAGCAGAAACACAATCGAAACATGGAGCAAAGCAGGAGGAGAGCCTTATACAAGAGGAGCAGCATTCAGTTATAATTATACAACAGCAGCTAACAAAGCATTCGGAAATAATATGATTCAGGTAGATGCTTCTCCGAGTGTGAGATTTGCGGTTTACAGCGGCGATGTAAATCAGGACAGAACAATAGATTTAGCTGATGTAAGTTTGATTGATAATGATTCATATAATTTTGTATCAGGTTATGTAAAAACAGATCTGACAGGAGATAAAGTTATTGATATTGCTGATTTAGCAATTGCAGATAACAATGCATTTAATTTCGTATCGGCTGTTATTCCGGCAGCCCCAATTACTCCGGTTATAACTATAGATAATGTAAGAGATTATAATAATTACAATAAAAAGCAAAACGAAATAAATAAAAATAATATTGAGTTAAAAAAGGAAGATGAATAGCAGTTAACAGTTAACAGTTAGCAGTTAACAGTTACCCGTTTCTAGTCAACAGGTAGTAGAAATAAATTATATTAATGGGACGGAATTTATTTCTTTAAGTTTTTTTAAATAAATAGTTAACATTATCCCCAAAAAAAATAACATGAAAGGGAACAGTAATGAAAAAAAAGTACAAAGTTCTATTGTTAGTTTTAGCATTAACCCTAACAATGATAGCAGCAAATGTTTTTATTTCAAGAACTGCATACGCACAAGAAATTCCGCAAGAGGCTATAAATGAATATAACCTGGACAACAATTCCAGTTTTTTTGAAATACGAGACGCTATGAACGAATACTGGGAGTCTAAAAATGTTCAGGGCGGATTTGTACTGGAAAACGGAGAGAAAAAAAAGGTTCCGGGCTGGAAGATATATAAGCGCTGGGAATATTACTGGGAACAAAGAGTAAATCAGGTAACGGGTGAATTTCCTAAAACAAGCTCCATAACTGAATATGAAAAGTATTTAAAAAACCGGAAGGCTGAGGATGGAGAAAAAGATAATGCAGTGGCCTGGACAAGTCTGGGATCAAGTACTTCTGCAGGAGGATATGCAGGCATTGGAAGAATAAATTGTATTACATTTCATCCAACAGATGTCAACACTTTCTGGGTGGGTGCCGCTGCCGGCGGAATATGGAAAACAGTAAATGGCGGTACTACCTGGACAATACTCAATAATAGTCAGATGGTTCTTGGTGTAAGTGACATTGCAGTTGATTACTCAAATACCAACATATTGTATATTGCTACCGGAGATCGGGATGGAGGCAGCTTATTTACACTTAGCGGCGGGCAATCTGCAGATAATGCTAGTATTGGTGTTCTGAAATCTATTAATGGCGGCGCAACATGGACAACCACTGGGCTTACTTATACGACAAGTCAGGGTAAGAAATTATATAGTCTTTTAATTCATCCGACTAATCCGCAAATACTATTTGCTTCAACTTCAGATGGAATTTATAAAACGATTAATGGAGGCACTACCTGGGTTCAGAAAGCTAATAATTTATTCAGGTGCTGGCGTCTTGCTTTTAAACCCGGTAATCCGGCAGTAATGTACGGCTCAGAGGATTTTATAGGTACCCAATATTTTGCGTCTTCAGTTAACTCAGGTGAAACGTGGACTGACTTTCAGTTTGGAAGCGGAGCTGATGCAAGCCGGACTGAGCTTGCAGTAACAGCGGCTGATCCGAATGTTGTTTACCTGCTTACAGCTAATGCAGCCGGTGGTTTAAATGGTGTTTACAAATCTGTTAATAGCGGAGTTTCTTTTACAAAGGTAAACCTCGGTAGTTTAAGCATGTTATATTACAACAGTGATGGTTCAGGTCCAAACATAGGGCAGGGCACTTACGATTTATGTATCGCTGTTTCTCCAACAAATGCAAACACGGTTTTTATCGGAGGAGTTAACTCGTGGAAATCTGTAAATGGCGGTGCTAACTGGACATGCATTAATCATTGGAGCGTTAGTCCACCCTCTATTGTTCATGCCGATAAGCACGCGCTGGCATTTCAAAACGGTACAACTCTTTTTGAAGGAAATGACGGCGGTATTTATAAAACTGCCAACGGAGGAACTACTTATACAGATCTGTCCAATGGATTGGTAATTAGTCAGCTTTACAGAATTGGAGTATCTCAAACAAACTCTACAACAGTTCTAACAGGATTACAGGATAACGGATCAAAATTATTTAATACCGGTGTCTGGTCTGATGTAAAGGGAGGAGACGGAATGGAATGTATTGTGGATTATTCCACAACTACTTTCATGTATGCGACATTACAAAGGGGGCAAATCTCAAGAAGCATCAATAATGGCGCTTCCTTTCCAACCGATATATCAGCTAATATCCCAGGCGGACAACCTGTTGGAGCTTGGGTTGCTCCGTATGTAATCAGTCCAGTAAATACATCTACTCTTTTTGCAGGATATGACAAAGTCTGGAAGACAGTAAACAGAGGCGACAGCTGGACGAGCGCTTCTCAGGTTTTAAGCGCAGGTAATAAATTAAGAGCAATTGCAATTGCACCTTCGAATGCTAATGTATTATATGCTGCCTCGGGGACAAGTATGTGGAAGACGATTGACGGCGGAATAACTAATTGGACTGCTGTTACAGTTCCCGCTTTCACCAATAGTATAACTTATATTGCGGTAAAGAATACTGATCCAAATACACTTTGGATAACTTACGGAGGTTATACTGCAGGAGAAAAAGTTTATAAGTCAATCAATGGAGGCGCTTCATGGACTAATATCTCAACAGGTCTTCCTAATCTTCCGATTATGAGTGTGGTATATGATAAGTCAATATTAACCGCTGAAAATTTATATGTTGGTACAGATGTAGGCGTTTATTTTAAAGATGGTGTAGTTAACTGGGCTGCTTTCAACACCGGATTACCTAACGTTGTTGTCTCAGAGCTGGAAATACATTATGGAGCGGTTAATAAACTTAGAGCTGGTACTTTCGGACGTGGATTATGGGAAACAAATCTGGGATCTGCTCCGCCACCATCTGCTTTATGTGAAGATTTTTCAGGTGTAACTTATCCGCCGACAAACTGGAACATTGAATTTACAGGAACAAATTACTGGTCAAGAAGCACAGTGAGTAGTTATGGTGTTGGAACGGGCTCGTCTAAATTTAATTACTTTGATGCTGCTGTCGGGACAACTCAGTCATTGGTAACATTAACTTTTCAAAATTCAGTTGCAGGAGATTCATTAAAGCTTGTTAATGCTTATGCACCCTTCAATGACGGGAGTACGGATACTCTGGAAATATTAACTTCTCTAAACGGCGGCACAACTTATTCAACATTGATAAGATTGTGGGGGAATAACGTAAATGGAAATCTTAATACTGCAGCCGCGATTGGTACTGCATTCACTCCTACAGCCGGTCAATGGGCAACAAAAAAGTATTCATTACCGGTAGGAACCAATAAAGTAAAATTCAGAGCAAGAAGCGGATTTGGAAATAATTTATATCTTGACAGCATTTGCAAAGTTAACACTGGAGCACCTACAATATTGTTGTGTGAAGGTTTTACAGGAGCAACTTTTGCACCGACAAGCTGGAACATTGAATTTGCCGGAACAAATTACTGGACAAGAAATGCTGTCAGCAGTTATGGCGTGGGTTCCGGCTCAGCAAAATTTGATTACTTTAGTGCTCCGATTGCAACAACTCAATCATTGGTTACATTAACTTTCACAAATTCAGTTGCAGGAGATCTTTTAAAGTTTGATAATGCATATGCACCATATACAGATGGTAGTACGGATTCTCTTGAGATATTAACTTCTGTGAACGGCGGAACTAATTATTCAACATTAGCAAAACTTTGGGGAAATAACGTAAACGGAAATCTTAATACTGCAGCTCCGATTGGAACATCATTTACTCCTACAGCCGGACAATGGGCAACTAAATCATATGCGCTTCCGGTAGGAACCAACAAAATAAAATTCAGAGCCCGCAGCGGATTCGGAAATAATCTTTATTTGGACACCATTTGTAAAGTAAGCAGCTCTTCCCCGGTAGCTGCAACAATAACACTTGTACAGGAAGGATATTATAATACAACCACAAATAAACTGAGTACAAGAGATACGGCAAGATTTTATTTAAGAAATATCAGCTCACCTTATGCAATTGTTGATTCAGCAAAGGCAGTAATAGATTCCAATACATTAGCCACCTCAGTGACTTTTGCAAATGCATTGACAGGAACTTACTACTTAGTTGCAAAGAGCAGAAACACAATCGAAACATGGAGCAAAGCAGGAGGAGAGCCTTATACAAGAGGAGCAGCATTCAGTTATAATTATACAACAGCAGCTAACAAAGCATTCGGAAATAATATGATTCAGGTAGATGCTTCTCCGAGTGTGAGATTTGCGGTTTACAGCGGCGATGTAAATCAGGACAGAACAATAGATTTAGCTGATGTAAGTTTGATTGATAATGATTCATATAATTTTGTATCAGGTTATGTAAAAACAGATCTGACAGGAGATAAAGTTATTGATATTGCTGATTTAGCAATTGCAGATAACAATGCATTTAATTTCGTATCGGCTGTTTTACCTGCGTCTCCGGTTACTTCGTCCATAAGAAGTAATAATGATACACAATATAATAATTACAATAAAAAGCAAAACGATATAAATAAAAATAGTAATGATCGCAAAAAGGAAGTAAAGTAGCAGTTAGCTTTACAGTTAACAGTTAACAGTTAACAGTTAACAGTTAACAGTAATATTACTCTGTGTCGTCCTGAAAATAGTTGACAAAAAAGTAGTCGTAGTAGCAGTAATTTTTCTTTTCTTTTTTGCTTCTTTTTTCTTTTCTTTTTGTTGACATGTTCATAACTTTTTTAGGCTGCACAC
>JALYRX010000054.1 GCA_030855105.1 Bacteroidota bacterium | reverse complement strand
CTTACAAAAATAACTAATCTAAAAATATTTTGACAACCTAATTGCCATTAATATCAGCTACTTATTAAACTGAACTTCTAATGATGTTCATTAGAAAATTTCCCTAATGAAAAATCTGGGTTAAAATTTTGTCCAAAGTTTCCGAAACTAATAAGCCACGACAGATACTTAAAAAAAATTCAGCAACCCACCGATGAATTTATAAACTCAGTAAAACCTTTTGAAGAAAATCTTGGAATCTCTTACCTGCAATTAGCACCTTCAATGTTTAGCACAAATGCTTACTTAATAGAAGAATTTCTTCAACATATAAATAACAGAATTAAAGTAAGCGTTGAAATTCGCCCTGACTGGTTATCCAGACCACCACTATTATATCAATGCCTTGAAATTTTAAAAAAATATAAAGCCGGAGTAGTAATTGTTGATGGGGCTGAAACGGTGAAATATCTAAATAGAATAAAGCTTACAAACTCATCTGCGTTTATAAGATTTTTGTCTTACAACCATCCAACTGATTTTGAAAGAATAAATGATTGGGTAAACATGATAAAATTCTGGCAGGACAAAGGAATTAGAGAAGTTTATTTTATATTGCACTTTGGAGACGGAATTTCAGAACCACCTATTGTAAAATATACTTTGGAAAAATTTGAAATGGAATTAGATTTAAAAACTGATGATTTGAAAGGGCCAAAATTATTTTAGATAAATAAGCTCTATTTGTTATAAGCCTTTCTTTTCTGAAGTTGATTTCCCACGAAAAACAATTCTCGCTAACACTTAAAAGAATTTAGTTTTTTGTCAATTTAATGACCGAGGTTAGCATCCTGACGGCATTAAATATATTATCCGTTGCTTTTTTCCAGCTCTTCTATTTTTTCCAGCAGCCATTTATAGCTTGTAAGATTTGAGGGAAGATTTTTCTTTAGTATTTTAAGAGCGTGTTCGTTATAGGTAATCTTAATTCTTAACAGCTTACTTAAAATTGATAAAAACTTAAGATATTTAGTTTTATCCTCTGCTGTCACCGCCTTATCGTAACGAAGGTAATGCCGGTAGGAATCAATGCTGGAAAATAATTGCTCAGTGCAATTCAAATCATAATAAATTTTACATAAAAGGTTTCTTGATTTTATAAATGAAAGTGACACATGTCTTGGCGGATTTACTTTCGATAAAAAATTTAAAGCTGTATTAAATTCTTTTCTATAATGAGCAAATGAAGCTTTCGAGAAATTATAAATACTATCTCTTCTGTCGGGATGGACTTTACAGATGATTGCTTCAATAAAATCCTCTCCCCATTTCCAATTATCTATTCCTAATGCAACATAAATTATGACATCGATAACTTCTTCTTGCAGGTATCCTGAATCTGAATGGGTTAAGACATTTTTGCTGGTCATTTCGTTAAAAACTTCAAACATCTTTTTATAACCTTTACTGTTGATTTTTTTTTTCTGCCTATCATGGAGGATGTTTACCAAATTGTAATAGAGGTTGGTGTTCGTTTCCCTTTCGAATCCGGATGAATATTCAGTTAACAATTCTTTATATTTTGTCAACGCTTCTTCATCTTCTGGATTTTCGTCCACTTTCATTGAATAATATAACGCCAGCATTAAAGAATTTTTAGCGTCCGGTTTTCTTTTTATTTCATTGAACATTTTATCAAGATTAAACGAATTTAAGAATCGGTCAAGAAGACCTTTATCAAATTTTGCATTATAACTTATTTCATAATGTCTTTTGTTTTTGATGTGAATAAACAAACTGGTTATGAAAAAGTAAATCAAATTATCTACGGTTTCCGAAAAATTTTCTAGGATTCCCTTCTTAATTCCCCTAAAAAAGTTAATATTCACCTTCATGTCGCTTATTGAGTACAATTTATGGAAATAATCCGGGCTGAATAACTGATTTTGTTTTAATTCCTGTCTGGTTTCTTTGATTTCCTTATCCAGAATTTTAAACAAATTTCTATCAAATAATGAAGTTATGAAGTTTATTTTTTTTTCGAATGTATTTTCCGAGAATTTCTTGTAAGAAAGATAATCTTTAGCAATGTTTTTTAATTGTGTGCCCAGTAATCTCATCACCTCGTCCTTGTATTTTTTATCCGGATAAAGTTTTATATAAATTTTTTCTTTTGTAAAATTTAAATGATTAAATGAGGGATGAAATTTTTTCAACGCTTTGAAGAACCGTACCACATCCGACCGGTTATTATGGAACGGGGAACGAACAAACTTATCGAATTCATTAATCTCATTTTTTGAAAAAGTTTTTAGCATTTCAATGAGATTGGTGCTCCGAAAGTTTTCATGTTTAGATTGAATTTGCATAAATAATTAAAGGATTATAAGCATTTTTGTGAAACAAATTTACTAAGTGAGTTAATTGAAAAATATAAAAATTGATTTAAATATAAAGCTTTAATAAAAATGAATATTAAATCTTTGTGCAACAAATTAAAAAAAATTTCTTTGTAAAGTTATATCCGAATAATGTATTTTTGAAATAAATTTTAATTATACAAGTTTTTATAAACCAAACCAATCTAAAATGAAAAAAATATTTTTACTTTTCTGTTTTGTTGTTTTATTCACTCCAAAGATTTATTCACAATTATTTGTCGAAAATTTTAGTTATCCTCTAGGAATTGAACTTACTACAACCGCCGCATGGGACGCAGCTTCTGCCGGCGGTGTTAACCCCATTATGGTTGATGTACCTTCTGGTGTGACGTTTCCACTTTATGCTGGTTCCGGGATAGGACCTGCAGTTACAATTCTTTCTAACGGTGAAGATGATTCGGCAAGCTTATCATCACGTCCAACATCTGGCAGTGTATATTCTTCTTTTATGATTAATGTGATTGCTGTCCAATCAACCGGGGATTACTTCTTTGCATTGAGTTCGACGGGAAATGCATTTGATTCGAGGGTTTATCTCCGCCCCGATAGTACCGGTTACAATATAGGGATACAAAAGGCAACAAACTCTTCGATTGATTATGCAACTCAACTTCAGGATTTTGACGCAACTTATTTGGTAATTGTAAAATATACTTTTGTTCCGGGTACAATTAATGATCAGGTAAGTTTGTTCATCTTCGGTACTTCTTCACCTCCTCCGGTTTTTGAACCTACTCCAACTGTTGGACCGATAACACCTGTTGCCGGGACGGATGCACCAAATCTTTCCAGAGTAATATTAAGACAGGGAAGTGCGGCTTTTGCTGCGAATTTAACTGTCGATGGAATCTATGTAGATACTGTATGGAACAATGCCATTCTTCCTGTTGAGCTTTCCTCTTTCACATCGACAATTGACATTAGAGATGTTACATTGAACTGGACAACTGCATCAGAACTTAACAACGCAGGATTTGATGTTGAAAGATCCGTAGTAAACGGTTCATGGTCAAGAGTCGGTAATGTAACCGGCAATGGTACATCTACTTCCCTGAACAGCTATTCATACACAGACAGAAACTTAGCTTCAGGAAAATATAACTACAGATTAAAACAAATCGACTTAAACGGAAACTTCACGTATTATGATTTGAGCAATGAAGTTAATATCGGAATTCCGACCAAGTTCGACCTGTCACAAAACTATCCTAACCCATTTAATCCTACAACAAAGATAAGCTATGATATTCCATTTGATGCAAAAGTTAGTATCAAGCTGTTTGATGTATCAGGAAGAGAAGTCGCGACACTTGTAAACAGCATTCAGACGGCGGGTTACTATACAATAGACTTCAATGGCTCAAATTTAGCTAGCGGAGTTTATTTCTATAGATTAACTGCAAATGACTTCGTACAATCGAAGAGAATGATGATTGTGAAGTAGTTAAATGAATTAATAAAGTTCAGCTACAATAAATAACTGTAGAAAAAACCGGGAGAGAGCTATAGAACTAAAGAAGAAATTCTGAAAGATTGTATAAAACTCATCATCATTGTTGTCCTATTATCCATTATTATGGGATTTACAAGGAGTTCAAATGCAGCACCAACCAATTTGTTTCTTAATTGCTTCATCGAAGGTTATTATGTCAACTACCTTCCACGAATAACCAACAGACTAAGAGATTCTATAGCTGCAACGGTTCAATTGCGAAGTTCATCTTCTCCTTATTTAGTTATTGACAGCAAGAATATATTCATTAATGTTTTTGGCCAAGCTCTATAGATTTTAATATAAGTTCAAACGAGAATTATTATATTAACATTATAACTCGAAATACAATAGATACCTTGGAGTAATGCAGTTCCTTTTTCAATTGGTGTTACGACAAATTATAATTTTACAACGGACTCAAGTAAAGCTTTTGGATTTAATCTTTTACGTCTTGATTCAGTATGGGGCATATATTCAGGTGATGTTAATATGTCAGAGGAAATTGATTTGGCTGAAACAAGTGAAATTCACAACAAGTGTAATTCTCATTAATTTCTAAGTCAATCAAACCAAGAGTCTGAGATTAAGAATCGTTCATTATGCGTGACAACAAAATTCAGAACCTAATTTGTAAAACTAAAACTTTATTCACAACATTTTTTACCCCTCAATATTATGAAGAAATTAATATTCATTCTGATTTTACTATACTTAAGTTCATCTTGTACTTACTCACAAACTGCTTGGTTCTTCCAAAACCCTCTTCCGCAGGGAAATAATCTTAATTCAGTCTACTTTGTAAATGAAAACACCGGATGGTCCGTCGGCGGATACGGTACGATTTTGAAGACAACAAACGGGGGCACTCTATGGAGCCAAAAAAAAAGCAGCACTGTACAAAATTTAAAATCGGTTTTTTTTACTTCGTTGAATGAAGGCTGGTGTGTGGGAGAGTACGGAGTAATTCTTAAAACTGAAGACGGAGGAGAGAGCTGGTTCTTTCAGACAAGTAATACATTTATTTATTTGAATTGTATATTTTTTACTTCACCTACGATCGGGTACATTGGAAGCAATTCCTCGTACATTCTTAAAACCTCAAACGGGGGGACAAACTGGAATCCCAGTATAATACCAAATTCATCCTATATTTTTTCTTTTGATTTTGTATCCCCGTCAACAGGCTGGGCAGTAGGTAATAACGGATACATTACTAAAACAACAGATTCGGGAAATTCTTGGGTAAGGCAATCGATAGGAATGTCTTTTATTTTTTATTCATGCAGCTTCGCATCTGAGTCAACTGGCTGGGCAGTCGGATATGATGGAAAAATTCTGTATACATCAAACGGCGGTGATAACTGGAGCCTTCAGGCAAGCGGAACTACAGAATACTTACGCTCTGTACAAGCTCTTTCTTCTACAAATATTTTTATAGTCGGGGGAGGAGGAATAATATTAAAGTCAACTAATGGAGGAGCAAACTGGACTTCGCAGCCGCAAAATTATTTGAAAGCAGTCTTTTTTATTTCTGCAAGCACCGGCTGGGCTGTAGGTAATGCAGGTGTGACTTTAAAGACAACTAATGCCGGTGATAACTGGGTTCCACTAAGTAGCGGCAACGTCAATGATGTTCAGTCAATCTCCTTTGTATCACCGTCTACAGGCTGGGCAATATTAATCGGTGGCACTGTCCTTAAAACTACTAACGGCGGTGACAACTGGGTGACTCAAGGATTAATCCCGACGACTTACGTATGGTCAATACACTTTGTTGACTTAAATACAGGCTGGGTCTCCGGGGAAAACGGAAAGATTTTTAAAACTACAAATGGAGGAATTAACTGGAGTATGCAAGCAAACATTGGGCCCGGTCAGCTATGGACAATCTTTTTCAAAAATTCGAACTTGGGCTGGGCTGGAGGAGTTTCCTTTCAAGGGAAAATTCTCAGGACAACGAACGGAGGAACAAACTGGATTACTCAGACAATAGGTAATGAATTCCGTTCAATATTTTTTTATGATAAGAATACCGGGTGGGCAGTAGGTTGGAGAGAAGTTTATAAGACAACTAATGGAGGTATAAACTGGGTTTATCAATTTGGTGAAGACTTAGATATTGTTGTGTTGAATTCAGTTTTCTTCACGACCCCTGATGATGGTTATATCGTGGGAGAGTATGGATCCATGTATAAAACAACAAACGGAGGATCTAACTGGACATTATATCCAAGATTTAGATTTGATGAATTTGCCAATGTTTATTTTATTTCTTTAAATACAGGATGGATCGTTGGAAATAGTTTAGCTTATAAAACTACAGACGCTGGATTAAACTGGACCCTCCAGATTGTAGGAACTCCGACATATCTTCGTCAGGTTTATTTTTCCTCCCCTTCTACGGGATGGATAGTCGGAGATGGAGGGACAATATTGAAAACAACAACCGGAGGAACCGATTCAATGAAGATACATCTGACTTCTTTGATTGAAGGATTTTATAACAACGCTTCGAATTTGATGGTTGAAGATACAGTAAGACTTTATTTGAGAAAATTTTTCTCTCCATACGAAATCATTGATTCTTCTAAAGGTATTTTAAATTCTTCAGGTTCCGGTTGGTTTACTTTTTCTAATGCTTTGCCTTATACTTTTTACTATGCTGTAGTCAGGCATAGAAATTCTATTGAAACATGGAGTGTCAATCCGTTCGGTTTCCCGCCCTATTCTATTGAATATGATTTCTCAACAAGCTCTTCACAGGCATTCGGCAATAATCTCGTTCTAAAAGGTTCGAAGTATGCAATATACAGCGGTGATGTAAATCAAGATGGAGTTGTTGATGCAACTGACGCTAGTGCAATAGATAACGATTCATATAATTTTGTAACAGGATATGTAAGGACTGATGTAAACGGAGATAATGTTGTTGATTTGGCTGATGCGGCGATAGCGGATAATAATGCATTTAATTTTGTGGTTAAAATAACACCATAGTACTTTACAATTGTAAAAATATGCTGGATAGGCATACATAATATAATTTCATTAAATTTAGATTAAGATAAAAAGCTAAATCATACAAAAATATAAGATTTCATTGAAGGAACGTACTATGGAAACGCAGATTGTAAACCTGCTTTTAAAAACTCTAATTCCATGAACGTTATCTTGCAGAGAAACTTAATCTCTAAATGTTCAATAACTCAACGAATTCACAGCTTGTCTCAAATCACTGCTTTTAACATGTGAATAAATCATGGTTGTTGTAATTGATTTATGTCCGGCAATCTCTTTAACCATATTCAAGGGAACATTATTTTTTATCAGTTCAGTAATTGAACTATGAGGGAGAAAAGCATTAAAAAAGAAGGTCACTAATGAGTAGACTAATGAGTTTCATGGAAAGTCTTGTTTACATTGCAATATTTAGCTTTCTCAAATGATTACAGATCATTTGAAATGGAACTGGAAGAGTGGAAATCCTTAAAAAAGTTATTAAGGAAAAGGAGTGAATCTATTTTTTTTGGTTGGGTAAAGAAATACTACATTTTTATTAAGCAAATTTTTTGTCATGTTTTATTATTAGTAAAGCTATTTAGCAAGGATTCACCTTAACTAAATTATAAATCATATAGTTATGCTATAGCCCTGTGTTCATTATTGCATTTTTTATTATGTATAGAGTATAGACATATTATAAATACGTGTCTATATTTTCTGTTTTTTTAGACACGCATGTTTAATATGTCGAAAGTAAAGACATACAATATTTATTTTAAAATATTGTATAATTTGACATTCAGATAGAGATTTTCGTTCCCAAATTTATGAATTTTTAAAACTCCAAGTTTAGTAAGAACCGACAAATATTTACTCGCAGTCTCTCTACCGGCTATATTTCTTTTTACAACAAAATCAATTTTTGTATAAGGATTTTCAAAAAGTAATTCAATTAATTCTTTCTTGTAAATCTTTGGAGCTTTATTTTTTACTAATTCAATAGTTTCTTGAAATAAATCTTTTATCTCGTTAATCTTTTCAATTGTTTCTCTCGAAGTCTGTTCAATGCCGTCTAAAACAAACAATATCCATTTTTCCCAACTTTCATTTTCAGTTACAGAACGAAGTAAGTCATAGTATTTTCCTTTATTCTTAATTACATAGGAACTTAGATATAAAACCGGAATATCCAGAAGCTGTTTTAAAATCAAATAAAGAATATTTATTATTCTTCCTGTTCTACCGTTACCATCATAATAAGGATGTATAGCCTCAAACTGATAATGAATTATTGCAAGTTTTATAAGTGGATCAATGTCACCGTTTGTATTGATATAAGTTTCAAGATTGACCAGTAATTTATTCAGGAGTTGCACTCCTTCAGGTGGAGTGTAGACTGTCTTCCCAGTTTTAATATTTTGAATTTTTGTTCCTGGAAGTTTACGAATGCCGGCATTATTGTTTATGATTTTCTCTTGAATGGAATTGATTGCATTTATTGTTAAAACCTTTGATTTTTTTAGCTCTCTATATCCTTCCCATAATGCTTCTCTATAAAATATAACTTCTTTCGTACTGGAATCAATATTTTTTAAGTTCGATGAAATTGCTTTAAATAATTTATCATTAGTAGTAATAATATTTTCAATCTCAGAACTATCTTTTGATTCTTTCAAAGAAATTGTATTAATTAAAATATTTTGATTTGGTATAACGCCGGCAATTCCCTTTAGTTCGGCAAGAGCAGCCCGTGCAGACGTAACTTTTTTAAGAATCGGAACTGTTTCGAGATTTGCTTTCGGTGGTAAAATGGAAAGATTATTAAATGGCTTATCCGGTTCAAACTTAAATAAGCTTAACTCAATCATGCTTTTTTATCTCCTAATAAAATTGGAAGATTTTAAATAATTAATAAAAGTTTGTTTCATTGACAATAATTTAACTTACTTATTATTATTTAGAAAATATATTAATTCATTATTACATATTGGATATTTTCTTTTAATAACTCAAAGAATTTACTGCTTGTTTCAAATCATTACTCTTTACATGTGAATAAATCATTGTTGTCGTAATCGATTTATGTCCTGCAATCTCTTTCACAATATTCAATGGAACATTATTTTTTATCAGCTCAGAAATTGAACTATGACGGAGAGAATGGAATTTAAAATCATTACTTAGTTTTAATTTTTTTAGAATTCTTTTAAACTGTTTGCTTACTGTATCAGCCCTTAATTTCAAATCTGGTTTATTCTTAAAATTGTTATGAAATAAATAACTTTCTTTATTTGCCAATGTTAAAATATTTTTATCATTCCCAGAATTCATAATTTCATTAATTAATTCAAAAAGCCCTTTAGTTATTGGAATAGTTTTGTAACAGTTGGTCTTTTGTTGAAAGATATTTATTACTTCATTTTCAAAATCAATATCTTTAATTCTAACATTCAGAACTTCTGAAATCCTGCTTGCAGTTAGTAAAGTAAACCTTACTATTTGTTTTAGCTGAATGCCTTTATACAATTCAGAATATTTATAATATCCCCCGAATCAATTGCCAGCATTTTTCTCTTTTCAATCTTGAATTGTTTCACGTTTGAAATTTTAGAGAATTCCAACAAATCAAACTCAATCATTTTATTGAACATTGCCTTAATATTTCGAATATCAATATTTGTTGAGATCAAATTTACTTCTTTGCTTCTTTTCAATTTAAAGTCTTCAATATCTGATTTATCAATACTTGAAATTGGTCTGTCTTTAATAATACGAATCAGGTTATTAAAAGAATTTTGATAACTTAAAAAAGTATTATGAGCGTTATTCATCTTGTAATGATAAATAATTTTTTCTCTTACGTCAGATAATCTTAGAAAAGATTTATCTACTTCGGGTTTTTTAGAAACTTCGAACTTAAAGTTCTTTAAGAATTTAGTAGCTTCACCTTTAAGTTTTGTATTACAACTTCGGGAAGTCATTTTGTTGGTGAGGGGATTAACAAAATAGAGCTGATACGTCTTAAATTTATTTGCATTGGAAAGAAACATTTTTGATTTCCTTTCTAAAAAAATTCTTTCAAAGGAATCAATAGGAAAGTATCAGAAATGCACTAATAACAAGACTAATGAGTATCAATAAAATGTTTGAATTTCGTTTAAAATTCAAATAAATCAAATGACTCTTAATCATTAGGTCGGGGGTTCGAGCCCCCCAGGTCGCACTCCTTCCAATTATCAATGTTCAATTGGTTTCATACCGCTTTCATGTACACTTCTTCAGGGTGCCTGACCTATAATTATTATTTTTGAATCTGAATCCAATTGCACAACAGGATTAATTCCGAATGGCAAATATTTGAAATTTTTAAATTTATAACTTCCTGTAATCTTAACCCAGCAGAGTAAATTGCAGCAATTTGTTCTATGTTTTAAATTATTTATACAGTGAAGAATTTTGACAACATCTTCCGTCGCAAGTACTTTTGGGAGTTTGAATTCTTTTTAAACTTATGAGCAAAATCCAAACTTAATTTTCTTTTTAATACAGTTTCATAAAACAGCTTGATAGAAAAAATCTGATGTTTCAAAGAAGATATAGAATACTTTTTAATTTCGACACAAAATAAAATATATTCTAATATCCTCTTCAGATAGTTTTTGTATTTCTTTATCTTTAAAAAAAAATATTATTCCACACTACCCGAAGCATTGCTTACTGAAAAAACAAAGTCAGGTTAAGTATTAATTAACAATAGAATTGCTTGGGGTAAATCATATCTTAAAAAGGGTGGTTATATTTCATATCCCGAAAGAGGTTTTGTGAAAATTACGGAAAAAGACTACAACATAAGTTTGGGTTGACTCAAAAAAATATCGAAGAAGAGACAAGTTTGCTAAGCTTTTATGCAAAAGAGAAAACAAAGGTCGAGGGAAAGAGTGTTGAAATCAAAGAAATACAAAACGCAACACCTCAAGACCTTTGACCAAGGTTTTTCTAGAATAGAATCTGAAGTAAAAATTAATCTATTGGAAAACTAAGATCAATAGATCTTTATTATTTTGAGAAAGTAATATTGATCTTGTTAAAGAAAATGGGCTATGTTGAGTTTGTAGAAACCAGTAAATCAAATGACGGAGGAATAGATGGAGTTATTAATGAAGATAAATTAGGACTTGACAAAATCTATATACAAGCTAAAAGGTTTCCAGAAAATAAGGTTAGAGAAAAAGATATTAAAAATTTTATTGGAACTATGAGCGGTGATACAAACAAAGGTGTATTTGTAACAACATCATTGTTTGATAAAGTAGCAGAAGAAAAGGCTAAAAATGCACATCATAAAATAATTCTCATTGATGGTAATAAACTAGTTGACTTAATTCATGAATTTAATGTTGGCGTTCAAGTTAAATCAACGTATGAAGTAAAACAATTAGATGAAGACTTTTTTGAAGAAGAATAAATACTTTGCGCAACAAGGTATTGGCGAATATGGCGGGTGACGTGCAAATTTTGAGCTTTGTGCATCTAATAACTGTAGTGGTAAGTTGAACATTTTCGCTTCTAAACCGCCACATCGCCAATACTCCAAACGTTAGCTGCAACCGTATTGAACCGACCGTGCAAACCTTAACGAGAGTGAATTTTTGACAGTGGAATGACTGTCCCGATTTCGGACCTCACAAGTCTCCCCAAGCACATTCCGAAAAACAAATTAAATCATAAGTTTATCTTAAATTTGTTATTTCTCCTTTGATTATGGTTTTACTATTTAATGTTTAATCCTTAAATTTGCATTTTAAATTTTAATATACAAGTAAAATGAATAAAACAACAACACTAGGACACAGTAGACTCAACGTTAGTAGAATTGGTCTTGGCTGTATGGGCATGTCAGAGTTTTATGGCTCTTTTAATGAACAAGAATCTATTAAAACACTGCATAAAGCTATTGACTTAGGAGTCAATTTTTTCGACACAACTGACATGTATGGTTCTGGAGCCAATGAACAATTATTAGGAAAAGCATTTAAAGGTAGATGGAAAAACTTGATTTTAGCTACCAAATTTGCAGTGATGCGAGGACCCAATGGTGAATTTCTTGGAATTAATGGTAAGCCAGAATATATAAGGAAAGCTTGCGACCAAAGTCTTCAGAATTTAGGTGTTGAAGCAATTGATTTGTATTATATGCATAGACAAGATCCCAAAGTAGAGATAGAAGAAATTGTTGGTACAATGGCTGATTTGGTAGAGCAAGGAAAGGTAAAATACATAGGTCTTTCTGAAGTTGATGCTGAAACTCTTCGTAGAGCTCACGCAGTTTATCCCATAACAGCACTACAAACAGAATATTCCTTATGGAGTCGTGAACCGGAACAAGAGATTTTTGATATTTGTAAAGAACTCAATATTACCTTTGTAGCATACAGCCCTTTGGGACGAGGATTTTTGACAGGAGCAATTAAAAGTCGAGCAGATTTAGAAAAAGGAGATTTTCGACTCAATAATCCTCGTTTTACGGACGAAGCTATAGGAGAAAATTTAAAGTTTGTTGAGGTTATCGATCAAATTGCACAATGCAAAGGAGTCTCAAAAGCACAAGTTGCCCTTGCATGGGTTATGAGTCAAAACGATGAAATTGTTGCCATACCAGGTACTAGAAAAATTCATCGTCTTGAAGAGAATTTGGGTGCATTTAGTGTGGAATTAACCAAAACCGATCTGGCTATTATTGATAAATCTATGCCATCAAAAACAATTGGAAATCGGTATTAATAATTTATGAGTTTAGGAGCAGACGAGCTTGAAGAATTAGAAATTAATTTTCTCGACTACATTGAAATGGAAACGACTAAATTCGAGCGACAATGTTGTATTTATGGCAAACTTTACTCCCCAACTTGACGAAAACAACAAACTTAAAAACGAATTGACCAACGCATTAATAAGAAAAACCATTTAGAGAATTTAAGTTTGTATTGACAACTCTGGTGTTTAGAGACAACAATGGTTTGATTTAAAAAACTCACAACTAAAACAATGGGTAAATTACAAATTTAACGAAGCAACTTATGACTACAGAAAGAACGGCAGCAGCTAATAGACCTACCCCAAAAGGCGGGATTAACCTGGGGTGCTACTTCGCTGTCGTGTTCCAAAGACAGTTTTGTGGTTAATGGAAGTTTAGTTTTTCAAATCAAGTTTTGTGGTAAAAGTCCAGCCCTTCGGCTAGCTGCAAAACGTTGGCGGTCATTGTAACAGACATCGCAAAGAAGTTAATAACAAAATTATCCCGATGCAGAATAAACAAGTAAAACTTAGGCAAACAGAAAAACCCGACTTAGAATTTTTCTTTCAATTTCAACTTGATAATGAGGCTAATTACTTAGCTGCTTTTACTTCAAAAAATCCTACCGACAAAGACGCATATTTTGAAAAATTTACAAAACATCTGGATGACCCGACAATAAACATGCAGACAATTTTGGTTGAAGAAACTATCGCAGGTAGTATTGCAAAATTTGAAATGGAAGGAGATATTGAAATTACTTATTGGATAGATAGAAACTTTTGGGGAAAAGGAATTGCAACAACAGCACTTAAAAAGTTTCTGACCATTGAAAACACAAGACCTATTTTTGGACGAGTTGCCTTTGACAACTTAGGTTCGCAGAAAGTTTTAGAAAAATGTGGTTTTGTAAAAATCGGCACGGACAAAGGTTTTGCAAATGCACGACAAACAGAGATAGAAGAATTTATTTATAAGCTCAAATAAAACGTATACAAACAACGAATCGCCAACAAGGGCTTGCTGTATGCTGGCTGAATTGCCCGATCGTCCAGATGATTTTATTTTCTTTCACTTTCATCTCATTACATATAAAATTTTTACTATGCGCTCTTTACAACTGAATACTTTGTTATCAATGTCCCCTGCTCATTTACCTTTTCACAGCTGATTAGTTTAAGGTTGATATCGAGTTTTTCCTCAATGACAAAAGAACCTCCTGTTCCGAATATTTTGGGTTCTATAGTTAACCATACTTCATCTATTAATTTTTCTTTTAAAAACGAAGTTGCGATGTGAGCGCCACCCACTACTATCATTGTTTCATATCCTTTGTTTTGAAATTGCTGTGTTAATTCAAATGGGGATTTATCACTGAATTCCAATTGCCCCGGAATTTCATATGCCCTGTATTTAGAAGGATCGCGGGTCATTATTAACAGCAATCGATTTGGCAGCGGGGTAATTGGCTCAGCATCAAATGTACCGCTGCCCATGATAACCAGCTCGGATCCAATCCATATTTTTTTAAAATATTTCTGATCCTCTACAGATGCCCATTTCTTAACATGAGGTTCTCCCCATTTCGTAACCTTCCCGTCTAATGTTGAAACAAAAATCAATACTGTTTTCATATCATTACTTTTACAATTAACGTTTCAAAATATTCAAACGAAATTCAAAATTGTTCTGTAATTATTAAATCTTCTAAAACTCCCAAATCTTTGAGCTGCTTTAATACTGCATCCATCATAGGCGGCGGACCGCATACATAAAAATGCTTATTGAAGTTGTCTATATGAAGTTTTAGAAATTCTTCACTAATGTGTCCATGAGGATACACTTCAACAGTTTCCTCAGATAAAATATTAATAAAATTTTTACCTAATAAATTTTTAAACTCATCTTCATAAATTATATCGCTTTTTGTCTTATTACTAAACACCAGTTTATTTTCACCAATCAAATTTTTCGCCTTCAATTCCCTGAGTATAGAAATGAAAGGTGTAACTCCGGCACCTCCGGCAATAAAGACACCTTCATCTTTATATAAAATAGAACCGAAGACTTCGTGCAGTATCAGTTCATCTACCGGTTTCAAATTAAGTAACTGATTGGTAACTCCATTCCGTGCGGGATAAGTTTTGATTGTGAATTCCAGGAAGTTATCCGCAGGCAGACATGTGAATGTGAAAGGCCGGATTTCCTTTTCCCATTCTTCTTTGTTAATGCTTATATCCGCCGCCTGTCCCGGATTGAAATGAATATCTTTTGGTTTTTCCATAACAATCCTTAACACATCATGTGTAACATGATTGATTGATTTGATTTTTAATAGTTGTCCGGACATTGTTAATTTTGTTTGTTTAAAAAAAATATCAGATGAATTCTATTCTGTTTATTTCTAATTAGAATATACTGAAAACCCTTGCTGACGCTCAAGAATACTTTTATCGAGAATCCAATTAAGCTGGATGTTTTAGAAATGAATTCCAGCTATGAGTATGAAGGTCAATTCCCTTACCGGTTAATTTATACAGCACCTTTGCTTTGCTATCGGGTAAGTGCTTTGCCTGCCCGAACAACTTATCAGGCGGGCGAACATTGTGTTTAAAGATTTTTTAAAAATTTCGATTGAATAATTTGGGTTTATAAAATAACCCAAACAACTTTTTTAAAATTTTTAAAACATCGCATTGATACCGATTGTCGGCAATATCCCAATGCTCTCATCCGGCTCTATCATTTTCGTAAACTTATTCCATGTGTATTCGGTGATGTTTTTTTTGTTATAAATATCCTGAATATCAATATAAGTTACGAGTGTCCATGCTTTGAAATTCCATCTTTTCTGTGCTCTTACATCCAGACTGCTGTAGTTTGGAAGATTAGCCGTATTGTAATCAGTGACTAGTTGTGTTCCGTCTATAGGATTAATTGGAGTATAAGGTCTTCCGCCTGTTAATCTTAATTTCGAAGATGCCTCCCATCCCTGACCGAAATTGTATCCGCCTACTAACGTAAATATATATCTGTTATTAAAATCACTTTCTCTTTCGATTCCGTCAAGAGCTGTATATTTTGCATTAAAGAAAGAAAAGCTGAGTGTTCCGTAATAATTTGTTGTAAGCGCTTTCTGTAAAAATAATTCTATTCCTTCCGAATATCCGGTTCCGGCTGAAGCAAGCGGCTCTAAACCGAACTGATCCCTCTGTTCAAAATTTCCTCCGTTGTTTGCAAGTATAAGATAAGGCCTTAAAGTGCTTACAGGATAATCTGAATAATTTTTATAATAAGCTTCAAGTGTCATTCTGAAATCGCTTGAAAAAAAATATTCAGCTCCCGCTATGTAATGCTCTGCTTTAATATCCTGAAGATTTCGATTCTGTTCATTAGCTATAAGCGACAAGTAAGACGGGGACTGGTAGAATATTCCGTAAGCAAAATTTAAATTCAGAACATCGCTCAGCGGAACAACAACAGAAGCTCTCGGAGATAAATAATTTTTCTTATTTATGTATTCGAAGTAATCATATCGTATTCCGAGATTAAGTTTGATTTTATTAAATAAGATTTGAGTAATCTGCGAATATAAAAATGCTTTGTTGGTTAAATTTGTACCCTGAAGCTGAAGCGCAGGAAAAAAATATCTCTCACCTGTACCGGGATCAATATAATAAGATGTATCCTGCTGCTGAATAATATTGTTTGTAAAATTTACTAATCTCCATGCGCCGCCAAATTGAAGTTGTGTGGCAGGAACAGGATTTAAAAAATATTCGGCTTTAAGAGTTGTCTCGCCTTCTTCGGAATTATTTTTAAATACTTCATTGAATAATGAATCTCTTCCGGAATAATCAAATGTATTAAATGTTCTTCCGAGATTAAAAAGTGCAAATGAATTTTTCGAAATAAGTGTTTTCCATTCGTAAGTATTTACATATCCCCATTGATTATTTTTAAGAATGCCTTCATTGTCCTGTCGGTTTTCCAAATCGTCATTGTTGAAAGTAACTTTATCAAGGACTCCTATAGCGTTGACTGTTAAAGAATTCTTTTCACCGAAATCATAAACTCCCTTAATCTGCGCTGAAGAATATTCCGGAATAAATCCGAAATCGTTTGCCTTAAAAATAAAGTCAAGATAACTTTTCCTTGCAGAGAAAAGCCATGAACCTTTCTTTTGATTTCCAATCGGTCCTTCAAGTACTGCTCCGAATCCTGTTGCGCTTAAATTTATTTCACTTAAAAATTTATTTCTGTTTCCTTCGCGGAGATCTATTTCCAGTACAGAGGATAATTTATCGCCGTATCTTGCGGAAAATCCGCCTGTGATAAAATTAACCTCTCTGATAAGATCAAGATTCAGAATGCTTATAGGACCTCCTGTTGCACCTTGTGAACCGAAATGATTTATGTTTGGAACATAGGAATTGTCAACTAAAAATAAATTTTCACTTGGCGATCCCCCTCTGACTATCAAATCATTTCTGCCGTCATTTACAAATGAAACTCCGGGCAATGTCTGAACAACCCTTCCTATATCTTCGAATCCTCCGGGACTTCTTCTGATTTCCTCATACTCGAGATTTTTAAACGAATTTGAGATATCAGCCGGAATTACAAATCGTTTATCCTGAACTTCAATTTCTTCCGTAGTAATTATTTCAAGTTCAGCTAATACATCAGCCGGAACTCCCGAATATACAATTATATTATCTTTCAATAACGAATTGAAACCGAGCTGACTAAATCTCAAAGTGTATTCGCCTACATTTACTTCGGGAATTCTGAAGAAACCCTTTTCATCTGTCATAGTTCCGGTAACGACTATCTTATCTTTGATTAAAGATATGCTGACATCTGAAACCGGCTGCTGATTATTTTTATCAATGACTCTTCCCGTAATTTCACCTTTGTTTTGTGAATACAGACATGACGTAAAAATAAAAAAAATAATTAAAAAGTTATAAAATATTTTCATTTAAGAAGTTAATTTTGAAATAATGTCTTTAGCTAAATAAAATAAACGGAGGTAAAAGTTCCTTGGATTGTAAACTGTTTTATTGTTACAAATAAAAATAAAAAATAGAAACTTTCAATCAGTTTAGATTCCTATGTAATCCTTTTCGGAATAATTATCTTAATATAAAAAATGTTTTTCTATGCTGTATTTTGAGGCACTTGTAAAGCGATCTCAGTTGAGTCCACGCAATTTTATATAAACCCAAATTCAAATTTACACAAGTGCGGGAGATTCAGCGGGGATGGGAAAAGCTTCATTGCCTGATGAAGCGAATGCAACCTCATGCACATCGGTTTAAACCCCCGTCAGAGTCTCCTGCTTTAGCAGGGACTCTGACGAAAATACATTTCACACTTAATTTCGTCCCTGCCGCTGTTGGCGTTGCTTTATACAACAAAGGCATTGCCAGAGTTTGTCGGCGGGAAATAAAAATAAAAAATCGAAACTTTCATCTGGTGTGATTACAATGTAATCCTTTTTCGGAATTAATATCTTAATATAAAAATGTTGGTCTATTCTGTAATTTGAGGCAACTTTCTTCAAATAAAATCTTGCGGAACTATCTTCACAACCCTCCTTCCCAAACCCCAGTTTGGGAAGAAAACGAAAACTTCCGTCCTAACACGGGTTGCTTGAGCTATGCATCAGCATGAAGCAACGGCGCAAAAAGTTTTGACAAGCTGCCTGAGTTTTTTACCGTGTTTTCAATTCAAGAGAATCTTTTAATGCAGTTTCACTGTGAAATTTCCCTCGGAGTATAACGGCATTAATATTTTTTGTATTATTAATATTCTCCAAAGGATTAGATGCAAGTAAAAGCAGATTCGCTTTTTTATTAATCTCAACAGATCCAAGCTCTTTATCCATTTCAAAAAAAACTGCCGGATTAATCGTTGCTGTCTGTAGTGCTTCAAGAGGAGTAAAGCCGAATTTCTCCACAAACAATCTCAGTTCATCATGCAGGCTGTATCCCGGATAGCAATATGGATTTGGGAAATCCGTCCCTGCAAGAAATTTAACATTCCCTTCCTTCATTTCTCTGAAGATAGTAGTGGTCAGATCATACCAATCATTTTCAATCTGCCTATTTCTCTTTTGTAAATCTGTTTTTGCCGTATCAACTTTTGGTTCCAGTTATCGACTGTAAACTCAGGCATATACTTAATTTCATCAATTGGTTTATAGTCAGGCTTCCATCTGTTTATAAAGCCTTCTGTCGTAACTAACGTGGGGCACAGCCATGAATTACTCCGGCTTAAAAGTGTAATCAATTCAGGTAATTTCGATTTATCAAAAGTCTCTGTTTCAAACTTCATACGATTAAGAAAAGTCGAATACTTCCGTGTATTAAAGAGAGTGTCATTCTTTTTTTTGCTTTGCATTGCTGAGTATAAGAACTCTTTTTCTGATGAACAGAATTCAAGTATTCCAAAGAAATGCTCAAGACTTATCTGACCGGCACTGACAGCTTCTTCGAGTGAGATTTTGAAGGGTATATGTCCGCCAAAAGATATTTCTTGTTTTTTACATTCATCTGCTATTGCAAAATAAACATCTCTTTCCAAAAAAGAATACACCTTGATGAAATCAGCTCCTTCAGCTTTTTGTTTACGTACAAGCTCTCTTCCTTTCTCAGGAGTATCTGCTGAATCACTACCTTCCCACAAAGGAGGGTCACCGTCTATAATTGCTCCGGCACTAATAATGTCCGGTCCCATTATAGCACTACTGTTTATCCCGCTTCGGATTTTGTCAAGTTCTTTTTGATCTCCCCACATTTCTCTGACACCTGTTACTCCGTTTACAAGCAGCATCGGAAAGAAATTTTCATAAGCCCACCACGAATGAACATGCATGTCCCACAATCCGGGAATTAAGTATTGACCTTCGCCATTAATCACTTCACCTGCATTGTAAGTTGTGCTCTTGTCGTGATTTACAATTTCAGAAATCATGTCTTTGACAATGACAATATCCATGGATCCGGAGACAGTTCCGTCTATCACATTTATCACATTCACATTTTTATACTCAGATCACCCTTGAGTTCTTTTGAGTGTCCGGAAATTATGTGAATAACGATTATGGAGATTGTTAATAGTAATTTTATTTTCACGTTTTATTTTTTATTAAGGAATGACCGGGCTAAAATAATCTTACACTAATAACATTTCAAGTTTTTTCGGAGTTGTTGGTGTTCCAAAAATTTGGATAAAGACTTTTATGCGAAAATTATTGAGCTAAACAGAAACAATCGGTAAAGATGTAGTATCGAGCGTTCCTTTATAAAGTATATGCGGAATCCAGGCAAATAATAATGGATTCCCACCTTCTCCGATAATTCTATTGTAGTACTCTTTAGTCGCTTGTGGCATTGATGAATATTTTGATACTTCATCAGGATGATATGCCGTAAAATTTTCTTTATTTAATTTGTCCTTCATATTCTTGTGTGCATGTAAATATACGATCGTATTTTCCGGTGTAAGTAATTTCGGATCGACCTGATAACAAGTCATACTATAATCCGGATTTCTTCCTGCTTCAAGAAGCGCTTGCTTTATTTCTTTCGGATTAACTGCAGAAAAATGTAAAACATCATTCCATAAACAATCCAGTACCGGAATGCGATGAAGCATAATAGACTCGCGTCCGGCATAATTTTTTATTCGCTTTCGTAAATATCAGTGTATATTTCTTTTAATGTATTCAGCGGGTATAGTACATTACCCCGAACATTTTTAGGTACTTTGTGATAAAGATAATTCATGATGTACAAAAAGTTGTTTAACATATTGAACGATTATTTGGAACGACTTGCAATAGGTCCTGTTTAGAAAATGTTTATTCATATTATAATGTCGTTTTGTTACAATACTAATCTGGGTAACATTTTATTTCTCCTTAAGATCCAACAGTAGTTGTCTTGACTTTTCCGGCTCTTTTATAATTTGCAATAATAACTCCACTTGTTGTAACTAAACTATCTGCTAATTTAAATGCTGCCGGAATCGGGCTGTTGTCAAACAACTTTTTTCCTTTACCAAGAGTCAACGGGTAAATTTTGAGCGAGAGTTCGTCAACTAAATCATTTTTAAGTAGCAGCTGAATGAGCTTACTACTGCCCCATACTTGAATGTCACAACCTTTTGACTTTTTTAGCTTTTTAATATCTGCAAGACTTTTTATGAAAACTGATTTTTTCCAATCTGACTTTTCCTGTTCCTGGACATGACATATTTTGTGCCATCATTGATACCCGGCCAATAGTCTGCATGTTCAGGCCAGTAGTCTTCCCAAATCTCAAATGTTTTTCTGCCCAAAAGATAGTCTGCAGGTTTCATCTGTTTTTTCATGACCTTACCACCAACTTCATCACCGTAAGTTGCAACCCAACCGCCATATTTGAAACCACCTGATGAATCTTCCTTAGGTCCACCAGGCGCCTGCATTACTCCATCTAATGTGATCATTGATAAGACGATAATTTTTCTCATAATAATTTATTTTTTAAAAAGTTTTTTGAAAATTGGTTTTGTTCACAAAAAGCTGATTTGAAAAATTAAACTTCCATTAAGCTCTAAAATGTCTTGGAAACACGACCCCCGCCTTTTGGGTAAGTGATGTTATGAGTTCTGGCTTTTTCAGTCGTTACTTGATTGTCTGTAAGTGATTGGTTTTTCATTGGAGCAACTTGTTTAAATTATTTTCCATCACTCTAAATAATTTGTCATCAAAATCTTTTGCATTAAAATCATTCATTGTCCAAAATGGGATTTCTATTGCAGTAATATTTACTTTGTCAACCCCTTCAAAACCAGAGATTATTTCAAAACTGTCTGCTGTGTTTATCGTGTCTGATAAGTTTGGGTAAACTAAAATAATCTCGGTGCAACCTCTCTTAAATGCGTAACTCACCATTTGATAGAGGTCGGATTGTGCAACTCCTTTCTTCGGGTCTGTTTTAAAATTGTCTGAACGAATTTTATACTTCGTGTCAATAATTACTTTCCTCATTGTCCCATGTCTTGAAGTGAGAAAAATGTCGTGCTGCATGTTAAATACTTTCGGATTGTTTGATAAATATTCGTCTGACTTTTGATATTCTACATTCCAGTCTAAAGAAAATTTGTTTTCTAAAAAACCTGCAAGGAAATCTTCAAAAATATATTCCATTGGGAAAAGCAAGCACCATTGCGAAAGGTCGTAAGTGTTACTTGAATAAAGTTGTTGGCTTAGAATAAGTTTGCAACTGTCGAGTAAAACTGAATAATCTTCAAAGAAAGTATTGAGTGAAATTTTATCAAGGTCGTGTAGTGTACAATGCAAGTCCTCAACTTCGTCTAATATAAAAACAATCTCTTGAAGCATTCGTAAATTTTCTGAAAACTTAGTTTGCTTCATCAGCAATCTTGAGCAATATTTAATTACTCTGTTTACTTTATTGTCAAATAGAAAAGGTTCATAGTCGCATTCTATGTTTTGAAAATTTCCATGCGATAAACTTCTACAGATGTATCTTTTGAAATTTATAGAACCTCTTGGAGTATTTAGTGCTTCCTCAACTTCTTGATACATTGTCAGAGGTTGTTTTGAAATGGTTTCTAAAAACTGATTAGCAATTAAGTTAATTATTAGTTCAGGAAATTCATCAATGTCAATTGTGTCAAGTGATGCTTGGTTAAATGGAAAGTTCCATTTCCTGCAATAACTAAACCAGTAAAAGATGTGACGAAGCATCAACATCTTTTCATTCTCGGAAGGATTTACAAAATGCTGCCTAAATACTTTCGGATAAATCTCAATTACTTCTTCTCCATTTTGAATGAAGCCGACAAAATTGTTTGCTCTTATTTGGTTGTCGTCAAACTGTAAGAAAGGTTGATAGTGATTGTCAGTTTCATCTTCTGTTAATTCTGAATTCGTGTCAACGAATAAGCGTTGCTTCCAAATGTCTTTCAACATTTGGTGTAAAGCATTTTTGTTTTTAATGCTCTCCCATTTTCCGTATTCAAAAAGTGAAATCATTTTATCTTGGAGTAATATCCCAAATGAAATTTGTCGTGTTGTATGTTACACTCCAAGAAGTATCCACAAATATTTTTGAAACAATATCTGTCTTACCCGAAAAATATTCCATCAATAGAGGAACAACTTTGTTTTGCAAAACTGTTTTAATCGTTTGTCCTTTCATAAAGTAAGCATGCCCAATCAGATAGTCGGCAGATTTTTTCTCTTTGAATATTGTCTCGTTGATTTTTTTAAGAAGAATAGCTTCTTCATCATTTAAGTTTTCGTATTCGGGATAATAGCCAATGAACTCAAATCTTCTTCTCAAAGCAATATCAATTAAAGCAATTGACTTGTCCGCTGTATTCATTGTGCCAATGATGTAAAGATTTGGCGGAACGCCAAATTCTTTTTCTCCATTTGGCAGGGTAATTTTTATTTCGTTTTCTTCTCCTAATCTTTTATCATCCTCAAGTAGCGTAATCAATTCGCCAAAAACTTTAGAAATATTTGCACGATTAATTTCGTCAATAACTAAAACAAAACTTTTTTCTTCCTCTTTCTGTGAGCCTTGAATTGGTTTCCTTTTTTCTTTTATAATATTGGCTAACGGATTATAATAAACTGACAATCCGGATGTAACTTCTTTAACATCATTTACAACATCCTCTAAGGTTTGAATACTAAGAGTATGTTGAGTTCCTCCAGAAGGTTTTTCAAAATGAATAGTAGTGTCGGATACATCAGTTATTCTATACTTAACTCCAGACACCATTATAATCTCAACTCCTTTGCCTTCTTCAGCTACGGGCTTGATTATTTCATTGAATACCTCATCAAAGCTTCTTGCTAGTGCTGTTTTTTCTCTTGATGCATAATAATTTTCTCTTGCTCTTCTCGAGATTTCGTAAAATATTCCTCTGTTAGTTCTGAATCTTAACTGTTCGTTTTCAACATCAGGTCTAAGTCCAACAACAAAATCTTCGTAGGAATAATTTTGATGAAAAGTTAAAAATTCAATTTGCCCCTGCTTACGCAATTCATCGAACTGTTTTTTGTTTTCGGTGTGATTAAATACTGATTTACCAGTTGCAATTTCAACTGCCTTGTCAATGCTGTTGTATGTCTTACCTGTTCCAGGTGGTCCATAAAGAATCATATTTTTTGCTTGCATCGCTATTTGATTGTTCGTTGATAATTCAGAATAATATTTCTTTAAAAGATTCAGCGCTTCCAAATATTTTCCTTTCGCACTGATAATTTCAGATTCAAAATTTGTTGTTAGCAAAACACCTTTCTTGTCGTCTCTGATTTCATAGTCGTGTAAGATTTGCATTGCTAAAAAACCTCCGCCTCTTGCTGGTGATTCCTTTTCCAAAATTTCTCTTTGAATATTTCTGTGGCTCATTGATTTGACTAAGTAGGCGTAAATCACTCTTGCCTCTGTGGGAATATTTTTGTCCTGTGCCATTTCCAAAATTTTATTGTATTCTTTTTTTGTAGCACTAAAGTTTGTTCCTTGATTTCCGACTTTCAACTCCGACAAATCTTTGTTCCGTTTAATTTCTTCAAGGGTGATTGGATTGTCAATTAAATTGTGAGTGATTTTAATTCCTGCTTTGAGAGGATTCTTGTCCTCTGTTTTCCAAAGGTGCGAAGCTTTGGATTGAGAAATTATTTTTGGCTCACTTGTAATTTCAGCAAGTGCATAGCAACCTGACTTCTTTCCTGAAATCCACAAGATAACTTTGTCTCCAACTTTTATTTTGTCCTTGTGTGCTGATACTGTCCATTCTTCAAGTAGATTTTCTCTTATCGCTGTTTCAAAGTCAAAATCATTTGGGTTGCCTTGAAATATCCAATAGTTAGAATTTCTGCTGTTCCATAAGTCAATTACTTTTTGTTTCACTTTGGAATCTTGAATTTTTCTTATTCCCGCTTGAAGTTGATAAGTAAATCTTTCAGTTTCTTCTAACTCATACCATTCAACATATGAAATATTTATCCTATCTTCAAATGGAATACTTAGTTTTTCAAAAGGTTCTTGGAATTTTTGGTTGTCTGTTAACAATTGCGGTGATTGAAGAATTTTAGCAATTGACATTGCGTTAAAACCTTCTGTAATCAGAATTAAATCTCCAACAGAATATTTTTTCTCTTCAACTCCAATCACGATTTCATTGTCTTTAATTATTTTGTAGAAACTTGGCTTTCCCTTATCCCAATTGCAACCTAACTTCCAAATATTTCCTGTGATTGGTTGCTCATTCGTCAATGAATCGGATTTGCTTTTAATTTCAAAACCTAAAGCAATTAAATATTTGTTTGTTGGCTCTCCGCCAATTCGTTCCCAAATATGTTCTCCATTCATTAACTCATGAGCATACCTCATTACTTCCTTGGGTGGATATGGTTTGCCGTCAATGACTACATCAAATCCTGTTGAAGGTTCAAGTTGAATGTTCTCACTTTCAATGTTCTTGACTGCATCAAGAACATGCTTCTTTGTTATGTTGTCTGGTGAAAATGCCATTTTAATTCTTGTCGTTTACTAAACTGTTGGTGTCGTTTTAGGTTGACGCATAACGATTAAATATACGCAATAAATTATCCAAACCTTGCGTATATCTAACTCTTTCACAGCGGATTCCCACATGTTTGGATTGCGTATATTCATAATAATTTATCAAGCGGTGATTGTATTTTCTTAAGTGGTTATGCTTTTACAAAAAACCGAAAAGTCCATACGTTACATCCTGATAAATTTTACAAAGCTGTTATCGTTGTTTCCAATTATTTTCTAAACCTATAAAATCTTCAAGATGGTAAACTGAATTTGAATAAGAAAATAAAATTGTTCTGTCATCAACGATTGTATATTTTTTCCTTCTATCAACACTTAATTTTTGTATTTCCGGGAAATATTTCAGTGGTGTAATAATTATTCTTCCGTCTTCTAATTTGAGTGTAATTTTACCCGGAGAATCAAAAGGGACTTTTTCAATACTCATGAGTTTATTTTTTAACACAGTTTTCATGTTATTTAAATTTTATTGTAGTTACTTTTTTCCCTTGTTTAACTTTATTGAAAGAGTCTTTTAATATCTGTTGATTCTTCTTTATTAAATTAAGCACTTTATTTAAATCAGCTTTGCTTAAACTACCTTTGTCCGCATCCTCGTAAAGAAATCACTTAATAAAATTTATTTTGCAAGAGACTTGATATTCTCAAGTAATACTTCAGTGTCAAGTCTTATTTTGTAATCCGGATTTATGTATTCGTATTTAATATTACCTGATGTATCAAGTATAAACACAGCCGGTACGGGAAGAATATGATCTGTGGTGCCTGATGATGATTCGAGATCTATATTATAATTTTTTAGTTTTGTGATATATTCATCACTAACTTTAAAAGCAATTCCGAATTCCTTAGCAGCAGATCCTTCATTATCTGAAAGTAAAGTATAGTTTATTTGATTACTGTCAATTGTTGCTGACAGCATTTCAGGTTTATCTTTTGAAACAGCAATGATCTGATATCCAAGATTTATTATATCGTTTTCAATTTTTTGAAGTCCGGATAACTGAACATTGCAAAAAGGACACCAGCCGCCGCGGTAAAAAATCAGAACGGTTGGAGCTGAGGATACAATTGAATCCAATGAAACTACAGCGCCTTTTATATTCCGGAGATTTACAGAGGGAATCTTTTCACCTGTCTTAACCGGATTTATAAATTCAGCAGATGCTGCAACTTTAGAATCCTGCTGAGCAAAACTTATAGAACAAATTGAAATTAAGATTAGCAAAATGATTTTGTTCGGATTTTTTGACATAGGTAAAGTTTAAGTTTAGATTAATACAAAATTGAATGAATAAAGCATCATTAGCAAGTTGGGATTTAATTATTTAATAATATACACGAAATAAAATCAAATCATACAATTAATTTTATTAAATGACAAAAGAGTCAGTGCAGTCCAAAACGTTTTTGAAATAAGTCATTTCAATTAATTTTTTTATTATTTTTGAAACAATATTTAATGTTTTAAAACAACCCGCCTGCCTGCAGCAGGCGGGCATCGGGCAGGTTTTGCTTCTTTCGAGCCTGTCCCCGAATGCCTCTATCGGGAGTCTTTCAAAAGAAAGAAGGGATTAAGCGATATGTGGTTTTTATAAAAGAATTTTTCGTCTCAGGTTAATTTAAATCTAATCGTTTTGGAACGGATGTGGGCATCACACGGAAGTCTTTACTCCACACGATAAAAATATTCAAGTGTGAAGAATTATACAAAACTTATATCTATTGAATAAATATTTTATTAAGCATATTTTTATCAAAGGGAAAATTAAAAATTATGGACACAGTAACAATTTCAAAATCTGAATACAAAAAGCTGTTATCAAAAGCTGAAGCATACAAAAAACTTGCAGAAAGTATTTTTGAAAATGCAATAAATGATCCGGTAAATGAAATAGTATCGGATTTCAAGAAAACAAATCTATATACAGATGAATTTATTTCAGACCTAAAAGCAGGATTAGAAAAGTCATCTCTTTCCAAAAAAAATAAATGAAGTTAAAACCATTAAGAAAAGATTTACTTCAATATCTTGATAAGCATAACCTTACAAAAAAATGGAATAAAGTTATAAAACTGTTTGATAATGATATCAGACACCCTTCATTAAATACTGAACTTCTTCAACCCCAATGGCGTGGAATTTATTCATTTCGAATAGATCAAAAATACAGAGCATTGTTTTTTATCTCAGAAGGCAAAGCCGAAGTATTTCAAATTACAAATCACTACAAAAAATAATTCAATTCATCTTTTATAGGGAAACTTGAAAATTCATTGAGTCATCCGGCAGAGGTCTACGCCGCTGTTGGCGATGACCGCCTGATGCAGGCGCTCCATAAACCAACAGCAGAAGTAAGTCATATCTTAAGCGCTTTATATCAGGTAGAAGTCTTCTAGAACACAAACACCAAGTGGGATATAGCTGATCAATTAAGAATGAAAAGAGAGAAATACTAAAATATGCATAGGGCGTTGGTGGAAGGAGCAACAGCAACGCCGGCGAAAAAACACCTGTAAATATAACTGTATATGATATTCTGGGGAGGAAATTAGTAACTTTGCTTGATGAGATTAAAAAAGCCGGAAGCTATTCATTAAAATTCGACGCTTCGGAATATTCATCGGGAATATATTTTTATAGGATTGAAACACATGATTTTTCAGATACCAGGAAAATGCAGTTAATAAAATAGCATCGACGACGGGAAGCTAACAACAACTAACAACAAACAAGTGTGCACAATTTCAAATTACAGTTTACAATAATTGAAATTACTCCAGGCTCTTTGTTGTATCAAACACTATCTGGTCGTACCACCAGAGCTTTTCAAAGAAAGTTCGCGAAATCTCGAGATTTGATTTTCTGTCTGAGGACGGGAATGTTTTTTTTATAATGTTATCAATACAATTTCCGTCAATTGCATCATAAAGATTTTTTTCGGATGTATTAACAGGCATATACAAATCCCGGTATGGAGTTTTGTTAAATAGTATTGCTGCTGCACCTTCAGGCAGCTGTTCAAAGACGCATATAGTATCCTGTAACCGAACCGGTATATAGTCCATCCAATTATCATCATCAAATTTTATTTCTTTGTTTCGGGGATGATCATTTCTATATGCAACAAAGCTATGCCTGACCATTGTCCCCCGGAATAATTCTGCAGCAGCATACTGTTCCTCGAGAGAAAGTTTTAATATTTCTTCAACTTGGGGTAGCTGTGACAATATGCCGCAGTGGCAACTATACTGCGCCTGCTTTATCCACCGCCCGAATTTCATTCCAGCTTTTTTGATAAAATCAAACAACTGCGGAACAGAGTATGCCCGGTCACGGGGATTGAGAAGTGCATCAGCAAGGGCTGCCTCATGCTGAAAGTCCGGGGCATTGCGAATTAATGTTTCAAGAGGATGTCCGGGCGGAAGTCCGCTGATTGCCTTCATTAATTTCCTGATTGATGTGTCATCAGCCTGAATGCTCAGTAACCTGCAGAATTCCTGCATCATATAAATACCTGTCCTACCATATGGAGCATAAACCATCAGATGAATTGCACCATCGGGCTTCAGAACTTCGCGCAATGCTTTGAGTCCTGCTTCAGGATCCGGAAGATGGTGAAGCACTCCCGTACAAATTATCTTATCGAAACTCATTGCAAGTTCTTTTACATTTTCAACTGACAGCTGAATAACATTCAGGTTTGTTAAATTGTATTTATCTTTTAATTTATTTGTATGATCAATACCGGTGCTGTTAAAATCAATTCCGGTGACTCGCGCTTCGGGATGTCGCATCGCATGTTTTGCTGCCTGAGATGTACCGCAGCCCGCAACCAGTATATTGTACTCTTCACTAAATGTTTTATCCGGCCAGAACAAATAAAAATCTGCAATTCTTTTGTGCTTGTCCTGCCATTGTTTGCGATAGTCATCAAGATCTTCAACCGGTTCAGGGTAAGGATATTTTTCATAAAAGAGACGCAGCTCATCTTCATTTTTATTGTGTATGTCATGCCTCATATTATCTATCATCTTCTGAAAAAAACTTATTTATTTAATTAAAAAAATCCCCGGTTGACTCATTGTCATCCGGGGTGATTTATTTAAATCATATTGCTAAACCTCTGTTTAGTTTTACTAGGACTTAGGTGATGACAATTGCGTCATCAGAGCATCAAGATTAAACGAGGCCGCCTTCTGACGAGGTGGATACGCTACAAAATTTGCAATCTGTTCAGCCACTACTTCCTGCATCTGATACATAATGAAAGCATGACTCATCGTCCAGTCAAGATAAGTATTTGAATTATATTCAGCCCGCTCAAATGGATCTCGGCGAAGGTTAAACATATACGGAACTCTTAACTTGACCAGTGGTTCACTCCACACTCTCATCTGATCCTCCCTCTGAATTGCCAAATGGCACTTCCAGTCTCCAAACCTTACAGCCATTACATCACCGTCATCACTCATATAAAAGAAATTACTTCTCGGGCTTTCTTTTGCTTCACCTGTTAGATAAGGCACCATGTTTAAACCATCAATATGAACCTTATATTTCATGTCACCAACTTTATATCCCGTGAGAAGTTTTTGACTTACATCAGAATCACCTGCAATATTAAGCAGAGTAGGCAGCATATCCTGATGACTTCCAATTCCATTAAGTACAGTTCCGGCTTTGATCTTACCGGGCCAGCGCATCATACAAGGAACTCTCCATCCGCCTTCCCAGTTCGTATCTTTCTGACTGCGGAAAGGTGTGTTTGCGCCATCCGGCCATGTGTCATTCTCAGGTCCATTATCAGTCGAATACATGACAATTGTATTATCAGCAATTCCAAGTTCATCAAGCTTGTCAAGCATCATTCCTATTTGCTCGTCATGAGTAACCATTCTGTCACTGTAGTCGTCCTGCCCGCTCTTGCCTCTGTTCTTCTCTGCAAGATGTGTTCTGAAATGCATTGCTGTCGAGTTATACCACAGGAAGAAAGGCTGATCAGCCTTAGCCTGTTTCTCCATCCAGTCAAGAGCAGCTGTAGTAATTTCTTCGTCAATGGTTTCCATTCTCTTAATGGTAAGTGGTCCTGTATCTTTAACTGTTTGTTTACCAACCTTTCCAAAGCGTGCGTCAACGGTAGCATCGTCCTTATCTGTAGCTACACAATGCAGAACTCCGCGTGGTCCGAATTTTTCTTTAAAAGCAGCGTCTTTCGGATAGTCCGGAAGTTCCGGTTCTTCTTCTGCATTCAGGTGATAAAGATTACCAAAGAATTCATCGAAGCCGTGTACAGTCGGGAGAAATTCATTCCTGTCACCAAGGTGATTTTTTCCGAACTGGCCTGTAGCGTAACCCATTGGTTTCAGCAGCTCGGCAATTGTTGGATCATCCGGGAGAAGTCCTACTGTTGCGCCGGGCATACCAACTTTTGTCATGCCAGTACGCACCGGGTTCTGTCCTGTAATAAAAGCAGCGCGGCCTGCTGTACAACTTTGTTGCCCGTACCAATCTGTAAAGGTTACTCCTTCGAGTCCGACTCTGTCAATATTTGGTGTTTGGTAACCCATCATTCCCTTACTGTAATGACTTATGTTCCAGTAACCAATATCATCACCCCACAAAATCAGGATGTTTGGTTTTTTTGATGCCATGTTTTTTGTTCATTTGATATTAATTTATGATGTCCTGATAATTTTAAAATAATTCAGGTGTGATTTAATTATGTTGTTAAATTTGTTCTTGCATAAATTTAAGTACGTTAAATTAAAACTTTCAGATTTGGAAATAAAGGAGTACATACGGAATTTACTCAAAATTGAAAACTCATTATCAAGGAAATTCAAAAATAAATTTATGACAGTTCTAAAAAGTAAAAGTAAAGTAGAATTTGATCGTAAGTGTGATTATTATTTGAGGAAAATTTTATAATAAATTAATGATTTTAATTTTATTTTGCAAATTAACTTGTGATATACAATTAATTTTTGTAAAAACTAATTTGTCTTACGAAGAATATTAAGAATAAGTTAGTGGTTGAATTGGTTGAGTTAGTTTAACTAACTAAAGATCAACTTCATTCAGGAATAATTTCCATAAATTATTATCAATGTAAACCTGGATTGTTCATTAATGATTTAACCACGAAGAACACAAAGGGACTGAGCAAAATAAATAGATGTAAGAAATAATTCTTTGTGAACTTTGCCTGCCCGATCATACTTAACTTGAGAGTCATCTCCGCAATTACAGGCGGGTGTAAAGTCTTTGTGGGCTTTGTGTTAAAAGGTTCTAAATTTCCTAATGAACAATTTGGGATAATACAATATTGAAATGTAATTTACTCAAGCCCAACTATTTTTCGCCACCATTGATGTCCAAAGTTTGCAATTTATTTATCGATTGACCAATCTAAAGCAATGTAGTGCTTGTAAATTTCATTTTTGAAATTTGAATTCCAGAGCTCCTTTCTTTTCATGAAGTTCATTTTTCCACTAAAGTAATTCGTGCTAACTCTAAAAGAAAGTCTGCCCGACGCAGGCGGGTGAACCCTTTGTTTAATTTACCGACGTCAGAGAAAATCCGCAAAATCAATTAATCTATGTAATCTATGAAATCTTGTAATCTATGTAATCTGTGTAATCTGTGATTCAGGCAGTTTTACTTCGCTCCCAAAAACTTTCTCATCGCTCTGGCTACATCCGACTCTCTGTTGAGATAAATATAATGATATGCTTCCTGCATCTTAATTACTTCTATATTTTTTACATCGTCGCTGAAACGCTTGATCAACTCCTGCTGCCATTGTACAAGAGGATACCATGCCTGAAGGAATTCCGTTTGTTTTGTAGAATCCAAATAATAAAAAAATGGTAGACGATACTCATCTTTAAATTCATCGAAGAAGGCAAGCACAGGAACATCTATTTTAGTAAAATCTTTATCTTCAGCACTTTTTATAATCTGAGCGGAAACTTCAGGAGGCGACTTGAAATCTACTATCTCGCCGTTATTTCCTATTGTATAACCATTACAAATCGCCGCATTCGGTTCGCGGTATCCGTACATTCTAACTGTTGCAGCAATAAATCTTTCAACGGAAACAAGATCTTCCTGAGTATATTCAACCCCCGGCGGCTGGTCAAGAAATTTATGCTGACCAAAATCCGGCGCCGCATCCATATAAATTAGTTTTTTTACACGGTCTTTATGAAAGATACCAAGCTGTGATAATTCTCCACCCGCGATTGAATGCCCCGCAAATATAGCGGATTGTATTCCAAGATTATCGAGTATACTCAGGATATCATGAACTCTTCTTTCTTCACTGTATCCGGTATCCGGCTTATCCGACATTCCAAAACCCCTGCGAGTTATGCCGATAACATGAAACAGATCAGTGAACTGATAAGCAAAGTGATCAAATACGTGAGCATTATCTCCGAGACCCGTAAGCATTACAAGATATTCACCGCTCCCGCCCCAGTCCAGTACTTCCAGCTTTATACCTTTTTCAACCTCAATAAAACTTACTTTATGATCAGACTGATCATAGCAGTTTTTGTCTTTATCAGTTTTATTAAAAGAAGAAATTGTATTTAAAGGAATTAAAGAAGTGAATAAAAATACTGCAACATAAAAAAGAAGAAAAGTAAGATGAAATTTAATTTTTTTCATTTAGATAGATTTAAAATCTTAAATATTTGCTTGTTAAAAATTGAAATTGGAAGTTAATGCTATTATATTTTTAATTAAACAGGGATTGCAAATTAACACAAAACTCTATAAGAAAAAACACATTTAACTCTTGAAGTTTTTCGTATTTACATTAGCATCCAAAACGTTTTCAAAAGTAAAAATAAAGTTTAATTCTAAATAAAAATCAAAATATAAAGTATATTTTTAAATACAACCCGCCTGCCTGCAGCAGGCAGGTCCCGTGATAAATTGCCGTTAAAAAATTATCAGCATTGGCAACTGCAAAAATTTCTTTGTTACAATGAATTTTAAAGTGAAAAGAAAGTTCTTCCTCTGCAGGATGCGGCTCATCAGCCAACTTCCATTTAGGATGAACAGGACTAAATGAATGTAATTGATTTTCCGGCGGCGAAAAAAATATTATGAATAAATCACATGCGTGTCAGCTCGTGGCAATTATATTTATTAAAAATTCCAAGTTTTCATTTATGAAAACTTTTGAAAGACTGAGTAATGATGACTAAATTTCTCGGAATCTTCTGTACAAATTCAATCGGGTTTTTCCGTCCTGATATTTAAAACTAAATTCAATATCTTTGTTTCCGTTTAATAAAAAAATTGATACCAACAAAATTATGGCTTTTAAATTAACAAAAAAATCTCTGCGAATTAATATTTCAAAAAGCATTGGAGATGTAAGCGCCTTGCTCTATTCACAGGGCAATACAGAATATTTACTTGTGTTCGCTCACGGTGCCGGCGCAGGAATGAATAATAAATTTATGGAGCAGGTTTCGCTTTCGCTGGCAGAAAAAGGTATAGCTACATTAAGGTTTAATTTTCCTTACATGGAAAAAGGGAAAAAAATGCCTGACACAAAACCTGTATGCATTGCAGCAATAAGTTCTGCATTGGAAAAAGCATCTAAACTTTTTCCAAAGATTCCGGTATTTGCAGGAGGAAAATCTTTCGGCGGAAGAATGACTTCCACAGCAGCATCAGAAGGGGTACTGACAAATATAAAGGGAATTGTTTTTTTCGGATTTCCATTACATGCTCCGGGTAAACCGTCAAATGAAAGAGCAGAACATCTTTACAAAGTAAATATACCGATGTTATTTCTTCAGGGAACAAGAGATGCTCTAGCTTCTTTGGAATTGCTTAAACCGGTTTGCAAAAAAATTGGCAAAAAAGCTGAACTGTTTATCATTGAAGGAGCTGATCATTCGTTTCATGTACCAAAAGAATTTAATATGAAAGAGAGCGATGTGATTGAAATGATTTGTAAAGAAGTGAAAAGATTTATGGATAGTGCCGCTTTATAAAATAATTAGATTCTATATGACTTACTGTGGAATTTAATTTCAATATACACCCTTATTAATATTTACAATTGCTATCTTTTCCTATCTGTCATTCCCTCGTGTTCCTTAGCGGGGGGTACCCTCTGGGTCATCCAATCATAAGCAACTCTGTCAAAACGTTTTTAAATTTTAGATATAAGTTTTTGATTAAATCCGCTTTCTTTTGAAAGAGCAAAAGAAAGCTTGGCAAAGAAAACTCTCCCGCTGGTGAAAAATTGCCGGAAATTATTTCACAATGGCTGCAAAAATTTCAACTCCTCACCCGGCAGAAGAG